>NZ_LZTB01000121.1 GCF_001665685.1 Mycobacterium sp. 852013-50091_SCH5140682
GGTGGCCGGCCCGGTCCTCGTCTCAACGTAGTTCGTCAAGCGGGTTGGTACCCGACTGCGTTCAACCGAGTTCGGTGAGGACGGGCGGGGCCTGCTCATGGTGTCTGTCGAGGTCACCGTGGTGGTGCCTCAGGCACGTGTGGAGCTTGGCCCCAACCGTGGTCATTGGGGTGCGCTGGTTAGGCAGCGATCGGCATCACCTCGGCGCCGGCGCGGGTGGCATCCCAGCGCACTTTCCGGGTGGTGGTGACGTGCAGCCAGCGCAGCAACGCCGCAGCGATGGCTGCGCGGGCTTGGCCGTCGGTGAGCGGATTGTCTTGGCGGGTGGTCAGATAACGGTAGCGCGCGGCCATCACCGGGTTATGCGCCAGCGCACCCCACACCGCACGCCAGGCAGCCAGCCGCAGCCCGGGTCGACCCCGCCGCGAGATCCGTGATCGACCGCTAAAAGCGCCACTGGCGTTGTCACGGGGACACAGCCCGGCGTGTTTGACCAGGGCGCGGGGACTGTCGAAACGGGCGGGATCACCCGTTTCGGCCAACATTGCGGCCGCACCGACTGCGGAGATGCCCGGGATGCTGGTGACCAGCTCGGTCAGCTCCAACGTGTCGAGCACGTCGACCATGCGGGTTTCCACCTCGACCAGACGCGCTTTAGCGGTATGCCAATCGTCCAACACCCAGCCGGCTCGTTCGAGTGCACCGCGCCGCTGCGCCCACACGCCGGTGGGGTCGACCAGCGCGACAAACACCCCTTCGACGATCCCCCGCCGAATCCGAGACCCGCCCCAGCGGGGCAGTTCGCGGCGCACCGCGGCCTCAAACCGCGCCAGCCCCAGGCGGCTCAGTTTCTCTGGCCGACCATCACAGCGGCCCAACACCACGGCCAGAGCCGCACACCAGTTCATCGACTCAAACGGCTTAGCCGCGGCATCAAGTACCCCCGGCCACGCACACTCGAGTAGATCACCCAGCTGCTGCACACACGCGGTGGCCTCGGTGACCAACCGCTCCCGACGCGCCCCCAACTGCCGTAGCCGCGCCCAGGTTTCATCGGCCCATTCAGGGACATAACAGTGCAGTTGGGCCACCAGCCGCGCGATCAGCACCGCATCCCTGTCGTCGCTCTTATCGCGGGTGTAATCCTCCGATTCGCGAGCCCGGCCCACCAGCATCGGATTCACACACACAAACGCCATACCGCGTTGGGTCGCAAGCTCATTGAGCACCCGCCACCGATGCCCGGTGGGCTCACAACCCACCGTCACGCCAGCAAAACCCAATTCATGGGCCTGCCGAGCGGCCCAGTCCAACACCGGACCCAAATCCCAGGCCTTGACCGACACCCGCTTACGGACCAACACCCGCGAGTCATGATCGGCCAGCACCACCACCTGCTTCACATCGGCCAGATCGATCCCCACGATCGCATGCTCGACCGGAACCAACCCCCGCAACCGGGTCAACCGTGCATTACGACGCTTGTCACCACGCGACAACCCACTACCCTTGGACACGACGTCCTCCTCGCTGTTTTTGGGACACCAAGCCCTTCAACAACAGCAGGAGGACGTCGCCGTAACTCCCATCAACACGCGCCATAGCTCACTTACTACGCACGCTCG
>NZ_LZTB01000122.1 GCF_001665685.1 Mycobacterium sp. 852013-50091_SCH5140682
GCCGTGAACCCGAATATTACGGTGATGGCCATGGGCGAGAAGTGCGCAGACCTGATGAGAAAACAGTGATGTGAGCACCGCCGAGGACGTGGTCGCCTATCTGGGCGACCACGCACCGTTTCAGTCGATGGCCCCTGACGCCCTGGCTGAACTCGCCTCGGCGTCCACCACACACCATTTCGACGCCGGTGAGCTGATCACCGACTACACGATGCAGGTCCCCGACGAGGTGTGGATGCTGCGCGCGGGCCATGTCGTGTTGTTCGCCGGCGTGGGGGAGGGCGACGAGACACTGGACACCGTCGAACCCGGCGGCATCTTCGGCGTCTATGCGTTGCTCACCGGCGGCAAGGTCCAATTCGCCGCGCGCGCAACCGAACCGAGCACACTGCTGCGGCTGCCGGGACAACTCGTGCGGTCGGTCTTCGCCAATCCCGAAGGACTGTCGTACATCGCCTCCTCGGCATGGGACCGGATCTCGGGCCGCAGCGTCGCGCAGCGGACCTCACGCGCAGCGGTGGCCGACCTGGTGCGGGCCGAGCCGGTACTCACCGCGGCCGAGACGCCGATCCGCGATGCGGTGAAGTTGATGGCGGAGCGGCACTCCTCGTACGTCCTGATCCCGTTGCGGGACGGCGATTTCGGCATCTTCACCGACCGTGATCTGCGCACCCGGGTGGTTGCCGCGGGTATGGGTCTGAACACTCCGGTCGCGCACGCGATGAGCGCACCCGCGCACACGGTGACCGGTGATCGAGCTGGTGCGACCGTGCTGATGGAGATGCTGGAATTCGGCCTGCGGCACATGCCCGTGGTCGATCACGGCGGACGGGTGCTCGGTGTTGTGGAGGAGACCGATCTGGTCGCCTCATCGACCCGGCAGAGCTTCGTGCTGCGCCGGGCCATCGCGTTCGCGACGAATACCGCCGAGCTGCAGATCGCGGCGCGGCGCATCACCGATCTCGGCGTCGACCTGTTCCGGGGTGGCACCGACGCCGCAGGCACGAGTGCGGTGATCTCGGTGGTGATCGACGCCGTCGTGCGCCGAGCGCTGGAACTGGAGATCGCCGACCAGACCGGGGCGTGGCGACACCAGTTCGCCTGGCTCACCATGGGCAGCATTGCCCGACGCGAGGCCATGCCCTCCTCCGATGTGGACAGCGCATTGTCGTGGTCGGACGAAATGTGTTCGGACAAAGGGCGGTTCCTGCGCATCGCGGCCGGTGTGCACACGACGCTGGACCACTGTGGGCTGCCCGCCGACACCAACGGCGCCGTGGCCTACAAAGCGCGCTTCGCGCGGTGTGCTTCGGAGTGGTCAACGGCGGCCGAAGGCTGGCTGGACAATCCGATGAAGGACCGTGGGCTGGTCATGTCGTCGTTGCTACTCGATGCGCGCGTGGTCTGGGGCGACCCGGCCTTGCACACGGCGCCCGCGGCGTTCTCGCGGATGCCGGTCAACCACCCGCACGCCTTGCGGTTGCAGTTGCTGGATGCGCTGGCGGGCAAGGTGCGGCCGCGCTCACTGCGCGATGTCGTCGCGCGCCGCGGCGGCACCTTCGACCTGAAGGCCCATGCGCTGACTCCGATCGTGAACCTGGCCCGCTGGGCCGGGCTGACCGTCGGGCTGGTGTCTGCCTCCACTCCGGCTCGGCTGGCGGCAGGGGCCGGCAACGGAATTCTCTCCGAGGACGACGCGAATATCCTGCGCGAGGTGTTCGATCTGCTGCAGCGGCTGCGGATGGCTCACCAGATCGAACAGCTCGCCACCGGGTGTACACCTGGCGACATCATCACCATGTCGGAACTGTCGCCGTTGAACCGAAGTCTGCTCAATGACGGGGTCCGGGAGATCGCCGCGGTGCAGCGCCGGGTGCGTCAGACGCTGTCCAATACGGTGTCGAGGTCATCAGCAGGCTGACGGAAGACCCACATGCTCGCGCCGCACCTCTACACTGAACGTGTTATGAGTTTGCCCAGCAACAGCCGTCAGCCGGTCGCGGCCGTTCAATCGGTGGACCGTGCCCTGCAGGTGCTGGAAATCCTGGCAAAGTTGCAGACAGCCGGGGTCACCGAGATCGCGGCCGAGATCGGTGTGCACAAGTCCACGGTGTCGCGGCTGATCGCGGTCCTGGAATCGCGGGGTTTCGTCGAGCAGTTGTCCGACCGCGGCAAGTACCAGCTGGGCTTCTCGATCGTGCGGCTGGCCGGCTCGACCACGGCCAGGATGGATTTGGTCAAGCAATCCCAGGACATCTGCGATCAGGTCGCCGAGAAGACGGGCGAGACCACCAATATCGCGATCCTCGACGGCGACCGGATCATCAACATCGTCGAATCCGTCGGCCGTGGTGAAATCGCGTTGCGCAGCTGGGTCGGCCAGAGCAACCCGGCACATGCGACGTCCAGTGGCAAGATCCTGCTGGCGGCATTGCCGCCCTCGGAGGTGCGTGCGCTGGTAGGCCGCAAGCTGGAGCCGTATACCCCCGCCACCGTCACGGATATCGCTCGTCTCGCTGCCGAACTCGAGGCGGCGCGAGAGCACGGCTGGGCGCCGACGCGTGAGGAACTGGAGACCGGGCTCAACGCGGTGGCTGCCCCAATCCGGGACCACAATGGATCGGTCATTGCCGCGCTGAGCATTTCGGGCCCGGCTTACCGGCTGGAGCAGTCGAGGTTCGACGAGGTCGCCCAGGTGGTCATCGCGGCTGCCGAGCAGATCAGCCGCCGGATCGGCTATACCGGCTGACGGTTTCGACCCGAAGTCCGCCCGGCGGCGGTACAGCTCGGAGATAATCTCCTGGAGAGCTGTAGACCCCCGGAGCCGCAGTGTGACCATCAGTGCGTTCGAATTGTTCAAAGTCGGCATCGGTCCGTCGAGTTCGCACACCGTCGGCCCGATGCGCGCTGCGGCGACGTTCGTCGCCGAGCTGCGGGAGAGCGCAGTGCTGGATCGCGTGACGGCGGTGTGCAGCGAGTTGTACGGCTCGCTCGCCGCCACCGGCCGGGGCCATGGCACCGTCACCGCCGTCATCCTCGGGTTGGAGGGCGCCGATCCCGAGACCATCGACCCGGACGTCATCGAGCCTCGATTCGCCGCGGTGGAATCGAGCGGCAGGTTGCGGCTCAACGGAGTTCACGAGGTGCGGTTCTCTGTGACCGACGACGTGCTGCTGCACCTGGGGCAGCGATTGCCCTACCACAGCAACGGCATGCGATTCACCGCATCCGACGAGCACGGCGACGTGCTCATGAGCCGCGAATACTATTCGGTGGGCGGCGGTTTCGTGGTGTCCGCCGACGACGTAGGCGCGGCCGCGGCCACCGATGCCGCTGTGCCCCCGCATGAGTTCGCCAGTGGCCGCCAGCTTCTCGCGATCTGCGCAGAAGCCGGTTTGAGCGTCAGTGAACTGACGTTGGCCAACGAGATGACGTGGCGCTCGGAAGCCGAGGTCCGGTCGGGGCTGCTGCACATCTGGGCGGTCATGCAGCAGTGTGTCGAGCGGGGCATGGCGGCCGGCGGGCTGCTCCCGGGCGGTTTAGGGGTGCGCAGGAGGGCGGCCACCCTGCTGGCTCGGCTGCAGGCCGACGCCGATGAGCGTGATCCGCTGCGGGGCATGGAGTGGGTCAGCCTGTACGCCTTGGCGGTCAATGAGGAAAACGCCGCGGGCGGACGCGTCGTCACCGCACCCACCAACGGTGCCGCCGGGATCGTGCCCGCTGTGCTTCATTACTGCCGGGACTTCATCGACGGCTTCAATGACGCCGACGTGGTGCGATTCCTGTTGACTGCCAGCGCGATCGGGTCACTCTTCAAGGCGAACGCATCGATCTCCGGCGCTGAGGTCGGATGTCAGGGCGAGGTCGGATCGGCCTGCGCGATGGCCGCCGCGGGGCTCGCCGAAGTGCTCGGCGGTACACCCGCACAGGTCGAGAACGCCGCCGAGATCGGCATCGAACACAACCTCGGGCTCACGTGTGATCCCGTCGGCGGCTTGGTCCAGATCCCGTGCATCGAGCGCAACGCGGTCGGGGCCATCAAGGCCATCGCCGCGGCACGCATGGCCGTTCGCGGCGACGGCGTTCATCACGTCAGCCTCGACAGCGCGATCAAGACGATGCGCGACACCGGTGCCGACATGGCCGACGAGTACAAGGAGACGTCACTGGGCGGCTTGGCGGTCAACATCGCCGAATGTTGAGCTGCTCACGGAAAGCGTTGGTAGCACTGGTCTTCGTCGCCTTGCAGCCCGGAGCGGTAGGCCAGGATGCGGGTGAAACCCGCGGGCAGTAATTTGCCGTTGACGTCGCTGGCGGCGAGGCCGTTGACCAGCAGTCCGGCGATCGCCTCATCGGTATCGCCGGGCGAGAGGGTGAGTTTTCCACCGGGTTCGGCCATCTTGGCTTGGCCGACGCCGGTGAGGCAGCCGGTGCGCATCGCCGCGACGGGAGTATCCAGGCTCAGTCCCTTCTCGTGTTGTACCGCCAGCGCGTAGCGGGACGTCAATACCGAGATCGCGGTGTTGTCACCCTGCACCAACTGCTTCTGCTCTTCCTCGATCTTGGCCTGCCCCAGGGCTTTCAGGGCCGCAGTGTCGACGATGATGGTGTTGTTGGCCGGGCAGTAGGAGGCCGGTGGGGAGAGTTTGGCATCGGGGCAGTCTTTGGCGTCGGTGCTCAAGGTCGGCGGCTTGGACGGGGAGTAGATGTCGCCGAGCACGTCCATCAGGGTCTGGAGAGTGCTGGTGTCCAGCGAGGTGTCGACCGGTTCGGTGTCGCCGTAGCTGTCGTACTCGAGGAAGTGCGGCAGATCGCCCTGGCGCTTCTTGATCTCGTCCATGTCGATGGCGGCGCACTGGTCGCTGTTGCCTGCGAAGCCGATCTGGAAAGCGCTGATCCGGTCCAGCGCCGAGCCGTGTCCGCGGGCTTTGCCGCCGCCCTCGTCCTCGGTCATCAGCGGGTCGCGCCCGTAGATGATGCCTGCCAACACATGGTTAAGCCCGTCGCCGGTACTGAGTTCGAAGCGGGGGGAGTTTCCCGCGGCCACCCACCGCAGATACACCCCGCCGAAGCAGTCGGCCTGCTGCTCGCGTACCAGCACCGGATCCTTGCGGCTGACGATGCCGGACTTGAACTGTATGGCGTGACCGTACTCGTGCGCGAGAATCCCGACGATTCCCATGGCGGTGAAGTACTGCAGCGCGACCGAGAACATCACGCCACGGTCCCAGGCGATCAGATCGTCGTCATAGCAGAAGAACGCGTTGACTCTTCCGGCGGTCTCGCTACCGCACGTCTCCGGGGAACGCGGGTCCTCGGAGTCGTATGACACCAGCGTCTGCACGGGTTCGAAGGTTCCCGACAAGGCGCCGGTGAAGTTCTTGCTCCAGAAGTCTTCGATGTCGTCGACGGCCAGCGCCGCGATCTCATCGATCTGACCATGATCGCTGTTCTCGACGTCGCGCGTGGCCTGCGGGGCATTCGGGCGCAGCCCGCTGGTGCCGTCGGTGACCGGCAGCCCGCCGACCCGATCCGGTTGGAACAACATCGATGTCGCCCGGCCTTGCACCACGTCGGCTCCGCAGGCCGCGACAAGCAATGCGCAACAAGCCATCACGAGCATGAGTCGCCAGACGGACCGCTGCGTCGTCAAATTCGCCGCCTTTCGAAGTTCGGTGCTGATGGGCGGGTCTACCGCGGACCGTCGACGGCGTATGTGCCGCTGTCGTCGGTGAACTCGACATTCACCTGTCGCGTCGCACCATTGATCTGCACCTTGCACGTGAAGCTGTTGTTCGTGCCGACCTTCGGATTCTCACCGTTGTTGCAGGTGACCGATTCGACGTCGTTGGCGCCGTAGCCGTTGATGGGGTCGGACAGAATCTCTTTCACACCCGACTCGGCCTGTTTGACGTCGAGCACCTTGCCGCCGCTGAATCCGAACTGCCACACCGCGAAACCGCCACCGATGACGAGGATCGCAGCGATGACCAACCCGGCGATCAACAGCGTTCGGTTGTTCGACGACTTGGGCGTAGGCGGGGGATACGCAGGTTGGTTCGTGGGCTGGTTGTACCCCTGCCACTGATTGGACTGCGCACCGTAGGACTGCGGCGGTGAGCCGTACGGCTGCTGCTGCGGCGCACTGTACGGCTGCTGCTGGGGACCGTATGGCTGCTGCGGCGCCGCATAGGGATTGGCTTGTGCCTGCGGTGGATTCGACGGATTCGGATTCCAGTACGACTGACCACCGCCGTACGACTGACCACCGCCGGGCGCGGGTTGCTGTGGCGTCGACCCGGGCGCTGGGCTTACTCCGCCCGGTTTTGCCCACCAGGGCTGGGGATCACTCATGACCTCTCCTTGTCAGAGGGGGAACATCTATCGTCACGGAAAGCGTTGGTAGCACTCGTCCTCGGTGCCTTGGACACCGGAGCGGTAGGCCAGGATGCGGGTGAAGCCGGCCGGGAGCAGTTTGCCGTTGACGTCGCTGGCGGCCAGGCCGTTGGTGAGTAGACCGGAGATGGCCTCGTCCGCGTCGCCGGGCGAGAGGGTGAGTTTTCCTCCGGGTTCGGCCATTTTGGCTTGGCCGACGCCGGTGAGGCAGCCGGTGCGCATCGCCGCGACGGGCGTGTCGATGCTCAGACCTTTGTCGTGCTGGACGGCCAGCGCGTAGCGGGAGGTGAACACCGAGATCGCGGTGTTGTCTCCCTGCAACAGCACCTGCTGGTTGTCTTCATCCTTGGCTTGCGCCAGCTTCTTGAGCCCGGGCAGGTCGACGATGATGGTGTTGTTGGCCGGGCAGTAGGACACCGGTGGGGAGAGTTTGGCGTCCGGGCAGTCTTTGGCGTCGGTGCTCAGGGTCGGCGGCTTGGACGGCGAGTAGATGTCGCCGAGGACATCCATCAGGTTCTTGAGGGTGTCGGTGTCGATCGCGGTGTCCACAGCCTGGGTGTCGCCGTACCCGTCGGGCTCAAGGAACTTGGGTAGATCGCCCTGGCGCTTCTTGATCTCGTCCATGTCGATGGCCGCGCACTGGTCGACATTGCCTGCGAAGCCGATCTGAAAGGCGCTGACCCGGTCCAGCGCCGAGCCGTGGGCGTTGGTTACGCCTCGGGACGCGGCCGCCCGTTCGGTCTTGAGCTGGTCGCGTATGTAGATCAGACCCGCGAGCACGTGATTGAGCCCGTCGCCGGTACTGAGTTCGAAGCGTTTGGAGTGTCCCGCGGCCACCCACCGCAGATAGACCCCGGCGAAGCAGTCGGCCTGCTGCTCGGCCACGAAAATCGGGTCGTCGTCGGTGAGAATGCCGGTCTTGAATTGAATCTCGTGACCGTATTCGTGGGCCAGGATGCCGACCAGGGCCATCTCGCCGAAGTACTTCGACGCGACCGGCACGATGACGCCGCGGTCCCAGGCGATCTCGTCCATGTTGGGGCCGTGGCAGTAGCTGGCGTTGACCACCTTGTATGACGGCGAACCGCACATGTCCACGCTGTTGGGGTCTCGGGAGTCGTAGGACAGCAGGGTCGTCACCGGCTCGAAGCGCTTGGGCAGTGTCGAGTCGTTCTGGCTCCAGAACTCTTCGATGTCGTCGATGGCCAACAGCACCATGTGGTCGATGTCGCCGCCGTCGCTGTTGTCCGCGGTCCGCTTGGGCTCGGGCGGATTGGGCCGCAGACCACTGTGGCCGTCGGTGACGGGTAGGCCACCGACCCGGTCAGGGTCGAACATCATCGATGTCGCATGACCCTGCACAACCGTGCCGCCGCACCCGGTCAGCAACGTCGCGCAGCTCGCGATGACGAGCAAAGGCCACCAAAACGAACGCCGACCCGACAACTGCCCCCCGCCTTCCCGACACAGTGTGCACGCGCCGCCGGTGGGCAACGCAACGCCTCGAGTATCTCAGTATTGCGGCGGGCTGCGGGTCGCGTGATTCGATCGCCCGCAAACGACCACAATGGTGGCATCGAACACCGCACCCTGAACGATCTGCTCGACCGCGTCGTCGCGTACGCCGCGCACCCCGGCACGTCCGTCGTCGGCATAACCGGACCGCCCGGTGCCGGAAAAACCACGCTCGCCGAGGTGCTCGTCGCGGCCGCCGCGGTACAGCTGGGGCAGGCCGCGGTCGTGCACGTGCCGATGGACGGGTTCCACCTCGCCGACGTCGAGCTGCGCCGTCTCGGTCGGTTGGCCCGCAAGGGCGCGCCCGACACCTTCGACGCCGCAGGCTACGCGGCACTGCTGCGCCGGGTTCGCCTGCCGCGGGCCGAGGTGGTCTATGCGCCGGCCTTCGAGCGGGATCTCGAGCAACCGATCGCAGGGGCCATCGGGGTCGGGCCCGAGGTGCGGGTGGTCGTCACCGAGGGAAACTACCTGCTGCTCGACACCGCGCAGTGGCGGGCGGTCGCGGCTGAGATCGACGAGATCTGGTACTGCACAGTCGATGACGCCGTGCGGGTGCGACGACTTGTCGATCGCCACATCAGGTTCGGCAAGCCAGAGGCGGCCGCGCGCCGCTGGGTGCAGGAGGTCGACGAGCCCAACGCCCGCCTGGTCGCCGCGACCGCAAGCCGCGCGGCCGGGGTCGTCAGCGTCGACATGTCACGATGACACCGTGAGCAGCGCCAGACCCACCAAGGCCGACGTCGCGAGGCTGGCGAAGGTTTCCACCGCGACGGTCAGCTATGTGCTGAACAACGTTGAAGGGCAACGCATCTCGGAGCAGACTCAGGCCGCGGTGCGCAGTGCGGCCGCCGAGCTGGGGTACCGCCCGAACCTGGCTGCCCGCAACCTCGCGGTCGGTGGCAGCGGGGTCGTGCTCTACGTCGTCGGCCGGCTGGCGTTGGGCAATCTGCCCATCGAGGTCGGCAGCAAGCTGACCACGGCGCTGGCGCGCCACGGTGTGGTGCTGTCCCTACAGTTCGAGACCGACGACGACCGCAATGTGGTGGACGCCATCGCCGACCTGAACCCGATGGCCGTCACCAGCACCTTCCCACTGACCGGCGCCGCACTGGCCGCGGTGACCTCGGCGGGCATACCGCAGATCCACCTCGGCAGTTCGCAGCTGCACTCGATCGGCGAGTTGGACCGCAGCATCGGAGAGATGCGCGTCGAGCACCTGACGGGGCGTGGGCATTCGCGGTTGGCGTTCGCGTACACCACCGACGAGGAGCTGCGGCCGCTCGGCGATTACTGGCTCGTCGGATTGCGTGCGGCGGCCGAGCGGCGTGGGTTGCCCGCACTCGAGATCGCGAGTTTCGCCGCGGACGGATCGAATGCTGCGGACATCGTCGCCCGGTGGGCTGCGGCGGGCGTGACGGCGGTCTGTGCCCAGAGCGACGAGACGGCGTTTGTGGTGCTGCATGGTCTGCGCCGGGCTGGTTTGCGCTGCCCGCAGGACATGGCGGTGATCGGCGTGAACGCGATCGACTTGGGCGCGGTGAGCTTCCCACCGTTGACGTCGGTGGCGTTCGACGCGAAGGCGATCGTCGACGTGGCGGTCGCGGCGATGATGTCCGAGCTGGGGTATCCCAGCGACGTGGAGCCGAGCAGTGCGGGCGTGGCGACGCTGATCGAGCGCGACTCGACCTGACGACGTCGGCAACCCTGGACATGTCATGACGAATGGCCGATGCTACTTACGCGCATAACCACGGCTGTGTAAGCTCCGTTCTCGTATACAGAGAGGTGGATTTCCGTGACAGCGAGTGCGACCCAGAAGGTGTACTTCGACCCCTACGACGTCGACATCAACACCAATCCGTATCCCACCTTCGCCCGGCTGCGCGACGAAGCGCCGCTGTACTACAACGAGCAGCACGACTTCTACGCGCTGAGCCGGTTCGCCGACGTCAACAAGGCGCTCGTCGACCATGAGACCTTCAGTTCGGCCCGCGGTGCCATCATCGAGCTGATCAAAGCCAACATCGACATCCCTTCGGGCGCACTGATCTTCGAGGATCCGCCGATCCACGACATCCACCGCAAGCTGCTGGCCCGAATGTTCACGCCCCGCAAGATCAACGCGCTCGAGCCGAAGATTCGCGAATTCTGTGCGCAGTCCCTCGACCCACTGGTGGGTGCCGGCAGGTTCGACTTCATCACCGACTTCGGTGCCGTGATGCCGATGCGCGTGATCAGCGCGCTGCTGGGCATTCCGGAGGGCGATCAGGAGATGATCCGAGACCACGGCAACGAGCAGCTGAGAACCGAGGCGGGCCAGCCCATGAAGGCCGCCAAGGAGGGACTGGTCGACGGGTCGATCTTCGAGGCCTACATCGACTGGCGCAGGGACAATCCGTCCGACGACATCATGACCGACCTGCTCAACGTCGACTTCACCGACGAGCACGGCGTCACCCGCAAGCTCACCCGCGAGGAATTGCTGATCTACATCAATGTGGTGGCGGGAGCGGGCAACGAGACCACCACGCGGCTGATCGGCTGGGCGGCAAAGGTTTTGGCCGAGCATCCGGACCAACGGCGCCAGCTCGTCGAGAACCCGGGGCTGATCCCGCAGGCGGTGGAGGAGCTGCTGCGCTTCGAGCCGCCCGCCCCGCATGTGGCCCGGTACGTGACCCGGGACGTGGAGTTCTACGGCGAGACCGTGCCCGAGGGCAGCGTGATGATGATGCTGATCGGCGCGGCGGTCCGCGACAGCCGCCAATTCCCGCCCGACGGTGAGGTTTTCGACATCCACCGCGAACAGCGTCAGCACCTGGCGTTCAGCGTGGGCACCCACTACTGCCTGGGTTCGGCGCTGGCCCGGCTGGAGGGCCGCATCGCGCTCGAGGAGATCCTCAAGCGCTTCCCGGTGTGGGAGGTGGACTTGGACAACGCCGCGTTGTCACCGACCTCCACGGTGCGCGGCTGGGATTCCATGCCTGTCTTCGTAGCGACCTAGTCGCTGGCAGGCAGGGGCTTGGCCGCCTTGAGATTCAGTGCCGTGGTGCCGACCGACAGCGTGCCCGCACCTGCCTTGGTGACCAGCACCTCGGCGCCCGCGTCGTCGACGTAGCGTTTGCCCATCAGATTGCCGTCCGCGAAGGCCGGGTCGATCGTCGCGCCCGAATCTTTTTCGGCGTCAAGGGCGATCATGGCGACGCCGCCTGCGCGCAGATCGTCGAGGCTGTCGGCGCTGCGCACGACGATCACCTGGGTGTCGCACACCTGGCTCTGAAGGCGGGTGCCGTTCTTGATCATGCTGACTCCTTGGAGATGGGCTGAAGTTCGTCGACCAGCTGGCGGCGCAGCACCTTGCCGGTGGCGTTGGTGGGCAGTTCATCCCGGAACACCACCCGGTCGGGAGTGCGGGAACCGCGCAGTTGCGCACGCACGTGCTCGCGCAATTCGTCGGGATCGGGTGTGGCGCCGTGGGTCGGCACCACCACGGCGACGATGATCTGTCCCCACTGCGGGTCCTCCGGCCCGACCACGGCGACGTCGCGCACCGCGGGATGCTCGACGAGCACATCCTCGATCTCGGCAGGGGCGATGTTCTCGCCGCCACGGATGATGGTGTCGTCCGCGCGGCCGCCGATGAACAGGTAGCCGTCCTCGTCAAGCATCGCAACGTCTTTGGTGGGAAACCAGCCTTCGGCGTCGAGCACCGAGCCGATGTCGCTGTAGCGGCCCGAAACCTGTTCGCCCCGCACGAACAGCTCGCCGGTCTCGCCGGGGCCGAGTACGGTGCCGTCGTCGGCGCGGATCTGTACCTCGATGCCGGGCACCACCTTTCCCACCGATCCGAGCCGCCGGGCCACGGCCGCATCGTCGGTGGCGAGCGCGGCGCGGTGGTCCTCGGGGCCGAGAACCGCGATGGTCGAACTGGTTTCGGTGAGTCCGTAGGCGTTGACGAACCCGACGCCGGGCAGCAGGTGCAGTGCCTTGCGGACGAGGGGCAACGCGACCTTGGAACCGCCGTAGGCCAGATTGCGCAACGTCGCGAGTGTGCTTCCGGACGCCTCGAGCGCGGCGACGATGCGGTCCAGCATGGTCGGCACCACGGTCGCGGTGGTGACACCTTCGGACCGCACCAACTCGATCCAGCGATTCGGGTCGAAGGTCCGGAGGTAGACCATCTTCCGGCCGGCGTAGAGATTCGACATGGCCGCGCCGACGCCGGCGATGTGATACGGCGGCACGCAGATCAGCGCGGCGTCTTCCGGCGTGGCCGAGTCGAATTCGACCGTTCCGGTGATGTAGCTGGTGAGATTGTTGTGGGTGAGCTCGACGGCCTTGGGGCGCGACGTGGTGCCGGAGGTGAACAGCACCACCGCGACGGCATCGGGATCGACGAATTCCGATACCGGCTCGGACTGGCCGGCCGAGGCCACGAACTCCTCGGAGGTGATGACCTGTTTGCCTGCGCCGGCCACGACGTCGGCGTATTCGGCATCGGCGATCACGAGCGGCTCGGGAAGCCTGTCGATGAGCTCACGCAGACCGTCGGCGCTCAGCCGGTAGTTGAGCGGCGTGAACGGCACTCCGGCACGCGCAGAGGCGAACAGCAGAAGGGGCAACAGCGCGCCGCCGGTGCCGACGTAGGCCACGTGAGCCGCGCTGGACGCCGTGATGATGCCCGCGCCTCCGTCGGCCAGCGCGCTCAATTCCCCGGCGGTGAGGCGGATATCGTCGGACACCACCGCGGTGCGGTCCGGGTTGCCCGACACCGCCATCTCCAGCAGCACGGAAATGCTCATAGGCCCTGTCCCGGTGCGTCGACGAAGATATCGATGATCGGATCATCCCCGCCACCGTATCGGGCGAGGTCGGTGACACCGGAAGCGGTGAGCACCTGCGCATCGATGAAGCACTGTCCGGTGACTTCGACGGCCGGCCGAGACAGGATCTCGACGGCGGCATCCGCCATGATCTCGGGGCTGCGTGACGCAGCGAGCACGTCCTTGCCTGCACCGTTGGCGACGGCGGCGGTCGCGATGTAGGTCTCTGGCCATAGGCAGCTGAAACCGATTCCGGCGTCGGCATATTCGGCGGCCCACCCCAGTGACAACAACGTCATCCCATATTTGGACAGCGTGTAGGACGGGTGGGCTCCGAGCCAGTGCGGGTTCAGGTTGATCGGTGGGGCCAGCGTCAGCACATGTGGATCAGCAGCGATGCGCAGATGCGGCAGCGCGGCCTTGGTGAGCAGGAACGTCCCGCGCACGTTGATGTCCATCATCAGATCGAACTTCTTGGCCGACAACGCTTCGGTGGGTTCGGTGGCGATGGCGCCGGCGTTGTTGACGACGATGTCGATCCCGCCGAAATGCTCGACAGCGGTTTCGACCGCCCGTGCGACATCCTCGTCCTTGCGAACATCCCCGACCACTGCGACGGCTTTGCCGCCCGCGGCCTCCACCTCGGCGACTGCGGTGTACACGGTGCCCGGCAGCTTGGGGTGCGGTTCGGCGGTCTTGGCCAGCAGTACCACGTTGGCTCCGCGGCGGGCGGCGCCCAGCGCGATCGCCAGGCCGATGCCTCGACTCCCGCCGGACACAACCATTGTGCGATCGGTGAATGACTCTTGGCTGGGCATGGGCCTCCTCGCGCGACGCCGTTCTCTGATGGTATTGCCATTCTCATTTTTGGCAAGTCTCGTAATCAGCGGGTGCCGCCGGTGGGATGGACGGCATTGTGCTGGTTCAGACCACTGCACGCGGCCTGTTTCCGTCTGGCGGTATTGGCATTCTCATTTTTCGCAAGTACGTTATCCAGTGATGAGCGATGACGTACAGACTCCGTCGGGCATCCCACTGGCGCCCGTGTACGGACCCGACCACCGGGCCGGCGAACCACCGGCGCCAGGCACCTACCCGTTCACGCGCGGCAACTTTGCTTCCGGATACCGCGGCAAGACCTGGACCTTCCGGCAGTACTCCGGCTTCGGCACCGCCGAGGAGTCCAATCGCCGATACCGCTACCTGCTCGACCAAGGCGGAACCGGCCTGTCGGTGGCCCTGGACCTGCCCACCCAATGTGGCTACGACTCCGACGACGACGAGTACGGCGAAGAAGTCGGCCGCGTGGGCGTCGCGGTGGACACCCTCGCCGATGCCGAGATTCTGTTCGACGGCATTCCGCTCGACACGATCAGCACGAGCTTTACCATCAACGGCACCGCTGCGATTCTGTTGGCCCTCTACGTCGCCGCAGCCGAACGCAAGGGCGTGCCGCGCGAAAAGCTCACCGGCACCATCCAGAACGACATCCTCAAGGAGTACGCGTCGCGCGGCACCTGGATCTGGCCACCGGAGCCGTCGCTGCGGCTGATCGCCGACACCATCGAGTTCTGCGCGGCCGAGGTACCACGGTTCAACGCGATCTCGGTGGCCGGGGCCCACTTCCGCGACGCCGGGGCCAACGCCGTCCAGGAGATGGCCTTCACCCTGGCCGATGGCGTGACCTACTGCGACACGGTGGTCGAGCGCGGCCGGATGAGCATCGACAAATTCGCCCCGCAGATCTCGTTCTTCTTCTACACCCACGGCGACTTCTTCGAAGAGATCGCCAAATACCGCGCGGGCAGGCGACGCTGGGCCACCATCGTGCGCGAGCGCTACGGCGCCACCACCGACAAGGCGTCGATGTTCCGATTCGGATGTGTGTCCGGCGGTGCCTCGTTGTATGCCCCGCAGGCGCAGAACAACCTGGTGCGGGTCGCCTACGAAGCTCTCGCGTCGGTGCTCGGCGGCGTGCAGTCGATGTTCACCGCGGCGTGGGACGAACCGTTCGCGTTGCCCAGCGAGGAGTCCGCGACGCTGGCGCTGCGCACTCAGCAGATCCTGGCCTACGAGACCGGCGTCACCAAAGTTGCCGATCCGCTGGGTGGTTCGTACTTCATCGAAGCGCTGACCGATGCCACCGAGGCGAAGATCATCGACATCATGTCCGATCTGGAGGCGCACGGCGGCATGGTGCGCTGCATCGAAGACGGCTATCTGCAGGGCCTGATCGCCGACGAGGCCTTCAAGATCCACAAGGAGATCGAGTCGGGTGAGCGGCCGGTGGTCGGGGTCAACAGGTTTGTCGTCGACGAGCCGGCACCCGACCTCGCAACTTACGAACTCGACGCCGAAGGGCGCGACCTGCAGCTCAAGCGGTTGAGCAAGGTCAAGGCCGAACGTGATGCGATGGCAGTCGCGGAAAGTCTTGCCGCACTGAAGCGCTCTGCGGAAGGAACCGACAATCTGATGCACAAGCTGATCGATTGCGCCAACGCGTATTGCACAGTGGGGGAGATGGTCTCGGCGCTCAAAGCGGTGTGGGGCGAGTTCCGGCAACCGGTGGTGTTCTAGGTATGGCCACTCGAGTTCTCGTCGCCAAGCCCGGGCTGGACGGCCATGACCGCGGGGCCAAGATCGTCGCGCGAACCCTGCGCGATGCCGGGTTCGAAGTCGTCTACACCGGTATCCGGCAACGCATCGAGGACATCGTGTCCATCGCCCTGCAGGAAGACGTCGCGCTGGTGGGTCTTTCGATCCTGTCCGGGGCGCACGTGGCGCTCACCGCTCGCACCGTCGAAGCGCTGCGGGCAGCCGACGCCAACGACATCGCGGTCGTCGTCGGGGGCACCATCCCGCAGGGCGACGTGCAGAAACTGCTGGATGCCGGCGCGGCGGCGGTGTTTCCGACGGGAACCCCGCTCGAGCTCTTGGTGACCGAGGTTCGCGCTCTCACAGGGAAGGTGTCAGGCTGATGCGTCTGGGCGTCATGATCGGGGCCGAGCGCGGTGACATGGCGCGCAAGGTCTCCAAGCTGGTCTCCGATATTCGATGGGCCGAATCGGCGGGGCTGGACAGTGCGTGGATGCCCCAGGTGCCCAACGACTTCGACTGCCTCAGCATGGTCGCTTTGATGGCGGCGAACACGTCGCGTATCGAACTCGGGACCGCTGTGGTGCCCCTGCAGGCACAGCATCCCATAGCGCTTGCCCGCCAAGCCCTTTCGGTGCATGCCATGTCGGCCGGTCGGCTGGCCCTCGGCGTCGGTCCGTCGCACCACTGGATCATTCGCGACATGCTGGGCCTGCCCTACGAGAAGCCGGCTGCTTACACCCGCGACTATCTGCAGGTGTTGAACGCCGCGCTCGCTGGGCCCGGGGACGTTGACGTGGTGAACGATTCGTTCACGGTGCACAACCCCACGGTGCTCGGAGCGGATACCCCGATGCCGGTGCTGGTCTCCGCGCTGGGTCCGGTGATGCTGCAGATCGCAGGCGAGCACGCCGACGGCACATCGCTGTGGATGGCCGACGAGAAAGCCATCGGCGAACACATCGCGCCGAGGATCACCAAGGCTGCCGCCGACGCGGGTAGGCCTGCGCCGCGCATCGTCGCAGGTATCCCCGTCACGCTGTGCGCCAACTCCGAGATCGAAACCGCCAAGGACCGGGCCAACCGCGTGCTGGCCGAGGCCGAGACATCGCCGAACTACCAGCGGCTGCTCGACCGTGGGGAGGCCCGCACCGTCGGCGATCTGTGCGCGGCCGGTGACGAGGAGTCAATCCTGAAGCGGTTCAAGCAGTTCGCCGACGCCGGTGTCACGGACTTGTCCGTGCGGTTGTTGCCGATCGGGGCGAACCGGGACGAGCTGATCGCGTCGAAGTACCGCACCCGCGAGGTGATCGCTGAACTCGCAAAGGCGGTGCGGTGAGTGCGCCGCTGGCGGGCATCCGCATCATCGAGGTCGGCGTCATGCTGGCCGGCCCGTACGCGACCATGATGTTGGCGGATCTGGGCGCCGAGGTGATCAAGGTCGAGCCGCCAGGCGGCGAAATCTCCCGGCAGGTCGGCGACAGCTACTTCGCGAGCCTGAACCGGGGTAAACGCAGCGTCTGCCTGGACCTCGCGTCGGCCGACGGACACGCGAAACTCGTGGAACTGGTTGCCGATTCGCATGCCCTGCTGGTCAACATGAAGCCGTCGGTGATCCACAGGCTCGGCCTCACCTATGAGTCACTGCGGCAGGTCAATCCCCGAATCGTCTGTGTGGCGATGACGGGCTTCGGGCTGGACGGGGGAGATGACCCGGCGTTCGACTATGTGATCCAGGCGGCCACCGGGGTGGCGGCGATGACAGGTGACCCTGACGGTCCACCCACCCTGCCCGGTTATTCGTCGGCGGACAATTCGACCGGGCTGACCGCCGCGCTGGGGCTCTTGGCGCTGATCGTGGCCGGCCGGGGCGGCCAGGTGGACGTCTCGCTGCGCGACGTCATGCTCTCGCAGCTGAATTACCGCGCTGCGGCGTATCTCAACGACGGCAGAGAGCCGCGGCGGTATCCGTTCGGCGCTCACTCGTATTACGTTCCCGCTCAGCTCTTTCCCACCGCTGACGGCTACCTCGCGCTGTTCATCACGCACGACGGGTTCTGGAGATCGTTCGCGGCCGAGGCGAAGATCGACGGATTCGCGACCATGGCCGAGCGCGCCGCCCGACGCGACGAGGTTCTCAGTGTGGTGACCGCGGCGCTGGCCACCGACACCGCGCTCGGTTGGGAGGCGCGTCTCAAACCGCTGGGCATCCCGGCGGCGGCCGTGCGGACCCTCCCCGAGGCGTTGGCCCAGACGCCGCAGGCCGTGGTCACCGCCGGGGCTTTCCGATTGGTGGGCAGCCCTATTCGCATTACCGGATATGTGCCCGACTACCGCCCGGCGCCGGCGCTCGACGAGCGCCCGGCGGCTCAATCCTCGTCGTAGGAGACCGTGACCTGATCGCAGTCGGGGATCGCCTGGCAGGTCAGCACGTAGCCGTCGGCGACCTCGTCGTCATCCAACGCGTCGTTGACCCGCATGGTCGCGGTGCCCTCGAGGAGTTTGGCCATGCAGGTGCCGCAGTTGCCCGCCTCGCAGGAGAACGGTGGCGTCATCCCGGCGCGGCGCGCGCTTTCCAGCAGCGTTTCGCCCGGTCGCCGCGGTACGGACGCCTGTTCGCTGTCGAACATGATCGTCACCTGGC
Organism: Mycobacterium sp. 852013-50091_SCH5140682; assembly: GCF_001665685.1. Taxonomy (GTDB): domain Bacteria; phylum Actinomycetota; class Actinomycetes; order Mycobacteriales; family Mycobacteriaceae; genus Mycobacterium. Next base: position 17,974 of record NZ_LZTB01000122.1, read on the forward strand.
CTCCGGTTTCGCTGGCGGCCGTGGCGGACATCGGTTCTGCCGTCATGAGACTCCCTGTGCACTATCATTCTGACGTAGCGAGAATACCATTCTCAATAAGTGATAGTATCTTCTCAACCGTCCGGCAGGACGATCTGACTAAGGAGAGGCCGGCGAAGGTGTCCGATGGGTCGAGTCGTGGCTGACGCCGTCGCGCTCGCGTACGGAGACCGCGTGTACACCCGCGCCGAACTTGCCGCCCACACCGGCGCAGTGGCTCAGACGTTGCGCCGCCGGGGAGTCGCCCGCGGCGACCGCGTGGCGCTGATGTCGTCCAACCGACCAGAGTTCGTGACCGCCTTGCAGGCCATCTGGACCCTCGGCGCCGCCGCGGTGTTGCTCAGCCCGGCCTGGAAAGCCGGCGAGGTGGCCCACGCTCTGGCGCTGACCGCTCCCGGACATGCGCTGGGCGACCACGATGTACTGGCCGCGCAGATGCCGATGCTGCCACTCGATGAGCTGATCGGCGCACCAGCAGACGCCGAACCCTGGGCGTACGAGGGGCCCGAACCCGACGCCGACGCACTGTTCGTGTTCAGCTCCGGCACCACGGGCCTGCCCAAGGCGGTCCGGCACACCCACCGCGGTTTCGCCGCGGCGATTCGGCATTGGCGCTCAGCGCTGGGCCTGACTGCCGGCGACCGGCTGCAGATCATGACCCCACCGTCACACATCCTGGGACTGCTCAACATCGCGACCGCACTCGACACCGGGGCCTGGATCCGGCTGCATCAGCGCTTCGATGTCGAAACGATGTTGAGCCACATCGAATCCGACCGGATCACGATCGAAATGGCAGTGGCACCTATCGCCTTGGCGCTTGCCGCACATCCGCATCTGGAGCGCTATGACCTGTCTTCACTGCGCTATCTCATGTGGTGCGCCACGCCGGTCACCCGCAGCGTCGCCGACGCGGTCACGGCGCGGTGCGGGATCAGCTGGGTCACGGCCTACGGTGCCACCGAACTGCCCGTCATCTCGTGTAACCCGTTGCGCGGTGGACGCATTGACACCGTGGGACGGCCCGCAGCCGGGGTCAGCGTCCGGATCGGCGACGGCGGGGAGATACAGGTGTGCTCCGATTCGGTGATGGCCGGTTACCTGCCTGCCGAGGCCGGCGCCGACGCGTTCTGCGACGGGTGGTATCGCACCGGCGACATCGGCCACCTCGATGACGACGGCTTTCTCCACATCACCGACCGCAGTAAGGAAATGGTCAAGGTGCGGGGATTTCAGGTCGCTCCCGCCGAGGTCGAGGCCGCTCTGCACGGCCATCCGGCGGTCGCGGACTGCGCGGTGTTCGGTGAATCCGACCCGGTCGACGGAGAGGCCGTCGTTGCCGTCGTGGCAGTCACGTCCGCGGTGACGGCCGCGGAACTCATCGAGCATGTCGGGGACCGGCTGGCGTCGTACAAACGGCCCGCCCGGGTGGAGTTCGCCACCGAAATACCCCGATTACCGTCCGGAAAGGTTTTGCGACGAGTGTGCAAGGAGCGGCATGGACGTCCGTCTGACGGCTGAACAGCAGCAGCTGCGCGAGGCCGCAGCCAAGCTGGCCGACGATCTCGGACCCGGTGCGGTCCAGGAGTTGTCGGATGACGGGCGGATCGCCCGGCTGGAGAGCACCGTGGCCGCCACCGAATGGCGGTCGCTGCGTTCCGACGGAGCCTCCGGGGTCGAGGTGGCGATCGTCGCCGAGGAGTTCGCGCGCGGGCTGGTCGATGTGCCGTTCCTCGGACCGGTCCTCGTCGACGATCTGTCGCGCCGGCTCGGGCGGTCGGTGCCGGTCTCTGCAGGCGTCGCAGGCACCGCGGGGGTGGATCTGACCCGCAGCAGCGCCGGGGTGATCGAAACACCTTGCGAACTCGGCGAATTGGCCGCCGAGGATTCGCAGCGGTGGTATGCGCTGGCGTTGACGGCCAGCGCGGCCGACCTCCTCGGAGCGGCTCGCGGCGCCCACGCTCTGGCCTGTGACTACGCGAAAGTTCGTGAGCAGTACGGCTCGACGATCGGCTCATACCAAGCGATCGCGCACCTGCTGGCCGAAGGGCTGGCGCTGATCGAAGGGTCCATCAGCGTGCTGCGGCATGCCGCGTGGGGCGTCGACGAACTGCAGGCGGACGAGGCCGTGCAGGCCGCGCGCATCGCCAAGATCTATTGCGCACGGGCCGCCCGCACGGTGTGTGAGACCGCGATCCAGGTGCACGGCGGCATCGGAAACACCTGGGAATGCCTGGCGCACGTGTATCTGCGCCGCGTCCTGACATCGACCGAACTGTGGCCCGTCGGACTGGAGGATATCGATCTTGGACTTTCGTGATTCACCCGAAGAAGCGGCCTTCCGGGACCGACTCCGCACGTGGCTGGCCGACAACGCCGCGTCGTTCAAGGCCTCCGGCGACGAGTACTGGGCGCAACAGGGAACATGGCACCAAGCCCTTTATGCCGCAGGATTTTTCGGAACATCGTGGCCCAAGGAGTTCGGCGGGCAGGAGCTGGCGCCGGTCTACGACGTCATCGTCGACGAGGAACTCGCCCGCGCAGGCGCCCCACCACGGCCCAGCCTCGGCTACCTGGTGGTGGGGTTGGGGCATCACGGCAGCAAGGAACTGCAGCAGCGGTTCCTACCCGGGATGATCAACGGCACTGAGCGCTGGTGCCAAGGATTCTCCGAGCCCGGAGCCGGGTCCGATCTGGCGTCGTTGACCACCACGGCAACCCGCGAGGGTGACAACTACATCATCAACGGGCACAAGATCTGGACCAGTTACTCCGATGTCGCCGACTGGTGCCTGGTGCTGGCGCGCACGGACAAGGATGTGGCGCGGCACAAGGGCATTTCGGCGTTCATCGTGTCGATGCACCAGGACAGCATCGAGCAGCGCCCGCTGCAGATGATCAACGGTGTCACCACCGAGTTCGGGCAGGTGACCTTCGATGGTGCGGTCGTGCCCGCATCGCACATGGTCGGCGAGCCGGGTGACGGGTGGCGCCTTGCGATGACCGTGGTCAGTCATGAGCGGGAGCCGTCGACGCTGGGGTACTCCGCACGGTACGGAAAACTGGTGCGGGAGATGGCATCTCGGGTTGATGGCAAGGTTCCGGATGAGCTGGCGTGGGCGGCGGTCCAGGCCGAGATGCTGCGCCTGCACGTGCGCCGACGGCTGTCCGAACAGCTCGACGGCATCAACCACGGCCCGCAGGGGTCATTGGACAAGCTGTTGATGACGTGGGTGGAGCAATCCGTCGGCCACGCTGCGCTGGCGGTGACCGGCACCCGTGATCCCGAACTGCTCAGCGCCTATCTCTACAGCCGCGCTCAGAGCGTCATGGGCGGCACGTCGCAGATCCAGAAGAACATCATCGCGTCGCGAATCCTCGGACTGGGGGTCTAACAGATGTACGGAATGCCGGAAGAAATCGACGTGCAGGCCGACGGCGGCCTACGCATCATCACGCTGAATCGGCCCGATGCGCTCAACGCCGTCAACGACAATCTCCATGTCGGGTTGGCGCGGTTGTGGGAGGCGCTCAACGAGGACGCCGACGCGCGTGCGGCGGTGATCACCGGTGCGGGCCGGGCGTTTTCGGCCGGCGGTGACTTCCACTACCTCGATGAGTTGCGACGCGACGAGGCCTTGCGGCAGAAGACGATCAAGCACGGACGCGATCTCGTCATCGGCATGGTGCGTTGCCGCATCCCGGTGATCGCCGCTGTCAACGGGCCGGCGGTGGGACTCGGCTGCAGCCTGGCGGCGCTGTCCGACGTCGTCTACATCGCCGAGAATGCGCACTTCGCAGACCCGCACGTGCAGATCGGTCTGGTGGCCGCCGACGGTGGTCCGCTGGTGTGGGGTTCGCAGATCAGCCTGTTGCAGGCCAAGGAATTCGCATTGACCGGCGCGCGAATCAACGCCCGGCGCGCGGTCGAACTCGGCCTGGCCAACCACGTCGTGGAGGACCCGCTCGCCGAGGCGATCGCGTGTGCCAAGAAGCTCATGGACCTGCCGAGGCAGGCGGTCGAGGCCACCAAGCGGTTGATGAACATCCAGCTCGAGCAACAGGTGATGGCCTCACTCGACTACGCCAATCTCGCGGAATACGTATCGTTCGGCACCGCCGATTTCAACCGGATCGTCGACGGCCTGATCACCTAGCACCGCGAGTCACCTTGCAGGGCGGGTCACCTTGCACCGCGGGTCACCTTGCACCGCGGGTCACCTTGCACCGCGGGTCACCTTGCACCGCGAGAGTGCGTGTCTGCTGCCCGCCACTCCGTGTCGGGGCAGCATTCCACGCACGCTCGCGGTCGCCTCAGGTGTCGAGTTCTTCGGAACGCTGCACGGTGCCGGTGATCCCCCCAGCGTCTTGACCGGCCAACACCACCGCGGCCCGCGCCATGGCCTCCGGTGGTTCCACCATCTCGGGTGGAATCTGCATGCCGGCGGCGTGCCAGCCTTCGGTCAGCACCACCCGCGACGGGCTGAGGCAGTTGACCGCGATGTTGTCGGAGCGCAGGTCTGCGGCCAGACCGAGATACAAGCGTTCGACAGCGGCCTTGGAAACCCAATAGGCGTTGGCGCCGGGCATGTCGACGCCCGTGGTGGTGATGGCGATCAACGAACCGCCGCCGCGGGCCCGGACCTGCGGGATGATCGCCTTGGTCACCAGGAAGACACCGGTGAGGTTCACGTCAAGGCAGAGCTGCCAACGCTTCAGGGGCGTGGTCTCCACGGGGCCGAGCCAGAGCACGCCCGCGTTGGCCACCAGGATGTCGATGCCGCCGAACTCCGAGATGGTCGCGGCGACAGCGTCATTCACGGAGTCCTCGCTGGTGACGTCACACGCGACCGGTAAGGCCCGTCCGCCGGCTTCGGTGATCTCTGCGGCCACCGAACCGATGGTGCCCGCCAGCTTGCCCGGTTGTTCGGAGCGTGCCGCGACCGCGACGGCCGATCCCTCGGCGGCCAGTGCGCGAGCAACCGTCGCGCCGATGCCACGGCTGGCGCCTGCGACGAACGCGACCTTACCCGCGAGCGAGCCTGCCGGCAGTTCATGCACGTTCGTGGCCCATCGAGCGTGCGTGACGCGCTGACACATACCGGCGTGTCGCCCGGCAGACGCGCACGCTCGCGGTGCAAGGGGGCGGCGGCAAAGCAGTCACTTCGGGGGGAACCGCAGCGCCCCGTCGAGGCGAATGACTTCGCCGTTGAGATAGTCGTTCTCGATGACACTCTGGGCCAGTTGCCCGTATTCCACCGAACGGCCCATGCGCTTGGGGAACGGCACCTGCGGACCCCAGTACTGCTCGAGTTGGTCGGCCGCCTTGCCGTAGGCCGGGGTGTTGATGGTGCCCGGCGCGATGGTGACGACGCGAATGCCCAACGGGGACAGATCCCGCGCGGCCACGAGCGTCATGCCCAGCACGCCACCCTTGGCCGCGGAGTAGGGCAGTTGGCCGATCTGGCCTTCGTATCCGGCGATGGAGGCCGTGTTGACGATGACGCCGCGGCTACCCTCGTCGAGAGGCTCCGTCTTGGCGATCGCCGCTGCCGACAGCCGCATCACGTTGAACACCGCGGTCAGATAGAACTCGATGGTCTTCTTGAAGCCATCGAGGTCCAGGGGCGATCCGTCCTTGCCGACCAGCCGACCACCGCTGGCCGGGCCGCCGTGCGTATCGACGGAGATGCGCAGCGGACCAAGTGATTCCGCCTCGGCGATCGCGGCCAGTACCGATTCCTCTGAGGTGGCATCGGTGGCGACGTAGCGAATGCCCAGCTCCCTCTCCAGCGCCGCGCCTTTGTCGTCGGCAAGGTCGGCGACGACCACCTTGGCGCCTGCGCCGTGCAACCGGCGGACGGTCGCCTCGCCCAGGCCGCCGGCGCCGCCGACGACGACCGCGGAGCTACCGGCGATCTGCATAGGGTTCCCCTTCTTGCAATTAACACTCTCAATCGATGAGAATAACATTCTCATGTCGGGTGAACCAGTAGGACCTTCGACTGTCGAAGCGCTCATCGCCGCCGCGCGCAGCGGATCGCTGCGCGCGACCGGCCGGTTGTTGAGCCTGGTCGAAAGTGGCCGCCGGAGTGAGGTTTTGGCGGCCATCGATACCACGACACCGACGCCGCGCGTCATCGGCGTCACGGGTCCGCCCGGGGCGGGCAAGTCGACCACCGTGGGGGCGATGGTCGGCGCCTACCGTGCGACCGGCCTGCGCGTCGCGGTCCTGGCCGTCGACCCGTCCTCCCCGTACAGCGGCGGCGCGCTGTTGGGTGACCGCATCCGGATGGCTGCCCACATCAACGATCCCCACGTGCTGATCCGCTCGGTGGCGACCCGCGGGCATCTGGGTGGTCTGGCCGCTGCGGTGCCTGCCGCGATCCGCTTGCTGGCGGCGTTGTCGTATGACCTCGTCATGTTGGAGACCGTCGGCGTCGGGCAGTCCGAGATCGAGATCGCTGCCATCGCGGATCCGACGGTGGTGATCCTCAACCCCGGTGCCGGCGATGCGGTGCAAGCCGCCAAGGCCGGTCTGCTTGAGGTCGCCGATCTGGTGGTGGTCAACAAAGCCGACCGCGACGGCGCCGACCAGACCGTGCGCGACCTGCGCGCCGAGACGAAGGCTCCGGTGCTCAAACTCGTTGCCGCACAGGGGGAGGGGCTCGCCGAACTGGTGGAGGCGATCGATGCCCACCACCGCGCCGACACCTCCGAGCGGCGCACCGCCCGGGCCCGAGCGCAGATCCTGTCGCTGGCTCAGACCCTGTTGCGTAACCACGCCGAACTGGACCGGTTGGCGGGTGCGGTCGCCGACGGCAGCAGCGATGCCTACACCGCGGCGGCGCGGTTGATCGCGGATTCAGGCGGGTAGCGCGACGATACGCCGCATCGTCTGCAGCAGTTCGGTGCGCAGCGTGTCGTCGTCGATATCGGCCACCAGTGGGTGCATGACCGCGACGCTGATCACCCCAGAGAGCATGGCCGCATGCACGCGCGCCGTGGTGCCCGAACCGCCGCCGAGCAGTGCGGCGTAGAGCCGATCGATGAACTGCTGAAACGGTTGGTGGTCGGCCAGTAATCGCACCACGACGGGATCGAATTGCAGTGTGCTGGCTGCCCGCCGACGCGCGACAGTCATCTCGATCACCCGGGTCAGCAGGACCTCGCGGGCCCGCATGGGCGAGCCTTGGGCCTCTGCCGCCTCCAAGGCGTCCTCCAGTTGACCGAGTTCGCGCTCAGTCAGCGCGATGACGATGGCTTCCTTGGTCTTGAACTGGTGGTACACCGCGGCTTTCGTCACGCTGATGGCGTCGGCGATCATCTGCAGCGACGTGCCGCTGACACCGTGCTCGGCGATGAGCTCCAGCGCCGCATCGAGGATGCGGGTCTGTGCGGCACTGCGCGGCGTCCAGAGCATCCCCCGAGGGTAGCCGACTGGCTATCCCGAGCGGTCAGGTGACGGACTTGCCCGTCGCTGCGGTGTACCCGCTGCGGTACCCGAACACCATGGCGGGCCCCAGGGTTCCGCCCGCGCCGCCGTAGGCCTTGCCCGTCACACCGGCCATGGCATTGCCCGCGGCGAACAGCCCGGGGATCGGCGCCCCGCTGACATGCAGTACGCGCCCGTCCCGGTCGGTGCGCGGGCCGCCTTTGGTGCCCATCGCGCCGATCGTGACCGGCACGGCGTAGTACGGGGCGGTGTCGATCGGGCCGAGTGTCTGACCGGCCGGCGTCGCGGCCGACGGGTCGCCCCAGTAGCCGTCGTAGGCGCTGGAACCGCGGCCGAAATCCGGGTCGACCTCGCGCGCGACGTTCTCGTTCCAGGACTGCAGAGTGACGGCCAGGCCTTCTGGATCGATGCCGGTCTTGGCGCCCAGTTCGGTCACATCGGCCGACGGCGAAAACCAGTCGGGCACCGGCTCGCCGGGGGAGACCCCCAGGAATCCGTAGCGGTGCAGGTGGATCGAGTCGAAGACGATCCAGCCGGGATCGTTGGCATATCCGGTTTTCGGATCGAGGTACTGGAACGGCCCCGCCATCGAGTTGTATTCGCCTGCCTCGTTGAGGAAGCGTTGACCGGCCCGGTTGACGATGATGCTGCGCGGCCGCGTGCGTTCCAGTCGCACGCTGCGGCTGCGGGGGTGACCGTCGATGGTGTCGCCGGGAATCTGCACAACCGGCACCCACCAGGCTTCGCCCATGTTGGCCAGATCCGCGCCGTGTGCCATCGCCATCCTCAGCCCGTCGCCGGTGTTGTTGGGTGGCGACACCGGACCGCGCATCGGCCCGCGCAGGTACGCCTCGACGAGCCTGGGGTCCCACTCGAACCCACCGGTGGCCAGCACCACTCCGCCCCGCGCCCGCACGCGAATATCCATGCCGTCCATGCAGATTCGGACTCCGGTGATCTCTGTGGAGTCCCCGACCAGCTCGATCGCACGAGCGCCGGTGATCGGCTGCACACCCAGTTCGAGCAGGCCGCGCAGTAAGCCGGCGATCAGCGCCGTACCCGCGACGCAGAAGTCGGCGTCCGGGTCGTCATAGCCGGCGTGGATGCGCGCGCGGGTCTCGGCGTCGATGCCGACGTTGCTGAAATCGGCTGGGAACGACGTGATCCGGTCCCGCCAGGGGCCCAGCCGGGCGAGGTCGACGGGTCCCGCGCTCAACGAGCGTCCGCCGCCGGGCCGCCCGCCGGGCAGCTCGGGTTTGTAATCGGGAAAGCCCTCGGCGACGGCGAACCGCAGCTCGCTGTGTTCCTCGACGAAGTCGAGCATGCCGGCGCCGGTGCGCACGAACGTCTCGACCAGTTCGGTGTCCATGTAGCCCAGTGCCTGCGCGCGCAGGTACGCGAGCGCGTCGGAGACCGGAAGCGGCCCGTCGGCGCCGCGGTCGTGGGCGGGGATCCAGACGATCCCACCCGACACGGCCGTAGTTCCGCCCACGGTGGCGGCCTTCTCGTAGACGGCGACCGTGGCGCCGTTGACGGCGGCGGTCAGTGCTGCCGTCAGCCCGGCCCCTCCGCTGCCAAGTACCACGACATCGACCTCGTCGTCCCAATCTGTCATTGCTGCATGGCCTTTCAGTGCAGGATTGTGGACAGTTCGTGCGCGGCGCGCACCACCGCGTCCTTGCCGCCGAGGACGACGTCCTCGCGGTGCGAGATCAAGTTGATGCACGTGGGCGGTGACGGCGCGCGCCTGCGGACCGGCACCGCCAGCCCGAAGGTGTTCGGCTCGATCTCGCCGTGGGTGATCACCCAGCCCTGTTCGCGGGTCCGGCGAACCAGATCGCGTTCCGCGGGGCGCGGTGCCATGCTCGCCAGCAACGCCGCGCCCGCGGCACCCAGTTCCAGCGGGTGCCGGCTGCCCTCGTGGAACGAGAGTTGGTAGAACACCTGGGTCGGCGTGAGCACCGCGACCGCCACCTGCTGGTCACCTTCGGCCACCAGGAGCGACACCGTGGTGCCGAGTTCGTCGGCAAGTGCGCGCAGCGTCGGCACGCACAGCTGGCGCAGGTTGTTGTCGAACGACGAGCCGAGCACCGCAAGCGCGGCAGCGGGGCGGTATCTGCCGTCGTCTCCCTTTGCGACATAACGGAATTGGCTCAACGTCGCGAGCAGCCGGTAAGCGATGGTGCGGTGGGCGCCGAGATGGTCGGCGACCTGTTGAACGGTCAATCCGTTGGGGGCGTTGGCGATCGCCTGTAGTGCACTCAGGCCTCGCGCCAGCGTCTGTGACCCGGGAACGCCGTTGGGTGCACCGTCGGTCCGCGGCTGGGTGACCGGGTTCGGCATCGCGCCCCTCCTTGACAGAGATCTCCACGAGAGTAATGCTCTGATAATAATGCACGAACATGTGCGATAAATGAGCAAAGTGCTTACATAATTCGAGAATGGCATTCTCACACGCCAGAGAGGAGATCATGACAAGCACTGCCGCTGTGTCTGTCACTCGCCCTGCGGAGTTCGAGAGCGTGTGGAGCGATCTTCAGGGTGTCGCGTTCTCCCAGGGCTATCTCGACGTCGCGGGCGTGCGTACGCGTTACCTGCATGCCGGAGACGAGGCGCTGCCGACACTGGTCCTGCTGCACGGGTCGGGCGGCCACGCCGAGGCCTACGTGCGCAACCTGGCGTCGCATGCCGAGCACTTCTCGACCTGGTCGATCGACATGCTCGGCCACGGCTATACCGACAAGCCCGGTCATCCGCTCGAGGTGGCGCACTACGTCGAGCATCTGATCGGCTTCCTCGACACGATCGGCGTTCGCCGGGCGCACATTTCGGGTGAATCGCTCGGCGGCTGGGTCGCGGCCCGGGCAGCCGTTGATCATCCCGACTGTGTCGACCGGCTGGTGCTCAACACCGCCGGTGGTTCTCAGGCCGATCCCGCGGTGATGAAACGCATCGTCACCTTGTCCATGGCGGCGGCCGAAAACCCCACCTGGGAGACGGTGCAGGCGCGCATCAAGTGGCTGATGGCAGATAAGACCAAGGATTGCGACGACATTGTGGCCAGTCGTCGGCGCATCTATCGTCAGCCGGGCTTCGTCGCGGCGATGAGTGACATCATGGCGCTACAAGATCCCGAGATCCGTGCCCGAAATCTCCTGGGACCCAGGGAGTATGGTTCGATCACCGCGCCGACGCTGGTGGTGTGGACCAGTGACGACCCGACTGCGGACGTGGCCGAGGGGCGACGCATCGCCGACATGGTCCCCGGCGCCCGGTTCGAGGTGATACCGGGATGCGGGCACTGGCCGCAGTACGAGGACCCCGACACCTTCAACCGACTGCACCTGGATTTCCTGCTGGGGCACTAGTGGCGGACGAACTTGCACTCAACTACGACGTCGTCATCGTCGGCGCCGGCCCGGTGGGCCTGACACTGGCGAACATCCTTGGTCTGCAAGGTGTTCGGACACTCGTCGCCGACGAACGCGACTCGCTGATCGACTACCCGCGCGGAGTTGGGCTGGACGACGAGTCACTGCGGACGTTCCAGTCGATCGGCTTGGTCGAGGCGATCCTGCCGCACACCGTGCCCAACCAGATCCTGCGGTTCTACGACGGCAAGCGACGGTTGCTGGCCGAAATGTCGCCTGCCGACGTGCGGTTCGGGTGGCCGAAGCGCAACGGCTTCGTGCAGCCGATGGTGGATGCGCAGCTGCTGGCCGGCCTGGACCGCTTCGACCACGTCCGGGTGGCATGGGGGCGCCGAATGGATTCGGCCGCCCAGAGCGGCGACGGCGTGACCGTGCACCTCGGCCCCGACACCGTGCAGGTGAAGTACCTGGTCGGGTGCGACGGCGGACGCAGCGCCACCCGGCACCTGATGGGCGTGTCCTTCGACGGCACCACCTCGGCCACCCGCTGGGTGGTCATCGATCTCGCCAACGACCCACTGGGACACCCGAACAGCGAGGTGGGTGCCGACCCCGACCGCCCGTACGCGTCGATCTCGATCGCACACGGCATCCGGCGCTTCGAGTTCATGATCCATGCCGACGAAACCGACCAGCAGGCCGAAGATCCCGTGTTTGTGGCGCGGCTGCTGGCACCGTTCATCCCGCATCCCGAACGGGTCGACGTGATCCGGCAGCGTGCCTACACCCACCATTCCCGCATCGCCGGTGCCTTCCGAGCCGGGCGGATGCTGCTCGCCGGGGACGCCGCCCACCTGATGCCGGTGTGGCAGGGGCAGGGCTACAACAGCGGTATCCGCGACGCGGCCAACCTCGGCTGGAAGCTGGCCGCCGTGGTCAACGGGCAGGCCGCTGATCCGCTGCTCGACAGTTACGACGTCGAACGGCGCAAGCACGCCCGGGCCATGATCGACCTGTCCACCATGGTCGGCCGCGTCATCTCACCCACCAACCGACGTGTCGCCGCAATACGGGACCGGCTCATCCGCGGTGCCTCGGTGGTGCCCGCACTCAAGCGCTATGTGCTTGAGATGCGGTTCAAGCCGATGCCTCGCTACGACCAGGGTGCGATCCACCACCCGAAGCCGCCGAGCCAGACCTCCCCGGTGGGCACCCTGTGGATCCAGCCGCGGGTCGATACCCGCGAGCAGTGCGATGTGCTGCTCGACGATGTGATCGGGCCGGGCTTCGCGGTGCTGTGCTGGAACAACAATCCGCGAGCCGTGCTCGGTGCAAAGGCCTTCGGCCGGTGGAAGGCGCTGGGCGCGAGCTTCATTGCCGCGCGACCCCAGACGCAGCTGCACTGGGACGCCGATGGCCAACCCGCCGATCCCGACGTCGTGATCGTCGGCGACCGCAGCGGCGCGCTCAAGGCGTGGTTCGACGGTCACACCGAGTCGGTACTGGTGATCCGCCCCGACCGGTGTATCGCCGGAGCCGACATTGCCCAGCGCGCACCGGAATTGAGCGCCGCCCTGTTCGACGTCCTGCACGTGACGGGGAAGGGAGGTGACGATGCCGATCGCCCTGTGCTGTATGTCCCACAGCCCGCTGCTGAATCTTCCGGGGCCGCCGCGGGATCTGCGTGACGAGATCGACTCCGGGCTCGACGCGGCACGCGCGTTCGTCGCCGCGTTCGACCCGCAACTGGTGGTCACGTTCTCACCCGACCACTACAACGGCTTCTTCTACCGGCTGATGCCGCCGTTCTGCGTCGGCACCGCCGCGACCGGCGTCGGTGACTACGGAACTCAGGAGGGCCCGTTGGACGTCGCGGCGGACATCGCCGAGGCGTGTGCGCAGGCCTGCTGGGAAGCCGGTGTGGACGTTGCCGTCTCGTCGAGTATGGACGTCGACCACGGCACCGTGCAGCCGCTGCAGGAGCTGTTCGGCGACGCGACCGCGCGCCCGGTGGTGCCGATCTTCATCAATTCGGTGGCCGCCCCGCTGGGCCCGTTGTCCCGGACCAGGGCGCTCGGCACGGCCGTCGGTGCCTATCTCGGGACTCTGAACCTGCGCGTGTTGGTGCTGGGATCCGGTGGACTATCCCATGATCCGCCGGTGCCGACGCTGGCCAGCGCGCCTGCCGCGGCGCTGGGCCGGATCGTGCACGGGGTGGCGATGACGCCAGAGCAACGGCTGGCGCGGCAGGCCGCGGTGCGCCAGGCCGCGCAGGATTTCGCCCACGGTGAGAGCCCGTTGCGTCCGCTCAACCCGGATTGGGATCGCAGTCTGCTCGACATCTTCGACGAGGGCAGGCTCGCTGATCTGGACGGCTGGTCCAACACGTTCATCGCGGCAGAGGGCGGCAACTCGGCTCATGAGATCCGCACGTGGCTGGCCGCGTTCGCCGCGCTCGCCGCTGCCGGACCGTATCGGACGGGAAACCATTTCTACCGGGCGGCACCGGAATTGATAGCAGGCTTCGCGATCAGGACGGCGGTACCCAGCGCATCATGACCTCAGCACAGTTCGACCACACCGTGGACCTGCTGGTGATCGGCTCCGGCGGCGGTGGCATGACCGCTGCGCTGACCGCCGACGCGTGCGGGCTCGACACGCTCGTCGTCGAAAAGTCGCCCCAGTTCGGCGGATCCACCGCGCTGTCCGGCGGTGGCATCTGGGTGCCGGGGGCACCTGCGCAGCGACGAGCGGGGTACGTGCCGTCGCCCGATGGCGTGTTCGCGTATCTCAAGCAGATCACCGAGGGCACGGTCAGCGATGCCCGATTGCGTCAGTACGTGACGGCTGCACCCGAGATGATGGATTTCCTGGAGCGCACCAGTGATTGGTTCGAGTTCGTCTGGAAGCCCGGATACGCCGACTATTACCCGGAGCTGCCGGGCGGGTCCGCGCAGGGCAGCACCATCAACGTGCCGGCCATCGACCTGCGCAAGCTCGGTGCCGAGGAACGCCATCTGCTGACCCCGCTGGCGCTGGCGCCCAAGGGAATCTGGTTCGCCCCCAAAGACCTTCGGCTCTTCTACCAGATCCGGCAGAACTGGCGCGGTAAGGCCGTGCTGGTGAAACTGATCTGGCGGATGTTCCGCGCCCGGGTGTTCGGCGACCGGCTGGCCGCCATCGGCCAGTCCCTGGCCGCCAGGATGCGGCTGGCCATGAAACAGCACGACATCCCGCTGTGGCTCGACACGCCCATGACCGAACTGATCACCGGTCCGGGCGGCGAAGTACTCGGCGCGGTCGTGCAACGCGACGGGCGGCCGCAGCGGATCCGGGCCCGGCGCGCGGTGATCCTGGCCTCGGGCGGTTTCGATCACGACATGGACTGGCGCAAAGAGCATCTGCCGGTCCTGGAGAAGGATTGGAGCTTCGGCAACCCCGCGTCCACCGGTGACGGCATCCGCGCCGGGGAAAAGGTAGGTGCAGCAACCGATCTGCTCGACGAGGCCTGGTGGTTCCCGGCGATCTGCTGGCCCGACGGGCGGCTGCAGTTCATGCTCAACGAACGGATGATGCCGTCACAGTTCGTCGTCAACGGTGAGGGCAGGCGATTCATCAACGAAGCCGCGCCGTATATGGATTTCGCGCACGCGATGATCGCGGGCCAACAAGGCGGGGTCACCCATATCCCGTGCTGGCTGATCACCGACATCGGCTCATTCCATCGCTATGTGGTGGCCGGGCACCTGCCGATCCCGAAGATCCCGTTCGCGCCCGTGCCCACCGGACGCAAGGTGCCGCAGGCCTGGCTGGATTCCGGTGTGGTGATGCAGGCACAGAGCTGGGATGAGCTGGCCGACAAGATCGGTGTGCCCCGGGAGAATCTGCGGGCCACGGCCGAGCGGTTCAATCAGCTGGCGCAGGCCGGTCACGATGACGATTTCAACCGGGGTGACAGCGCTTACGACAACTACTACGGCGACCCGACGCTGCCCAACCCGAATCTGCGCCCGCTCGGCAAACCGCCGTACTACGCATTCCAGATCATCCTGGGTGATCTGGGCACCTCCGGTGGGTTGTGCACGGATGAGCACGCGCGCGTGCTGCGGGCCGACGGCACGGTGATCGAGGGCCTCTACGCGGTGGGCAATGTGTCCGCAGCGGTGATGGGCCGCAGCTACGCGGGGGCCGGGGCCACCATCGGCCCGGCCATGACGTTCGGCTACGTCGCGGCCAGACATGCCGCCGGCCGCTCGGACGTGGCCGCCGTGACCACAAAAACCTCACTGCAGCAACGGATTTCCTAGGAGGGAAACGACATATGAAGATCTCGTTGTTCTACGAATTCCCGCTGCCCCGACCCTGGTCGGACGGTGACGAACATCAGCTGTTCCAGCACGGTCTGACAGAGGTGGAGGCCGCCGACAAGGCCGGGTTCTCCACGGTCTGGCTCACCGAACACCACTTCCTCGAGGAGTACTGCCACTCGACAGCGCCGGAGATGTTCCTGGCCGCGGCGAGCCAACGCACCAAGGACATCCGGCTCGGATTCGGCGTCATGCACCTACCGCCGCCCATCAACCATCCGGCCCGCATCGCCGAGCGGGTCGCCACGCTGGACCACCTGTCCAATGGGCGGGTCGAGTTCGGCACGGGCGAGGGGTCCTCGGTCGCCGAGCTCGGAGGTTTCGACATCGACCCAGCCGACAAGCGCACCATGTGGGAAGAAGCCCTTGAGGTGTCGATTCGCTGTATGACGGAGGCGCCGTTCACCGGATTCAAGGGGGAACACGTCGAGATGCCGGCCCGCAACGTCATCCCCAAGCCGCTACAGAGCCCGCACCCACCCGTGTGGGTGGCCTGCACCCGTCCGTCATCGGTGCAGATGGCCGCGCAGAAAGCCATCGGCGCACTGAGTTTCGCGTACACGGGGCCCGAGGCACTCAAAGAACGCGTGGCCGGCTACTACCGGGAATTCGAAGAACAAGGCGCCCCGGTGACCCCGGCGATCAACCCCAACGTGCTCGCCATCGGCGGCGATCTGTCGATGATGGTCGCTCGCAGTGACGAGGAGGCACTCAAGCGGCTCGGTATCGGCGGCGGCTTCTTCTCGTTCGGAATCATGCACTACTACCTGACCGGCATGCACACACCCGGTCGTACCAAGGTCTGGGAGCGTTACGAGCAAGCGGTCAAGGAAGATCCGACGCTGGCGTACGGGCCGGGCCGCGGTGCCATCGGCTCGCCGGATACGGTGCGGGAGTTCCTGCGCGGTTACGAGGACAGTGGGGTTGACGAGATCATCCTGCTGCTCAACCCCCGCAGCCACGAGGGCACGATGGAATCCATCGAGATCATGGGCCGGGAGATCCTGCCCGAGTTCATCGAGCGGGACGCCAAAGCCGTTGCCGCCAAGGCCAAGCGACTCGCACCGGTGATCGAGAAGGTCGAATCGCGACGCCAACCGTCGGAGGCTCCGTTGTTCGACGAGACGTACTCGTTCGGTGGCCTGCCGACGGGCCGCGGTGGCAAGTTCACCGCAGGGGAGATCCCTGAGGCCATGGCCGAGATCAACGAAGGCCGGGTCAAGGCAGCTCAGGCCGAGAAGGCTGCCCGCGACGCGGCAAGCTGACCGACGACATGTGGCGCTATGACGGCCGCCGTGTCGTCGTCACCGGATGCGCTTCGGGCATCGGCGCGCATCTCGCGGCGCAGTTGACCGAGCTGGGGGCACACGTCACGGGAATGGATCTGCGTCGACCCGAACATCTTCCGGCGCGGTTCATCGAGGTGGACTTCGCCGATGCCGAGTCCATCGATGCCGCCGTCGCTGCCGTCGACGGACCCGTCGATGCGCTGTTCAACGTCGCCGGGGTGTCTTCGGGGATCGGCAAGCCGGTGCTGGTGGTCACCGTCAACTTCCTCGGCATGCGGCACTTCACCGAGGCGCTGTTGCCAAAGATGCCCGACGGTGCGGCAATCGCCAACGTGTCGTCACTGGCGGCCGCGAACTACCGGGAAAACGCGGCCCAGACGGCGGGCCTGCTGGCCACCACGTCGATGGCGGACGGCATCACCTGGTGCGAGGCCAATCCCGACGCGCTGGCCGACGGCGGCTACCGGCTGTCGAAGGAGGCGATCATCCTCTACGGAATGACCCGCGCACTCGCCCTGGGAGACCGCGGGATCCGGATCAACTGCACCGGGCCGGGCGTCACCGACACCCCGATCCTGGACCAGCTGCGCGGTGCGTACGGCCAGGACTATCTGGACGCATTCCCCAAGCGGCTGGGCCGGGTGTGCGGCGCTGACGAGCAGGCATCGGTTCTGGCCTTCCTCAATAGCCAAGCGGCAAGCTACATTTCCGGGCAAGTCATCTGGGTCGACGGTGGCACCGTCGCCGCCAGGATCGCGGCAACCCTGAAAGGGGAGCACCAGTGGCCGATATGACCGACTTTCGCCGCGTCGCCGACGATGTGCGCAACTGGGGACGCTGGGGCGACGCCGATGAACTCGGCACGCTGAACTTCATCACCGCCGACAAGGTCGCCGAGGCTGCCGGCCTCGTCAAGCACGGCACGGTGTTTCCGCTCGGTGTCGACTTCGGCTCGTCGGGCCCGCAGGGGGCATTCCATTTCCGGCAGAACCCCACCCACGTGATGACCATCGACGGCGGCGATACCAACACGCTGCTGGAGTACGGGCCCAAGTGGCTACAGAACCCGGCGGCCGGACAACTAGCCGGCTATTTCGACGGCAACCCGATGCGGTTCAACGACGACCTGATCATCATGCCGCTGCAGGCCGCCACCCAATGGGACGCGTTGTCGCACGTGTATTACGAGGAGCTGCTCTACAACGGTTTTCCGGCGAAATCGGTGACGAGCGCCGGGGCCTTCCACTGTGGGATAGACAAGGTGGACGGCAAGGGCATCACCTCGCGCGGTGTGCTGCTGGACATCGTGCGGTTGCGTGGGGCCGACACGTACTGCCCGTTGGGCGACCCGATCATGCCCGCCGAGCTCGACGCCGCTGCCCGCAGCCAGGGTGTCGAGGTGCGGCATGGTGACATCGTCTTGGTCCGAACCGGTTGGTGGGCGCGGTTTTTGCAGACCGGCGACGGGGCCGAACCCGGAGCCGGGCTGGACTGGACCTGTGCCTCGTGGTTGCACGATCACGAGGTGGCCGCGGTGGCCGCGGACAACCTGATGGTGGAGAACCCGGCGTCCGGGGTCGACGGCGCGTTCTTGCCGATGCACATGCTGTGCCTGCGCGACATGGGTCTCATGCTCGGCGAGTACTGGGACCTGACCGCACTGGCCGCCGACTGCGCCGCCGACGGGGTCTACGAATTCCAACTCGTCGCTCCACCACTGCGTGTCACCGGAGCAGTGGGTTCTCCGGTGAATCCCATTGCGATCAAATGAGGAGAGCATGACGTCGACCGAGAGAGTCCCGTTCGTCGTAGGTCTCGGCGGCACCTTACGCGCCCGGTCATCGACCGAACGCGCACTGCGGTACTGCCTGGAATCGGTACAGCGCCAGGGTGGTGAGGTTCGGATGTTCGCGGGCCCCGATCTCGAATTGCCGATGTACGAGCCGCAGTCCCTGGCCCGCACCCCCGCCGCCCTGGAGCTCGTGAAAGCCCTGCGCGACGCCGACGCCGTCGTGGTGGCGTCACCGGGGTACCACGGTGCCATCTCAGGTCTGGTCAAGAACGCGTTGGACTACATCGAAGACCTCCGAGAGGATCCCCGGGTCTATCTGGACAACACCCCGTGGGGCTGCATCAGCTGTGCGTACGGCTGGCAGGCCGCGGTCGGCACACTGGGGCAGTTGAGGTCCATCGGCCACGCCTTGCGTGCCTGGCCGACACCGCTCGGCGTCGCGATCAACTCCGCCGAGCAGATCTGGTCCGACAGCGGGGAACTGGCCGATGGCCCGGTCCGCGATCAGCTCGACCTCCTCGCCACCCAGCTGCTCAACTTCGCTGTGTCCGGCGCAGGTGCCCGATGACCTACCGGCGCCGCAGCATCGAGATCGACGGGCTCGCCACCAGTTATCTGGAGGCGGGCAGCGGCGATCCGGTGGTGTTGCTGCATGGCGGCGAGTTCGGGGCGAATGCCGAACTGGGTTGGGAACACACCATTGCCGCCCTCGCCGAGAACTACCGGGTGCTGGCGCCGGACATGCTGGGCTTCGGGGAGAGCGCCAAGGTCGTCGACTTCACCGACGGGCGCGGCATGCGGATCCGGCACGTCGCCCGGTTTTGTGCCGAATTGGGTGTCGACTCCGCGCATTTCGTGGGCAACTCGATGGGGGCCGTCAATCTACTGGTCGATCTGACGTCGACCGACCCCAGGCTTCCTGCGCGATCGCTGGTGGCAATCTGCGGGGGCGGAGAGATCCAGCGCAACGAGCACAGCGCGGCGCTCTACGAGTATGACGCCACCCTCGAGGGCATGCGCCGCATCGTCACCGCGCTGTTCGCCGACCCCGCCTATGCGGCCGACGACGCGTATGTGCAGCGACGGTACGACTCGAGCATCGCGCCTGGGGCCTGGGAAGCCTTGGCGGCGGCCCGGTTCCGCCGTCCTGGTCTCGAACCGCCACCGCCACCGTCGTCGCGGCGGGCCTACGATCGCATCGGCATCCCGGCTCTGATCGTCGAGGGTGCCCGCGACAAGTTGCTCCCCGCGGGTTGGGCTGCGGCGATCGCCGGTCAGATCGCCGGGGCGTGCAGCACGGTGATCCCCGAAGCGGGACACTGCCCACAGATCGAACGGCCTGCAGCGGTCAACGCGGTGCTGGTGAACTTCTTGAAAGAGGTGTGATGAACGAGCTGGCGGGCAAGGTCGCGGTGATCACCGGCGGCGCGGCAGGACTCGGTGAGGGCCTGGTGCGCCGCTTCGCCGCAGAAGGTGCGCACGTGATGATCGGGGACGTCGAAAAGGACCGCGGCGCTGCCCTGGCCGTCGAGCTGGGGGACAGCACGTCGTTCCTGGCGACCGACGTGGCAGACCCTGAGCAGGTCGGTGCGTTGACCGCCGCTGCGGTCGAGCGGTTCGGCGGTCTGGACATCATGGTGAACAACGCCGGGGTATCGGGCACCATGCACCGGCGCTTCATGGACGACGATCTGGCGGACTTCCACCACGTGATGGGGGTCAACGTGCTCGGCGTGATGGCAGGCACCCGGGACGCTGCCCGGCACATGTCTGTACACGGCGGCGGTTCGATCATCAACCTGACGTCGATCGGTGGGATCCAGGCCGGTGGCGGCGTGATGACCTACCGGGCCTCCAAGGCCGCCGTCATCCAGTTCACCAAATCCGCGGCAATCGAGCTGGCGCACTATGAGATTCGCGTCAACGCCATCGCGCCCGGCAATATCCGGACGGCCATCGTCGCGAAATCCGCGTCGGCCGAGGATCGCGGGCGGATCGAGCAGTTCGAAGCGGGGATCCGGGCACAGATGCGGGCCGACCGTCCGCTCAAGCGGGAGGGGACCGTCGATGACGTCGCCGAGGCGGCGCTGTACTTCGCCGGTGACCGGTCGCGTTATGTCACCGGTACCGTGCTGCCGATCGACGGCGGCACCGTGGCGGGCAAGGTCATCGTCCGCAAGGAGAAGCCCTAGCGCCGAGACGACGCTTCTTGGCGAGGTAACCCGGTTACCGCGCCAAAAAGCGTCGTCTCGGCGAGTTAAATCAACTGCTTGACTTAGTGACACTATGGGCGTTGACTGTAATGGTGACGACAGCCCGAACCGAGCGGGTCAGCTCCACGCAAGAGGCCATTCTCAAAGCGGCTGAACGGCTTTACGCCGAGCATGGCGTATTCGCGGTGTCCAACCGTCAGGTCAGTGAGGTGGCAGGGCAAGGCAACAACGCCGCGGTCGGTTACCACTTCGGCACCAAGACCGACTTGGTCCGGGCCATCGAGCACAAGCACCGCGGCCCCATCGAGGAGCTTCGCGAACAGATGGTCGCCGACCTGGGCGGTTCGGCCGATCTGCGGGACTGGGTCGGTTGTCTGGTGCGTCCGCTCACCGATCATCTTGCCGCACTGGGTAACCCGACCTGGTACGCCCGTTTTGCCGCTCAGGTGATGACGGACCCGGCGTACCACGACATCATCGTCAGGGACGCGCTGAGCAGTCCGTCGCTGGTTGAGGTGATCGACGGGATGACGAACTGCCTGCCGGATCTACCCGCTGAGGTCCGCGCCGAACGCAACATCATGGCGCGAAACCTGTTGATGCACAGTTGCGCAGACCGTGAACACGGCCTGGCCCAAGGGGCGATTGTGCCGCGGGCCTCGTGGTCGGATGCGGCCTCGGGACTCGTCGATGCGATCGTCGGGCTCTGGCGGGCGCCGGTCACTCGGGAAGGCTAGAACCACGTGAAAATCTCTGTCGACCAGGACAAATGCGTCTCGTCCGGACAGTGCGTGCTCAACGATTCCGAACTGTTCGACCAGCGTGACGACGACGGCGTTGTCGTCCTGCTGCAACCCAGCCCCGGCGCCGAACACGTCGATGGTGCCCGGCGGGCAGCGGCGGCCTGCCCCGCCCTGGCCATCGCGATCGAGGAATGAGATCCCCTGTATGTCCGAAACTCTGACTGAAGTCGACATTCCCGACTATCCAATGGAGCGCGACGCGAGGTGCCCGTTCGCTCCGCCGCCGCAGATGTTGGGTCATGACAGCGGGCTGTGGCGGGTGCGGATCTGGGATGGCAGCACTCCGTGGCTTGTCACGGGTCACGAGGAGGCCCGCGCCCTGTTCGCCGATTCGCGGGTCAGCGTCGACGATCGTCGTTCGGGCTTCCCGCACTGGAACGAGCACATGCTCTCCACCGTCGACAAGCGACCGCGTTCGGTGTTCACCTCCGACGCCGAAGAACACACCCGCTTCCGGAGGATGCTCTCCAAACCGTTCACCTTCCGCCGGGTCGAGGGGTTGCGGCCGGCGATCCAGAAGATCACCGACGAATGTATCGACGCGATCCTCGCCGGTCCGCAGCCTGCCGACCTCGTCGCCAAACTCGCGCTGCCGGTCCCGACCGTGGTGATCAGCGAAATGCTCGGTGTCCCTTATGAAGACCACGAGTTCTTCCAGCATCACGCCAATGTCGGCCTGGCGCGCTATGCGAGCGCGGAGGACGGCCAGAAGGGCGCGATGAGCCTGGCGCAGTACCTGATCAACCTTGTCGAGGCCAAGCAGCAGAACCCCGCCGAGGACGCGGTATCGGATCTGGCCGAGCGGGTCAACGCCGGTGAAATCAGCGTGAAAGAGGCTGCGCAGCTGGGCACGGGTCTGCTCATCGCCGGTCATGAGACGACCGCCAACATGATCGGCATCGGCGTGCTGGCATTGCTTGAGAACCCCGAACAGGCCGACCTGTTGCGCAACACCGAGGATCCGAAGGCGATCGCCAACGCCGTCGAGGAACTGATGCGGTACCTGTCCATCATCCAGAACGGTCAGCGGCGCGTCGCCGTCGACGACATCGAGATCAGCGGCCAGACCATCCGCGCCGGCGAAGGCATCGTCATCGACCTGGCCCCGTCGAACTGGGACGCCAAGGCCTTTGCGCATCCGGACAAGCTGGATCTGAGCCGCGACGCCGGGCAACAGCTGGGCTTCGGGTACGGCCGCCATCAATGTGTGGGCCAGCAGCTTGCTCGCGCCGAACTGCAGATCGTGTTCCACACCCTGTTGCGCCGCATTCCCACGCTGCGGCTGGCCATTCCGTTCGACGAGGTGCCGTTCAAGCACGACCGCCTCGCCTACGGCGTCTACGAACTTCCCGTCACCTGGTGACCTACCGCCCCGATCGGAGAAAACCCATGTCCACTGTGACCGCCACGCTCTATCCGTCGGAAGGCTTTGGCGCGCCGAAAAATCGGCGTGGCCACGCGACGGAGGGCGCCTTGACGGGACTCCCCGAGGGCACCGAGGTCTTCTCGGCCGACAACCACATCTCGGTGGCCGACGACATCTTCTACGACCGCTTCCCCGACGAACTCAAGGGCGCGGCGCCGCGCATCTGGTACGAGGACGGCGCCTACATGGTCGGGATGAAGGGCAAGGCTTGGACAGGTGGCGATTTCGGCCGTGTGCTCATGCAGTACGACGATCTGGCCGGCGCGGCGACCAACAACATCGACGCCCGGATCCGTGAACTCGGCGAGGACGGTATCGACAAGGAGCTGGCGTTCCCCAATGCCGTGCTCGCGCTGTTCCACTACCCGGACAAGGGCATCCGTGAGCGGGTGTTCCGCATCTACAACGAGCACATCGCCGATCTGCAGGAGCGCTCGGGCGGACATTTCTACGGCGTCGGGCTGATCAACTGGTGGGATCCGTCGGGTACCCGCCGCACGCTCGAGGAACTCAAGTCGTTGGGACTCAAGACCTTCCTGCTGCCGCTCAACCCGGGCAAGGACGATGAGGGCAACATCTACGACTACGGCAGCACCGACATGGACGCGGTATGGGACGAGATCGAAGCCTCCGGGGTACCGGTCAGCCACCATATCGGTGAGACTCCGCCCAAGACGCCGTGCCAGAACAACAGCGTCGTGGTCGGCATGATGGTCAACGTCGACTCGTTTCGCGAGCAGTTCGCCAAGTATGTGTTCTCCGGCATCCTCGACCGGCATCCCGCGTTGAAGGTCGGCTGGTTCGAAGGCGGTATCGCCTGGGTCCCGACGGCCCTGCAGGATGCCGAGCACATGCTCGCCTCGTACCGACATATGTTCAACCATGAACTGCAGCACGATATTCGGCACTACTGGGCTCGTCACATGAGCGCGTCGTTCATGGTGGACCCACTGGGACTGCGGTTGATCGACGACATCGGTGTCGACAACGTGATGTGGTCCAGCGACTACCCGCACAACGAGTCCACGTTCGGCTACTCGGAGAAATCGCTGAAGGCCGTCGTCGACGCGGTTGGGCCGGACGCCGCCACCAAGATCGTCAGCACCAATGTCCAGCAGTTCCTGGGACTGCGCACGCGAGGAGCAATCGGGGCGATGCGCGCGCGAGGAGCAATCGGGGGTCAGGCATGACCACTTTCGCCACACCCGACACCACCGCGATCGACATCCCGGACGAGCCTGACTTCGCCCGGATGCGTCGCGAAGTCAGCGTGCGGTTGCGCTCCGCGATGCGCGAGCAGGGCGTCGATGCCCTGATTCTGCTGGGCAACGGAAATGTCGTCTACGCGACGGGGGCGAGCTGGCCGCTGCTCGATGCGGGCCTGTCTCATGTCGAACGACCAGTCGCCGTCGTGCTTGCCGATGACCAGTACCCCCACCTGTTCATGCCGGCCCGCGAGGGTGCGGCGCTGGAAACCGATCTGCCCGACGATCATCTGCACGGACCGCTGTTCCTCGAATTCGACGAGGGCGTCGAACATTTCGCCAAGGTGGTGGCCGAGCTGATCCGGCCGGGCGCGACGGTGGCGGTCGACGAGCTGACCGGCGCGATGCGCCGGGCGACGGGGCGGCTGTTCCCCGGCGGCGCTCCGCTCGACGCCGCGCCGGTGGTCGGAGCGGCCAAGCTGGTCAAGACCCCTGACCAGATCTCAGCGGTGCGGCGGGCCTGCCGCATCACCGAACAGGCCATGGTCGACGTTCAGAAGGCGTTGGTGCCCGGCGTCCGGCAGATCGACCTGTCGGCGCAATTCGTCCGGCGCGCTTTCGAACTGGGTGCGACCGCCAACATGCTGGAGGCCATCTGGCAGGTGATGCCCTCCACCAAGGCCGAGGGCACCTGGACAACGCACGGCGATCTGGCGCTGCCCCTGCTGACCACCGAGCGCGAGCTCGCCAAGGGCGATGTGCTGTGGACCGATGTGTCGATCACCTACGGCGGCTACTGCTCGGATTTCGGCCGCACCTGGGTGGTGGGGCAGGAACCCACCACCCGCCAGCATGACCAGTTCCATCAGTGGCGCGACATTCTCGGTGCGGTGTTGGCGGTGACGAAAGCCGGTGCCACATCGGGAGATCTGGCCCGTGCGGCGATCAAGGCCGCGGGCGGCCGTAAACCGTGGCTGCCGCACTTCTACATCGGTCACGGCATCGGCACCAATGCGGCCGAGATGCCGATGATCGGGACCGATCTGGGCGAGGAGTTCGACGACAATTTCGTGTTCCCGGCCGGCATGTTGCTGGTTCTGGAACCGGTGATCTGGGAAGACGGCACCGGCGGTTATCGAAGCGAGGAGATCGTGGTCATTACCGAGGGCGGCTGGATTCCGCTGACCGACTACCCGTACGAGCCCTACCTGTGAGCGCCGGCGTGCGCACCGAGGCCCGCACCGAAATAGAGGCGGACCCGTATGACCTACGCTTCGGCCGGCGCAGTCGTGTTCTCGAGCAGATGGATGCCCACGACCTCGACATCCTGGTGCTCGGCAGGCAGGCCAACGTGCGGTACGTGACGGGGGCCCCGCAACTGTGGGTCGCGGGCACCCGGCCGTTCGGCCCGATCTGCACCTTCGTGCGAGCCGCCGCTGCGATCCACCTCAACAGCACCTGGGATGAGGGCATGCCCGAGGAGATCGACCACGATCACCTCTATGGTCTGGCTTGGAACCCCATGACGCTCATCGGGGTACTGCAAGGCATCGCCGGGGCCGACGCCGCCAAGCGGGTCGGAACCGATGCGCTGACACCGAATTTCGCCAAGCTGCTACCGATGGCGTTCCCCAACGCCGAACTGGTCGACGGCGAGCCTGCCATGCGGGCCGCGCGACGGATCAAGACGGCCGCCGAGGTGACGGCGCTACGCGCGTCGGTACGCGTGGCCGAAGTCGGATTGGCTTCGGCTGTGGCCGAGCTTGTTCCGGGAACCACTGAACGAAACCTGGCCGGTGCGTTGATGGAAGCCGAGGCGGCAGGCGGCGTGAGCACCCCCGCTACCCAGGACTCGGCATGGATCACCAGCAAGGACACCCCGTGGCGGCGGGCTGCCGGGGACGGCCTGCTGCGAGACGGCGATCTGGTGGTGGTCTCCGCCGGTGTGCTCGCCGACGGCTACGTCGGTGAGGTGGCCCGTACGCTGCCGGTCGGGGAGCTGTCGGAGCCGTCGGCCGTGCGCGCGCTCTACGCCCGCCGAGACGCGTTGTGGGACAAGCTCTTGACTGCCTGTAAGCCGGGCAATCCGGCGAGTGCCCTGCTGGACGCCTATGCCGCGGCGGGTGAGCCGGTACCGCCGGCGCCGGTGGCACACGGTCTAGGTCTCGGCTTCGATCCGCCCGTGGTGTCACCGCACCTGCGTGCGACATCTGACGCGGAGATCCTGGCCGAGGGCATGGTGTTGGCGGTGACCGCACACGTGTGGCAGCAGGGGCTCGGTGCGGTGTTCAGCCGGGACGCGGTCCTGATCACCGCCGACGGCTCCGTGGTGCTCTCCACCAGCCCGCACTGGAATGAGGTCGGCAATGGCTGAGAGACCCAAACCCGAGGAGATCATCCTTTACGACAAGGATCCCAGGACCAAGATCGCCACCATCACGTTCAACCGGCCGGAATACCTCAACGCGCCGACGTCGATGGCGCGGCTGCGCTACGCCGACGTGCTGCGCGCTGCCAACACCGACAACGACGTCAAGGTCGTCATCATCCGCGGCGTCGGCGACAACCTCGGCAGCGGCGCCGACCTACCGGAGTTCATGGAAGGCAATGACAATCCGGCGGCTCGGCTGGCGGAGTTGCGGCTGGAGGACGACGGCATCGGCGAGGTGACCTACCCACCGAAAGGCACCTTCCGCAACGGCGCCACCATCTCGGCCTGGTACGCCAACTCGCAGGCCGGCAACCGTGCGTTGCAGGACTTCAAGAAGATCAGCATCGTGGAGGCCAAGGGCTACTGCTACGGCTGGCACTTCTACCAGTGTGCGGATGCCGATCTGGTGATCTCCAGTGACGACGCGCTGTTCGGCCATCCGTCGTTCCGCTACCACGGCTGGGGCCCGCGCATGTGGACGTGGGTCCAGATGATGGGGCTGCGCAAGTTTCAGGAGATGGTGTTCACCGGCCGCCCGTTCACCGCCGCCGAGATGTACGACTGCAACTTCCTCAACAAGGTGGTATCGCGGGACCAATTGGAGGCCGAAACCGAGAAGTACGCCCGCGCGTGTGCACGAAACCGGCCCGTGGACACCGTCTTTCAGCAGAAGATGTTCTTCGAGATCTTCAAACAGCAACAGGGCGAGTATATGGGTAGCCTGCTCAGCGCGTTCTTCGAGTCGATGGGCAACGGGGTGTCCAACGACAGCGATGACGACCTCGACATGTTCGAGTCGATCGACTCGGGGTTGTCGGCGGCAGTCAACGACAACGACAGCAAGTTCCCGCCCGACTTCCGGCTGTCGAAGAAGAACCGGGCCAAGCCCGAATAGGCCTATGACCGCACCACTGTCCGGGTACACCGTCGTCGACCTGTCCACCGGGATCGCCGGTGGGTACTGTACGAAAATCCTGGCCGACGGCGGGGCCGACGTCATCAAAGTCGAAGCGCCTGCGGGCGATCCGCTGCGCCGCTGGTCGGCATCGGCTGCGGTAATCCCGTCGAACACCGACGGCGCGTTGTTCGGATTCCTCGCCGGCGGCAAACGCAGCGTGGTGGTCGATCCAGAACAGCACGCCGATCTTGACCTGCTGGACCGATTGGTCGCGACCGCCGATGCCGTCGTGTGGTCCCCGAAATCGCCGGTGGCGCAACGGGTCGCACCCGATGAGCTGCACCGCCGGTACCCGCACTTGATCGTCACCACCATCACCGCGTTCGGGCTGGACGGGCCCTGGTGCGACCGGGCCGCCACCGAATTCACCCTGCAGGCCTGGTCCGGCGGAGCCATCGGAATCGGCCGCGGCTCGCAGGATCGCCCGCCGGTGACCATCGGCGGGCAGGTGGGGGACTGGGTCACCGGCGCCTACGCCGCGGCGATGACGCTGGCGCTGCGGGCGCGGGCGCTGCGCGACGGGCACGGTGAGCTCATCGATCTCTCCATGCTCGAAGTCCAGATCCTCGGCCTGACCTACTATCCCGTGACCTACTTCCAGATGCTCGGCCACCCGTGGCGCACCGAACGGCGCCCTACCGTACCGGGTGTGGCCCAGGCCGCCGACGGGCTCGTCGCACTCGGCTGCGGCACCGCGCAGCAGTGGTGGGATCTGTGCGCCATGTCGGGTCATGACGAATGGATCGACGAGACCACCGAGCTGACCATCACCGAGCAGGCCAACCTGCATGCCGACGAGCTATACCGCTGGATCCGTGAGCAGCGGGCAGATGACCTCCGCGAGCTCGCGGCGGCCTTTCGGATTCCTACGTCCCCGGTCGGCAATGGCGAGAACGTCGTCGCCATGGACCACTTCGTCGCCCGCAGCTCGTTCACCACCAACCCGCGCGACGGGTTCACCCAGCCCACACCGCCGTACCGGCTCACCGATTGTCCGTTGCGGCCACCCGCGCCGGCACCGCGGCTCGGCGAGCACACCGAGGCCTACCGTGCTGGCATGTTGACGGCACGCCCGGCGCCTGCCGGGGAGCCGGCCAGCAACCGGTTGCCGCTCGCGGGGTTGCGCGTGCTCGACATGACGACCTTCTGGGCTGGACCGTCGTGCACGCATGCGCTCGGCATGCTCGGCGCCGAGGTGATCCATCTGGAATCCACTGCGCGTCCGGATGGGACCCGGCTCATCGCCGGAATCCCCGCAACCGTCGAGCAATGGTGGGAACGCTCACCGATCTTCAGCGCACTCAACACGAACAAGAAGTCCCTGACGCTGGATTTCCAGACCGAACAGGGCCGGAACCTGTTGCGCCGTCTCATCGCAACCTGCGACGTGGTCGTGGAGAACTTCACCCCACGCGTGATCGACCAGATCGGACTGGATTTCGAGTCGATGCGAGCGGTGCGCGACGACATCATCATGGTCCGCATGCCGGGCTTCGGCTTGGACGGGCCGTGGCGGGACAACCCCGCGTTCGCCTACATCATCGAAGATGCCGCCGGATTGAGCTGGCTCACCGGGTTTCCCGACCGTACGCCCTACGAGCCGTATTCGGTGGGTGATCCCAACGCGGGTGTGCATGCGCTCAACGCGGTGCTGCTGGCGCTGGAACATCGACGCCAAACAGGGCGGGGCGTTTTGGTGGAGGCCGCGATGGCCGACGCTGCGCTGAACATCGCTGCCGAGCAGGTCATCGAGTACTCGGCGTACGGAGCGCTGTTGCAGCGCGACGGCAATCGCGGCCCGACGGCCGCACCGCAGAACCTGTACCGGACCGCTGAGGTCGATGAATTCGGCCGTGACGACAGCTGGGTGGCTCTGGCGGTGCAGACCGATGCGCAGTGGGAGGCGTTGCGTGACGCGCTGGGCCGGCCTGATTGGGCGATGGCCGCCGAGCTGAGCACTGCCGCGGGGCGCCGTGGGGCCCACGACCTCATCGATGAGCGCCTTGGCGCCTGGTGTGCGCCCCGCACCGGAGACGAGGTCGTCGAAACCCTCTGGGCTGCCGGAGTTCCGGTGGCCAAGGTGATGCAGCCGCACCGGCAGACCGAACTGCCGCAGCTGCAGCACCGGAGGTTTTTCGAGCAGGTCGCACACCCTGTGAACGACCCGGCGCCGCACAGCACGCTTCCCGTCAACCTGACCGACGGCCCGTCGGTCTTCCACCGTGAGCCTGCCCCGATGCTCGGTGAGCACAACCACGAAATCCTGACGGCACTGGGGTTGACCGACGCCGAGATCGCCGAGCTGGCCGCAGACGGAGTCATCGGTACCGTGCCCGGGGTCGGCGGGCGACGAAAAGCGGTGCGTTAACCCGCCGAGCAGACGTGAAAGTCCGCGACACACCGGGTTTCGCGAACCTTGACGTCTGCTCGGCGGGAAAAGGTGGGCTACTTCAGGCAGCTACCCGCGTCGACGGGCAGGGTCACGCCGGTGATGTAGCGCGCCTCGTCGGAGGCCAGGAACAGCACGGCGTTGCTGATGTCGACGGGCTCGACCCACGGGATCGGCAGGGTGTGGAACAGCTGGCAGATCGGCGCCATGTCGTCGGGGCCCGGGTTTTCGAGGTCCGGCCGGAACATCTTGAAGGTGCCCTCGTTGTGCAGCATGGGTGTCGCGACATGGGTCGGGTGCACGGTGTTGACCCGAATGTTGTGCTGGCCCAACTCGACTGCGAATCCGCGCATGAGTCCGACGACACCGTGCTTGGCGGCCACGTAATTGCCACACTGCGGGTAGGCCTTGAGTCCGCCGACCGAGCTGGTCAGGATGATCGAGCCGCCGCGTCCACCGGAGATGAGATGGGGGACACCGGCTTTCACGGTCTTCCAGACCCCCGAGAGATTGATGTCGATCATCTCGTCCCAGTCCAATTCGCTGGTCTGGTCCAGCGTGTCGCCACCGTTGCCGATGCCGGCGTTGGCCACGATGATGTCGAGCCGGCCGAGCTGCTCGACACCGCTGTCGACGGCGGCTTTCACCGCGGCGGCATCCCGGATGTCTACCTCGGCGGTGACGATGCGCCGGTTGAGACCTTTGACCAGATTGGCGGTTTCGGCCAGATCATCGGGGGTCGAGGCCGGGATGGCGGTTTCCACGCCGGGGCGGATGGGCCCGCAGATATCGATCGCGATGATGTCGGCGCCCTCCTGGGCCAACCGCACCGCGTGGCTGCGGCCCTGACCGCGAGCCGCGCCAGTGACAAAAGCGACCTTGCCTTCCACCCGTCCCGTCATTGCGTACCCCAGTTCTGATCGTGGTGAATTGTGCGTCTTCGGCGATTTTCTGTGCACCTGCTCAGCACTCTGTCACCGCGCACGGCACGATGTCAACGACGGACTCTTATCCGACAATTTATACTCTTCGCCTAGAAGAAGATGGTTCTCAATACGGTGAGAAGATGCACTTCAGTGGCCTGCAGGTCAGGGAATCGTCCCTGGAGGGCTCGGAGAGTCCACGCGCATCGATATGGCCGGCGCTATGGATTGGACGACATGCGTCGTCACTCTCAATGGGTAATGCGCACCCGTGGCGAGAACGTAGTTCTCGTCACTCGGCGGCGAAACCGTGGGCGCAGAAATCCCAGACCTCGTCGGCGGTGATCGGGTGGGGTGCGGCCTCGTCGGCGCCTCCACTCGACTGTGCGACGAACATCACCGTCTGCATGGTCATTGCGGCCATCCGGCGGGGATTGATGCCCTTGCGCAACAACCCGGCCTCCGATGCCTCGTCCATGAGCTCGGTGAGCAGTGCCAACAGCGGCGCGTGGGCAACCTTCACTTCGGAGGGGTGCGATACCAGCAGGCGCGGCGCGAAATCTGTGAACAACGGCCGCTTGGCGGCCGGGTCGGGCCGGGACGATTCGAACAGCAGTTGGATGGCGACCTTGAGCCGTTCAAGGGGATCGGTGTGACCGGCCGTGGCGGCGCGGATCTGGTCGGCGGAGCGGCTCAGCGCATCCTCGAACAGGGCCAGCAGCAGCTCGTGCTTGCCGTCAAACTGCAGGTAGAAGCTCCGCAACGACTGCCGCGAGCGGTCGACGACCTCTTGCACCGTGAAGTCGGTGCTGCCTTTTTCGATGATGATCGCCTGCGCGGCATCCAGGAAGCGCTGTACGCGCTGTGCTGCTCGCAGCTTGGCGGTTTTGATCGACCGCTCGACCGCCCGTTGCTTCCAGGCGGGTTCATCGCCGGCGGTGGTCACCGGCGGCTGAGATGGGTGTCGAGTCGGGAGAACATGAACTGACTGTACCGGAGAACGCCTTGCCATTGTGGTGCCAGACCCCCTCGCGGCCAACGTGTCGGAGATTGTAACTTTCTTGCAGTGAGAATAGTATTCTCATCAGTGGAATTATAGAAGTGCTTCGGGAAGAAGGATGCCGCGGTTCATCCGTCCCCGCCGTTCTTTGGCCGCAATCGTCGAGGAGTGCCGTGTACATCGATTACGACGTCGCCGATTCCATCGGCACCATAACCCTCAACCGGCCCGAGGCCGCCAACGCGCAGAATCCCGAATTGCTCGACGAACTCGACGCCGCGTGGACCAAGGCCGCCGAGGATCCCGAGGTCAAGGTGATCGTGTTGCGGGCCAACGGCAAACACTTCTCGGCGGGGCACGATCTGCGCGGCGGCGGCCCGGTGCCGGACAAGATCACCCTGGAATTCATCATCGAACATGAATCGCGCCGCTACCTGGAATACACACTGCGGTGGCGCAATGTGCCCAAACCGTCGATCGCCGCGGTGCAGGGCCGGTGCATATCCGGCGGGCTGCTGCTGTGCTGGCCGTGTGACCTGATCCTGGCCTCCGAGGATGCGTTGTTCTCCGATCCTGTGGTGTTGATGGGCATCGGAGGTGTCGAATACCACGGGCACACTTGGGAACTCGGTGCCCGCAAGGCCAAGGAAATCCTGTTCACCGGCCGGGCGGTGACCGCTGAGGAAGCCGAACGCACCGGCATGGTGAACCGCGTTGTGCCACGCGACGAACTCGACGCCCAGACCCGCGAACTGGCCGCCCAGATCGCCGCGATGCCGTCGTTCGCGCTGCGGCAGGCCAAGCGGGCGGTCAACCAGACGCTCGACGTCCAGGGCTTCTACGCCGCGATCCAATCCGTGTTCGACGTGCACCAGACCGGTCACGGCAACGCACTGAGCGTCGGCGGATGGCCGGTTCTGGTGAACCTCGACGACATGAAGGCGAACATCAAGTAGCTCCGCGATATGGGCGCGATCCGGCTCAGTGTGCGGTACGCGACTGGGCTGACCTACGCACAGATCACTGCGGCCGCGGCCGTCACGCTCGTGGTGCTGGCGCTCAGCCGCAACACCGTCGGCGATGCGCGTCAGCTGCTGACCCAGGCCAATCTGGTCGCGTTCGTCGCGCTGATGGTCGGTGCCGGGGTGGTCGACACGGTCGTCGGCTACTTCAACGTGTATCCCACCTTCGCCTGGTTCGCGTCAGGGACGCCGCCGACGCCGGCGCAACAGCGGGCAGCGATGCGGATAGGTCCGCGCCAAGCGGTCATTCAGTTCGGTACCTGGGCCGTGAGCGCCGCGGTCTACACCGTGGTGAATCTCGGGGCCGGTGGCGGGGTGGCGTATGTGATGGGTGGGGCCATCCTGTTCGGTGGCGTGGCGGCGGCCTGCATGGGATTCCTGATGACGCAACGCATGTTGCGACCGATCGTCGCGGCCTCACTCACCGGAGCATCGGCGACGAGCGCGACGATGCCTGGCATACAGGGCCGGCTGCTGACCATCTGGACGCTGTTCAGCGGCCTGCCGACCGTCGGGATCGCGTTGATCGTGCTGGCCCGTTCCAACGGCTGGTTCGTGCAGAAGACCGCGCCGGTGGAGGCCGCTGTGCTGGTGCTCGCCGGAATCTCGTTGGTTTTCGGGCTGCGGTCGATGGTATTGGTGGCCCGCTCGATCGCCGATCCGGTGCACGACGTGGTGCTCGCGATGAAAGCGGTCGAGCGCGGGTGGTCGGGCGTCTCGGTCAAGGTGTACGAGCCTTCGGAGATCGGCAGGTTGCAGTACGGCTTCAACCGGATGGTCGCGGGGTTGGCCGAACGAAACCGGTTGCGGGAGTTGTTCGGTCGCTATGTCGGCGTCGACGTGGCACGGCACGCGCTGCAGCAGGGTGATGCAGTGGGTGGCGACGTCCGCGAGGCGGCCGTGCTCTATGTCGACCTGGTGGGCTCCACCGCGCTGGGCGCATCCCGCCCGCCGCAGGAGGTGGCAGAGCTGCTCAACGGCTTCTTCAAGATCGTCGTCGACACGGTGGAACGACATCACGGGCTGATCAACAAGTTCGAGGGCGACGCGGTACTCGCAGTGTTCGGTGCGCCGCTGCCACTGGACAATCCGGCCACCTCGGCACTTGAGACCGCCCGGGCCCTGGTGCCCGGCCTGAATGCACTGCCCGACATCGAATTCGGTGTCGGGGTGTCCTGCGGTTCGGTGTTCGCCGGCAACATCGGTGCCGAGAACCGGTACGAGTACACCGTGATCGGCGATGCCGTCAACGAGGCGGCACGGCTCGCCGACCACGCCAAGGACTGGGATTCCGCCGTGCTGTGCTCAGGCGCCGCATTGGCTCGCGCCGACGCCGGCGAAGGCAGGCGCTGGGCGGTACGAGGGTCGACAGTACTGCGTGGGCGTAGCACCGCCACCGTGTTCGCCGAGCCCCTCTAGCGTGAGTTTCCTTGCGCGAGCAGACATGTAGGTACCCGACACGCCGCGGGTCGGGTACCTACGTGCCTGCTCGGCGGGGAAAAGCTACAGCTGCGCCAAACGTGGAGCCGATCCACGGGCCCGCAGCCCTGCTCCGGCTTTGCGCGTGAGTTCCCGTGAGCTGCCGAGTAATCCGTCGAGCACCAGGGCACGTTTCACATGCCGGTGCAGCTCATGTTCGGCCGTGAAGCCGATGCCGCCGAGCACTTGTTGGCAGTGTTTGGCAGCGGTCAGCGCGGCCTTGCCTGCCGCCGCCTTGGCCAGCATGGCCGTGAGATCCGGGTTGTCGGTGCCGGGCAGGATCAACGTCGCCTCGGCGCCTTCGATGGCCACGAGGGTCTCGGCCAACCGATGCCGGACGGCCTGGAACGCCGCGATCGGCTTGCCGAACTGCACGCGGTCCACCGCGTGACGACGGGCCAGGGCCAGCATGGCGCGGGCCGAACCCACGAGCCACCAGCCCACCGCGCGACGCGCTTCGCCCATCCTCATGAGCTCGCCGTCAGGGACAGGCCGTAACGGCAGTCCGCCCAGGGTAGGACAGTCGTTGGGCAGGCGTTCCCACACCACCCAACTACCCCCGGCGTACGGCATCGGCGGGGTTCCGCCCGGCAGCCCGCCGATGGTCTCCAGCATCACGTCATTGAGAATCGAAGCGTGCGAGCCGGTTTCGCCGAGGAGGCGAAACACCAGCGGTATCGCGACGTCGGGCATGTCGGCGAGCATGTCGGCCCAGCCGAGTTCGGCCAGCGCAGCGTCCAGTTCGGCCCCCGAGACCGAGAGCATCGTTTTGCGCAACGCATCCTCGAGCAGGTCGAGGGACTCTTGATCCACCGGTCAATCCTTCCCGAGATCCAGCAGACGGCGCGCGATGATGTTGCGCTGCACCTCGGCCGTGCCGCCGTAGATGGTGGCCGCCCGCGAATACAGGTACTCGGTGCGCCAGTCGGTGTCTTCGAGTTCGATGACGCCGGGCAGCAGATCGCGGGCGGTGTCGTAGAGCTGTTGCTCGGCGCTCGCGAGCAGCACCTTGTCGATGGAGGTGTCGGGCCCGAGCTTGTGCCCGTCCGCCAGTCGGTGCTGCGTGGCCCGTGACCGGCAGCGCAGCGTGTGCAACGCCAAATAGGCTGCACCCAGATCGGAGTCGGATACGGCACCAAGGTTTTTCGCCTCGCCGATCAGCGCGTCGAACCGCGAGTACAGGTAGGCGATGCGCTGCCAGAAGCACGTCGACCGCTCATAGGGCAGCAGATCCATTGCCAGCTGCCAGCCGTCGCCGGGCCTGCCCAGCATCCGGCCGGCGTCGACCACCACGTCGTCGAAGTACACCTCGCAGAACTCGTCGACGTCGTGCATGGTGCGCAGGGGACGCACCGTGATGCCGGGGGTGTCGGTGTCGACGAAGAAGGCCGTGATGCCTTGGTGGTCGGGGGTTTCCGCGTCACCGGTGCGCGCCAGCAGGATGCAGCGGTGTGAGTACTGCGCGAAGCTGGTCCACACTTTCTGGCCGTTGATGACCCACTTGTCGCCGTCGATCACCGCGCGGGTGGTCAACGACGCCAGGTCGCTGCCCGAACCCGGCTCGGAGAACCCTTGGCACCATTGCTCTTCGCCGGACAGCAGCTTCGGGACCATCTCGGCGGCCAATTCGGTGGGCGCGTAGTCGATCATGGTTGGCGCCAAGACTTCCAGCATCGAGTAGGGCCCGGGTTCGACCAGCCGGCGCCCTACCACCTCCTCGCCGACGATGGCCCGCAACATCGCGGGGCCGCCGAGCCCGCCGGCGTGCTCGGGCCAGCCGTAGCGGCTCCAGCCGGCGTCGTAGAGCGCTTTCTGCACGCGGCCGAACTGCCGCATGTGGCCCGCGAGGGTGCGGTCTTCGGGTGGGCTCAGATCATTCTCGGCCAGCCACGCCTGTAACGCGGTTCGGAAGGCGGCGGGCTCGTACAGATCAGTCACGCTGATGGCCGGCCGATCGCATGTGGTTTGCCGTGATCGTGCACGCCGCTGCGCCGGATGAAGGTCATGGCACGGGTTTTCAGTCGCCAGCCGTTCTCGGTGCGGACGTAGGTGTCGTTGTAGTAGCCGATGCGCATATCGTGCGTGGAGTGCTCGATGAAGCACAGCGGCTGGGTTCCGCTGGCGGCATCGGGATTGTCGGGATCGAGGGTCACCAGCGCCGTGCCGGTCATGAACAGCCCCTTGGGCGCCGCGTCGACCAGCACCGGGAACCGTTCCAGCGCATAGGTTTCGCCGAACGCGCTGTAGCTGCCGTCCGGGGTGAACACGTTGATCAGGCCGTCGATGTCACCCTGGGTGATAGTGACGGCGTAGCGGGCCAGCAACTGCTGGATCTCGACGAGGTCGTCAGTTCGCGGCGTACTCATTGTGGTAGACCTTACCTCCCTTCATTACAAAATTCACTGCCTGTGTAACGCGAATGTCCTGCAGTGGATCACCGGGTACCGCGATGATGTCGGCCAGCAGGCCTTCGGCGAGGCGGCCGCGGTCGTCGGCGTTGATCAGCTCTGCGGCGACCACGGTGGCGGCACGCAGCACTGCTGCCGGCGGCATGCCCCATTCGACCAGGGTGACGAGTTCATCGGCGTTGCGGCCGTGCGGGATCGCAGGCGCATCGGTGCCGACGGCGATCTTCACGCCGGCCTCGTAGGCGGCCTTGATGGACGTCTCGGCCTTCGGGAACATCTCGGCAGCCTTGTCCTGCAGCGCTTTCGGTGCTTTCGACACGTCCATGGCCTGGGCCAGCCGCCTGGTGGTGACCAGGAACCGGTCGTTGTCGACAAGCATCTGGATGGCCTCGTCGTCCATCAGGAAGCCGTGTTCTATGCAGTCGATCCCGCAGGCCACCGCGTGTTTGACGGCCTCGGCGCCATGGGTGTGCGCGGCGACCCGCAGACCGCGGCGGTGGGCCTCGTCGACGATGGCCCGCAGTTCCTCGTCCGAATAGTGCTGCGCGCCGGCCTCGCCGGTCAGGGACATGACGCCACCGGAGCAGCACACCTTGATGAGCTGGGCGCCGTGCTTGATCTGATAGCGCACCGCCTTGCGGATCTCGTCGACGCCGTTGGCGATGCCTTCCTCGATGGTCAGCTCGAGCACGCCCGGCATGAACGCGGCGAACATGGTCGGATCGAGATGGCCACCGGTCGGCGTGATGGCGTGCCCGGCCGGCACGATGCGCGGACCGTCGATCCACCCGGCGTCGATCGCTTTGCCCAGGGCGACATCCAACAGGTACCCGCCGGTCTTGACGAACAGGCCCAGGTTGCGCACGGTGGTGAACCCGGCACGCAGCGTGCGGCGGGCATTGCCGACTGCCCGTAGCACCCGCGTCGGGGGATCGTCCTGCACCTGGGACAGGCCGGGGTTCTCGCCACGGCCGCCCATCAGCAGATTGACTTCCATGTCCATCAGGCCCGGCAACAGGATCGAGTCACCGAGATCGATGATGTCGCCCTCGTCGTCGGACTCGACACGGCCGGCCGGAGTTTCGCCTCCGACTGAAACGATGCGGTCGCCCTCGACGCGGACGATGGCGGGGCGGACGATTGCCCCGGCATTCACGTCAAGCAGCCCGGCTGCCTTGAGCGTGATCGCCGCTTGTGACGAGCCGCTTGCGCGAAGAGCCGACAACTCAGACCACCGGCTCCCGGACGATCTCGACCCACGCCGCGCCGCTGTCGAGCACCCGTGGCTGCTTCCACACCTCGACCGGGAAGCTGACCATCACCACCGACTGCATCAGGTGCATGAGCCGCTTGGCGTCGTCGGGCATGCCGTGCAATGGGAATCGCGCGTCGAGGTAGACCATGACCTCTTCCAGGCGGCCCATGCCGGCGTCGTAGAGCTCCTGCATCTCGGCCATGGTCGACGCCAGTCGCTTGGCGTAGCGTTGCGGCTCGGTCGGCAGGATCCAGTCGGAAAACCGCTCCAGATCGGCGAATTCGGCGGGCAGCAGGGCCTCTGCGGTCTCAGGCATGCGCGACCTTTCCGTTGGTGGCGGCCTTGGCGGCCTGCTGCAGCTTGTACTCGTCGACGTACTTGTGCGCGGTGTGATGCAGGTGGCGCAGCAGAATCTCCTGATCGCACAACGGGAATTCGGTGACCGCCCGGGTGCCGATCTGGGTCTGAGTGGCCTCCAGGGTGTTGGCGTCCTGTAGCGCGTACTCCTTGAACGTGACGGCAGCCAGTTCCTGACTGAGCCGCTGGCGGGTGTTCTTCGGAGGGACGAAATACAGGTTGGCCTCGAAGATATGGGTGTCGACGCCGGTCGGCCAGTAGTTGTAGGTGAGGTACCAGCCCGGAACCCACAGCAGCAGGGTGAAATTGGGGAAGAACTCGAACGAGTCCTGGCCCCAGGTCTTCTGGCGTGCCGGGTTGACGGCGGGCGGCAGCTCGTCGGGCAGGATGCCTTTGATGTCAGGGCGATCCCACGGGCCGAACAATCCGCTGTGCAGGATCCGCTCGATGGGCTTGACCATGTTCAGATCCTTCGGCGGGCTCATGCCGCCCCATGACGAGATCATCGAATGCTGATCCTTGATGTCATAGTGCAGCGCCTCGAAACCGACCTTGGCCAGTTTCGCGGCTTCTTCCTGCGTCGCCTGCTTCATGTGCAGGATCGGCGCGTGGTAGAACTCGACGAACGCGTCGATGAACAGCTTCCAGTTGGCCTTGATCTCGGAGCGGTAGCTGTACACCTCGGTCATCTCGTGGAAGGGGTAGCCCTCCAGGCCTTTTGCGAAGT
This sequence comes from Mycobacterium sp. 852013-50091_SCH5140682, assembly GCF_001665685.1. GTDB lineage: Bacteria > Actinomycetota > Actinomycetes > Mycobacteriales > Mycobacteriaceae > Mycobacterium. The sequence continues at coordinate 56,884 of NZ_LZTB01000122.1, forward strand.
CGCCGAGGTAGTCCCGCAGCGGTTCGGCGTCGTCGTCGAAGTTGACGAAGATGAACCCTTCCCACACCTCGCAGCGCACGGGCTTGAGCGGGTAGTCGGCCTTGTCGACGTCGAAGAACTCTTGTTCCTGCTGAATGAATGTCAGATCACCGTTGAGTGCATAGCGCCAGGCGTGGTACTTGCAGGTGAACTGCCGGCAGCTCCCCGACACTTCCTCGCCCGGATAGTCGTTCCAGACGAGCTTGTTGCCGCGGTGCCGGCACATGTTGTAGAAGGCCCGGATGGTGCCGTCTTTGTCCTTGTTGACGATGATCGACGTGCCCGCACCGACCGAGGGCATCTCGCGGGTGAAGTAACTGCCGGTCTTGGGTAACCGTTCGACCCGGCCGACGTGCAGCCAGAGCTTGCGGAAGATGGCCTGCTGCTCCAGCTTCCACTGTTCGGGGTCGATGGAATCGGTGTAATCGACGGGCGCTGTGCCGAGCTCGGGCCAGTTCTCGGTCCAGCTGCCGACATCTGGCTTCGGGAAGTGCGCCAATTGTCTACCCTCTTTCTTCAGGTTCGGTGCCGGCTTCCGGCTCGATGCCAAAGGTGTTGTAAGCCATGGCCATCAGGCCGTAGCCGCCGATGGTGAAAACCAGGTCCATGCGTTGGCGCTCATCGAGTCGGTCGCTGAGCGCCGCCCAGGTCTCGTCGGAGATGCGCGAATGCTCGTCGAGTTCGTCGACGGCGTTGAGCACGATCTGGTCGAACGGGTCGGCGGCCGCTCCGCGCTGGACGGCCGCGATCTCAGCATCGGTCAGCCCTTCGGCTTTTCCGATGAAAGCGTGGTGGGCCCACTCGTATTCGCAGTGCCTGCGATGGGCGATCCGCAGGATCGCGAGCTCTCGCAGTCTGGGGTGCAACGTCGAACGGAACAGCAGGTGGTTGCTGAACCGCAGGAATGCCTTGGTGAGCTGCGGGTGCCGGGCCAGGGTGGACAGTGCGACGCCCGCGCCTTGGGGATTGAGCCGCTCCGCGGGCAGCATCACCGACAACGCCCGGAGTACCTCGTCGTCCCACTGATCGGCGGGCAATGGGGGCAGGCGCACGTCCTCGTCTCCTCTCACCGGCTCTCGTTGACGAGAATCATATTCTCATTTCTGATCAACAGGTTTCCATCTTTTGTGGACTCGGTCAATGGGGAGACTCCAAGTCGACCGTCGAGGGGGACGATTCAGCTCGTCAAGACTGTCAGAGATTGATTCTCGCTACAGGAGAAGATAGTTTTCTGATGTAGAGAACCGGTTGTCGGAGTGGAAGGGAGCTGCCATGAACAAAGACGACATGATTCTGATCAGCGTGGATGACCACATCATCGAACCGCCGAACATGTTCGCCAATCACCTGCCCGCCAAGTACCGGGACGAGGCGCCGCGGTTGGTGCACAACCCCGACGGCTCGGACACCTGGCAGTTCCGCGACACCGTGATCCCGAATGTGGCGCTCAACGCGGTCGCGGGCCGGCCGAAGGAGGAGTACGGCCTGGAACCGCAGGGGCTCGATGAGATCCGCAAGGGCTGTTACGACCCCGACGAGCGGGTCAAGGATATGAACGCCGGCGGAGTGTTGGCGACGATGAACTTCCCGTCGTTCCCGGGATTCGCCGCGCGGCTGTTCGCCACGGACGATTCGGACTTCTCACTGGCGCTGGTCCAGGCCTACAACGACTGGCACATCGACGAGTGGTGCGGGTCGAACCCCGGACGGTTCATCCCGATGGCGCTGCCGGCGATCTGGGATCCCCAACTGTGTGCCGACGAGGTGCGCCGCGTGTCGAAGAAGGGCGTGCATTCACTGACCTTCACCGAGAATCCTTCGACGCTGGGCTATCCGAGCTTCCATGATCTGGAGTACTGGAAACCGCTGTGGGAAGCGCTGTGTGATACCGACACCGTGATGAACGTGCATATCGGGTCGTCAGGCAAGCTCGCGATCACCGCGCCCGATGCGCCGATGGACGTGATGATCACGCTACAGCCGATGAACATCGTGCAGGCCGCCGCCGACCTGCTCTGGTCGGCGCCCATCAAGGCCTACCCGGACCTCAAGATCGCGCTGTCGGAGGGTGGCACCGGCTGGATCCCGTACTTCCTGGACCGCGTGGACCGGACCTATGACATGCACTCGACGTGGACGCATCAGAACTTCGGCGGCAAGCTGCCCTCGGAGGTGTTCCGGGAGCATTTCATGACGTGCTTCATCTCCGATCCGATCGGCGTGAAGAACCGCCACGAGATCGGTATCGACAACATCTGTTGGGAGATGGACTACCCCCATTCCGACTCGATGTGGCCCGGTGCGCCCGAGGAACTGTCGGCGGTGTTCGACACCTATGACGTCCCGGACGACGAGATCAACAAGATCACCCACGAGAACGCCATGCGGCTCTATCACTTCGATCCGTTCGCCCACGTCCCCAAGCACCAGGCCACCGTCGGTGCACTGCGCAAGGCCGCCGAGGGACACGACGTGTCGATCCGCGCTCTGAGCCACCGGGAAAAGACCGGCACCACGTTCGCCGACTTCCAAGCGAACGCCAAAGCCGTTGCCGGCACACGAGACTGAGGGGACCAGCACAACGTGTCGGGTGGGATGAACTTCGCATTGACCGAGGACCAGCAGCTGATCCGGGCGTCGGTCGCGGAGCTGGCGGCCAAGTTCGACGACCACTATTGGATGGAGAAGGACCAGGCCCACGAGTTTCCCCGGGAGTTCTACGACGCCATCGCCGGTGGCGGTTGGCTGGGCATGACCATCCCCGAGCAGTACGGCGGCCACGGCCTCGGGATCACCGAGGCGACCATCCTCGCCGAGGAGGTGGCGCGCTCCGGCGGCGGCATGAACGCCGCCAGTTCCATCCACATGTCGATCTTCGGTATGCAGCCGGTGGTGGTGTCCGGTTCCGACGACATGAAAGCGGCCACCCTGCCGCGGATCGCCGACGGGGACCTGCACGTCTGCTTCGGCGTCACCGAACCCGGTGCGGGACTGGATACTTCGCGGATCACGACGTTCGCCAAGCGGGACGGGGACAGCTACGTCGTCAACGGGCGAAAGGTATGGATCTCCAAGGCGCTGGAGTCGGAGAAGATCCTGCTGCTGACCCGCACCACGCCGTACGGCGAGGTCGAGAAGAAGACAGACGGCCTGTCCCTGTTCCTCACCGACCTTGACCGCGATCACGTCGATATCCGGCCGATCCGCAAGATGGGGCGCAATGCCGTCAGCTCCAACGAACTGTTCATCGACGATCTGCGCATACCCGTCGAGCACCGCATCGGCGAAGAGGGCAAAGGCTTTTCGTACATCCTGCACGGGCTCAACCCGGAACGGATGCTCATCGCCGCGGAAGCCCTTGGCATCGGCCGGGTGGCGCTGGACCGGGCCGTGCAGTACGCCAACGAGCGTGTCGTGTTCGACCGGCCCATCGGCATGAACCAGGGGATCCAGTTCCCGCTCGCGGACTCGTTGGCCCGCCTTGACGCCGCCGAGCTGATCCTGCGCAAGGCGACCTGGCTCTACGACAACGGCAAGCCGTGCGGCAAAGAAGCCAACATGGCCAAATACCTCTGCGCCGACGCCGGATTCGATGCTGCGGACCGCGCGCTGCAAACCCATGGCGGGATGGGCTATTCGGAGGAATACCACATCTCCCGGTTCTTCCGCGAGTCCCGGTTGATGAAGATCGCCCCGGTGAGCCAGGAGATGATCCTGAACTTCCTCGGCTCGCACGTGCTCGGACTGCCGAGGAGCTATTGATGGCGCGAACCTACTTCGACCTGACCGGACGTTCGGCACTGGTCACCGGCGCAGGCGCCGGGATCGGAGCCGCCGTGGCCGAGGCCCTGGCTGCGGCCGGTGCGGCAGTGCTCGTCACCGACATCTGTGGTGAGGCGGCGGCTGCGGTCGCCAAGCGGATCAACACGTCGGGCGGCAAGGCCGACAGTGCCTCGCTCGACGTCAGCGACCGCGACGCCGCGGTCGCCGCCGCGGCCCAGGCAGCCGGGTTGGGCGGAGGTCACCTGCACATCGTGGTCAACAACGCCGGCGTGACGTCCCCGGCGATGTTCCCGAAGCTCACCGACGAGACCTTTCGGCTGACGTTCGACATCCACGTCATGGGCACCTTCCACGTCACTCAGGCCGCGCTGCCGCATCTTCCGACCGACGGCACGGGACGCATCATCAACGTCACCTCCTCGGCGGGCATCACGGGAACCCTGGGGCAGGTCAATTACTCGGCAGCCAAGGCAGGCATCATCGGGTTCACCAAATCGCTGGCGCGGGAACTGGCCCCCAAGAACGTCATGGTCAATGCGCTGGCGCCGTTGGCGGCGACGCCGATGACCGAGACGATCCGCACCAACGAGAAGTTCGCGGCGAACATGATGAACCGGATCCCGCTCAAGCGGTGGGCCGAAGCTGACGAGGTGGCCGGGGCGTTCGTCTTCCTGGCCTCCGATGCCGCGTCGTACATCACCGGGCAGGTGCTCCCGGTCGATGGCGGCATGGTTATGTGAGCCTGTGAGCGAGTTTACGAGCGAACCATCGGGTGTGAGCGAATCTCAGACCGCGCCGCTGGCCGGGATCACGATCGTTGCGCTCGAACAGGCGGTGTCCGCGCCGATGTGCACCCGAGTGCTGGCCGATTTCGGTGCCCGCGTCATCAAAGTGGAGAACCCGAACGGTGGCGACTTCGCTCGTGATTATGACGATGTCGTGAACGGCCTTGCGGCGCACTTCGTTTGGGCCAACCGCGGCAAGGAGTCCATCACTGTGGACCTCAAGACCGCCGGCGGAATGGACGTGCTGCACCAGCTACTCGACGGGGCCGACGCGCTGGTCTCGAATCTGGCGCCAGGCGCGACCGCCCGCATGGGCCTGGCACCGGCAGATCTGGCCCGGCGTCATCCGCAGCTGATCCCCGTCGAGATCGACGGATACGGCACCGGCGGCCCGCTGTCCCACAAACGGGCCTACGACCTGCTGGTGCAGGCCGAGTCCGGTGCATGTGCAGTGACCGGCCATCCGGACATGCCTGCCAAACCCGGTCCGCCCGTGGCCGACATCTCCACGGGCCTGTACGCCGCGCTGTCGATCATGGCGTTGCTCGTCGGCCGGGCCCAGCGGCCCTCCGGGGCTTCGGCACCCGCCGTCGCGGTCAGCCTCTTCGACACCATGACCGACATCATGGGTTACCCGCTGACCTACACCCAGCACTCCGGTATCGACCAGCAGCCGCTGGGCATGAGTTCGCCGGCTGTCGCTCCGTACGGGGCGTTCTCCACGCGCGATCACCAGACCGTGGTGTTGGGCACCACCAACGACCGGGAGTGGCAGCGGCTGGCCCGGGAGATCATCGACCGGCCGGACCTGGCCGACGATGCCCGGTTCGCCACCAATTCCGACCGCTGCGCGGGCCGCGACGTCCTCAACGAGGCGATCGGATCCTGGTGTGCGCAACACGATCTCGTCGAGATCCAGCAGATCGCCGACGAGGCGGGAATCGGTAACTCGCGGTACAACCGGCCCAGCGAGGTCGTCAGCCACCAACACCTCAAGGACCGGGACCGGTGGCGTCCCGTCACGACCCCCAACGGGGAGATCAGTGCGCTGCTGCCACCTCCGGTGATCGCCGGATTCGAACAGCCGATGGGCGCAGTTCCTGGCCTGGGCCAGCACACCGATGCCATCCTGACCGATATGGGTCTGTCCGCCGCTCAGATCGGTGTCCTGCGGGAGCAGGGTGCGATCGGCCCGGCCTACCCGAGCACCCGAGATCGGAGCAACTGATATGCGCGAAACCGTCATCGTCGAAGCCGTGCGCACCCCCGTCGGCAAGCGCAACGGCGGGCTGTCCGGATTCCACGCCGCTGACCTCTCCGCACTTGTGCTCGACGCACTCGTCGAGCGCGCGGGTATCAGCCCCGACATCATCGACGACGTGGTCTGGGGGTGCGTCTCGCAGGTCGGCGATCAGTCGAGCAACATCGGTCGCTACGCGGTGCTCGCTGCGGGCTGGCCTGAACACATCCCGGGGACCACGGTCAACCGGGCCTGCGGATCCAGCCAGCAGGCACTGGATTTCGCGGTGCAGGCGGTGATGTCGGGCCAACAGGACGTCGTGGTCGCCGGTGGGGTCGAGGTGATGAGCCGCGTCCCGCTGGGCGCGGCACGCGCCACGGGGCAACCGTACGGCCCGAAGGTGCTCGACCGGTACAAGGGTTTCGCGTTCAACCAGGGCATCTCTGCGGAAATGATCTCGCAGAAATGGGGTTTCAGCCGGACCCAGCTCGATGAGTATTCCGTCGCGTCACATCAGCGGGCCGCCGCCGCGCAGGACAGCGGTGCCTTTGAGACGCAGATGATCACGGTGTTTCCCGATGACGGTGACCCCGTGGTGGACGACGAGGGCGTCCGGCGGGGGACAACCGTCGAGAAGCTGGCCGGGCTCAAGCCCGCGTTCGCCGAGGACGGTGTGATCCACGCCGGCAACTCGTCGCAGATCTCCGACGGGGCCGCGGCGCTACTGGTGATGACCGAGGAAAACGCTGTGGCGATGGGACTTTCGCCGATCGTCAGGTACCGGGCCGGCGCGGTCACCGGTGCGGATCCGGTGCTGATGCTGACCGGCCCGATTCCGGCGACGGAAAAGGTGTTGCACAAAGCGGGAGTGCGGTTGGACGAGGTGGGGGTGTTCGAGGTCAACGAAGCGTTCGCACCCGTGCCGTTGGCGTGGCTCGCCGAAACCGGCGCCGATGAGGCCAAGCTCAATCCGCTCGGCGGAGCGATCGCGCTGGGGCATCCGCTCGGAGCCTCGGGTGCGGTTCTGATGACCCGGATGATCAACCACATGCGCGACAAGGGAATTCAATACGGCTTGCAGACCATGTGCGAGGGCGGCGGTACCGCGAACGCCACGCTGGTCGAACTTCTCGGCTAAGGAGATCGAGTGCAGCGCAACCTGTTCACCGACGACCACGAGGCGTTTCGGGCGCTGGCACGGGATTTCGTCGAAAAGGAGGTGGTCCCGGCCTATCCGGCATGGGAGAAGGCCGGCCGCATGCCGCGTGACGTCTTCAAACAGATGGGTGCACTGGGCATCCTGGGCATGGCGATTCCGGAGGCGTACGGCGGCGCGGGGATCACCGACTACCGCTACAACGTCGTGCTGCAGGAGGAGGCGGCCCGGGCGCTGGTCACGCTGTCGACGGTGCGCACTCAGCTCGAGGTGATCTTGCCGTACTTCCTGCGCTACGCGAACGCCGAACAGCGGCAGCGCTGGTTTCCCGGGCTGGCCGACGGGACGCTGCTGACCGCGGTGGCGATGACCGAGCCGGGCACAGGGTCGGACCTCGCAGGCATGCGGACCACGGCCGTGCGCGACGGAGACGAGTATGTGCTCAACGGCGCCAAGACGTTCATCACCGGAGGCATCCAGGCCGATCTCGTCATCGTCGTCGCCCGCACCTCGACCGACCCGGCGAACCGGCGCAAGGGATTGACCCTGCTGGTCGTCGAGGACGGGATGCCCGGCTTCACGCGGGGTCGTGAGCTGGAGAAGATGGGCTGCAAGGTCCAGGACACCGCTGAGTTGTCCTTCACCGATGTGCGGGTGCCGGTCGCCAACGTGCTCGGTGAGGAAGGGGAGGCGTTCAGCTATCTGGGACACAACCTGCCCCAGGAACGGCTGACTGTGGCGGTCGGTTCTGTGGCCCAGGCCCGCTCGGCCATCGCCGCGGCGATCGACTACACCGTGGATCGCAAGGCGTTCGGCACTCCCGTCGCGTCGTTTCAGAACACCAAGTTCGAACTTGCGGCCTGCTCGACGGAGGTCGAGGCGGCGCAGGCGATGCTGGACCGTGCGGTTGCTCTGCATGTCGACGGCGAACTGTCCGGCGCCGACGCGGCACGCGTCAAGCTCTTCTGCACGGAGATGCAGGCCCGGGTGATCGATCGATGCCTGCAGTTGTTCGGCGGGTACGGCTACATGATGGAGTACCCGATCGCCCGGCTGTACACCGATGCGCGCGTGGCCCGGATCTACGCGGGGACCAGCGAAGTGATGAAGGTGATCATCGCCAAATCGCTGGGTCTGTAGCTACGGCCAGCAATCACGCGTTACAGATGTTGAGATAGGCGTCACGAAAGTATTCTCGGTGAGACCCTTGTCACAGCCGGGAAACCTACCTACTGTGTGTTCACTAGGTTGGTTTGGCCGGATGTGTCAGGGAGTTCGGTGGCATCGGTTTCTGAGGGTCCAGCGGCACGGCCGTACGAGTCGCTGCTCGCGAAAGGCGAGGACCGCAAACAGCGGATCCTTTCCGTCGCGGAGAAGCTGCTGGCGCGCAACGGGTGGCGCAACACCTCCCTGGCCCAGATCGCCAAAGAGGCCGGTGTCACACCGGCAGGGCTGTTGCACCACTTCGAATCCAAGGAGCAACTGCTCAATGCGGTGCTCGACGCCCGCGACTACGACGACGATATTCACGCCGACCGGGCGGGTGACCTAGCGGAGGAGATCACCAGGGTCGCAGAACGTTTCGAGCGAGCGCCCGAGTTGGTAGGCACCTTCACCGTGCTGCTCGTGGAGAACATCCAGCCTGATGCGCCCCTGCACGACCGACTGCTCAAGCGCCAGCAGGACGCACGAGCCATCGTCGCCGACATCCTCCGCCGCGGCCAGGACAGCGGCCGCTACCGCCCAGATTTCGACGCGGCCAACAAGGCCGTGGAGATACTCGCCTTCGTAAACGGAATGGAGACCTCGTGGTTACTCGATCCCTCACTGCCGCTGGTGGACGTGTTCAAGGGCTACGCGCAGATGTTGGCCCGGGAGATCGAGGGGCCCGGCGGAGTGGCCGACCAGTGAGAGTGGAGGACGACATGCGGTATCGGCTCGATGTGGTGGCTCCCCGTGTCATCGATGCGGTGACGTTCGCCGGAGGCTGGCTGGTCGACCGGGTGATGGCCGGGTGGGACGTCACAGTCCTCATCGGCGCCGACGAGGATGTCCGTCCGCTGCAGATCCTCGGGGTCGAAACCATGGATCTGGAAAGCGTGCTGGAATCGTGGGACGACCGGCCGCATCCGCACACCGTCGCGGTCGCCGCCGAGTTGTTCAATACCGACGACCGGGTGCGTCAAGGGGTGCTCAACGCCCTGGAGCAGGGCCGTACCGAGGTGACCCTGTGGGGTGACGGTTGTCCCGAAGAGTTGAGCGTCAATCCCGTGTGTCACGAATTATCCGCGGCTGCAAGGGCTTTCAAGGCGCAGGCGTTGGCTGCGGTCGCTGCCTGCGATGCGGTCGTAGGCAGCACCGAGGCCTTCCGGTGCGGCGTCATGGCGATCCGGTCGGTGCCGGCCGACCTGATCGCGGTGGGCTGACATGGGCGCCCGCTGGGTGAGCGCTGAGTGCTGTTGAAGAAATTGCTGAAAGGTTGCTGCTGACAACCACTTTGGCGGCAGCAAGGGGCGCGAAAGGTGTTTGGGATCCTCTCTGAGGGCAATCCTCAGAGAATGAATACCGTCAAGATGAGAAGACCGTGGGTCCGGGCCTGTGCCACCGCGGCGGCCGCCGGGGCTCTGGGGTTGTCCGGCCTCGGGCTGACCACCGGCATTGCTCAGGCCGTCCCTGCTCCGGCTCCGACAGACCACCATCACTGGTGCCCCGGTGATCGTTGGGACCAGGGCTGGGGTAACAACTCGGACTGGAACAACTGCCATGATTGGGACGACAACTTTGCCGGCGCGCCATACGGATACGGCGTACCGGACTGGGCACCGCCACAACCTCCGCCGCCGTTCTGGGCGCCGTGGGCGCAGGTGGTCTGGAATCCCAATGTGAATGCGTGGGGATTCTGGAACGGGCCGGGAATCTGGATTCCGCTGTAGAGCTTGAGCTTGTAAAGCGTTGCACCCCAAGGCCTCAGCGAGTGATGCCTGCGTGGAAACCGCGAAAGAAGGCTCAGCTGAAGGGCGCCGCGCAGTCAGCGTCGAGTCAGGACGTCCGTGCCATCGCACTAGCGGCTGCTTGGCGCCGGTGACAGTGGCAGGCTGCCATGGCCTGGATGGTCCACGTCATGCGTTCTCCACGGCCGGGTCACGGTTGGCTGCAGCGTGTATGTGGTGGGCCATCGCGGCGGCGGCGGCGTCGGGATCTCCGGCGGCGATGGCATCGATGATGGCATCGTGCTGTTCGGACACTGTCGCGGCCCATTCGGGGTCAGTCAGATTGGACACCGCTGACACGGCAATTCGGTCCCACGCCCGCCCTAGGAAGTCGTGCAGCATCGGATTGTCGGCCGCCTCGGCGATTTGGCGATGCAACTCGAAGTTGCGCTGGGCGACTTCGCGCGGTTCGCCGGCGGCGACGGCTTCGTTGATCGCCTCTGCTTTGAGTCGCAGGTTTTTCAGCACCACGGGAGCGAGTTCACCGTCGGACTGTCGTTGGGCTGCTGACCTCGCGGCCAACTGCTCAAGTACTTCGCGGACCTGGTAGAGATCGCGTCGTTCCTTTGTCGATAGGCCGGCCACCACGGCCCCACGTCCCGCGCGTGAGACCAGGCCGTCGGCGTGAAGCCGTTGCAGCGCTTCTCGAACCGGTGTTCGGGAGACGCCGAGTTCCTCGGCTAGTTCGACCTCGGTCAGTCGATCACCAGGCGCGTACCGGCCGGCTGACAGTCGATGCCGCAGTGCGACGTAGACGGTCTGGGCGCTGTCTGATGCAGCGGTCGGAGGCATGGGCCGACTGTACACAGCCCCCGAAGGGCCGGACGCGCTATTGACGTCTTCTGCATGCATTGCATACAGTGCATGCCGTGACGGTGATGAGTGCCACACCCCTCCAATGGGCAATACTGCTGGCGGCCGGGCTGCTCGCTGGAGCGGTCAACACGATCGCGGGCGGCGGGTCATTGATTTCCTTTCCTGCGCTGATCGCCCTCGGCTACAGCCCCCTCATCGCCAACGTCACCAATGCCGTCGCCACCGTCCCCGGGTACGTCGGAGGTTGCATAGGATTTCGCGCCGACCTGGCCGACCAGAAACCCGTGTTGGCTCGGTTGGGAGCCGTGACCGTTCTTGGTGCGCTGGCGGGCTCAGCGCTGCTGATGGCGTTGCCGGCCCGCAGTTTCCAGGACATCGTGGGTTGGCTCGTCCTGGGCTCGGCAGTCCTTATGCTCATCCAGCCCAGAATCCGGAAACTCGTTGAACGCCGTGTCGAGTCGACCTCGCGCGTGGCCACAGCCACCCGTGTGCTCCCTTTGTGCGCTGCCCAGTTCGGTGTCGCGTTGTACGGGGGATACTTCGCCGCCGGCCTGGGCATCATGATGCTCGCTGTGCTGGGTGTCTTCCGGCGCGACTCCCTGCGCCGGTTGAATGCCTTGAAATCGGGGCTGTCGCTGGTCGTCGGCGCAGTTTCGGCTGCCTTCTTCGCCGTCAGCGCCCAGATCGCATGGATTCCGGCGCTCATCCTGGCCGCGTCGGGGCTGGCTGGTGGGCTCCTCGGGGCGCGCTTCGCGCGCATCATTCCCCCAGAAGGATTGCGAAGAACCGTAATTGCCGTCGGGTTCGCCGCCGGCCTACTGCTACTCGTAAGGAAGTGATCGCGATGACCCTCGACCGCACGCAGGACCTCCCAGACCGTCAGACGCTGCTGATACGCGATGGCCTCGTTGTGGCGATGGATGATCACGACCCGCAACCGGTCGACATTCTGATCGACGACGGCGCCATCGTCGAGATCGGGCCAAACGTGCACAGCAACAACGCAACCGTCATCGATGCAAGCAGTCACTTCGTGCTGCCGGGGTTCATCGACACACATTGGCACTTGTGGAACTCGCTGCTGCGGGGCACGGTCGGCGATGCGCCAGACCGTGACTACTTCACGGTCAAACGATCGTTGGCGCCACATCACGACGTGTCAGACTTCTATTGGGCAGCACGGTTCGGGCTAGCCGAAGCGGTCGACGCTGGGTTTACCACGGTGCACAACTGGGACCACAACGTCCGCAACGCTGACGACGTGGACGCCAATATCAGCGCACATCTCGACGCCGGTCTGCGCGGTCGATTCTCCTATGGTCCGCGGGACAACAGTGGCAGCGAAGAACCGATGGACCTGCATGGCGTGCAATCCATGCTCAGGCGCTGGACCCCGGATCTCCTCGACGGCCGGATCACCTTCGGAGTCGCCTTGCGCGGCCCCTACCGGACTACTCCCGAGGTCTATCGCGAAGAATGGCGTTACGCGCGTGCAGCCAAGCTACCCATCACCATGCACTGTGACCGATGCCTACGTGAAAGAGGCTGCAAAAGCTGCGGATTGACGCTGCTCGACAGCGAAGGGCTCCTCGGTCCCGACGTCCAGATCGTCCATGCGGTACATGCCTCGACCGAAGACCTCGCCGCGTTGGCACGCACCGGAACCACCGTCTCCCTGAGCCCCGTCACTGAACTGCAAACTATGGGTTTTCCCCAAGTCTCCGAGCTCATCGCCGCGGGTATCCAGACGAGCTTCTCGATTGACACGCTGGCCATGCCCACCACCGCAGACGTGTTCACCGCCCTGCGCACCGTGTTGTCGGTCGAACGCGCCCGTACCGGAACCACCGACATCACTGCCCGAAAACTACTGCGCATGTTTACGATTGAAGCCGCCGACGGGATGGGCCTGGCTGACTCTACTGGCTCCATCGCGATCGGAAAACGCGCCGACATCATCCTGATTCGTCAAGATCCGAACCTGCTGCCCGTCGGTGACCCCTTCGAAACGCTTGTCTACAACGGCAGGACAGACAACGTGAAAACCGTCATCGCCGACGGACGGATTCTCAAACATGACGGTGCATTGACCCAACCGTCGGTGCGTGACATCGGCTCGATTGCACAATCACGCCGCGACGCCATCGTCGCACGGGCCGCCGCAGCCGGTCACTGGCAGAGCTGAACCGACCACACGGAAGTGACCATGCGAAATATCACCCGCAACGCCGCGGACATGACACCGCTGTCCAGCACAACAGCTTGGACCATGTTCGCCGCAGTTCTGCTGGCTTACTCGGTCAATGCCATGGACCGGATGATCTTTCCAGTACTACTCACAGACATCCGCACCGAATACCAATTCGACCTGTCCCTGGCCGGCTTGCAGTCCACCATGTTCGCGCTGGGAATGGGGCTCACCGGCGTCCCCCTCGGATACGCGCTGCAGCGCTACGGCCGAAAAAACACCATCATCACGGGTACGGCGTTGTTCTCGCTGGCAACTCTGCTGACGGTCGTCAGCTTGGGATTTGCCGACATGCTCCTGTGGCGTGTGGCTTCCGGTGTCGGCGAAGCGATGCAGCTGGGCGCCATTCTCACCGTTGCCTCCACCGCCTTTCCTCATCGACGCGGGGTAGCGATCGGAGCGGTCAATACGGCCTTTGCCCTCGGTTCTGTCGTGGGACCACTTCTGGGCGTCGCACTGCTGGAGCGCTACCACTCGTGGCGTGCTCCGATGATCTGTTTTGCGATGCTTGGCCTGGCGTTGGTCCTGATGGTCGCGTTTGTAGTGTCCCCGCGGCTCACCGAGCTCAACACTGAGCCGACCAACGACGCACAACCACGCGGCGCAGACGGTCCATCACTTCGAAGCCGGAACCCGCTCATCCTCGCCTGCGTGACCGCGCTGTTCGGTCTCATCGACTTTGGCTACATCGGCATGTACGCGACTTTTCTGCGCGAGCACCACGGATTCAGCGCAGGCGATGCCGGCCTGGCAGTGAGTCTGTCCGGTCTGGCTGCCTTCGCATCGCCCCTAGGAGGATGGTTGACCGACCGCTTGAATCCGAAAGTCTTCATCACCGCCCTCTGTTTGATGCAGGCCGTGGCCGGTGCAGCGCTGTTCGCCGGACCCGCTGAAGTGTGGTGGCAGTGCGCCTGGTCCCTCATCTTTGGACTGATCGCCAGCAGCGGGCTGTACGTCGCTCTCGCTACATCGTTGGTGAGAAGCGTCGACCCTTCGCGTACCAGTCAAGCATCGGGCCTGTTCATCACGTGCATCTATATCGCGGCGGCATTCGCAGGCCTGCTCTACAGCGACCTGGTGGCCGCAACCTCCTGGATCGCGGCCGGGCTTGTCCAAATCAGCGGTCTATCGCTGATCTGCGCCGGGCTCACGCTTCTGCTGAACAACTGCACCGTCAATCACCACCGCACCGCAACTTCAAGGAGTCTGCAACACCCATGACCGCAACACTATGGCCCGCCATTTCCTCGACAATCCCGGTGCTGGGCAACGACATACAGTTTCCCGTGCGTCGAATCTATTGTGTTGGAAGAAACTACGTCGATCACATTCTAGAAATGAAAGAAGGCGATGAACGTGACGATCCCTTCTTCTTCCAGAAACCGACCGACGCCCTCGTCAGCTCCGGTGACACCGTGAACTACCCGCCGGAAACCGAGGAATTCGAGTTCGAAGGCGAGCTTGTCGTCGCGATCGGCGCCGAGGGGTCGGCCGTGTCGGCTGAGACCGCACTGGATCTGGTCTACGGCTACGCCGCGGGCGTTGACCTGACGCGGCGTGACCGGCAACGCGAATGTCGCGCGCAAATGCGCCCTTGGGAAGCGGGCAAATCCTTCGATCACTCCGCACCGTGCGGCGTGATCACCCCGGCCGGCGGGTGGAACGGCAACGCGGACTCGACACTGACTTTGTCCGTCAACGGCGTTGAACGACAACGGACCACACTCGGGCTGATGATCTGGAACGTCCCCGAGATCATCGTCCAACTGTCACGTCAATACGTACTCAAGCCCGGCGACCTCATCTACACAGGGACACCCGCAGGCGTCGGGACGTTGACACCGGGCGACATCGTCACCGTCCGCATCGACGGCCTGCAGACGCTCACCTTTTCCGTTGACTGACAACCCCAGGAGAATCATGCTGCCCTACGAACGTATCAGCTACAGCGCCATCACCGATCGCCCCGCCCGTCGCCTCCCTGATGGCAAGCGCATGGCGGTGTGGCTCATCGTCAATGTTGAGGAATGGTCGCCCACCGAACCGATGCCGCGCACAGTGTTGTCCCCTCCGGCGGGTGGTGTCCCGACCCCTGACATACCCAACTGGTGCTGGCACGAATACGGTAACCGCGTCGGATTTTGGCGACTACTCAACGTGATCGACAAACACGAAATCCCCGCAGTTCTGGCGATCAACGGTAGCGCCATCGAGGCCTACCCGTCGATCACGGATGCCGCACTGCATCGGCAGTGGGAGTTCATCGGGCATGGCTTCACCCAGAAGAACATGCAGAAGGTAGCCGACGAACGTGCAGACATCCAGGCCACCACAAAGGCCATTCTCGGCGCAACCGGCCGCGCACCGCGTGGCTGGCTGGGCCCGGGACTCACCGAAACATGGGAAACACCGGATCTCCTCGTCGAAGAGGGCTACGAATACGTCTGTGACTGGGTGCTCGACGACCAGCCGACCGTGCTGAGAACACGAACCAAGCCGATCACCAGCATCCCCTATACGCAGGAATGCAATGACGTGGCGATGATGCTGATCCAGCACCACCCTGCCTCTGAATACCGGCAACGCGCCATCGACCAGTTCGACCAGCTCTACGCGGATTCCGCGGATTCAGCGCGAGTCATGGCATTGGTGGTCCATCCCTACATCATGGCCGTACCGCACCGACTGAGATACCTCGATGAAGCACTGGCCCATATCCGCAGCCACGACGACGTCGCGTTCATGACCGGCTCTCAAATTTTGGACTGGCACTTGTCCAGCGTCGGCGATGGTAGATCCGACTGAGGGCATCGGTGCGATCACAAATATGAAAAGAATTGCAGTTGTGAGTAATTCGCCGTATGCGTTGTGGAATATTTGAGCGCCAAAGCGACCAGTCGCAATCGCCAACCCCGATGTTCTCGCCGACATTTCCGCCCGCTTGGCGTACCAGGAGTTTGCCGCGGAGCCCGCTCAGAGGTGCGCACGCCGCCGCTTTTCGCGGCGGGGCAGCGCACCATTTCTGCCAGCCGCAGATCAATTTCTGCCACCGGAATTATCCCGCTGACCTCCATGTTTGATGTGTCAGATCGGCAAGATGCACCACCTAACCGCCGACCGAAGGCGTCCGGGCCGCACGACTCGAACACCGCCCGACGAATATGGAAGAAGGCACCAAAATGAAGAAGATCGGATTTGCCACTCTGATCGCCAGTGGTATGGCCGCAGCGGTGTTCGGCTTCGCAGCCCCGGCTCAGGCACAGCCCGCGTCGCCGGTTGGACCGCACTACACCGTCGACAATCACGACGAGACCAACACCACAGGCGGTTTCGTCGACCTGCCTTTCTGATGCGCGGCCGCAAGCCCGCTCGACGTCCGCCCTGGACGGCACCACAGTGCGCCGGCCAGGGCGGATTTTGTTGTGCCGATCAGGAGACGAATGTGGGCATCGCGGCCCACCCGCGGACCGCGGCGGTTTCCGACGCTACCGCGTTCGACCAGTCAACCTCCCACTCCGGGAATCGCCTGAGGATCTCTTCCATGGCGATGCGCAGCTCCAATCGAGCCAGCGCATTGCCCATACAGAAATGCGTGCCCGCGCCGAACGTCAGATGCGAGTGATGTTCCCGGTAGATGTCGAAGACGTCCCCGTCGGGCGCAAACCTGCGGTGGTCGCGGTTGGCTGCGCCGACCAACAGCAGCATCGCCGAACCTTCCGGCACGGTGTGGCCGTAGTACTCGACGTCGCGGGTGACGTAGCGGGCGAGCTGTAGCGCCGGTGGTTCCCAGCGCAGAATCTCCTCAATCGCCTGGGGTATCAGTCCAGGGTTCAGGGCTAGGTCGCGCCGTTGATCCGGCACTTCGGCCAACGTCTTACCGGCCCAGCCCAGTAGCCGGGTGGTGGTTTCGGAGCCGGCAGTGGCGATGACAGTCAGATACAGCAGCAACTCGTCGCGGCGAAGCCTGCGCATCGTGCCGGTCTCGTCGGTGAATTCGGCATTGAGTAGGTCGGTCATGATGTCGTCCGACGGATGTTCGGCCCGCCAGTCGATGAACTCTGCGAACACTTCACCGGTGGCCAGCGATTCGACCGTCTTGCCCTGCAGCGTCTCCTCGCCGTGGGCGGTGATCTGCTGCTGACGATCTTCGGGGATTCCGAGCAACATGCCGATGACCCGCATCGGCATCTGCTCCCCGAGATCGTTGACGAAGTCGAACTTGCCCGTCCCGACCAGCGGATCCAGGCAGCGCGTGGTGAACTCGCGGATCTGCGGTTCCAGCGCGAGCACCTTACGCGGCGTGAACACCCGTGACAGGAGGTTGCGGTGGATGTTGTGGATCGGTGGATCTTCGAAGATCAATGTGCCCGGCGGGATTTCCATGCCGGACTTGATGAGCTCCAGTAGGGCACCGCGTCCCGAGATGAACGTGTCGTGGTCGATCACGCCCTTGTTGACGTCCTCGTAGCGGCTCAGCGCGTAGAAGTCATGCTGTTCGTTGTAGTAGAGCGGGGCTTCTTCCCTGAGCCGGGCGAACACCGGGGAGGGATTCATGTTGAGGTCGATGTTGTAGGGGTCGTAGTACAGATCGGCTTCGGTTGACGTGGGCACAGCTGATCTCCTGACCGGATTTGAAGGTGCTGTGCATCTGCTTAGCAGGCCGGGGATTGTCCGGTCAAGGGCGACCGCGAGGTACGCGACGACAAGATCACGGCATGTTGGGAGTACTGCTATCAGCCGAAAGCACGATGAGCACCTTGCCCACGGCGCGCCCGTCGGCGACATGCCGCAGTGCGGCGGCGACCTCGGACAGGGGATATACCGCGCCGATGTGCGGCGCGATGGTCCCGCTCGCCAACAGGCCACGCAGCTCAGCCTCGTTGCGGGCGAATTCCTCGCCCGGCACGTCCTGGAACTGGAAGCCGAGGACGTGAACACCCTTGACCAGCACCAGATTCAGCGGAATTCGGGGGATGACGCCCGAGGCGTACCCGACGGTGACGAACCGCCCTCCGCGCTGCAGCGATCGCAACGCCGGCTCGGACAATTCCCCGCCGACCGGGTCGATGACGGCATGTGCACCGTCGGGCGCGGCCTCCCGCAGCGCAGCGCGAAGGTCACCGCTGCGATGGTTGACGACGGTCTCGGCGCCGTAACGCCTTGCCGCGTCGAGCTTTTCGTTCGACGACGCGACGGCAGTGACCCGGACGCCCAAGACCGCGGCGAGCTGGACCGCGGCCAATCCGACACCGCCGCCCGCGCCGAGGATCACGACGTCATCGCCGGACTGCACGCGAGCCATCGAGCGCAGGGCGTGATAGGCGGTTCGGTGTGCCACGCCGGACGCCGCGGCACTACGGTCGTCGACGCCGCCGGGGATCCGTGCCAGTGAGCCCGCGGGCACGCACACCTCCTCGGCGAACGCGCCGAACATCGCGGAGCCGGTCACCCTGGCGCCGATCTCGAAACCGGCTTCCGGACTGGATATCTCGGTGATCGTGCCGGAGAACTCGCTACCGGGGATGAACGGTGGCGGCACATGCACCTGGTAGCGGTCGGCCACCAAAAGCACGTCGGGATAGTTCACCGCTGCGGCGGCGACCCGAACGCGTACCTGCCCGGGTTGCAGTGCGGGGGAGGGCGACTCCTCGACGCGTACCGCCTCCGGGGGGCCGTACCGCGGGCAGACCGCGGCCTTCACCGGTAGTCGCTGGACTCGGCGAGGTCTGCCGCCGAACGCATCAGCTCGGTGACCACCGGGCCGAACGCGAGCAGTTTCGCGTCGTCGCCGGCACGCTGAAAGCCCTGCTCCAGCACGATTGCCAACTTCCACTTGGCCAGCACCAGGTAATAGTCGAGATCGTCGACCTGACGGCCTGACACCTCGGCATAGTGTGCGACCACCTGATCGCGTGACGGCATTCCGCGCATGTCCACGTAAGTCATGTCGGACTCGCTCGATTCGCCTGCGGGCCAGCTGTGCACCATCCACGCGAGGTCCAGTTTCGGATCACCGACGGTGCCCATTTCCCAGTCGACGATCGCGGCCAGCTGCGCGGGTGCGCCGTGCCGGTACATGACATTGGCGAACTGGTAATCCCCGTGCATGAGGCCCGGTACGAAGTCGAGCGGACGGTGCGCACGCAGCCATGCGGTGGCGACCTCGAGCCCCGGCAGGTCGCGGTTCTTGATGCGGTCGAGGAAGCCGATCCAGCGGTCCACCTGGCGTTCGTGAAAACCGTCGGGCCGGCCCAGATCGCCGAGACCGCGTTCCTGCCAATCCACGCCTGCCAGCAGCGCGATCCCCTCGGCCAGTTGATAGCTCAGGCCGGGCCGGGTGGCCAGATCGCTGTCGAACGGTTCGGGCCAGCGGCCGTGGTGGTCCATCGGCGACCAGCCGTCGACGAAACCCATGAGATTGAACGGCCGTCCGAGGATCTCGGGATCAGCGCAGACCCCAACTGCCGCGGTGTGCGGAACGTCGGTGCCGTCGAGCGCCTCGATGATCCTCCACTCCCGCAGGATGCCCTTGTCGCGGTCGGGCGGGGCACCCGTCGGCGGCATGCGCAGCACACAGCTCTGCTCGCCACGGCGGATCTCGTAGATCACGTTCTGAGTGCCGCCGGACAGAAACCGCGCCTCAACCGGTTCGCCCTTGCCGGGCATACCTGCGGCATCCATCCAATCGGCAAGGCGCGCAACGTCTATCTCGCTCACAGGTTTCCTACCTCAGCGTCGAGGTACTCCGCCAACTTGGCCCGCGCGGCCTCCCGCTTGCCGGGGATCCACTCGGTCGGCCAGGTGCCCTCGGTGGGTTGGTAGTCGCGCAGCACCTGGCGGGCCACGGTGGTCTTGTGCACCTCGGTGGGGCCGTCGGCCAGCCCCATCACGGCCGCACCGGTGACCATACCCAGGAACGGCATCTCATTGGTGACGCCCAGGGCACCGTGGACCTGCATTGCCCGCCAGGCGATATCGTGCAGCACGGTGGGCATCACCACCTTGACCGCGGCGATGTCTTTTCGGACTTTCTTGTAGTCGTTGTACTTGTCGATCTCCCACGCGGTGTAGAGCACCATCAGCCGGAACTGCAGCAGCTGCGCGTAGGAGTCTGCGATGTAGCCCTGCACGAACTGCTTGTCCGACAATCGGCTGCCCTGCGTCTGGCGGCTCAGGGCCCGCTCACACATCATGTCCAACGCTTTACGGGCCAACCCGATGGTGCGCATGGCATGGTGAATCCGCCCGCCCCCCAAACGGGTTTGCGCGATGACGAAGGCCTTCCCTTCACCGCCGAGCAGGGCGTCGCCGGGCACCCGGACGTTGTCGTAGTGGATCAACGCATGCGAACCCTCGTTGTCCCGCTCGCCGTACAGGCCGACATTGCGGACGATCTTCACCCCGGGAGTGTCGGTGGGCACCAGGAACATCGACATGCCCTGGTAGGCACTGACATCGGGATCTGTCACCACCATGACGATGAGGAACGACGCGGTTGCGGCGTTGGAAGAGAAGAACTTCCACCCATTGATAATCCAGTCGTCGCCATCGCGTACGGCCCTGGTGGTGAACAGCGTCGGGTCGGCTCCGGCATGGGGCTCGGTCATCGAGTAGCACGAGAACAGCTCGCCTTCGAGCAGTGGACGCAGATAGCGTTCCTTCTGTGCGTCCGTGCCGTAGTGCGCGATGATCTCCGCGTTGCCGGTATCGGGTGCCTGGCATCCGAAAACGATGGGCGCCCACTGCGAGCGGCCGAGGATCTCGTTGAGCAGCGCGAGTTTGAGTTGGCCGTAGCCCTGCCCACCGAGTTCGGGCCCGAGGTGGGTGGCCCACAGGCCCTGACGGCGGACCTCGGCTTTCAGGGGATCCACGGCATCGCGCCGGCTGCCTGCCAGCGGGGTGAACTGCTGGTGCGGCCATACCAGGTCGAGCGGCTCGACCTTGTCACGGACGAATTCGTCGGCCCAGTCGAGCAGCTTCTGGTACTCGGGGTCGGTCTCGAAATCCCAAGCCACGGTTGGGCCCTCCGATCTACTGGTGGTTGAATCCGGCGATGAGTGCGGCGATGTCGCGCGTGACGACGTCGGCGAACGAGCGCTTTCCGTAGCTGCCGCCCGCCCAGTGCCGTACGCCCTCGCTGACGAGGATCTGCGCCAGGTGCGAGAGGTGGGCGACATCGACGTGGTCGGCCAGTTGGCCGTCGGACTGGGCCCGGGCGAACAGGGCGCCGAACATGTCGGCAGCTGCCGCATCGGGTGCCGAGACGCCGGCCAGGATGCGGTGCTCGTGCCGGTAGCCCTCAAGGATGGTTTCGATGATGAGTTCCGGAGGGTTGCGGGCCATGGACCGTTCCAAACTGCGCAGCCCTTGAGCGATCACCTCCACCAAGTCGTAGTCGGCGCCGACCAACGACTCCATGCGCCGCTGCGCTGAACGGGTGGACAACAGCCCGACCTCGAACAGCACATCCTCTTTGGCAGGGAAGTAGAAGTAGAACAGCGCGCGGGATACCCCCGCAGCGCGGCAGATGTCGGCGACCGTGGTCTTGGCGTAGCCGTTGGTCCGCCACAACGCCATCGCGGCCTGCACCAACTCGCGCTTGGTCCGGTGCGATCGGGCCCGCTGAAATGATGCTCGACGCTGACTACCGTCAGCTATGGAAGGCGTGTCTGAGCGGGGCATATCAGGACTGTAACAGGGTATTGAACTCGTGGAAATAGTCGACGCGCGTCTAACTAACTGTTGAATCGTGACAGCGGAACGTCGTCGGCCCGCGCCCTACATTGACGCGCACCCGACGCTGTGGAAATGTAATGTTCAAAGATGAGAGCCGCATTCTCATGATCGTGCGGCTGGAACGGGAGCTACGCATGGCGATCGACCCAACGGGTATCGATTTCTTCCGCGATGAACGATTGGTCGATGACCCGTATCCGTTCTTCGAGGCGCTTCGTGACCAGTGTCCGGTCAGTCGAGAGGGCCACTACGGCGTGACCATGGTGACCGGCTGGGATGAAGCGGTCGCGGTCTACAACGACGAAGAGACCTTCTCGTCGTGCATCTCGGTCACGGGACCCTTCCCTGGATTTCCGGTGCCGTTGGAAGGCCGCAGTGCCGACGAAGTGACCGCGCTGATCGAAAAGCACCGCAACGAACTGCCGTTCAGTGATCAGCTGCCGACCCTGGACCCACCGACCCATACCGATCACCGTTCACTTCTGATGCGACTCATCACGCCCAAGCGCCTCAAGGAGAACGAGGACGCAATGTGGCAGCTTGCCGACGAGGTGCTCGATACGTATCTGGCGCCTGACGAAGGCGACTTCATCAAAGGGTTCGCGAGCCCGTTCACCCTGCTGGTCATCGCCGATCTGCTCGGCATCCCTGACGAGGATCGACAGGGGTTCGTGGACGGCATCAAACAGCATTCCGGCGGCGGGGTCGGCAGCACCAACAAGGCATCGCTGGCGCACAGCCCGCTGGAATTCCTCTACGGGCAGTTCTCCGACTACGTCGCCGACCGCCGCGCCCACCCGCGCGACGACGTGTTGACCGGGCTTGCCGAAGCCACCTTCCCCGACGGCTCGGTTCCCGATGTCGGCGACGTGGCCCGCGTGGCCACCAACGTGTTCTCCGCCGGACAGGAAACCACGGTGCGGCTGTTGAGCACCGCGCTCAAGGTGCTCGCGGAGCAGCCCGACATTCAGCGGCGACTGCGCGACGACCGCAGCCTCATCCCGAATTTCATCGAGGAGACATTGCGCATCGAGAGCCCCGTCAAAGGTGACTTCCGGCTGTCGCGTTGCCCGGTCACCGTCGGTGAGACCGAATTGAGCGCAGGCACAACGGTAATGGTGCTCAACGGCGCTGCGAACCGCGATCCGCGCCGGTTCCAGGACCCCGACACGTTCGACCCCGCCCGCAAGAACGCCCGCCAGCACCTGGCCTTCGGTCGCGGCATCCACAGCTGTCCAGGTGCGCCGTTGGCGCGCGCGGAGACTCGCGTCGGCATCGAGCGACTCCTCGATCGCACCAACGACATCCGTATCTCCGCGGACCAGCACGGACCGCGCGGTGAGCGGCGCTACGGCTACATCCCGACCTTCATCCTGCGCGGCCTCACCGAATTGCACCTGGAGTTTGACGTCCGATGAAGGTGACCGTCGACGAGGACCGCTGTCGTGGACACGGCATGTGTCTGACGATGTGCCCCGAGATCTTCAGCCTGTCCGACGACGGCTACGCAGTGGCCGACCCCGAGGATGTTCCGGCGGAGTTGCAGGATTCCGCTCGTGAGGCCGTCGCGAACTGCCCCGAACAAGCAATCATCGAAACGAATGACTAGTCAAGGAGATTCGTCCATGTCCGGTGGGCCCAAGGGGTATGTGATCATCACTGAGGATGTCAAGGACCCGGCCGGTATGGCCGAATACGGCAAGCTCGCGATGCAGGCGATGGCCGGTGCGACCATCGTCGCCGTCGCTCAGAAGCCCGAAGTGATCGAGGGTTCGTGGCACGGAACCCAAACGGTGGTGCTGGAATTCGACTCGGTGGATGCGGCGCGCGAGTGGTACTACTCCGACGCGTACCAGGCGGCCGCGAAGGTGCGAGCACGCGCCGCCGAGTGCAACGGCGTGATCTTCTCGGGCTTCCCGACCTGAAATTTCCATGCGCTGACTCTGCGCGCAGGGTGCCCGCCACTCGCACATATGCGCCCTGGACGCAGGCTCAACGGAGAGAGATGGCCTGCCGCGGGCATTGGCGCACCGCCTCGCGGATCTGCGCCTCGTTCTCCGGCGTCACGTCCTCGTGCAGTACGTGTAGATAGTCCTGGTCGTCGAGGTCGAACACCTCGGGGATGATGCCCATGCACACCGCGTTGCTTTCGCACAGGCCGAAGTCCACGTGCACCTTGCTCACGACAGCCTCCTCACCGGTACATGGGAGTAGCCTGCCACGTTCTGCATCTGAACCCGTTGTAGGCCATCCCAGTTGACTTCATAGCGTGGCATGAAGTCGAGAAGTTTCTCCAGGGCGATGCAGCTTTCCATCCGCGCCAGCGCCGCACCGAGACAACTGTGGATCCCGTACCCGAGGCCAAGGTTCTGTGCCTCCGTGCGGTCGCGGTCGATGTCGAAAGCGTCGGCCTCGGTGAACGCGTCGGGATCACGGTTGGCCGCGGCGCTGATCAGGAACACCGCCTTGCCTGCCGGGATGGTGCCGCTGGGTACGTCGGCCTCCTTGAGCGTGTAGCGCACGTTGTACTGGACGGGGCCCTCGTAGCGCAGCAGCTCTTCGACGGCGGCCGGGATCTTGTCGCGATCATCGAGCAGCTTCTGCCACTGCTCGGGATGGCGGGCGAACAAAACCATCGCGGTTCCGACGAGCTTGGTGACGGTCTCGGCCCCGGCCCCGCCGAGAAGCGTTGCGAAGCCGGTGATCTCGATGTCGTCGAGCCGCCGGAGCTGGCCGTCCTCGCCGGGGATCTCGGCGGCGATCAGCCGGCTGATCATGTCGTCTTTGGGATCTTCGCGACGCTTCTGCACCAGCGAGTAGTAGTAGATGCCGGTGTCGATGGTGGCTTGCATACCTGCTTCGGTGAAGCCGATCTGGCCGGGTTCGCGTGACAGGCTGGTGTCGATCCAGTGCCGAACCTGCTGGCGGTATTCCGGGTCGACCCCGGCCATCCGGGTGATGACCTCCACCGGGAACGGGCCCGAGAAGTCCTGGACGACATCGAATTCGTCAGAGTCGATCAGCCCGAGGAAGTGTTCGATCTGCTCGATCACGGTGTCCTTCTGAGCCTGGATCGCCCGCGGAGTGAAGGCCTTGTTGAGCAGGCTGCGCATGTGCCGGTGGTCGGGTGGATCCATGAAGATGATCGACTTCTGGGGTGGCTCGTCGCTCTGCACCATGGCCAGATCGCAGCCGCGCGATGAGGAGAACGCGTCGTGATTCTTCAGGGCGGCCGCGACGTCGTCGTGCCGGGTCAGTGCATAGAAGTCGAGCTCAGCGTTGTAGTACAGCGGTGCGTCCTCGCGCATCCGCCGGTAGATGTCGAACGGATCGTTGAAGAACTCTTCGGAGAACGGGTCGAAAATCACCTGAGGCTTGGTCATTCACACTCCTCCTTCACGGCTGGGCTGCTGCCGGAAGCGCCGTAACGAACGTTACGGGAAACTGATGAACTGTAACGGTAACAGTAACGGTCTTCGGTGTCGTTGAAAAGGAAAATCAGCGCAGTCCGGCGTCGACCACGGTGTCCAGCAGCCCAAGGTCGGTGTTCAGGTCGGCCGCGGTGCTGCGGACGAGGGCCACGTCCTTGCCGATGAACTCGCCGACCCGGGTGATGAACGCGCCCGCTGAACCCGTTGCGGCGATGCCACTGAGGGCGCGACTGCCCGCACTGCCGTTGACCAGTGCCTTGAGCAGGGTCGGTTCGTCGATACCGAGCCGCCCGCCGAGCCGCACCCCTTCGGCTACAAGGCCGATCTGGGCGGCGAACAACGCGTTGTTGATGAGCTTGACGCGCTGCCCTGCGCCGAGCGGGCCGACGTGTAGCACCGGGTCGGCGTAGCTCTCCAACGCCGGCCGGGCATATGCCACCGCTTGGTCGTCGCCCCCGGCGAACACCGTCAACTGGGCGGCGGCGATATCGTGCGGGCCACCGCTGACCGGCGCATCGACGACGCCGACGTGACGGGGCGCCGCCAGTGCCGCGACCTGCTCTGCGGTGTAAGGACTTCCGGTGGTGTGCAGGACCAGTACCGCTTCGGCCCGCATTGCGGCCGTGAGGTCAGCCTCGACGCAGATCGCGCGGACCTGTTCGTCGGTGAACACGCAGACGATCACCACGTCTGCTCCGTCGGCTACCGCGACTTGATCCACTGCCGCCGACGCGCCAAGTTCTGTGACAGCGTCGCGTTTTTCGGGAGTCCGACCCAGCGCGGTGACATGGTGCCCGGCGGCGACGAGCCGGCCGACCATGGGTGCGCCCATGCGGCCGGCACCGATGACGCCGATGCGCATCAGCGGGGGTGATTCATCAGCAGCAGTGCGGCGTCCGCAGCGTCAAAGACCGCGCCCTCGCGCGCTGCCGCGGCACCGGCCAGACTCGCGGCGTGGCGGCAATCCTTCTGCAGCAGCGCCCCCGCGATCGGAGCGAGGTTGTCCAGGGTGCCGCCAAACATCGCGATACTGTTGAGCGCCTTGCTGGTGGCCGACCCGCGGGTGATCACCTCACAGAGCCGGCCGCGCGGAACTCCCAGCGCCTCACCGAGTTCCAGCGTGCTCATCGCGGCACCGAGGTTTGCGCTGAACAAGAGGTTGTTCAAGATCTTCGCGACTTGGCCGCTGCCGACCGCGCCGAGGTGCACGACGGGGTCGGCGTAGGTGGCGAACACCGGCCGGACCCGCTCGACAACGTCGTCCTCGCCGCCCACCATGACCAGCAGGGTGCCTGCTTTGGCTGCGGGCTCGCCGCCGCTCACGGGCGCGTCGAGCACCGAAATATCTTGCTGTGCAGCGAGAGCCGCGATCTCGCGGCAGGTATCGGGATGCACGGTGGAGTGGATGGCGATGATGCCGCCGGGCGCGAGACCGGCCAGCACCCCGGTATCGCCGCCGAGCACCTCCTTCACGTCGTCATCACCCACCACGCACAGGCACACCAGATCGCTTACCGCGGCAAGCTCGGCGGGGGAGCCGGCGACCTTGGCCGCAGTGTCGGCGAACGGTTCGAGTGACGCAGAACGGCGTGCCCACAGCGTGGTCTCGTAGCCGCCGTCCACGATCCGGCGTGCGATGGGAGCGCCCTGGCTGCCCAACCCGATGAATCCGACACGCATCAACTTGCCTCCACTTCCATATCGGTGCGGCCACGGGTGGCCACGCAGTCCTCCACGAACGACAGCACGCGGCGGTGATAACGCCCTGCGGTCAGCCCGACACTGAGGTTGTGCCCCGACTCGGCGAGTTCGCTGACATCGACGCGCGGTGCGGAGCCGAACATCGCGCTGATATCCGCCAGCGCCGTGGCATCCGACTCCCATACCCTCTCGTGATCCCCGGCGAGGAATTGCACCGGGCTGGTGATCTTGGCTGCGAGCTCCGGAAAGTCCTGTGCGGACCAGGTTTTGATGACCTCGGCCTCGTAGGAGGCGCCGGCTGACGAGAGCCCGGTGCCGATGACGTCAGCCGGATACAGCCGGGCCGGCTCCCACAGTAGATCACGCAGCCCCGCGGGCCGATGGTCGGTCGCCGCGTTCTTGAGGATCTCCTGGGCGGCGGCCTGATATCGGCGGCCTGTGCCGGCCAGTGAGATGCCCAATACGTCGGCACAGGCGGCCATGCGGAGTGTCAGCTCGCATCCCAGCGAATGGCCCAGGACGAACGGCGCACCCGGCCCGGCTATCCGGTGTACCGCGCCGAACACGAGTGCCACGCGTTGGTCAGGATGCGCCATGGCGTCCGGGTAGGCCGCTGACGCGCCGTATCCCGGCCGGTCCAGCGCGATCACCGTGTAGCCGTTGGCCGCTCCCGCGCGCAGGAGCGAAAGCTCCGGGTGCCCGGGGCAGTCGAAGTACGCCGATGTGGTGGCCCCGCCGTGCAACGCCACGATGACGGCCCGCGGGGCAGAGGCCTCCGCGACGAGTGCGGACATCGGGACGCCGTCGACCATCACGACACGAGGATGCGGAATCGCGTTGTCCATGACGATCACTCGTCCGTCCGCAACAGCAGGACACCACTGGGGGTCAGGCCACCTGAACTGGCCACGGCCACCTTGGCATTGGCGACCTGGCGGTCGCCGGCCTCGCCGCGCAGCTGACTGACCGCTTCGTGGATCAGGCCCATGCCATGGGTACGGCCGTGCGACAGCTGCCCGCCGTGGGTGTTCAGGGGCAGTACACCGTCGCGGGCGATGTTGTGGCCGCTGTCGAGGAAGTCTTTGGCCTCGCCGATGCCGCAGAAGCCGAGGGCTTCGATCCAGGACAGGCAGTTGAAGGTGAAGCCGTCGTACAGTTCGGCCACGTCGACATCGCTGGGCCGCAACGAGGTTCGCGACCACAGGTGTGCTGATTGGCCCAGCACCTGCGGTTCGTGGGTCATGGTGGTCTGATCCCAGTCGGTGCGTTCGATGATCTGGGTGCCCACCGCCTCGAACCGGATCGGCGGTTTGGCGAGGTCGCGCGCAGCGTCGACGGCCGAGACGACCACGGCCACCGCACCGTCGCAGGGCACATCGCAGTCGTAGAGTCCGAACGGCGTGGTGATGGTGCGCGCCGAGAGGTAGTCCTCCATCGTGAGCGGGTCCCGGTAGATGGCTGTTGGGTTCAGTGCGGCGTTCGCTCGTTGGTTCAGCGCGATCCAGCCCAGGGTTTCACGGGTGGTGCCGTAGCGGTGGAAATGGCGTCCGGCGTTCTGCGCCAAGGTATGTGCGGCCGAGGTGGCGCCGTAGGGGTGTTGCCAGCTGGTAGTGCGGCCGCCCATCGGTGGCGCGAGCTTGCCCTCCTTGACCAGCTGGCCGAACGTCGCCTCCCACAGGGTGCGGAAGCACAGCACGTGCCGGGCCATGCCGGTGGCGACGGCCATCATCGCCGCGATCACCGAACCACCCGGCCCGAATGTGTCCATGCCCCCGTTGATCCATGTGGGCCGCAAGCCGACGGCACCTTCCAGCGCGGTGACGCCACCCTCACCCATCCCGGCGACATCGAGTCCCGGATAGGTGGACAGGCCGTCGATATCGTCGAGGGTGAGCCCGGCGTCAGCGACCGCGGCCTCGCAGGCCTCGATGGTCAGCGCCAGCGGTGGCACCATCAACCGGCGGCCCAGCCGGGAGGCGCCGATCCCGGTGATGGCCGAGTGGTCCTCGAACTTCCGGGTGCCCAGCATCGGCCGGACATGTTCGGCGAAGTCCTCGGGCGCGATGAGGTCGACCGGCTCGGGAGCGGGTCTGCGGTCTGCCGCCGGGCGGAAGACGGGCAGCCAGACATCGTCGAGCTGTTGAAAGGTGACCTCCACCGGCTGTCCCAGCTCGAGGTCGTCGGGATCGGCGTCGACGATGTTGGTGGTCAGCCGAACCCGGGGATCCTCGGCGATGGCCACCTCGGCAACCACATAGGGCGGCGGCAGGTCGGGGAACCCGAACCGGTGGTTGACGGTGAAGCCCGCCAGCGAACCGCGCCCGGAGACTTCGCGGGGTCCGAGTTTGTGGCTGCGGCAGTATCGGCACACCGGCTGCGGTGGGTGGATGAGCGCGTTGCAGTCCAGGCATTCCTGGATGCGCAGCACCCCGTCGGCGCCCGCGGTCCAGAAGTATTCGTTCAGCGCGGTGACCGTGGGTAGCGGCCGGCCCGGTATCCCTGACAACTCGTCTCCCTAGCCGGCTTCGATGACGGATCGTGGTTCGGCCAACTCGATGATCGCGTGTACCGGACAATCCAGCAGCGCACGTTTGACCGCGTCATGATCGGCCTCCGGGATGGTGCCGTCGCCTTCCAGCGAGGCGTATCCCCAGTCGTCGAGTGGGAAGTACCCGGGCGCGTGCTTGGCGCACAGCCCGAATCCGTCGCAGAGCGTGCGGTCCAGCTTGATCCTCATACCCCCACCACCTCATCGAGTCGCTCCACCTCGTAGGGCCGCATCGCCATGTACGCACCGGAACGGCAAGCGGAACACCGATTTTCGAGATGACGCTGGACGAGATCGGGGAACTGGGTCAGCAGGCCGGCCGCCACATTCGCCGCACCGTCGAGTGTGGCGCAGGCGCCCCGGCCCCGCAGAACCACCGACCAGCGTCGTAGCCGGGCGACATCGTCCTCGCAGGCCACGCCGTCGCGCAACGCCGTCGCCACCGCCGCCATGGCCGCCGTGCCGTTGAAGCAGGACCCGCACTGCCCCGCATTCTCGCGGTCGAAGTAGGAGAGCACCGACGCGGCGACTGCCACCGGGCAGTCGTCGGTGAGGATCGTGATCGCGCCGCATCCCAGCCCGCTGCCGAGCTCCCGAATCGTCTCGTGATCCAGGGTGGCCCCGAGGATGTCGCGATTGAGCAGCCCGGCGAAGTACCCACCCATGAGCGCCCCCGTGACGTGCTGCGCGGGAATGCCGTGCAGCGTGAGCAGATCCGCCACCGCGACGCCGTGCGGCAGCTCGTAGAGGGCGGCCGGACGCCCCGCGCCCGTGATGGTCGCCAAGAAAGTGCCTGGCGAAGCGTGGGTGCCGACGGTCCGGAACTGCGTCGCTCCGTGGATGTTCAGGTACGCCAGTTGGGCGAGGGTCTCGACATTGCTCACCAGGGTCGGCAAACCGCCGACGCCCTGTTCGAATGGCCGTGGCGGCTTGTCGGTGGGTTTGGCCGGACCGCCGTTGACGACGTGGACCGCTGCCGTCTCCTCACCGGCCACGTAACCCGGTGCGACGACGACCAATTCGATGCGCAGCGAGCCGAGTTCACCGCTGAGTTCGCCGAGCGCGGCCTGTACCTGCTCGGCGGCCCGGCGGTCGGACACGTACAGGTAGACATGCGGCGCGCCGATCATCGCGGCCGCGAGCCGGAGGCCGTCGAGAACCATATGGGGCCGGTTGCGCAGCAACCACCGGTCCTTGATCGACGCTGGTTCACCTTCTTCGCCGTTGCCGATCGCCACGGCGCCGCCGGCCTCGCGACCGTTGTCACGTACCGTGCGCAGCTTGACCGCCAGCGGGAAAGCCGCGCCACCACGGCCGAGCAGTCCGCTGGCCTGCACCTCATCGAGCAGCCGGCCTGGATCGTCAAGGGACGCATAGCCACCGGCCAGGGTGTATTCGGTGAGTGTCTCCGTGCGCAACAGGCGAGGCGTCATGCCCGGCCACACCGCGACGGTGAGATCGCTTGTCATATCACATCCCGTCCCCGGCTACGCTAACCGGCATGAGAACTGCTGTCGTGCGCGTCGGAGTCGATCCGGCCGGCGAGCTCGGACCGCAGCAGCTCGCCGACGGCATGGCGATGCTCCGCGACATGGTGGTCGACCGTGGCGCGCAGGTGCTGGACAACCAGCTCACCGGTATGGCCCCGCACCGGCGTGAAGTGGAGGTTCTCATCCCGGGCGACGACGCCCAGCAGCTTCAACAGCTCGTGATCGAACTGTGTGCCAAGGCTTTCGGTACGGATCCCGCGGCAGGCGTGGTGACCTTCGTCAGCCGTGGCACCGACGACGACGCCCGCGGCGTGCTGGCAGGTTTCGGGTTGTCCGGCGAGATCGAGCGCACGGTCGACGGAGACGGCTGGGACGTGGTGTCGATTACCCTGCGCAAAGCCGACCTGGAGCGCATCCCCGAAAGCCGGATCCATACCGCACTCGAGGCGTCGCTCAACTGCGAGGTGCACATCCGCGCGGTGTGAGCCCGTCATCTGCCGAGAAAGTCCAGGATCGCCGGTGCGGCCTGCACCCAGGTGTCGAACATGTTGAACCGCTTGACTTTTCCAGACGCACGATCCTCCCCGGCGCGTTCCCAGGCGTCCTCGGGCCATGGCGGATCGATCAGCGTCGAACCCTTGATCAGGCAACTCACCTCCAGAGAGGTGCGCTTGGGGTGGTCGAGATCGTTCTCCCCGCCCCGGATGATCAACGTCGGAACTGTGATGTTGTCGAACATCTCGTCCTCGACGCCGGGGATGGTCTGTCCGGGCTTGGGGACGAACGCGTTGAGCCAGCGCAGCATCAACTTGAGGAACTCGTCCGCGTCCTGCGCCAGGATGCGGGCCTCGTTCACCGGGTTTTCCCCGATTCGGTCCTTCCACTCGTCAATGCGAGCAACGGCTTTCATCCCCGCACCGCGTACCGCGAGGATGCTCGGGACGATGTAGTAGGAGCCCAGCACGAACGAGCCGTACACGCCGCCGACGATGTTCCAGACCGCGAGTTTGGTGACGATGTCGGGGTAGAGCATGGTCGTCAACATAGAATCCCGGGCACCGCCCGATCCGCCGGCCAGGATGCAGGGGCCGATGCCCAGCTGGGTGATCAAGTGGTGCAACGTTTCGGCCCGCATATGCGATTCGCTGTATCCGTAGAACTGCACGTCGGACTTGCCGCAGTTGGGGCGGTCCCACAGCAGTACCCGGTAGCCACCCCTGACGAGTTCCTCGGCCAGCGGCCGCAACCCGGGAATGTCCTTGCTGAACCGGCCTCCCGGCGTCAGCGCGATGAAATCACCATCAGTACCGAGGATTTCATACACGACGTTGCCGCCGTTGATCTCGATGACCTTCTCGTCCTGCTCGAGCACCACCGTCACGCCATCACCAACACTTCGTCGTCAACGATCCGCACCGGGTAGGTGCGGATACTCCACTCCGGCTTGACCGTGGTCGTGCCGGTCGCCAGTTCGAAACCCCACTGGTGCCACGGGCAGTAGATGAACTCCTGATCGCGCACCATCGCCGCGCCGCCAGGGACGGTTTCGTCGACGACGGTGCGCCCGCGGGCCCGTCCCGAACACAGCGGGCCGCCCTCGTGTGGGCAGTAGTTCGCGATCGCGTAGAAGCTGCCGTTGACGTTGTAGACACCGACCCCGTGACGACCGATCGGCACCAGTTTGTGGGTGCCAGGCGGAATCTCGTCGACAGTGGCGACGACGTGCTCGCGCCCCTGCGCAAGCCTGGGGCGCTTGGCCGGCTCGCTCATCAGAACACCCGCACCTGACCCTCGAGAACCGGGACGGTCTCGGGCAGCTTGTAGGTCTCGATACCGTTGCGGAACATGATGGCCTCGCGGGTGTGTTCGGGCAGATGCTTGACCAGCCAGCGTGGGTCGTCGAAGGTCCAGTGTGGATAGTCGCTGCTGTAGAGCAGGATCTTCTCGCATTCCATCCACTCGAACGCGCGGGACAGTTCGGTCTTGTCTTCGGGGTAGTCGAGCGGTTGGGTGGTGAATTTGATGTGGTCCTTGACGTATTCGCTCGGTTTGCGCTTGATGCCCATCCAGGATTTGCGAGCCGCATAGATCGCGTCCATGCGCCACATGAGCGGCAGGATCCATGTGAACGCGTGCTCGACGAACACGATGCGCAGAGTGGGGAAGCGGTCGAAGACCCCGTCGAAGATCAGGCTCATCACCTGGTTGGCGGCCAACAGCGAGTACGTGACCATGAAATCGTGGTTGTAGCTGGGCAATCCGACCGGGGGGAGCGGTAGCGTGTCGAACTCGCCACGCGAGAGGTGGCAGCTGACGGTGATGTCGTGCTTGGTGGCCGCCGCCCAGACCGGGTCGTACTTCGGGTCCCCCCACGACGGCCGCGGCTCAGCTTTGATCAGGACTTGAGCCATGTAGGGGTGATCGGCCCACTTTTCGATCTCGGCGACGGCCAGCTGCGGCTCCTCGATGGCCACACACACCGAGCCGCGCCAACGTTGATGCCAGTTGTTGTGGCTGTCGAGCCAGTGATGGGCCAGCCATTCGTTGGTCGCGGTGCAGTAGGCCGCGGTGGCCTCGGCCAACCGGCTCTCGGCGCGCGTCGGCTCCAGGATGGCGATGTCGGAGCCGGCCTCCATGATCAGCTGGCGCAGCGCCATATCCGGGTCGCTGCAGGCGAATTCACCGTCGGGTGGGAATGCGTCGACGCGCATCGCGTAAGAGTGCGCGTAATCGGGTGCGTCATAGTAGATCTGCTCGCCGACCGGGTGATTGAGGAAGTACTTGCTGCGCCACGGCTCGGGGATGTATTCGGTGAGCTCACCGCGTTTTGGCATGGGATGCACGTCGGAGTCGACGCACCGGACCGCGATGCGTTCTGCCGCGGGTACTCGTGGGTTCGCTGTGACGGACATGAATCCTCCCTCGGGTACTTCTACTGTGCCGCAACGGCGGACGGCATGACGACGTTGTGGAGCCCGTAGAGCTCTGCGGCGTTGCGCCACAACAGCTTGTCGCGCTGCTCGGTGGTGAACGTGGCCGGCACCGTCGGTTCGTTCAGTTGCCAGTGTGGGTAACTCGACCCGAAGATCACCATGTCTTCCTTGCCTGTGAATCCGAACCATTCGCCGGCGAATTCGACGTCGCCAGGTCCGTCGAGTGCGCCCTGCACGAAGTAGACGTGGCCGGGCAGATAGTCGCTGGGCATCTTGGGAGCCCACGGTGTCTGCTCCAGATGCGGCCGCCCGAAGCAGTCCATGCGCCACATGAACGGCGTCAGCATGTCGGCCGCGCCGTCGGCCCACACGAACTTGAGTGCGGGCGTGCGTTCGAAGACACCCTCGGCGATCATGTTCATCAGGTGGTACAGGTAATTCAGCGCCATGAAGCCGAGATACTGCTCGTAGGTTCGGGTCTTCCCCGACGGTGTCGGCGGAAACTGCACGCCCGCACCGCCTTCGATGTGTACGGCCACCGGCAGGCCGGCATCGGCGGCGGCATCCCACAGTGGCCAGTACTGCGGCTTGCCGTACAGCTCGCGGGACTGCAGCGGCACTCCGATCTGCACGACGCGCGGATGGTCCTTGTAGCGGTCGATCTCGCGCAGGGCGCCGGCGATGTCGTCGGGATTCACCCGGATGGTGCCGCGGAACCGGGGGCCGTGAGTATCGTGGTCGAGCCAGCGCGTCACCATCATCTTGTTGTGCGCGTTGGCAAGTGCGGTTCCCAGGTGGCGATCCGGCATGATGCCGCGGGTCATGGGATGCAGAATCGCGATGTCGACACCACGGTCGGCAAACAGATGCTGCGCGGTCAGATCGGGATCAGAGCCGGGGTACTGCCGTTCGGGCCCCTTGGCGTAATCCGCATACTCGCCGCCCGGCGCGCCATACCAATTCATTTCGTAGTCGGGGAAGCCGCGGCTGGCGAACGGCTCGCGCAGAAAGTTCTGCCGCAGGTCTTTGTTCGAGCCGAAGAAGACGTGCACGCTGGCATCGATGACCGGGCTGCTGGTCCCGTCGGGGTGCTGCACTGCCAAGGCTGACCTCCGATTTCGTCCGGTGCGCACGTTGTCGACGGTGTGACCGCGACACCGGACCTGCTGTCAGTTTAGATCCCTATTCTTCAATAGCAAGAATATTGTTCTCCATCTGGCTGGTGGCTCCCGCGCTGGTGGACGGTGATGCTGGTCAGTCGCCTAGCGATGGCTCGTGGAACACGGATCCGTCGACTCGGAGAATGTCAGATCACTGTACGAGAATGTTATTCTCGCTGGGATGTGACGGCCCACAGGAGGCGGCGGGTGCTACTCGAATTCGATGCCGATCAGCGGCTATGGCAGGACACCGTACGCGACGCGGTCGGCAAGCAATGTCCGGCGACCCTGGTCCGGGAGGTGGCCGAGCAGGGCGTCGACCCAGCGCCGCTGTGGCAGAGCTACACGGATCAGGGCTGGACCGAACTGACCGATCCGCAGAATGCGGTCGAGCTCGCCGTCGTGCTCGAAGAGCTCGGGCGCGCTACCGACGTGACCCCGTATCTGGCGACCATGACGCAGTACGCGCCGCTGGCCGGGGACCGGTTCGATCCCGCCGCGCCGGGTACCGCGGTATACAGCGGGATCACCGCGCGCCGCGATGACACGGGGTGGGTGCTCAACGGCACCGCACCCCATGTGCTCGACGGTGACCGTGTACAGGCGCTGGCCGTGGTCACCGGCGCCGGTGTGTTCCTGGTGCCGGCCGCGGCGGTGCGCGCCCGTCGCACACCGGTTTTCGATCCGGTGCTGCACATTGCCGAGGTGGCCTTCGACGGGGTGCATGTTCCCGACACGGATCGCATGCGGGTCGATTCCGAGAAGGCGCGGCATCTGGCGTTGACAGGCATGGCGGTGACGACTGTCGGTGCCTGCCAACGGGTTTTGGAGCTCGCGCTCGAACACGTCAAGCAACGCCATCAGTTCGGGGTGCCGATCGGATCGTTCCAGGCGGTGCAGCACAAGGCCGTCGATATGCACATCGCCATCGAACGGGCCCGGGCACTGTCGTACTTCGCCGCGCTGACCATCGCTGCCGATGACCCACGCCGACGACTGGCCGCGGCGATGGCCAAAGCTTCGGCGGGCGAGTGCCAGGCGGTGGCCTTCCGCCACGGACTGCAGTTGTTCGGAGCGATGGGATTCACCTGGGAGAACGACGTCCAGTTCGCGCTCAAGCGCGCGAAGGCCGGCGAACTGTTATTGGGTGGGGCGGCCGAGCACCGCGCGGTGATCGCCGCCGAGTACCGCACGACGTACAGGGGGCTGTAGATGCAACTCACCTTCGATTCCGACGTCGAGGCGTTCCGTGCCGAGTTCGCCGCATTCCTCGACGAGCATCTGCCATCCGAGGCGCAGACGCTGGAGCGGCCCCGCTCGGTGTCGCACATGCCGCAGTGGGCCCGCGACTGGCAGCGGCTGCTGTTCGACAACGGCTGGTTGTTGCCCGCCCAGCCGCCGGAGTTCGGTGGCCGCAACGCCACCGTCGTGCAGCAGTTCGTCCACCTCGATGAGTTGTGCCGCAGGCGGATCTACCACAGCTTCAACCCTCAGGGCGTCAATATCATTGCCGCATCGTTGCTTTCGTTCGGATCCGAGGAGCAGAAACACCGCTGGGCAGTTCCCGTGCTGCGCGGTGAGTGCACGGCGTCGCTGGGAATGAGTGAGCCGAGCGCCGGTTCGGATCTTGCGTCCCTGCGCACCCGGGCAGCCCTGGTGGGTGAGCACTTCGTCGTCAACGGGCAGAAGGTGTGGACGTCGGGCGCACACGACGCCGACTTCCTGCTGACTTTCGTCCGTACCGATCCGGACGCGCCCAAACACAAGGGCATCAGCGTGCTGATCATCCCGACCGACACCCCTGGCGTGGTGTGCCGGCCGTTCGCGGACATGACCGGTGAGGAGAACCTCGACTTCAACGAGGTCTTCTTCACCGATGCCAAGGT
Organism: Mycobacterium sp. 852013-50091_SCH5140682; assembly: GCF_001665685.1. Classification (GTDB taxonomy): domain Bacteria; phylum Actinomycetota; class Actinomycetes; order Mycobacteriales; family Mycobacteriaceae; genus Mycobacterium. The sequence continues at coordinate 93,826 of NZ_LZTB01000122.1, forward strand.
GCCCGCCGAGAATCTCGTCGGCCCCCTGAACGGTGGCTGGGGTGTTGCCAACGGTTCGCTCGGCCACGAACGGACCATGATGTGGCTGGGTTTCGCGGATCGCATCGACAACATGCTCGCCGATTTCCATCCCCGCACGGCGCTCGAACGGGACCAGTACGCCACCACGGTCATGGACTATCAGGCGTTGCGCGCCATGGGCTCTGCGGCATTGGCCCGGGCGGCACGTGGCGAGATGGACACCGCGTCGGTATCGGTGTTGAAGCTCTTCGGCTCCGAGGCCGAGCGCAACGCTTTCGAGAACGCGTTGACCGCAGCGGGACCGGACGGGCTGGTGCACCCGTCGACGACCGGCCCCTATGCACACATGAACCTCGACCACTACTTCGCCAGCTGGTTCGAGCGTTACGCGCGCAGCTTCGGCGGAACGATCGCCGGTGGGACGTCGGAAATCCAGCGCAACATCATCGCGACCCAGGTGCTCGGATTGCCGCGGCGCTGAGTTTCTCCGGCGAACAGTCATCGCGGTACCCGAAACTCGGCGTGTCGCGTACCTGAGCGTCTGCTCGCGCTAGGAGGGCTGCTCGCGCTAGGAGGTCGGGGAAGACATGACAAACGGCGGCAGGCATGGACCTACCGCCGTTTGTGTGAGGCTCAGTAGTTGTTGCAGCTGCTCGCGATCGAGGTGATCGCACCGAAATACTGCGCGGCCGCCGGGCTGGCCTGCAGCTGTGTCACCGTCTGCTGACGCTGGGCCGGCGGCGACGACAGGAAGCTGCGCAGCGCGCCCTGCGCGAACGGCGACGCGTTGAACTCCTGGGCCAGGTCCGGCCGCTGTGCGTTGAGCGCCGCGAGGACCTGGTCGTAGGTGCACGTGGTGTTGACTACCGCGTCGTACGGCGCAGCAGCTGCGACGCCGAGCGAGGCGGGGATTGCGACTGCGAGGCCGCCGAGGGCCAACGCGAGTTTCGCGCACGACATCTTGATCATGGCTTCGTACCCCCATCTGGTTCCGCCGGCACGGCGGCGAGTTTGCTCACACGTCTGTTGAAGTGACCTCAATCGAGGTTAACAGGACTATCGGGGTAGGGGGCTGTCCTGTTACTGGTGTGACTACCCGAATCAGTCGATGACGGCAGTTTCCTTGCGCTCGGTGATCGGCCGGGCAAGCTCCTGCTCATTGCAGATGCGCTGCAACTTCTCCAACGTCTCGTCCAGGCCGGGTCCGAGCCGTTTGCCCGGAGTGAATGTGGCGGGCAAGTTCCGCATGCCCTGGATCACGCCGATGGTGTCGTAGTGCACCGTGCCCTCGGGGTCGCACACGTAGTCGGGCATGCGGTCGAGCACCGCGGTGAGCATCGACTTGAACACCGTGCGCGCCACGTTCGAACCGACGCAGCGGTGCACCCCGATGCCGAAGCTGAAGTGCCGGTTGCCCTTGCGATCGAGGACGACCTCGTTGGGCTCGTCGAACACCGACGGATCCCGGTTGGCCATCGCCCAGGACAGCCACAGGCGCTCGTATTGCTTGAAGTGCTGGCCTTCGACAACGACGTCCTCGGAGAACGTCCGGCCGTCCCCGGGAGCCGGGGTGAAGAAGCGCAGAAACTCCTCGGTGGCCGGGTCGAGAAGCGTCGCCCGCTCGGTGCTGAGCCGGTCGCGCTCAGCGGGATGTTGGCCGAGCCATTCCAGAGCATGCGCAGTCAACGCGGTGGTGGTGTCGAATCCGCCGCCGATGACCAGACCCAGGTTGCCCAGGATCTCGATGTCGGGCGCAGGTTCACCGTCGATGCGCAGCTGCAGCATCGCATTGACCAGACCAGGCCGCGGGTTCTGCCGGATCTCCATCATGTTGTTGATGATGTCGATACCCATCTCGCGGTGCTGCTCGTTGATCTTCTCGCGGTCGGGCGAATGCTCCGGGGTGTACACCGACGCGTGCGTGGGCTCGCTGTAGACGTTCCACTTCTTGAGCTCGATACCCATCATGGCGAGGGTGAACACCGCGGGTACCACGTTGGCCAGATGCTCGACGAAATCGATCCGGCCCGACTCGATGTGCTCGTCGAGCGCTGCGCGCGTGATCTCGTCGACGAACGGCACCCACCGCTTGATGGCGGCAGGGGACAGGTATGGGTTGAGCGCCCCACGGTAAGCGCTGTGCTCGGGCTCGTCCATCTCCAGGATGCCGCCGCGAACGACGGTGGCGCGGCTGGCCTTCGGGATGGTGATTCCCTGGTAGGGGGTGTTCCCGCTGATGTCGTGGTGGTTGGACACCGCGGGACAGCGGGCCAGCTCGAACACATGCTTGCTGTCGGCGGCCACCCAGTGGCCGTTATAGGTATCGGTCCACGCCATGGGGCAGCGGGCTTGCATTTCCTCGGTGATCTTCTCGAACTGCCCGCGGTATTCCGGTGTGTGCCGGTCGAAGTGGTAGGTGTTCTTCTTGCGTTCGTCGTCGGTCGCGACTTGGTTGCCTGTCGCTCTTCGCGCCCGCGGCTCATCGGCGACGTTCATGCGTTGTCTCCCTAGCTGTTTGGGTCAGTCCTCGATGACGATGGCCTGCTCGGGGCAGGAGTGTGCGGCCTCGCGGACCGCGTCCTGCCGGTCGGCCGGCACCACTTCCGACACCGGTGACGCGTGTCCGTCCACATCGTCGAGTACGAACGAATCGGGCGCGATCATCGAGCACAGCGTGTGGCCCTGGCATCGACTGGCATCGACCCAAACCTTCACTACGCCAACCCCTTTCGAGTCAATAGGCTCACACGTGGTAGTCGTACCACTTGAGGTACCCGCCCGCGTCGACGCGCAGCTGCATACCGGTGACGTACCGGGCTTCGTCCGAGGCGAGCCACAGCACGGCGTTGCTGATGTCGACCGGCTCGATCCACGGCACCTTCATGGCCTGCTGGACGTAGAACACCGGTTCGGCATCGGACTGCGTCGGGTGCTCGAGGTCGGGCCGGAACGAGCGGTACATCGGTTCGCTCTGCAGCATGTTGGTGTTGCAGTTGGTCGGGTGGATGACGTTGGCCCGGATCCCGCGCGGCGCGAGTTCGGTGGCGATGTCGTGAACGTACTGCGACAGCAGGCGTTTGGAGGTCATGTAAGCCATGCCGCCCGGGTCTGCGCCAGGGTTCGGCTTGTTGTGTGCGTCCATCAGCGCGGCGGCCGACGCGGTCGCGACGATCGCCGCGCCCTCGGTCAGGTGCGGCAGCGCCACCTGGATCGCGTTGATGGTGCCGACCAGGTTGGTGTTGATGACGTCGGTCCAGGCCTGCAGCGGTGGATTGCCCTTCATCCCGGCGACGCCGGCCTGGGCGACCACGATGTCGAGCTTGCCGAATTCGGCGAGGCCCGCCTCCAATGCGTCCTTGAGTTGGTCGGCCACCCGCACGTCGGCCTGCGCGGTCACGATGCGGCCGCCGGCCTTCTCGACGAAGCGCGCGGTCTCCTCGAGGTCCTCGGGCGTCGCCAGCGGGTACCCGATCGAGTCGATGTCGCGGCAGAGATCGACCGCGATGATGTCGGCGCCCTCTTCGGCCAGTCGGACCGCATGGCTGCGTCCCTGCCCGCGCGCGGCGCCGGTGACGAAGGCAACCTTGCCGGCCACCCGACCTTCTGAATTACCCACTGCCCGCAGTCCTTTCTTTAGGTATTACGGCCGCCGTTGACGCCGAGGATCTGGCCGGTGATGTAGCCGGCCTCCTCGGAGACCAAGAAGGCGCAGGCCGCGGCGATGTCCTCGGGTCTGCCGATCCGCCGCACCGGCGTCGCTTCGATGGTCTTATCGATATCGCCGAGGTAGCCCTTGTCCGCCGCGGCGCGCAGCATCGGGGTGTCGATGAAGCCCGGCGGCACCGCGTTGACCGTGATGCCTGCCGGCCCGTATTCGAGGGCCAAGGTCTTGGTGAGTCCGTTGACCGCCGACTTCGCGGCGACATACGGCGCCATGTAGGGGGCGCCGGAGTGGGTGCTCGACGACGAGATGTTGACGATGCGGCCCCAGCCTGCGTCGATCATCTCCGGTAACACCGCCTGGATGCAGTGGAAGACGCCGTTGAGGTTGACGTCGATCACCCGCTGCCACCGGTCGAACGACACCTCGGTGAACCGCTTGAAGCAGTCCAGGCCGGCCGCGTTGACCAGTACCGAGATCGGGCCGAGCTGTGCGCGCACGGCGTTGAGTGCAGCATCGACCGCGGCGCGGTCTGTCACGTCGGCGACATGGGCGAACTCGTCGTCGGACGGTTGCAGGTCGAGGATGGCGACGTTGAGCCCGTCGGCGCGTAGCCGCGCGACGATCGCCGCACCGATACCGGAGCCCCCGCCGGTGACCACAGCATTCTTCACAGCAGTACCCCTCGCGCCAGGTCGGCCGCGCGTTTGTCACCGTTCAAGAATCTTCCTTCCGATTATGAGAACCGTACTCTCGCCATTGTGCACGTCGCAAGATCCGAGTTGCCGGCAGACGATGGGCGCCGATGGTGCTGCCCGGGCCGCAACGTGCCATGACTAGCCAATCTATCTTTTGCTTGAGTTCTCATGAAGCGAATGTATGATTCGCCGGTGATGAGAATGAAGTTTCCATCACAGTCTGCAAATCAGTCGAGGAGGATGATGCAGGAAACGCCCACGATCACGGATACCAAGCGGGCCGACCGGAAGATGTTGATCGGCGGTGAACTGCGCGAGACGCCGCGGACGTTTCCTTCCGTCAATCCCGCGACCGGCGAGGTGCTGGGATACGCGCCCGACGCCACCGTCGCGGATGCCGAAGCCGCCGTCGCCGCCGCACGGGAGGCCTTTGACACCACGCAGTGGGCGACCGACACCGCGTTACGCGTGCGCTGCCTCCAACAGTTCCATCAGGCCCTGCTCGACCACCGTGACGACTTGGCCGCCCTCACGATCGCAGAGGTGGGCGCGACGGCCGCGCTGTGCGCAGGCGCGCAACTCGACCAGCCGATCGACATCGTCCGGTACTACGCGGAACTTTTGGCGACCTACCCACTGACCGAAGACCTCGGCACCAGCGAAAGCCGCGGCATGCAGCACCACCGGTGGGTGGAAAAGGAAGCCGCCGGCGTGGTGGCGGCCATCATCGCCTACAACTATCCCAACCAGCTGGCACTGGCCAAGCTGGCCCCGGCCCTGGCCGCGGGCTGCACAGTGGTGCTCAAGGCCGCCCCTGACACCCCACTGATCACGCTGGCGCTCGGCGAGCTGATCGCCGCTCACACCGATATCCCTGCCGGTGTCGTCAACGTCATCAGCGGCGCCGATCCCGCGGTGGGCGCGGTGCTCACCACCGATCCGGCCGTCGACATGGTGACCTTCACGGGGTCGACACCCACCGGGCGCGCCATCATGGCCGCAGCGAGTACCACGCTCAAGAAGGTGTTCCTCGAGCTCGGCGGCAAGTCGGCCGCGATCGTCCTCGACGACGCCGACTTCGCCACCGCCGCATTGTTTTCGGCGTTCAGCATGATGACGCACGCTGGCCAGGGCTGTGCGCTGACGTCGCGCCTGCTGGTGCCCGCCCGGCACCACGACGAGATCGTCGAGCTGATCAAGAACAACTTCGGCCTGGTGCGCTTCGGAGATCCGACCGACCCGAAGACCTACATGGGACCGTTGATCAGTGAGAAGCAGCGCGACAAGGTCGACGCCATGGTCCAGCGCGCCGTCGCGGCCGGCGCGACGTTGGTGACCGGTGGCCAGAAAGTGGGCCCCGGCTTCTTCTACACCCCGACTCTGCTCGCCGATGTCGATCCCGACAGCGAGATCGCGCAGGAAGAAGTCTTCGGCCCGGTCCTGGCCGTCATCGCCTATGAAGACGACGATGACGCGGTGCGCATCGCCAACAATTCCATCTATGGTCTGTCCGGCGCGGTGTTCGGCAGTGCCGAGCGCGCCCTCGCTGTCGCGCGTCGTATTCGCACCGGAACATTCTCGATCAACGGCGGCAACTACTTCAGCCCCGACAGTCCGTTCGGAGGATTCAAACAATCCGGAATCGGCCGTGAGATGGGCCGGGCCGGACTCGAGGAGTTCTTGGAATCCAAGACGTTTGCGACGGTGGTGTCCTGATGGCCGCAGCACCGGGCCCGCTTGACGGCATCCGGGTCCTCGAGGTGGCCATGTACGGTTTCGTGCCGTCGGCCGGCGCCGTGCTGGGTGAGTGGGGTGCCGACGTCATCAAGGTCGAACACGCCGTCACCGGGGACCCACAGCGCGGGCTGCGCCAGACCGGGCCGCTGCGGGTGGACGGCGACCCGAACCCCAACATCGAGCACGCCAACCGCGGCAAACGCAGTATCGGGCTGGACATGTCGGTACCGGAAGGGCGTGAGGTTCTGCTGGAGCTGGCGCGCCGGGCCGACGTGTTTCTCACCAGCTTTCTGCCCGGACACCGCCAGAAGTTCGGTATCGACGTCGACGACATCCGCGCGGTGAACCCGAACATCATCTACGCGCGCGGCAGCGCGCTGGGGCCCCGCGGTGAGGAGTCGGTCAAAGGCGGTTACGACATGACCGCCTTCTGGTGCCGGGCCGGCACCGCGGCGACCGTCACCCCGCCCGGGATCGAAGGCATGATCGGCCCGCCCGGACCCGCGTACGGCGACACCATCTCGGGCACCAACCTGGCAGGCGGTATCGCGGCGGCGCTGTTCAAACGGGAACGCACCGGCGAGCCGTCGGTCGTGGATGTATCGCTGCTCGGCAGTGGACTGTGGTCCATGGGCCACACGTTCGCGCTCACCGGCCACCTCAATCAGCTGATGGTGCAACCACCTCCAGGCGTGCACGGCTCGCCGATCAACCCGCTGGTGGGTCTCTACGCGACCGCGGACGACCGCTACATCTCGTTCGTGATGATGCAGCCGACGAAGTTCTGGGCCGACGTGTGCCGGCACATGGACCTCGAGCGCTACCTCGACGATCCGCGATTCGCGACGCCCGAATCGTTCGCCGAGAACACCCCGGCTGCCGTCGAGATCCTCAGCGAGGCGATGAAGAAGCGGACCCTTCCGGAATGGAGTGAGCGCTTCGCGACCCTGGCCGGGCCGTGGGCCCCAGTGCAGGACACGCTGCAGGCCGCGCAGGACGCCCAGATCCGGGCCAACGAGTACCTGGTGCAGGCCGGTGAACTCGAGCTCGTCGCGAACCCGGTGCAGTTCGATGTCGCCGCGCCCAACACGGGGCCGGCACCCGGATTCGCCGAGCAGACCGACGACATCCTCGTCGAACTGGGGCTGGACTGGGACCGCATCATCGAGCTCAAGACGGCCGGCGCCGTCACCTGAGCGGCGGACAGTGGCGATCCGGTACCGGAGGGCAGATGGCAGATAGATGGTCGTCGGGCATATCGCTCGGCCGCAGCCTGGCGGGTCCGATGCGGGCGGTCGGAGCTTTGTTCTCGATGTCGCTGGACGCGATCCGGTTCGCTTTCAGGCGGCCGTTTCAGGGTCGTGAGTTCCTGGAGCAGTGCTGGTTCATCACCCGGGTGTCGATGGCTCCCACGCTCCTGGTGGCGATCCCGTTCACGGTCCTGGTGAGTTTCACCCTGAACATTCTGTTGCGTGAGCTCGGGGCCGCCGACTTGTCCGGCGCCGGTGCGGCATTCGGCGCGGTGACCCAGATCGGACCGATGGTCACAGTGTTGATCGTCGCCGGCGCCGGCGCCACGGCGATGTGCGCCGACCTGGGATCGCGGACCATCCGGGAAGAGATCGACGCCATGGAGGTGCTCGGGATCAATCCGGTGCAACGGTTGGTGACCCCGCGGATCCTGGCTTCCGGCCTGGTGGCTCTGCTGCTCAACAGCCTGGTGGTCATCATCGGAATCCTGGGCGGTTACACGTTTTCGGTGTTCATTCAGGACGTCAACCCGGGCGCGTTCGCGGCCGGGATCACCCTGCTGACGGGTGTGCCCGAGGTGATCATCTCGTGTGTCAAGGCTGCACTGTTCGGGTTGATCGCCGGACTGGTCGCCTGCTACCGCGGATTGACGATCACCGGCGGTGGCGCCAAGGCGGTGGGTAACGCCGTCAACGAAACCGTGGTGTACGCCTTCATGGCCTTGTTCGTCATCAACGTGGTGGTCACCGCCATCGGTATCCGCATGACGGCGCACTGAGGCGGGTAGGGGACACATGGGAACCTTGACGATCCTGCGGAGTACGTATCCGCGGTTGACCCGCCAGATGAACAAGCCGGTATCCCTGTTGGGGCGCATCGGCGACCACACGTTGTTCTACCTCAAAGCCGTCGCAGGAACCCCGCATGCCGCCCTGCACTACCGCCACGAGGTGATCCGGCTGATCGCTGAGATCTCCATGGGCGCAGGAACATTGGCGATGATCGGCGGGACCGTGGTGATCGTCGGGTTCCTCACCCTTGCCACCGGCGGGACGCTGGCGATCCAGGGCTACTCGTCGTTGGGCAACATCGGCATCGAAGCACTCACCGGCTTCCTGGCGGCCTTCATCAACGTGCGCATCGCCGCTCCCGTGGTTGCCGGCATCGGGTTGGCGGCCACCTTCGGTGCCGGGGTCACCGCGCAGCTGGGGGCGATGCGGATCAACGAGGAGATCGACGCGCTGGAGTCGATGGCCATCCGGCCCGTGGAATACCTGGTCTCGACGCGCATCGTGGCAGGCATGGTCGCCATCACCCCGCTGTACTCGATCGCGGTGATCCTGTCGTTCTTGGCATCTCAGTTCACCACGGTGGTGTTGCTCGGCCAGTCGGGCGGCCTGTACGACCACTACTTCTACACCTTCCTGAATCCGATCGACCTGCTGTGGTCGTTTCTTCAGGCGATCCTGATGGCCATCACGATCCTGCTGATCCACACCTATTTCGGATACTTCGCCAGTGGTGGCCCATCGGGTGTCGGTGTCGCCGTGGGCAATGCGGTGCGTACCTCGCTGATCGTCGTGGTGTCGGTGACGCTGCTGATCTCACTGGCCATCTATGGCTCCAACGGCAACTTCAACCTGTCCGGATAGGGAGAAGAGTTGACACAGAACATCGGCCCGGGCCCGGCTCACCGGTCCGAAACCACCAGTGCGGCAACGCCGGTGGCGGCGCGTCCCGGACGCAGCTTCGGCGTGGGCGGCCACGTCCGTCCGCTGGCCGGTCTGGCCACCGTGGTCGCACTGGGCCTCGTGGTGCTCGTGGCCATCGGCATGTTCCGGGGCAGCTTCACCACGACCGAGCCGATCACCCTGATCTCGGACCGGGCTGGACTGGTGATGAACCCTGACGCCAAGGTCAAGATGCGCGGCGTGCAGGTCGGAAAGGTCGCTTCGATCGATTACCGGTCCGACGGCAAAGCTGTGCTGCACCTGGCGATGGATCCAACGCAGCTGCGCCTCATCCCGCAGGATGTCCAGGCGGACATCGCCTCTACCACCGTGTTCGGCGCCAAGTACGTGCAATTGGTCCCGCCGCCCAACCCGTCCACCGATACCCTGCGTCCGGGGCAGGTGCTGCAGGGCCAGCACGTGACCGTCGAGATCAACACGGTGTTCCAACAACTCACGCGGGTGCTGGACAAGATCGACCCGGCCAAGCTCAACGAAACCCTCGGCGCCATGTCGGCGGCCTTCGGCGGCCGGGGCAAGCAGATGGGGCAGACGCTGACGGACTTCGAGGCTCTGCTGGCCAAGCTGGAGCCCAGCCTGCCCAACCTCTCGCACGACATCGAGGCGATGGCCCCCGTGGCCAACGCGTACGGCGATGCCGCGCCGAACCTTGTGCGCACCGTGGACAACACGAACCGCATCAGCGACAGCATCGTCGATGAGCAGACGAATCTCGATGCGTTCCTGGTCAGCTCGATCGGGCTGGCCGACGTCGGCAACGACGTCGTCGGCGCCAACCGTCCCGCGGTGACCGACGTGCTGCACCTCCTGGTGCCCACGACCGACCTGCTGAACAAGTACGCACCGGGCCTCAACTGCGCGCTCGACGGCATGAACTTCATGCGGTTGCAGCCGCCCCAGATGGATCCCGGTGTGCTGGTCAACGTGGCGTTCACGCTCGGTATCGAGCGGTACCGGTACCCGCAGAATCTGCCCAAGGTCGCGGCCAAGGGCGGCCCGAACTGCATGGGGTTGCCCTACATCGGATTCGGCAACAGGGCGAAATACCTCGTCACCGACACCAACGCCAATCCCTGGCAGTACGGAAACCAGGGGATCCTGCTCAACTCCGACGGACTCAAACAGATCCTGTTCGGCCCGCTGGACGGGCCGCCGCGTAACACCGCGCAGATCGGACAGCCGGGATGAGGCGCGGCATAACCACTTTCATCAAGTTCGCGGTCTTCGCCGTGGTGATGGTAGTGCTCACGGCGTTCCTGTTCATGACGTTCTCGCAGTACCGCGGCGGTTCGTACAACGGCTATTCGGCGGTTTTCAGCGACGCGTCGCGGCTCAAGGCCGGTGACACCGTGCGGGTTGCGGGTGTCCGAGTGGGAACGGTGAAAGATGTTTCGCTGCAGCAGGACCGGTCCGTCCGCGTCGAATTCGAAGCCGACCGCAACATTGCGTTGACCACGGGAACCAAGGCCGCGGTGCGGTATCTGAACCTGGTCGGCGACCGCTACCTGGAGCTGATGGACAGCCCCGGGTCCACCAAGCTGCTGCCGGCCGGATCGCAGATACCGAAGGACCGCACCGCCAGCGCGCTCGACCTCGATCTGCTGCTGGGCGGTCTGCGCCCGGTGATCCAGGGCCTCAACCCGCAGGACGTCAACGCGCTGACGTCGTCGTTGATCCAGATCCTGCAGGGCCAGGGCGATTCGCTGGACTCGCTGATGAACCGGACCTCGTCGTTCTCGAACACGTTGGCGGACAACGATCAGGTGATCCAGCAGCTGATCGACAGCCTCAACACCGTGGTCGGGACACTGGGCAAGGACGGCGGCAAGTTCTCCACCACGATCGACCGGCTCGAGCAGTTGGTCAGTGGGCTGTCACAGGACCGTGATCCGATCGGCACCGCCATCACGTCCCTGGACAACGGGACCGCGTCCATCGCCAGCCTGCTCACCCAGGCCCGCCCCCCGCTGAAGGGCAGCGTCGAGCAGCTCAACCGGGTGGCCACCGTGCTCGACGACCAGAAGGCGACGCTGGACAGCGGGTTGCAGAAGGCTCCGGACAACTACCGCAAGCTCGCGAGGCTGGGATCGTACGGCAGCTGGATCATGTACTACATCTGCGGAATCTCGCTCCGGGTCACCGATCTGCAGGGCCGCACCGCAGTGTTCCCCATGATCAAACAAGAAGGCGGAAGGTGCGGGGAGCCCTGATGCTGAAGTACCGCGAATCCACGCTCGTCAAGGCCGGCTTCATCGGCACAGTGCTGATCATTCTCGTCATCGCGGTGGGACTTCAGCCGGAGCGACTGATGCAGTGGGCCACGTCGTTGCGTCATCAGGCGTTGTTCACCGAGGCAGGCGGCATCGCGGTCGGCAACGACGTCACCCTGTCGGGCATCAAGGTTGGCAAGATCACCGATGTGTCGCTGCGCAACGGCGATGCCCTGGTGACCTTCACCACCGACGGCAAGTACCCGTTGGGCTCGCTCACCACAGCACACATCCGCACCGGCTCGCTGCTGGGCGAGCGGGTGCTGACCCTGGAGTCCGACGGCAGCGGAACGCTGCGCACCACCGACGTGATCCCGACGTCACGCACGTCCTCGCCATACTCGCTGACCGACGCCGTCAGCGATCTGACGACCAACTCGGCAGGCACCGACACGGCATCGCTGAACCAGTCGCTGGACACTCTGTCGGCGACCATCGATCAACTGGCTCCGCGGCTCGGTCCGACCTTTGACGGGCTGAGCCGCTTGTCGCGTTCGATCAACAGCCGCAACGAGAGCCTGTCGGCGCTGCTCAAGAGCGCCGGCGACGTCACGACGGTGCTTGCGCAGCGCAGCGATCAGCTCAACACGTTGATCCTCAACGCCAACGATCTGGTCGGCGTCCTCAACGAACGTCGCGAGGCGATCGTGGACCTGCTGGCCAATACCGCTGCGGTGTCGCAACAGCTCACCGGGTTGGTGGCCGACAACGAGGCGCAACTGGCGCCGACACTGGAGCGGCTCAACCGGGTGACCGCGGTGCTGGAGAACAATCGGGACAACATCGCCAAGGCGCTGCCCAACATCAAGAAGTTCATGCTGTCGCAGGGCGAAACCCTGGCCAACGGACCGTATTACAACGCCTACGTGCCCAACCTGAACCCCGCGCAGATCCTGCAGCCGTTCCTGGACTACGCGTTCGGCTTCCGGCGCGGCGTCAATGCCGGCCAGCCGCCCGACAATGCCGGGCCACGCGCTGAACTTCCCTTGCCGTACAACGGGATTCCCGGGGGGACACGCTGATGAATCGCAACCGCATCGCGAAGTTGCTGGCGGTGGCGCTGGTGGCGGTGCTCGCTGTCGGCGCCGGATTCCTGGTCCGCCAGGCATATTTCGCCCCGAAGACGATATCGGCGTTGTTCACATCGGCAACGGGCATCTACCCGGGCGACGACGTGCGGGTATCGGGCGTCAAGGTGGGCACGATCGCGTCCATCGCACCCGAGGGCACGCAGACCAGGCTGACGCTCAAGGTGGATCGCGACGTCCCGGTGCCTGCCGACGCCAAGGCCGTGATCGTCGCGCAGAACCTGGTCGCCGCACGGTACGTGCAACTCGCACCGGCCTACCGGTCGAGCGGCCCGACTCTGCCCGACAACGCAGTGATCGGTCTTGACCACACCGCGGTGCCCGTGGAGTGGGACCAGGTCAAAGAGCAACTCATGCGGCTGGCCACCGACCTGGGTCCCAAGAGCGGTGTCGACGGCACCTCGGTGTCCCGGTTCACCGACAGCGCAGCCAACGCGATGGACGGCAACGGAGACAAGCTGCGCCAGACCATAACCCAGCTCTCAGGCGTCGCCCGCATCCTGGCCGAAGGCAGCGGCAACATCGTCGACATCATCAAGAACCTGCAGACGTTCGTCACCGCATTGCGGGACAGCAGCGAGCAGGTGGTGTCGTTCCAGAACCGGTTGGCGACGCTCACCAGCGTCATCGACGGCAGCCGGTCCGACCTCGACGCAGCGCTGAAGAACCTGTCGGTCGCGGTCGTGGAGGTGCAGCGGTTCGTCGCGGGCACCCGCAACCAGACCTCCGAGCAGGTCCAGCGGTTGGCCAACGTGACGCAGAACCTCGTCGACCACAAGATGGAGGTGGAGAACATCCTGCACATCGCGCCGAACGCATTCATCAACGGATACAACATCTACAACCCGGACACCGGCAGCGCGGTGGGGCAGTTCGTGCTGAACAACTTCTCCAACCCGGTCCAGTTCATCTGTGGCGCAATCGGAGCCATCGAGAACACCACCGCTCCGGAGACCGCGAAACTCTGCTCGCAGTACATGGGACCGGCCCTGCGGCTGCTGAACTTCAACTACCTGCCGTTCCCGATCTCGCCCTATCTGATGCCGTCGGCCAACCCCGCGAACATCGTCTACTCCGAGCCCGGGCTGGCCCCCGGTGGCGACGGGGGGACGCCCACTGCACCGGAGGTTCCGCCGGCCCTCTCGGCGTACAACCCGGGTCCGCCTCCGCCGGCACCGTTCACCGGCCGGCCACCGGGAACGCCGCCACCCGGCGCGCAGCAGATGCTGCCTGAAGGGCGTCCCGTCGAACAGCCCAGTGTGCCTTCCTCCGTTCGGGACATGCTGACCCCGGCGGGCCCGGCGGACGGTGCGACGACGGGGCCGGCGCCCGGCCCCGAAAACCCGTCGACCGGTGCGCCGTTGCCTGCCGAAGCCCCGCAACCGGCAGAAGGGACGCCACCAGCATGAGCAGGGCAAAACCGGTGCGGCTTGCGATCGCCGTCGGGTCGTGCGTCGCGCTGACGGCGAGCGGCTGCGCTTTCCAGGGAGTGAACTCGCTTCCGCTGCCGGGTGCTGTCGGGCGGGGCTCCGAAGCCACCGTCTATCACGTCCAGATCGCGAATGTGGCGACGCTGGAACCGAACTCGCCAGTCATGATGAACGACGTCGTGGTGGGCAGCGTGCGCTCGCTTGGGGTCAGCAACTGGCACGCCGACGTCGAGTTCTCGGTGCAGCCGGGCACGGTGGTACCCGCCAACGTCATCGCCAGCATCGGGCAGACCAGCCTGCTCGGCTCGATGCACTTGGCCATCAACCCACCCGTAGGCCAACCGCCGGAAGGCAAACTCCCAGCGGGAGCGAGGATTCCGTTGAACGACTCGTCGACCTACCCGACGACCGAGCAGACCCTGGGGTCACTCGCCGCGGTGGTCAACGGCGGCGGACTCGGACAGGTCGGCGACGTCATCCACAATTTCAGCGCCGCCCTGCGCGGCCGCGAAGGCGACATCCGTTCTCTGATCACGCGGTTGGATACGTTTGTCGGCACCCTGGACGCGCAGCGGGACAACATCGTCGCGAGCATCCAGGGGCTCAACCGACTGGCCGTGACATTCGCCGGTCAGCGCGACGTCATCACCCGTGCGTTGGACAAGATTCCACCGGCCCTCGATGTGCTGATCAGGGAACGGCCCCGGCTGACGACGGCGTTGCAGAAATTGGGGACGTTCAGCGACACCGCAAACCGGTTCGTCAACGATTCACAGGCCGACCTGGTGGCGAATCTGAAGAACATGGAACCGGCGTTCAAAGCGCTCGCCGATGTCGGCCCCGACCTCGCGGCGGTGCTCGAATACGCGGTGCACTTCCCGTTCACCCAGAGCTTCATGGATCGCGCCATCCGCGGCGACTACTACAACCTGTTCGCCACCATCGATCTCACCATCCCGCGGTTGAAGCACAGTTTGATGCTCGGTACCCGCTGGGCGCAGGAGGACACGACTATTGTTCCGGCGCCCGGTGATCCGCCGTATCTGAACTACACCTACGATCCGCTCAAGACCGGCGTGAATCCGCCACCACCGGGGGCCTTCCCGCCGGCACCCGACGCACCGCCGCCCGGTGAAGCGTCGTCGCCGCCGCCACCGCCTGCCGCGACGGGACCGATCCTGCCGGTGTCCCCGCCTGCTCCGCTGGCGATTCCGGGAGGCCCGGCTCCGGACGCGGCGCCCGCCCCGGGTGCACCGGGTGCACCGCCGCCCATATTCGCCGGACCGTATGGGGGGCACTGATGCTCACACGTTTCGTCCGCACCCAACTGGTTCTCTTCGCGGTCGCCTCGATCGTTGGCGTCGCGGTGATGCTGTTCGCCTACATGCAGGTGCCCACGCTGGTGGGGCTGGGCCGGATCACCGTCAAGGTGGAACTGCCTGCCACCGGGGGGCTCTACCAGTTCAGCAATGTCACCTACCGCGGTTCCCAGATCGGCAAGGTCACGTCGGTCGATCTGACCGACAAGGGCGCGTTGGCCACGTTGTCGCTCGACCGGTCACCGAAGGTGCCCGCCGATCTGCAGGCGCAGGTCCGCAGCATGTCGGCGGTGGGGGAGCAGTACATCGATCTGCTGCCGCGCACCGACTCGCCGCCCTACCTTCAGGACGGATCGGTTGTCGCGATGTCCGACACCACCATTCCGCAACAGGTCGGCCCGATGCTGGATCAGCTCAGTGCGCTGGTGGGCACCATTCCCAAGGACAAGCTCAGCCAGTTGCTCGACGAGTCCTTCAACGCCTTCAACGGAACGGGCTACGATTTCGGCTCGCTCCTGGACTCGGCGGCGACCATCACCCGGGACTCCAACGCGGTGTCGGATCACACGCGCACGCTGATCGACGACTCGGGTCCGTTCCTCGATGCGCAGGCGCAGACTACCGATTCGATCCGGACGTGGGCGGCGAGCCTGGCGGGCGTCACCGACCAGGTGGCCACGAACGACCCTCAGTTCCGGTCGATACTGCGCAACGGCCCCGGATTCGCCAATGAGACATCGCAATTGCTGCAGCAGATCAAGCCGACGTTGCCGGTGCTGTTGGCGAACCTGTCCACCTTCGGTCAGATCGCGGTGACCTACAACCCGTCGCTCGAGCAGATCCTGGTGCTGCTGCCGCCGTACGTCGCTCAGATACAGACCTACGCGCCGACCACCAGTCCGACCGGTCTGCCCAATGGCGACTTCTCGCTGGGCCTCGGTGACCCGCCGGCCTGCACCGTCGGCTTCCTCCCGCCCTCGGCGTGGCGGTCACCATCGGACACGTCGGTCATCGACACGCCAGACAACATCTACTGCAAGTTGCCGCAGGATTCGCCGATCGGGGTCCGCGGTGCGCGTAACTACCCGTGCATGGGGCACCCGGGCAAACGGGCGCCCACCGTCGAATTGTGTGATGACCCCAGGGGATTCCAGCCTCTGGCGCAGCGACAGCACGCGCTCGGCCCGTATCCGCTCGACCCGAACCTGATTTCGCAGGGTGTCCCGACCGATCAGCGAGTGCTGCCCGACAACAACATCTTCGGGCCACTCGGAGGCACTCCACTGCCGCCGGGAGTGTCCGCTCCGCCACCCGGCGCGGCGCCCGAGCCGCAGCCGCCTGCCAGCTTCCCGGGCATGCCTCCGGGTCCGTTGTTGCCCGGGCAGCCGATCTATACCGAGCCCCCCGTGTCCGGGCAGCCGGCACCGCCTGCGCCTGACCCGAACGCGGTTCCGCTTCCTCCCGCACAGCGGCCCGAGGCCTCCGAGGTTCCGGTGCCGCATGGTCCCGCGCTGCCCCCGGAACCCGACGCCGGCGCACCGGCCGCCGCGCCGAGCGCATTCCACAGCGACGGCTCGTCAGGGCCTTCGGTGGCGATCGCCAAGTACGACCCGCGCACCGGACAGTACATGGGCAGCGACGGCAAGCTCTACCAGCAGGCGAACCTCGCGACGACGCCGAAGACGTGGCAGGACCTCATGCCCAATTGAGCAGTGGCCCATGTGCTTTCGGCGTCAGATTTTCTTCATGTAGAACGGCATCCGGATCGTCGGCCACTGGTTGCGGCCGCACGAGCCGCTGGCGCCCACGGTGATGCTCTCGCCGGTGTACTCGGTGGATGCCAGGTCCACGTGGGCGTCGGCCCCGACGGGATAGAGCTTGTGAGTCTGCAGACCCTCGATAGGTGTGCCGTCAGCGCAGAATCGCCATTGGGGCACAACGTGTTTGACATACCACAGGCCGTTGGTGGTGTAGATCGGTGCGGTCCAGCCTTCGTCGCTGGTGACGGTGCCCGCGCAGTCGGTGGGCGACGTGCATGACGTGCTCACGGTCCAGGTGCTCCGTACCGAAGGCTGGTTCTCGTAACGCTCGTTGATCTTGGCCCAGTCACCGTTGGCCGACGTGGCGAATGTGCCGTTGATGCCCCATCCGTCCGATGCGCCCGCCGGTGCGGCCCCGCTCAGGCCGACCCATACTGTCACGGCGACCACCGCCGCGGACGCGCTTACCTTCGACGCCGACATGGAGCCACTCCTTAGGCAGTGGAAGTCACGTTCTCAATCAGCGAGAATAACACTACCAATGCTGTGGCATTCGACGATTTCTTGAGGCGATCCGTAGTAATATTCTCGGAAATCGAGAGTCCAATTTTCACCTGTGTGAGGGTAGTGACGTGCGTGTGACCGTGATCGCGGCCGCTCCGGCAATAGTCGCCGCGACAATGCTTGCGCCGCAGGCGAATGCGGGGCCGCAGACGTGTAATGACGCCTACTGCGTGCCGGGTATCGACGGCACTGCCGAGCTCGGCGCGCCGTGCGGAAACACGTCGTACTACGTTTTCGGCGTCGACGGTCGCAACGGGTGGGGAAGGTTGCTGTTCTGCGGCTCGCCGCGGCGGTACGACCCGCGGTGGTTCCGCTCGCCGCCGATGGCCGGTATTCGTGACGAGGGCAGCCTCTGCACGACCGAGATGGATCAGGTGGCGCAGGCCCCTGACGGTCTGTTCCTGACTTGTGTTCCGATGAACGGTGATTCGCGTTGGCGGCGCGGGGACGCGTAGTCGCGCCCGGTCACCAGTTGCGAATCGAGCAGAGCACGCCTTTGGGGCCGCTGTTGGTCTTGACGACGGTACCGTCCACGGCCAGTTCGCAGGTGAAGCCGGGCGTGGGAGTGTTCGGCGACTCGCCACTTTGCACAAGCACCATCGCCCACAGATCCGGATCGGCAAGCATCGCGTCGAACACCCAGGGCTTGCTCGGCGCGAGATCGGCCTCGGCCCTTGGGCTGAATTCGTAGGGATCATGGCTGTAGTCCGACCACGTCGGCGGATCGGTGTCGCGATAGTAGATGTGGGCATAGAACGGAGCATTCGCCGTCACGGTGTAGCGGACATGGTGCAGCACCGGATTGTCGTCGGCCGATGCCGGCGCTGCGGTGGCTCCCACGGCGAACGCGAGTGCTGTTGTCACTGCCCATATCGCGCGCATCGTCACATCCTGGTCAGGGTGAACGGGTAGGTGAGCGTGCCACCCGGCGCGCCGTCGCAACCGGCATCGAAGGTCGACACCATCTCGCCGGCGAGGGTGTTGGCATCCCAGGTGTATACGTCATGAGTTGGGATGGTCGGCCCGTAATAGATGTCGCCGCAACGCAGTCCGAACGGATCGTCGATGACCATCGTGTATCGGCCGTCCGCCAGGTTCGCTCTTGAGTGTGAATTCGCGGCCTTGGCGACCGGCTGAGGGATGGAGAGGACGCTGAGGCAGTTGAGTCTCTCCGGGCCGCCCGTTGTCTCGCACGGCGCCAACGCCGACCAGATCCAGGTGTGGAAGTCTCGCCGGTCCGGAATGTTGAGCATGTAGTTGCCGTAGTACATGGCCGAGGCCGGGGGAGCCAGGGTGATGGCCACCGCCACGCCCAGCGCGGCCGTCGTCGCGGTGGTCAACGAACGGGACTTCACAGGCTCCTCCACGCGTCCGGCACTGCTCGGGTGACTATAAAACGAGACCCGGCTTCGTCGTCCGGAAATCGGCAATCTCGTCTTCAAATATCGAGATTGGCATTCTCACAACCGAGAATAGTACTACGACAGCGCCACCCTGACCGTCAGTGAACCGGAGTGAACCCGATGTTCAGCGCGGTGAGCCCGCGCAGGATGAAGGTCGGCTCGTACGTGTAGCGACGATCGCCGGCGGGACCGTGGTGCTCCTCGTCGATGGTGATCTCACTCATCCGGTCGAGGATCCGCTCGATGGACACGCGTGCCTCCACACGCGCCAGTGGACCACCCGGGCAGCTGTGAACCCCGCGGCCGAAGGCGATGTGCTCCCGGACGTTCTTGCGGTCGAGGCTGAATGTGTGCGGATCCTCGAACCGCACCGGATCGCGGTTGACCGCGCCCGGGCACACCATCAGCGTGGTGCCGGCCGGCACGTCGACCCCGCCCAGCTCGGTGTGCTTCTTGGCGAGCCGGAACTGGCTCTTGACAGGTGCATCCATGCGCAACGCCTCCTCGACGAACGTCGGGATGCGGCTGCGGTCTTGGCGCAGCGTGGCCTGCACATCCGGGCGGTCACCCAGCACGCGCAGCGACGCTGACAGCAGCTTGGTGGTGGTCTCCTGGCCGGCCGCGAACAAGAAGGTTGCCGAGCGGACGACGTCGATGACCTCGGGTGTCGACCCGTCCGGATACTTCGCGGTCGCCAGCGCCGTCAGCACGTCGTCGCGCGGGTTCTCCCGCCGATCCTGCAGGTATCCGACGAACTTCTCGTCGAGCCAGGCCAGAGGGTTCATCGCGAGCTCATCGCCGTCCAGCGAACCGACGATGGCGCCCGGCCGCGGCGCACCGAGCACATGACGGAACTCGTCGTGGTCGGCCTCCGGCACTCCGAGCAGGTCGGCGATCACCAGCAGGGAGAACGGCTTGGCGTACGCGGACAGGAACTCACAGCGTCCGTCGGCCAGGAAGTCATCGAGGCACTCGTCGGCGAGCCGCCACATGAAGTCCTCGTTCTCCTTGAGCCGACGCGGCGTCAGCAGCCGGTTGAGCAGCGAGCGGGCGTCGGTGTGCTGCGGCGGATCCATGGTGACCATGTGCTCGAACATCGGCAGGGCAGAGCGGTGAGCCTCGATCTGGGCGGTGATGTCTTCGCCCTCGGGCGTGAACGGCAGTGGCGGGAAAGGTCCACCGACCGCGATGCACGACGAGAAGGTGTCGGTGTCCTTGAGGACCGTGGTCGCTTCGTCGAAGCTCGTGATGGCCAGGACGCCGTAGTGGGGCTCCCGGACGACGGGACATTTGCTGCGCAGATGGTCGAAGTATGGATGCGGGTCGGGAACCAGGGATTGGTCGGTGAAGTAGTCGACGGTGTCGAAGTCGGTCGTCGGTGAATCGGCCATGGTGTGCGCTACCTCCCGAAATCAATGTGCGCGGTGACGGTTTCGCGGCAGGTTGGGCCGCGCGACGAGATGGGCCAAAGTGCTGAGCACTTGCTTAGCATGGCGGTAGAGTCGTGGTCAAGATCACTCGGCGCGGCGCGGTTACGATTTGCGTGCCGTTTTGTGTGGTGGGAAAGGAGCCTGGCATGGCATCGGCGCGGAGGATCGGGGCGCCGGACGCGAAGAACCGCATCGTGCTGCTGGAGGCCGCCGAACAGCTGATGGTCGAGGAGGGCTACGCCGCGGTGACCTCGCGCCGGGTGGCCGACAAGGCCGGCCTCAAACCGCAGCTGGTGCACTACTACTTCCGGACGATGGACGATCTTTTCCTTGCGGTGTTCCGGAGACGCGCCGAGGAGGGCCTGGTCGCGCAGGCGCGCGCGCTGGATTCCGCTCAGCCGTTGTGGGCGCTGTGGCGGTTCGGCACGGACCCCGCCGCCACCCGTCTCACGATGGAGATCATGGGGCTGGCCAACCATCGCAAGGCGTTGCGGGCGGAGATCGCGCACTATGCCGAGCGGTTCCGCGAGGAGCAGACCAAGGCGATGACGGCGGCGCTGCACCGGTACGGTGTCGACGTCTCCGAGGTCCCGCCCATCGTCTGGACGATCTTTGCGACCAGTGTCTCGCGGGTGATGGTCATGGAGCAGGCGCTCGGGATGTCCTCGGGCCACGACGAGGTGATCGAGTTCTGTGAGGGCTGGCTGCGGCGCCTCGAGGGTGAGCCGCAGCCGGTCGAGGCATCCGCCTGAGGCCTTCACCCGATCGGCGCTCGCCGGCCTGGAAACATCACTTTCAAATCATAGAACGTCATTTCCGTCTCTGAGGATGTGTTTAGCGCTGGCGTGCGCTCAGACCGTTGACGTCGGCTAGCCGTCCGGCTACCGTCGCCTGGATAGCCGATCGGCTAGTTCGGTCCCTTGGGCGGAAGGGCGTGCGATCCGATGAACACCAGGGCGCAATGGATCAGCCTCTGGATCACCCCGTTCTTCGCCGGTGTGCTGCTCGCCGCGCTTATCGCGTTCCCCGGGTTCTGGCCGCCGATGTCACCGAACCTGAGCGCCGAGCAGGTCGCTGAGTTCTACCGGCACAACGAAGCGATGATCCGGTTCAGCATGATCACGGTCAACCTGTGCGCGATCATGCTGATCCCGTTCTTCATGGTCGTCGTGGTGCAGATGAAACGGATGGCCACACCGAGTCACGTATTGGCGTACTGCTACCTGGCCGCGGCGGCCAACGGCGCGACGCTGCTGGCCATCGCCGACATCTTCTGGCTGGTCGCTGCGTTCCGTCCCGAGCGCAATCCGCAACTGACCCAACTACTCAACGATCTGGCGTGGCTGATCTTCGTCGCGCCGGTGGGCATGGTCGTCGTCGCGAATCTCTGCCTGGCACTGGCGGTGTGGCTCGATGCGCGGGCCCAGCCCGTGTTCCCCCGGTGGGTGGCGCCCTTCAGTCTGGTGACCGCTGCCGCCATGGCGCCCGCGGCATGCGCCGTCGTCTTCCGGACCGGGCCGCTGGCGTGGGACGGCGCCATCTCGTTCTGGCTGCGCAACACCGCCTTCGTGGTCTACATCGCGGTGATGTTCGTCGTATTGCGATCCGCCATCGCCCGGCAGGCCGCGGAGTCGAACACCGGGCCGGCGATATGACCACGACGACAACGGTATTGGACACCCGGTCGGCCGCGCCGGCCTGGACGCGGCGCCCCAAGGTCGACCAGTGGATCTGCTGGTGGACCATCCCGGTGTTCTACAACATCTTCGGGCTGATCTTCGTGGTGCTTACCCGGGTGATGCCACCGCCGCGGCCCGACGTCGGACCGGATCAGGTCGTGGCGTTCTTCACCGAACACTCGCTGAGCATCCGCATCGGCTTCGGTCTGTTGATGATCTTCATCGGCTTCACCGGATTCGCCAACGGGCTCATCGCTTTTCAGATCAAGCGCATGTCCGTCGCGCCGGTGTTCGCCTACTCCTACATTGCGTCGCTGGCGGTCGGAGCCGTCCCGGGCTGCCTGTTCGCTGCGTTCGCCTTCGTCGCCGCGGCGTACCGCCCCGACCGCGATCCGGACCTCACCGCACTGCTCTACGACCTGGGGCTGTTGTCCTTCGTCGGTTCGCTGGGCTGTTTCGCCACGCAAAACATGGTGCTGGCCCTGGCGATCTTCCTGGACCGCAACGATGTACTCCCGAAATGGCTTGCGTACATGTCGATCTGGATGATCGTCACCGAACTGCTCGCCGGCCCGGTGTTCGTGTTCAAATCCGGCCCACTGGCCTGGAACGGGTCGATCAGCTTCTACGTCGGCACGGTGGTTTTCGTGGTGTGGGAGATCTGCATCATCTACCTGCTGTACCGGACGATCAAAGAGCAAGCACCGGATGAGCGGGTGCAGGACTGATGACGCTCGTCGAGCGGCTCCGCAAGCCCGCCGCGGCCGCACCGCATCTACCCGCCGACGGTGGCATGTGGGTCTTCGTGCTCGGCGACCTCGTCATCTTTTCCAGCTATTTCGTCATTTTCATGATCTACCGGGCACAGCGGCCCGAGTTGTTCCTCGCCTCACAGCAGCATCTGAGCATCAATTTCGGCGTGGTCAACACCCTGGCGTTGCTCACCAGTTCGTGGTTCATCGCCCGCAGTGTGCTCGCCGCCAGGGCGGGTGACAGTGATCGCGCCATGAAACTGACCGTCGGTGGCGGCCTGTGCGGCGTGGTGTTCATCGTGATCAAGGCCTTCGAGTGGGCGGCGAAGATCAGCCAGGGGCTGACCTTTTCCAGCAACGACTTCTTCATGTTCTACTACCTGCTCACCGGCGTGCATCTGTTTCACGTCGCACTCGGACTGGTCTTCTTGGGCGTCAACTACTTTGAGCTGCGCAACCCGCAGTATCGACGCATCTCGATGGTGGAGACCGGAGCCATGTACTGGCACCTGGTCGACATGCTGTGGATTGTCATATTCACGCTGCTCTACGTGCTGAGGTGAGGCTGTGACGTCGACCGGTACCGCGTCCGACGTGCGACGCCACAGCAGGGTGCTCACGTGTGTGTGGCTGATCCTGAGCATGCTGACGGTGACGTCGTGGTGGATCGGCCCGGTCCGGTCGCCGGGCATCCCGCAGCCCAGTGTGCCCATCACTGTTGTGGTGCTGGCACTGGGAGCGGTCAAGTGCCGCATGGTGATTCGCTACTTCATGGACGTGCGGTCTGCGCCGATGTGGTTGCGTGTCGTGACCGACGCGTGGCTGGTGCTGCTCTGGGGTGCCGTGCTCGCCATCTATGCGTGGTGACCGTTCCTCTGACGACCAGTCCCTCCGGCGAGCAGACATGTAGGTTCGCGAAGCCGGGCGTGTCGCGTACCGCAGCGTCTGCTCGCGGGAGAAAGCTAAAGCGAGAGGATGGTTGCCGACGCGGTGCCGGGTGCGCCGTACACCTGTGCCAGGCCGACGCGGGGATTGCCCGGCACTTGGCGGTCGCCGGCCTCACCGCGCAATTGCCGCACCAGCTCGTGCATCTGACGTAGACCCGACGCGCCGATCGGCTCACCGTTGGCGATCAAGCCGCCGTCGGTGTTGACCGGGATGGAACCGTGGATCTCCGTGGCCCCGTCGGCCAGCAGCTTTTCCTGCTCGCCGTCGGCACACAGCCCAGTCTCGGCCATGTGGATGACCTCGGCGCCCGCGTCGGTGTCCTGCAGCTGGGCGATGTCGACATCCTCGGGTCCGATACCGGCCGCCTCGTAGGCCGCCCTGGCCGCGTACACCGTCGGCGACGGATCCTCGTCGAGCGGTGCCGAGGTGGCGTGCACCTCGTAGGCCCCGAACGTCCGAGTCCGGATCTCACTGGCCCGCACGTAGACCGGCTTGTCCGTATAGCGGTGGGCGATGTCGGCGCGACACATGATGACGGCGGCGGCGCCTTCGTCCGGGGCGCAGAACATGTACTGGGTCAGCGGGTAGTTGAGCACCGGCGAGTTGAGAATTTCCTCGACGGAAATCTCCTTGCGGCGGAAGGCATTCGGGTTGAGCGCACCGTTGCGGAAGTTCTTGTTGGCCACCCGTGCGAGCGTCTCCCGCGAGATGTTGTGCTTGTGGATGTAGTGATTGGCTTTCATGCCGAAGAACTTGGTGGTGACGAACTGGCCGTTCTCCGCGTACCACTGGGGCAGGGCGAGCTTGGCCGGGTCGTCGGTAAAGGCGCCCCGCGGATGCTTGTCGAGGCCGATCGCGATACCGATGTCGTACTTGCCCAGCCGGATGGTGTCGGCCGTCTGCTGGATAGCGCTGGCCGCGGTGGCACAGGCATTGAAGACGTTGGTGAACGTGATGCCGGTCAGGCCCACGAGCCGGGTGACGGCGTCCGGGTTGGACACCTCATAGCTGCCGCCGAACCCGAATTGGATGTCTTTCCAAGCGATTCCGGCGTCGTCGAGAGCGAGCTGGATCGCCTCGGCGCCCATCTGCATGGCCGTCTTGTCGAAGCGGCCGAACGGGTGCAGACCCACGCCGATGATGGCTACGTCGTTCATATGGCTCCTCAGATGGGCTGGAAGGCGAAGGTCACCAATTCCACAGAATCCCCGCTGTCATCTGTGACCGTGGTGAACGGGGTCATCGTGAGCTCGACGTCCTGCCCGAATTGCAGTTTCGCCGGATCGTTTTCGGTGAGTCGGCCCTCGACGCGGACGACGTCGCCGAGTTGGACCAGCCCGACGCCGAAGGGCACGAAGTCTTTTCCGATGGGTCCCTTGTATGGGGCGCCGGGCGGGAAGCCCTGGGTGGTCCAGGCGACCAGGGTGCCGCGGCGGGGCAGCAGCTGCTCGCAGGTGTCGGCGCCGCTGCACTTGGGACAACGGGCCTGGGCGGGGAAGGTGGTGGCCTGGCAGCCTGCGCAACGGCTGCCGATCAACTGTGGTTCGGCAGCCGGCCATGTCGAGATCTCCGGCGCGAGAGCGATCTGTGTTGACACGTCGCTGACGATAATCGGAAATGTCATTCTCGTCCAGTGAGAATCAAATGGCGATGGGCTGTCTGACCATGAATCCCGGCCTGCCCGGAGTGGGGCCGTGGTGGTCAGGTTCGCGTACTTCGAGCCGCCGACGGGCGCAACGGTCGTGGAGATCGCCGAACTCGCCGACGGCATGGCAGGCATGGCCGATGTCGTGCGCCGCGCGGCGCTGGAATGGGACGGCGACGATCCGATTCGTGAACTGAGCCGGACTACTTGACCTTCTTCATGACGGCTTCGGCGGCGGTCCAGTGCTCGTCGGACACCCAGAGGCGGGCGAATGCGCTGACGGCTTCGGTCGCCGGCACGCCGCTCAGCACCCGCTTGATCTCGCCGGCCGGTCGACGGGCCAGCAGGGCCGCCGTCGTGCGCCAACTCTCGGCGAACTCGGCGCGTGGCACCACCTGATCGACCAGGCCGATCTGCAGTGCCGCATCGGCGTCGAGGACCTGTCCGGTCCCCGCCAGCAGTAGTGCCCGGCTCCGGCCGACCAGTGCGCCAAGGCGTTCGGCGCCGCCCCAGGCCGGCATGATCGCCAGCGTCACCTGATTGAAGCCGATCCTGATGTCGTCGGCCGCGATCCGGATGTCGGCGGCGACCGCGACTTCGGCACCACCGCCGAGGGCGTGGCCGTTGAGCGCCGCGATCACCGGGCCCGGGAAGCCGGCGATGCGATCGCAGATCGTCCGCATCCGCCAGGCCATCTGTGACGCTTCGAGTTCGGTGCGCAGTGCGGCAAGCTCCTTGAGGTCCCCGCCGGAGACGAACGCCCGGTCCCCGCCGCCGGTGAGAACCAGCGCGCGTGCCTCGGCAGCCCCGTCGAGCGCCTTGTCCAGCTCGTCCATGGTGTCCAGCGATATGGCGTTGCGGGCGTGCGGCCGGTCGATGGTGATGACGGCCAGGCCGTCGACGATGTCCAGCTCGACCATAACCGCTCTCCGCTCCGATATTGGCATTCTCGCTCATGGAGAATAACATCGCCGTTGTGCGCGACATCCCCGTTGAGCTGACCAAACGGTACGTCGAGGAAGGATGGTGGCGTCCCGAGACGCTGGGGCAGATGCTGGCCGACTGCTTGGCGGCCAGCCCGGACGCCGGCTTTCACGCACACTCCGAGATGCGGCCCTACGCGGGCACGTTCGCTGATGTCGAACGGATCGCGCGGCGGCTGGCCGCCGGCCTGGCCGCACGGGGCGTCGGGCCCGGGGACGTGGTGGCATTGCAGTTACCCAACTGGATGGAGGCCGCGGCCGCGTTCTGGGCGTCGGCGTTTCTCGGCGCAGTCACCGTGCCGATCGTGCACTTCTACGGCCGCAAGGAACTCGCGCACATCATGGCGACCGCGCAGCCGAAAGTCTTCATCACCACAGAACACTTCGGCCGCATGACGTTTCATCCCGATCTGTGCGCCGAGGTGCCGACCGTCGGCCTCGTGGGCACACCGAGTTTCGACGATCTGCTGGCCGACGAACCGATGGCCGCCACGCTGCCGGCCGACCCGGCCGGGCCCGCGCTCATCGCCTTCACCTCGGGCACCACCCGAGCGCCCAAGGGCGTCATTCACAGTCACCAGACGCTGGCATTCGAGACGCGCCAGCTGCTGGAGAACTATCCGCCCAACCGCGGGCGCCAGCTCACCGCCACCCCGGTCGGGCACTTCATCGGGATGGTCGGCGCCTTTCTCATCCCGGTACTCGAGGGCGCCCCGATCGACCTCTGTGATGTGTGGGATCCGGCAAAGGTGCTGAAACTCCTTGACTCCGAGGGTATGTCGATCGGCGGGGGACCGCCCTACTTCGTCAGCAGCCTGCTCGACCATCCCGACTGCACCGAGGCGCACCGGTCGCGGTTCACGACCGTGGGGCTGGGTGGATCCACCGTGCCCGCCGCGGTCACCCGCCGGCTGGCCGACCTCGGCATGTTCGTCTTCCGCGCGTACGGCAGCACCGAGCATCCGTCGATCACCGGGTCGGGGCCGTCGGCGCCGGAAGCCAAGCGGTTGTTCACCGACGGCAACCCGCGGCCCGGCGTCGAGATCCGGCTCGGCCCGGACGGCGAGATCTTCAGCCGCGGACCGGATCTGTGCCTGGGCTACACCGATGACGAGCTGACAGCCAAGTGCTTCGATGCCGATGGCTGGTACCGGACCGGCGATATCGGCGTGCTCGACGACGACGGCTACTTGACCATCACCGACCGGGCGGCCGACCTGATCATCCGCGGCGGAGAGAACATCAGCGCCATCGAGGTCGAGGACGTGCTGCTGACGCTGCCCGAAGTGGTCGAGGCCGTGGTCGTGGCGGTGCCCGACGCGCGGCTCGGCGAACGCGTCGCCGCCGTGCTGCGGGTCCGCGCCGGGCATGCCATGCCGACCCTGGAGCGGGTCCGCACGCACTTCGAACAGGCCGGGGTGGCGCGCCAGAAATGGCCGGAGGAACTGCACGAGGTGCCCGACGGGCAGGACTATCCGCGAACGGCGAGCGGCAAAGTGCAGAAGTTCGTCATCCGGCGTGACCTCGCGCGCGATGTCGCCGGGGGCGGCATTGCGACATCCACAAAGTGAGAATAATATTCTCATGAATCGAAAAGGAGCATTCCATGGGGCAACTGTCGCACCGCGTCGACATTCCGTTTCCGCTGTTCGATGCGGACAACCACCTCTATGAGCCGCCCGAGGCGCTGCTGACCTACCTGCCCGAGGAGTACCAAGACGTCGTCCAGTACGTCGAGGTCAAGGGCCGCACCAAGATTGCGATCAAGGGGCAGATCAGCAACTACATCCCCAACCCGACGTTCTCGGTGGTCGCCAAGCCGGGTGCCTGGGAGGAGTACTTCAAGTTCGGTAACCCCGACGGCAAGAGCAAGCGCGAGCTGTTCGGCGAACCCATGAAGTCCATTCCCGCGTTCTTCGAGCCGGCTCCCCGCCTGGAGCTGATGGACCAGCTGGGGGTCGATCGCTCGCTGATGTTCCCGACCCTGGCCAGCCTCATCGAGGAGCGGCTGCGCGACGATCCGATCGCGATCCACGTCCTGATCCATTCGCTCAACCAATGGCTCGACGAGGTCTGGGGCTTCAACTACCAGAACCGCATCTTCACCACACCGGTCATCACGCTGCCGATCGTCGAGAAGGCCATCGAGGAGCTCGAATGGGCGGTCAAGCGCGGCGCGCGCGCCATCCTGGTCCGGCCGGCTCCGGTGCCCGGCTTCCGTGGGCCGCGGTCCTTCGCGCTGCCCGAGTTCGACCCGTTCTGGCAGAAGTGCGTCGAATACGACGTCTTCGTCGGCATGCACTCGTCCGACAGCGGTTACTCGCGGTACACCTCGGAGTGGGACGGTGCCGCACAGGAGATGCTGCCGTTCCAGACCAACGCCATGTCGATCCTCAACGAATGGCGTCCGATCCAGGATGCGGTGGCCTCCTGGGTGATCCACGGCGCGCTCTTCCGGTTCCCGAAGCTGAAGGTCGGCATCGTCGAGGCCGGTTCGAAATGGATGTTCCCGCTGCTTGATTCGATGACCGAGGTGTACAAGAAAGCCCCCGAGGCGTTCCTGGGCAACCCGATGGAGGAGATCAAGAACCGCATCTTCGTCAGCCCGTTCTACGAAGAGGGCATCGACGACCTGATCAACCTCATCGGTGTGGACCAGGTGCTCTACGGTTCGGACTGGCCGCATCCCGAGGGTCTCGCGGAGCCGACGCACTACGTGACCGCACTTGAGCACCTGTCGATGGAGGACCAGGCCAAGATCATGGGCGGCAACCTCGGTCGGCTCGTCACGGTGTGACACAACGCAACTGGCGGACCATCCCCGAGATGGTCCTGAGTGCAGCGGACCGGTTCGGCGACGCCGAGGCTGTCGTCGACGGTCCGCTGCGCCTGTCCTTCGCCGAAGTCGCCGAACGCATCCGCACCGCCGCGGGCGCATTCGCCCGATTCGGGGTCGGCAAGGGGGACCGGGTTGCGCTGTGGGCGCCGAACTCCGCGGAATGGATCATCGCGGCGTTCGGCCTGATGACCGCGGGCGGGGTGCTCGTCCCGGTCAACACCCGGTTCAAGGCCGATGAGGCCGCCGACGTGGTTGCCCGCAGCGGTGCCAAGGCCGTTCTGGTCCAAAAAGGCTTCCTCGGCCAGGGTTTCGATATCCCTGGCGTTCCGTCGATCGATCTGAAGTCGGACTTCCTCAGTGGCGGTGAGCCATTCGAGGGTGCGATCGACGGCGGTGACATCGCCGACGTCATCTACACCAGCGGCACGACCGGGCGCCCCAAGGGCGCCATGATGAATCACCGCCAGACGCTTCGGATGTACGGGGAGTGGGCAACACTCGCGGACCTGCGCGAGGGTGATCGCTACCTGATGATCAACCCGTACTTCCACACCTTCGGGCTGAAGGCCGGTCTGATCGCATCGTTCCTGCGGGGTGCGACGATGCTGCCGGTCGCGGTGTTCGACATCGACCGCGTGGTGGATCTCATTGCCGCCGAACGCATCACGATGCTTCCCGGGCCGCCCACGCTGTACCACTCGCTGCTGACGGTCGCTGACAAGGGCAGGCTGGCGACGTTGCGAGCAGGGGTCACCGGCGCCGCCGACATCCCGGTCGAACTCGTCCGCCGGATCCATGACGAGTTGCCGTTCCAGACGCTGATGACGGGATACGGGCTGACCGAGGCGGGCAATGTCACGCTGTCGCGGCCAGGAGACTCGTCGGTCGATGTCGCGACGACGGCGGGGCTGCCGTGTGACGGCGTCGAGGTGCGGGTCGCCGACGACGGTGAGGTAATGGTCCGGGGATATGGCGTGATGCAGGGATACCTCGATGATCCCGTCGCGACGGCCGAGGCGATCGACGTCGACGGCTGGCTGCACACCGGGGACCTCGGTGAGTTCACCGAGTCCGGGCGGTTGAGGATCGTCGGACGTAAGAAGGACATGTTCATCGTCGGCGGCTTCAACGCCTACCCGGCGGAGATCGAGGGATATCTGTTGCAGCATCCCGCCGTCGCGCAGGTGGCCGTCATCGGCGTCGACGACGAGAGGCTGGGGCAGGTCGGCAAGGCGTTCGTCGTGCGCGGCGAAAATCCCGGTGCCTCAGTCATTTCCGCCGATGAGTTGCTCGCTTGGAGCCGTGAGCGCATGGCCGGCTACAAGGTGCCGCGCTATCTGGAATTTCTCGACGAGCTGCCTCTCAATGCGACAGGCAAGGTCATGAAGGATCGGCTCGAAACGCGGCTTGGCGCAGTTTAAGCACTGTGGTGACATAGCTCGTAAATACCGTTTCCGCAGATAAATAGGCATTTATCTAGCCTCGTCGGATGAGGTAGTGTCGGAGCACTACCCAAAACTGATAACGTGATTCTCGTTAAGCAGGCTGCTGAACGGACAGGAGGTCGATATGCCGTCCCGCAAGCCTTCATCGTCGCTACTCGATGGTGGACCGGATGACCCGGCTCCGGAGGACGCATTGGCTCTGGCCGAACAGGCCGAGGCCGAAGCCGAAGAAGCCGAGGCAGTCGCCGCAGCGGCGCGCGCCAGAGCGCGTGCGATCCGGCTCCGCAACCAGGCTGCCGCGCGGGAACTGCTGCTCGACGACGTCGAGGTCGAGGTCCCTCAGGTCGAATCGACCGCGACGGAGCCGGCTGAGCACACCGAGGATGATGTAGCGGTAGGCGCCGCGACAGATACCGAAGAATCCCCGAGGCGTCTGCGCCGTCTGCACATCCCGCGACTGTTCTGGAAAGTCTTGGCGAGCTGCTTGGCGATCATCGCCATCTGTGCGCTGCTGGGGGCCAGCGGGTTCATGATCTGGAAGCACGGCCAGGCCGATCATCGTCGCGCGCTCACGGCGGAGTTCACCGCGGCCGCCCGGCAGAGTGTCGTGACGCTGATGTCGTTGGACTTCAACCACGTTCAGGACGACGTGAAGAACATCCTGAGCAATTCCACGGGCGATTTCAAAAAGGACTTCGAGGCCCAGCAGAACGACTTCATCAAACTTGCTCAGCAATCCAAGGTCGTGACCGAGTCGACCGTGAACGCGGCGGCGGTCGACACCATGACCGATGACAATGCCGTGGTCCTGGTCGCAGCCACCACCCGGGTCACCAACACCGCCGGCGCCCAGCAGCAGCCCCGGTCCTGGCGGGTTGCGGTGAGCCTGACCAGGGAGGGCGGCCAGATCAAGTTGGCGAAAGTCGAGTTCGTACCGTGACCGTGAAGACTGACACCGAAGAACCGGACGTGTTCGACCTCGTCGAGATAGCCGACCTCGACGACGTCGCAGACGTGCAGGCCGGCACCGGTAAGCGCCGGTGGTGGACGCCCCTGCTACATCACTGGTTTCCGCTGACCCTGGCATTCGCACTGGTGGTGTCGGCTGCGTTGGCCGGCTGGCTGTACTTCGCGCAATACCGGCCGGACCGCGCCACCGATCAGGCCGCGCAGCAGACCGTCCTCAAGGCTGCGACGGACGGCACCGTGGCGTTGCTGTCGTACAAGCCGGACAGCCTCGATCACGACTTCACCACCGCCAAATCCCATCTGACCGGTGACTTCCTGTCGTATTACAACAAGTTCACCCAGGAGATCGTCACACCCGCGGCAAAACAGAAAGCGGTGTCCACCTCAGCGGCCGTGGTCCGCAGTGCGGTCATGGAGATGCATCCCGATTCGGCGGTGGTGATGGTTTTCGTCAATCAAGCGACCACGAGTAACCAGAATCCGGACGGCAGCTTCGCGGCCAGCACGGTCAAGGTCGGACTGACCAAGGTCGACGGTAGCTGGCTGATCTCATCCTTCGACCCGGTCTGACCGGCGCCGCCAACCAGTGCAACACCGCCCGTCCCGGTACCGTCAGCGTCGACCACCGACCGGGAGGACGCGCAGACGTGACCGAGGGCGATTCGAATTCGCCGGTGCAGACCCACCGGATCCGCCGGATGTCGGGACGCGATCCCCATGAACGGCACCGGGTGTCCTCGCCGCTGGAGTTGTTGTTCGACCTGACGTTTGCCATCGCGTTCGGGGTGGCCGCCTCACAGTTCGCGCATCTGCTGGCCGAGGGACACGTGGGCGACGGCCTGCTGGGGTTCGGGTTCGCGGTGTTCGCCATCTGGTGGGCATGGATGAACTTCAGCTGGTTCGCGTCGGCGTACGACACCGACGACTGGATCTACCGGCTGATGACCATGGTGCAGATGGTCGGAGTCATCATCCTGGCTCTCGGGCTCCCGCAGACCTTCGCCTCCATCGAGCACGGCGGCCACGTGAACAACACCGTCATGGTTGCCGGGTACGTGGTGATGCGAATTGCCATGGTGGCGCAGTGGTTACGGGCCGCACGTCAGGATCCGGACCGCCGGGCCGCCTGCCTGACGTACGCGACCGTCATCGTCGTCGCGCAAATCGGCTGGATCGCGCAGATCCTGGTGAGCACGTCGGTGTGGGTCTTCGCCGCGGGCGCACTGGTGCTGATGGCCCTCGAGATATCCGGGCCGTTCCTCGCCGAGCGTCGCATGGGTGGCACGCCCTGGCATGCCCACCACATCGCCGAGCGGTACGGCCTGCTGGCCATCATCGCGCTCGGCGAGGGGGTGGTCGGGACGGTGGCATCGCTGTCGGCTGCCGTCGGTGAGCACGGCTGGTCTGCAGATGCGGTCGTGCTCGCCGTGGCGGGCACGGGCCTCACCTTCGGTATGTGGTGGGTCTACTTCCTGGTGCCCGCAGCAGAGTTGCTGCACGCCCACCGTGAGGTCTCGTTCCTGTACGGCTATCTGCACCTGTTCGTGTTCGGCGCGATCGTGGCGACCGGCGCCGGGCTGCACGTCGCCGCGTACTACGTCGAAGAACAGTCCCAATTGAGCACCGTGGCGACGGTGCTGTCCGTCGCGATCCCGGTCGCCCTCTACATCACCGCGATGTTCGTCATCTACTCGATGCTTGTCGGCACGGTCGACGTCTTCCACACCGGACTGCTGGTGGGTGCCGGCGCGGTACTGGCCGCGGCCGTGGCGATGGCCGCCGCAGAGATCTCGTTGGCACCGTGCTTGCTGGTGGTGACGGCGGCTCCGATGGTGATCGTGGCGGGCTTCGAACTCGTGGGCCACCGGCACGCCAGGGAGATCGTCGCCAGACGGCTTGCCGATCAGCGCGGCGGGTGAGCTTCGAAGCCCTCCAGCAGCATTCGCTCCTGCTCGACTCGCATCAGCTTTCTGGCTTTACTGCGCGTGATGAGAATGCCGATGGTGGCCAGCACCCAGACTGCGTACTGAACGGCCCAGGCCACCCGGAACGAGGCGGCGGAATAGTCGCCGGCGTGGGCCAGGATGAGTCCCATGGACTGCATGACGAGCAGCGCGGCCAGGAAGCCGCCCATGTTCACCATGCCCTGAGCGGTCCCGAGGGTGGCGCTCGGATTGAAGGTGCGGGCGAAGTCGAAGCCGACCATCGAACCGGGCCCACCGACCGAGATGATCACGATGAGCGTCACCAGCAACCACAGCGGGGCACGGCCGGGCAGGGCGAGAACGACCGTCCAGATCAGGGCATTGCTGGCGATGATGGCGAGCACCAGACGTGATCGCCGGTGCGGGTGGCGGCCCGTGAAGATCCCGATCGCGATGCCCGCGGTGATCGCGACGACCACCGAGACCGTCAGCAGCGAGCCGGCGACGGTGGTGGACAGTCCCTGGGCGACGGTCAGATACGGCACACCCCACATGAGCGCGAACACCGTCACCGAGAACTGCGTGCCCATGTGGGTGAAGAAGCCCAGCCTGGTGCCGGGGCGCAACCACACCGTTTTGACGCTCACCAGGATGTCGTGGACGGAGGTGGTCTCGTCTGCGGCGACCCGCCCGTGCGGATTGTTGCGGACGAGCGCCAGGGCGAGCGCCATCGCAACGACGCCGAAGACGGCAACGGACACATACGCCGGTGTCCAGCCGGAGCCCGTCAGCAGGGCCAGGAAGGGCACCGCGGACAACACCTGGCCGAGCTGGCCGCAGATGCCGGTCAACTGGGTGACCAGCGGGACCTGCGAGGGCTTGAACCAGTGCGGCACCAGCCGCAGCACCGATATGAACGTCACCGCGTCGCCGAGCCCGACGACCGCGCGTGCGGCGAAGGCGGCGGGCAGGGACTCGCTCAGCGCCAGTACCAATTGTCCGGTGGCCATCAGCCCCGCGCCGGAGACGATGAGTATGCGCGAGCCGAACCGGTCGAGCAGCAGCCCGGCGGGCACCTGCGCGCCGGCGTAGACGATCACCTGCAGCACGACGAAGCTCGACAGCACACTCGGATTGGCGGCAAACCGGTCGGCGGCCTGCAAACCGGAAACACCGAGGGTGGTGCGGTCGAGTACCGCGACGATGTACGCGAGCAGTCCGGTGGCCCAGACGATCCAGGGACGCACTCGCGGCCTTTCGTCGAACGGATTGTCTTAATGTCTTGCACCATGGTCGCGCACCTGGGCTGCCGCTTTCCAATCCTGGTCGGGTGAA
Organism: Mycobacterium sp. 852013-50091_SCH5140682; assembly: GCF_001665685.1. Lineage (GTDB taxonomy): Bacteria > Actinomycetota > Actinomycetes > Mycobacteriales > Mycobacteriaceae > Mycobacterium. The sequence goes on from NZ_LZTB01000122.1 coordinate 128,729, forward strand.
TTGACTCACCGCACCCAGGCGGCGGCATAGTGGTAGTTGGCTGTGATTGCAGGTGCGGGTGTGAATCTTTGTCGCGCGACTGACATATATGCAGATGAAAGGTTTGATAGCTCATTCGACAAATGCATCTGCGGTGATGCGAAAACTTCGCTCGGTGCTGTTCGCCCGGGGTAGGGTGGTGCAATGTATCGCTGTCCGGTCCGGTGCGGGGACGGTCAGATTGACTGAGTATCGGTTGGACGATCTGGCGCGCATTTCGGGCATCAGCGCCCGGAACATCCGCGCCTACCGTGAGCGCGGGCTGCTTGATCCGCCTCGTCGTGTCGGTCGTTCGGCGTACTACGGCGAGGCCCACCTGGCGCAACTGGCGGCCATCAGCCAGCTTCTCGGCAAAGGTTTCAGCTCGGCACACATCGCCGAGTTCTTCGACGGGCTGCGCGGCGGCCGCAGCCTGGTCGACGTGCTGGGTATCCCACCGACAGCGGTGGGCCAACAGGTCCGTCGGCTGCGGATCGCCCCAGCCAATCCCGATGTCGGAACCCTCGTCTCGCACGGTTTGGCGCGCATCGTCGACGGCGCCGTGGCGTTGACCGACCCGGTGCTCGCCGAGGTTGTCGACCAGGTAGCCGATCAACAGCTCTGGGTCCACACCATCGCGCAGGTGACCACGGCGACCGACGCGGCGATCGATGCGCTCGCCGAATCGGCAGTCGCGACGGTCGCCGAAAACTTGACCGCCCAGCCTGAAGCGGACAGCCGCGAACTGGCGCGTGCCGTGCTGTCGAGCCTGCTCGACCAAGCCGTCAAACAGGCCGCCGCGATCGCCTGACCGTCAAACCCGCGACGTGGCGGGATCACCGCCGAAGCGCCCGGCCAGCCACACAGGGATGATGGCCAGCACGGTCAGGGCCGCGGCGACCACATTGATGACCGGAGCCTGATTCGGCCGGAACAAGTTGGCGAAGATCCAGATCGGCAGGGTTTGTACCGTCGGGCCCGCAGTGAACGTGGTGACGACGATCTCGTCGAACGACAGCGCGAAAGCCAGGATCGCCCCGGCCAGTAGCGCCCCGCGCATCAACGGGAAGGTGACGAGCCGGAACGTCTGCCAGTCCGAGGCACCGAGGTCCGCGGACGCGTCTTCGAGATTGGTGCCCATCTGGCGCAGCCTGGCCTGAACGTTGTTGAACACGATGACGATACAGAACGTGGCGTGGCCGATGATGACCGTCGCCAGCCCGAGCGTCATCGCCAAGGTCGAGGTGAACGTCGCGTTCAACGCGATGCCTGTGACGATGCCGGGCAGCGTGATCGGCAGTACCACAAGGAAACTCACGGTGTTGCGGCCGAAGAAGCGGTACCGCTGGACCGCGAAGGCCACCATGGTGCCGAGCACCAGCGCGATGACCGTCGCGGCCAGGCCCACCACCACGGAGTTGGCGAGCGCCTGCCACATGCCCGTGCTGTGTGCGGTGGCCGACCACCAGGCCAACGTGAAACCGGTGGGAGGAAACGCGAACGTGCGTGAGGAGTTGAACGCGTTGAGCACCACCAGAACCAGTGGGGTGTAGAGGAACACCATGACTGCGACGGTCCAGATGCGAAGCCCGCGTCGCCCTCCGCTGGAAAACATCACACGTTCTCCAGCGCGCCCGTGCGCCGCATCGCCAGCAGGTAGGCGACGATCGCGATCAGCGGGATGGCCGACAGCGCCGCCGCCAGCGGCTGGTTGTTGGCGGTGACGAGTTGCCCGTAGATGATGTTGCCGAGCATCTGGGTCTTGCCGCCGACGATGGTCACCGCGATGTAGTCGCCCAGCGACAGCGAGAAGGTGAAGATGGAACCTGCCGCGATGCCGGGGAACACCAAGGGCGCCAATATCAGTCGCATCGTGGTCAGATCGGAGGAGCCGAGATCGGAGCTGGCGTCGATGAGGGAGTCCGGGACGCGTTCGAACGCCGCGTAGACCGGCATCACCATGTACGGCAACCACAGGTAGGTCAATGTGATGACCGTGGCCACCAACCCGTAGCCCGGGGTGAAACCCGTCGCCCACGACAACGGGCCTGCCGGCGACAGCAGCATGCGCCAGGCGTAGGCCTTCACCAGATAGCTCGCCCACAGCGGCGTGGTCACGGCGACCACAAGGGCCAGCCGCACTGCGCGGGAAGCGACCTTGGCCATGTAGAGCGCCAGCGGAACGGCAAGCACCGCACACAGAACCGTGACCGTTGCGGCCACGGCCAGGGTCCGCAACGTCGCGATGCGGAACACCTCGTCGGTCAGCACCCGCACGATGTTGTCGCCGGTAAAGGTGCGAACTACTGCGCCGGTGAACTCGTCGGTGCTCCAGAACGCCGAAACCAGAAGGACGGCAAGCGAACCCAGGTAGGCCACCACCAGCCAGGTGAGCGGCGGCGCCAGCAGGAACGCCAGCCGCACCCGCCGGGTCAGCCCTTGATCTGCTGCCACTTGTCGACCCACTGGCTGTAGGCCGTGCAGTTGTTGCCGCTGCCGTCGACGCACTGGGTCTGCGGTGTGGTCCAGTAGTGAATCTGTGCGGCGTAGTCGGCGTCGGTGGCGTGGTAGACGTCGCAGAAATCCTTCTGGGTGGTGTGCTCGCAGGCCTTGGTCTGCGCAGGCGCTTCACCGAAGTACTCCGCCACCTGGGCGTTGACCTCCGGCGAGGTGATCCAGTTCATCCACTTGTACATGCAGTTGGGGTGGGCGGCTTTCGACGAGATCATCCAGGTGTCCGACCAGCCCGTGGACCCTTCCTTGGGCAGCACGGTGTTGACCTGAACCTTGTTGTCACCGCCGATGGTGTTGGCGATCACCTGCCAGGTGGTGCCGATGACCGTGGTGCCGGATTCGAAGGCCTGTACTTCCTTGGTGTAGTCCGACCAGTATTCGCCGATGTTCTCGTGCTGGGCCTTGAGCAGATCCGTTGCGGCGTCGAGCTGTTCGGAGGTCAACGAGTACGGGTCCTTGATGCCCAGCTCCGGTTTCGTCTTGGACAGGTACAGCGCGGCGTCGGCGATGTAGATCGGATTGTCGTAGGCGGTCACCTTGCCCTTGTACTTGCCCGAGTCGGTGAACACCGCAGCCCAGGAGTTCGGGGCGTCGCGCACGGCATCGATGTTGTACATCAACAGGTTTGCGCCCCAGCCGTGCGGGATCCCGTACATCTGATTGTTCACGGAGTTCCACGGCTTGTCCTTGAGGAACGGGGAGATCGTCGCGTAGTTGGGCACCAGGTCGGTGTTCACCGGCGACACGTCACCGGCGTAGATGAGCCGCAGCGTGGCGTCTCCGGACGCCGAGACGCCGTCGTACTGGCCGCTGCGCATCAGCTGCACCATCTCGTCGGAGGTGTTGCCGATCTTGACGTTGACCTGGCAGCCAGTCTGCTGCTGGAACGGCGTGACCCAGTCGACTTTCTTGTCGTTGGAGCCGTTTTCGGCGTAGCCAGCCCACGCGATGAGGTTCAGCTGCCCCTCGCCGTTGCCGACCGAACTCAGCGGTTCGAGCTTCGGTGGCGCGGTTCCGGTGGTTCCCGGGGTCTTGGACCCCGAGCACGCGGCGATCAGTGTCACGCACGCGGCGATCGCCAATCCCGCGCGCAGAGCTCGGATTCTGTGAGTTCTCATCGTCGGCTCCTTGATCTCGTGACTCAACCGTCGAGGTGGTGGACTGCGGATTCCGGCCAGGTCAGGGTGATGGCCGAACCGTGCGCCAGATCGCTGGGCAGGCCGGCGCTGGCCGTGAGGACGTTGGCCGCCAACGAGACTCCGGTGGCCGTTCGTGCCGCGACGCGGGTCAGGGGACCGGCATAGATGATCTCGGTCACCGTGGCATCGACCGCTCGGTACCCCTGTGCCGCGGCTGTGTTGTTGTGCTGCACCGAGATTCGTTCGGGCCGCACCGCGAGCGTCCCGGACCTGCCGAACACGGTCTCGGCGTCGGCGCCCTCGAGGACGTTTGAGGTGCCGACGAAATCGGCGACGAACCGGTTGACAGGCCGCTCGTAGACCTCGCGCGCGGCGCCCACCTGTTCGATGCGGCCGGCGTTGAACACCGCGAGCCTGTCGCAGAGTGTGAGGGCCTCGTCCTGATCGTGGGTGACGATGACGAAGGTGATGCCGACTTCGCGCTGGATCGCCTTCAGCTCGACCTGCATCTGTTCACGCAGCTTGAGATCCAGCGCACCGAGCGGCTCGTCGAGCAGCAACACGCGCGGCCGGCCGACCAGGGCCCGGGCCAGCGCCACCCGCTGGCGCTGACCGCCGGACAACTGGGCGGGTCTGCGCGGCGCCTGGTCGGTGAGCCGCACCATGTCCAGCGCGTCGGCAGTGCGCCTGCGCCGTTCGGCCTTGGGTACGCCCTTGACCCGCAGGCCGTATTCGACGTTCTGGGCGACGGTCAGGTGGGGGAACAGGGCGTATTCCTGGAAAACGGTGTTGACGTCGCGCTTTCGCGCGGGCACCGATGTGACGTCGACGCCGCCGAGCCGGATGCTGCCCGCGGTGGGTTCCTCGAACCCCGCGATCATCCTCAGCACGGTGGACTTACCCGAACCGGACGGGCCGAGGATCGCGAACAGTTCTCCGTCGGCGATGGACAGGTCGGCCGACTCGACGGCGACCACGGGGTGCCGGGCATCGCCGAACACCTTGCGCACGCTGACGAGTTCGATGCGCGGGTCGGTGCCGGAGGGGGCGCCGGGGGTGTCGGGCGGTGAGCTGATCATCCCCGAGGACATGGTGGGTCATCGTAGGGATTCGTCGGTCGCGGCGGGGCGCCATTGCCGATTTCGTGCCGCCGAGCCCGTGTCACGACGGATTCAGTGCGCTCAGGACGGGTGTGAATATTGATAGCTATGTGGCCAGTGGCGTTGATGTGAGTATTGGGACAGCTGTCGTAATCTGAGATGCGTGTCGATGTCCCGGCGCGAGCTGCTCAGATGCGCCGCCGCTGCACCCGCGCTGCTCGGGCTGGGGGAGCTGGCTGCCGCGCCACCTGCTGCCGCCGCGCCGTTGGGTGTCCTGCTCGACTACGCCGCCGGCGTCATCAAGGCTTCCGACATCCGATCGGCAGGCGCGCTCGGTGCCATCCGCTACGTGTCCGATCGCCGCCCCGGCGGGGCCTGGATGCTCGGCAAGCCGATCCAGCTGCCCGAGGCCCGGGACCTCTATCAGAGTGGTCTGAAGATCGTGTCCTGCTATCAGTACGGCAAGCAGGACAGCGCCGACTGGTTGGGCGGACAGGCCGCGGGCGTGCAGCATGCCAAGCGCGGTTGGGAGCTGCACGTTGCTGCGGGTGGTTCCTACGGCGCGCCGATCTACGCGTCCATCGACGACGATCCGACACCGCAGCAGTACAAACAGCAGGTCGCGCCGTATCTGCGGGGCTGGGAATCGGTGGTCGGGCACCAGCGCACCGGGGTGTACGCCAACTCCAAGACCATCGAGTGGGCGTTGCAGGATGGCCTCGGCTCGTACTTCTGGCAGCACAACTGGGGATCGCCGGGAGGCGTCGCGCATCCGGCGGCGCATCTGCATCAGGTCGAGATCGACACGCGCAACGTCGGGGGAGTTGGTGTCGACATCAACAACATTCTCAAGCCGCAGTACGGCCAGTGGGACTAAACATTACTGACTGGTAAGGTTTTCCAGCAAACTTTTTATCCTCAGCCGTACGCTGCGCTTGACAGTTTTGGTGCCATTGTCGACTGGCAATGTGCTGCTCGACGGCGTTTCGCGGGTCCCAAAATTTAGATAACGATTTGGTAACAATACTGCTTTGATCTGCACTGTTGGCCCTACTCGGCCGTAACCACCTGCCAGCAGGATGTTTGTACCGAATACGTTCTGTCACTGTCGAACGCGGTGTTACGTTGCCGACGGTTACCCGCGCGTAGAACTCGCCAGTAACCGATCCGCGGAGGAAATGCCCGCTGGTTCTTATGACAGTCTTAGTACGGCAGGGATGCACGCCCACCGTCCGGGTCCGAACCGGAGGGGAGGCCATCCTTGGCCGGATTCGACGCTGAATCGCCGATGGCCTGACGCCCGGGGGCACCCTCTGGGACCCCGACAGACATGGCAGGCATACGGCCACCCGCACGCGACAACACCCCAGCAGCACCGAGGAGAGCGCCAGTGACGATCTACGAACACGACCGAGTGTCCGCCGACCGGAACGACGAGTCTGGATCCGAAGGACGTGCGGCCGACTCCGCTCAGGCACTCGTCGACCGCCTCAACGCTGGCGAGCCCTACGCGGTCGCCTTCGGTGGCCAGGGCAGCGCCTGGCTGGAGACTCTTGAAGAACTGGTGTCCGCTGCCGGTATCGAGGCCGAGTTGGCGACCCTCGCCGGTGAGGCCGAGCTGCTGCTCGAGCCCATCGCCGCCGAACTGGTCGTGGTCCGCCCCATCGGCTTCGAGCCGTTGCAGTGGGTCCGCGCGCTGGCTTCCGAGGAGCCGGTGCCGTCGACCAAGCAGCTGACGTCGGCCGCGGTATCCGTGCCGGGCGTCCTGCTGACCCAGATGGCCGCCATCCGGGCCCTGGCCCGTCAGGGTATGGACCTGACCGCCACGCCGCCTGTGGCGGTTGTGGGGCACTCCCAGGGCGTGCTGGCTGTCGAGGCCCTCAAGGCCGCCGGCGCCAAAGACGTCGAACTGCTGGCGCTGGCCCAGCTGATCGGTGCCGCGGGCACGCTCGTGGCGCGTCGGCGCGGCATCACCGTGCTGGGTGACCGTCCGCCGATGGTCTCGGTCACCAATGCCGAGCCCGAGCGCATCTACGAACTGCTCGAAGAGTTCTCTCAGGACGTCCGCACCGTGCTGCCGCCGGTGCTCTCCATCCGCAACGGTCGTCGTTCGGTCGTCATCACCGGCACGCCCGAGCAGCTCTCGCGGTTCGAGCTGTACTGCAGCCAGATCGCCGAGAAGGAAGAAGCCGAGCGCAAGAGCAAACTCCGCGGCGGCGCGGTCTTCGCCCCGGTCTTCGATCCGGTACAGGTCGAGGTCGGCTTCCACACCCCGCGCCTGTCCGACGGCATCGAGATCGTCGGTCGCTGGGCCGAGGCCGTCGGCCTCGACGTCACGCTCGCCAAGCAGATGACCGAGGCGATCCTGGTCGACCAGGTGGACTGGGTCGACGAGATCACCGAGGTGCATGAGGCAGGAGCCCGCTGGATCCTCGACCTGGGCCCCGGCGACATCCTCACCCGCCTCACCGCCCCCGTCATCCGCGGCCTCGGAGTGGGCATCGTGCCTGCCGCCACCCGCGGTGGCCAGCGCAACCTGTTCACCATCGGCGCGGTGCCCGAGGTGGCCCGCCCGTGGTCGAGCTACACCCCGACCCTGGTGTCGCTGCCCGACGGCTCGGTCAAGCTCGAGACCAAGTTCACCCGGCTCACCGGGCGCTCGCCGATCCTGCTCGCCGGTATGACCCCGACGACCGTCGACGCCAAGATCGTCGCGGCCGCCGCCAACGCGGGCCACTGGGCCGAGCTGGCCGGTGGTGGTCAGGTGACCGAAGGCATCTTCAACGACCGCATGACCGAGCTCACCACGCTGCTGGAGCCCGGCCGGGCGATCCAGTTCAACACCCTGTTCCTCGACCCCTACCTGTGGAAGCTCCAGGTCGGCGGCAAGCGCCTGGTGCAGAAGGCCCGGCAGTCCGGCGCCCCGATCGACGGCGTGGTCGTCAGCGCGGGCATCCCCGATCTGGAAGAGGCCGTCGAGCTGATCGACGAGCTCAACGACGCAGGCATCAGCCACGTGGTGTTCAAGCCCGGCACCGTCGAGCAAATCCGCTCGGTGATCCGCATCGCCGCCGAGGCCCCCACCAAGCCGGTGATCGTGCACATCGAGGGCGGCCGCGCCGGTGGCCACCACTCGTGGGAGGACCTCGACGACCTCCTGCTGACCACCTACTCCGAGCTGCGCAGCCGGTCCAACATCACGATCTGCGTCGGCGGCGGCATCGGCACGCCTGAGCAGGCCGCCAACTACCTGTCCGGCCGGTGGTCGGCCGGCCACGGCTACCCGCTGATGCCGGTCGACGGCATCCTCGTCGGCACCGCCGCGATGGCCGCCCTGGAGGCCACCACCAGCCCGCAGGTCAAGGAGCTGCTGGTCGCCACGCAGGGCACCGACCAATGGGTGGGTGCCGGAAAGGCCCAGGGCGGCATGGCCTCCGGGCGCAGCCAGCTCGGTGCCGACATCCACGAGATCGACAACACCGCGTCGCGGTGCGGCCGGCTGCTCGACGAGGTCGCCGGTGACGCCGACGCCGTCGCGGCCCGTCGCGACGAGATCATCGCGGCCATGGCCGACACCGCCAAGCCGTACTTCGGCGATGTCGCCGAGATGACCTACCTGCAGTGGCTGCGCCGCTACGTGGAGCTCGCGATCGGTGACGGCAACAGCACCGCCGACACCAAGCGCGAGCACTCGCCGTGGCTCGACATCACCTGGCGGGACCGCTTCGAGCAGATGCTCAAGCGTGCCGAGGCCCGTTTGCACGCACAGGATTTCGGTCCGATCGACACATTGTTCGACAACGAGGAGCTGCTGGAGGATCCGAAGGGTGCGCTGGCCGCGCTCGTCGGCGCCTACCCGGATGCCGCTTCGGTGCAGCTGCACCCGGCCGACGTCCCGTTCTTCACCGAGCTGTGCAAGACACTGGGCAAGCCGGTCAACTTCGTGCCGGTCATCGACAAGGACGTGCGCCGCTGGTGGCGCAGCGACTCGCTGTGGCAGGCGCATGACGCCCGCTACGCGGCCGATCAGGTCTGCGTCATCCCCGGCACGGCCGCCGTCGCCGGCATCACCCGCGTCGACGAGCCCGTCGGCGAACTGCTCGACCGCTTCGAGCAGGCCGCCGTCGACGAGGCGCTGACCGCCGGCGCCCAGCCGGTGCCGGTGCTGTCCCGCCGCGCCCGTCGGGCCGGCGTCAGCGGCCCGCTGGCCGTGCTGCTCGACGCCCCCGACGTGCTGTGGGCCGGGCGCACCGCCACCAACCCGGTGCACCGCATCGCCCCGCCCGCCGACTGGCAGGTCAACGAAAACCGTTCGGCGACAAACGCTTCGACCGGGGCCCGGCTCGAGGTCATCGACGATACGCACGTCGTGCTCTCGGTGCCGCTTTCGGGTACCTGGATCGAGATCAAGTTCAGCCTGACCGACGCCGTGCGCAGCGGCGGCGCCCCGATCGTGTCGGTCGAGGACGCCTCGACCGCGATGCGGGCGGTGCTGGCCATCGCTGCCGGCGTCAGTGGCCCCGACGCGCTGCCGCCGGTGGTCGACTCGACCGCCACCGTGACGGTCACCTGGGATCCCGAGACAGTCGCCGACCACACCGGTGTGACCGCGACCTTCGGCGCCCCGCTGGCCCCGACCCTGACCGTGGTGCCCGACGCGCTGGTCGGCCGCTGCTGGCCCGCGGTGTTCGCCGCCATCGGATCGGCCGTCACCGAAGACGGATTCCCGGTCGTCGAGGGGCTGCTGAGCCTGGTGCATCTGGACCACGCCGCGCAGCTGCTCGCCCCGCTGCCGACCGAGAACGCCGAATTGACCGTCTCCGCAACGGCTTCGGCTGCCTACGACACCGAGGTCGGCCGGGTTGTCCCGGTTTCGGTCACGGTGAAGTCCGCCGACGGAACAGTTCTCGCCACGCTCGAGGAGCGCTTCGCCATCCGCGGTCGCACCGGCGATGCCGAGCTGTCCGACCCGATCAAGGCCGGCGGCGCCATCTCCGACAACGCCACCGACACCCCGCGTCGTCGTCGCCGCGACATCACCATCGGCGCACCGGTCGACATGCGGCCGTTCGCCGTGGTCTCCGGTGACCACAACCCGATCCACACCGATCGGGCCGCCGCGCTGCTCGCCGGGCTGGAATCGCCCATCGTGCACGGCATGTGGCTCTCGGCCGCGGCTCAGCACGTGGCCACCGCCACCGACGGCAAGCCGGCTCCGCCGGCCAAGCTGGTCGGCTGGACCGCCCGCTTCCTGGGCATGGTCAAGCCAGGCGACCAGGTCGACTTCCGCGTCGACCGAGTCGGAATCGACGTCGGCGCAGAGGTTCTCGAAGTTCAGGCGCGCATCGGCTCCGATCTGGTGATGTCGGCGACGGCACGGCTGGCTGCACCCAAGACCGTCTACGCGTTCCCCGGCCAGGGCATTCAGCACAAGGGCATGGGCATGGAGGTCCGAGCCCGGTCCAAGGCAGCCCGCAAGGTGTGGGACTCGGCGGACAAGTTCACCCGCCAGACCCTCGGCTTCTCGGTGCTGCACGTCGTGCGGGACAACCCGACCAGCCTGATCGCCTCCGGCGTGCACTACCACCACCCGGACGGTGTGCTGTTCCTGACGCAGTTCACCCAGGTCGCCATGGCCACGGTGGCGGCGGCTCAGGTCGCCGAGATGCGTGAGCAGGGCGCCTTCGTCGAAGGTGCGATCGCTTGCGGTCACTCCGTCGGTGAGTACACCGCGCTGGCCTGCGTGTCCGGCGTATACGAACTCGAAGCGCTGCTCGAGGTGGTGTTCGCGCGCGGCGGCAAGATGCACGACATCGTCGAGCGGGATGCGCAGGGGCGGTCGGACTACCGGCTGGCCGCGATCCGGCCGTCGCAGATCGACCTCGACGACGCTGACGTCAAGGACTTCGTCGCCGAGATCGCCGAACGCACAGGCGAATTCCTGCAGATCGTGAACTTCAACCTGCGTGGTTCGCAGTACGCGATCGCCGGTACGGTGCGCGGTCTGGAAGCGCTGGAGGAAGAGGTCGAGCGGCGTCGCGAGCTCTCCGGCGGTCGCCGGTCGTTCATCCTGGTGCCCGGCATCGACGTGCCGTTCCACTCCAGCGTGCTGCGGGTGGGCGTCGACGACTTCCGTCGCAGCCTCGAGCGCGTGATGCCGAGCGACAAGGACCCGGCGCTGATCGTCGGCAAGTACATCCCGAACCTGGTGCCCCGGCCGTTCACCCTGGACAAGGACTTCATCCAAGAGATCCGCGACCTGGTTCCGGCCGAGCCGCTCGACGAGATCCTCGCCGACTACGACACCTGGCGGAACGAGAAGCCGAAGGAGCTGTGCCGCAAGATCGTCATCGAGCTCCTGGCCTGGCAGTTCGCCAGCCCGGTGCGCTGGATCGAGACGCAGGACCTGCTGTTCATCGAGGAGGCCGCAGGCGGTCTCGGTGTCGAGCGGTTCGTCGAGATCGGTGTGAAGTCGGCCCCGACGGTCGCCGGCCTGGCCACCAACACGCTCAAGCTGCCGGAGTACTCGCACAGCACCGTCGAGGTGCTCAACAGCGAGCGTGACGCGGCCGTGCTGTTCGCCACCGACACCGATCCGGAACCCGAGCCCGAGGTGGACGATGCCCCCGCGGCTCCGGCCGCCGCATCCGCTCCTGCCGAAGCAGCCCCGGTTGCTGTGGCAGCTCCGGTCGCCGCATCCGGTGGCCCGCGTCCCGACGACATCACGTTCGACGCCGCCGACGCGACCGTGGCGCTCATCGCGCTCTCGGCCAAGATGCGCATCGACCAGATCGAGGCGCTGGACTCCATCGAGCACATCACCGACGGCGCGTCGTCGCGCCGCAACCAGCTGCTGGTCGACCTGGGCTCCGAGCTGAACCTCGGCGCCATCGACGGTGCAGCCGAAGCCGATCTGGGTGCGCTGAAGGGACAGGTGAGCAAGCTCGCCCGTACCTACAAGCCGTTCGGCCCCGTGCTCTCGGATGCCATCAACGACCAGCTGCGGACCGTCCTCGGCCCGTCCGGCAAGCGTCCGGCGTACATCACCGAGCGGGTCACCAAGACCTGGGAGCTGGGTGCCGGCTGGGCCAAGCACGTCACCGTCGAGGTCGCGCTGGGAACCCGTGAGGGCAGCAGCGTGCGTGGTGGCGATCTGGGTGGTCTGCACCCGGGTGCGCTCGCCGACGCCGCCAGTGTCGACAAGGTGATCGACGCGGCCGTGACCGCGGTCGGTGCCCGACGCGGTGTGCCGGTGTCCCTGCCGTCGGCAGGCGGTGCCGGTGGCGGCGTGGTGGATTCGGCCGCGCTCACCGAGTTCGCCGAGAAGGTCACGGGACGTGACGGCGTGCTGGCCGCGACGGCCCGCACCATCCTGGGTCAGCTCGGGCTCGACAATGCCGTCACCACCCCGGAGGCGGCCACCGACGCCGAGCTGATCGACCTGGTGACCACCGAACTCGGTTCGGATTGGCCGCGATTGGTGGCCCCGGCGTTCGACGCCAAGAAGGCCGTCGTGTTCGACGACCGCTGGGCCAGCGCCCGTGAGGACCTGGTCAAGCTGTGGCTGGCGGACGAGGGCGAGATCGACGCGGACTGGCCGCGACTGTCCGAGCGCTTCGAAGGTGCCGGGCATGTGGTTGGTACGCAGGCGAATTGGTGGCAGGGCAAGGCTCTTGCCGCGGGCCGCAACGTGCACGCGTCGCTGTTCGGTCGCATCGCGGCCGGCGCCGAGAACCCCGGTCTGGGCCGCTACCGCGACGAGATCGCGGTCGTGACCGGTGCATCGAAGGGTTCGATCGCCTCCGCGGTGGTCGGGCAGCTGCTCGACGGCGGTGCCACGGTCATCGCCACCACCTCGCGCCTGGACGACGACCGGTTGGCCTTCTACAAGAAGCTCTACCGCGACAACGCCCGCTTCGGTGCCACGCTGTGGGTCGTCCCGGCCAACATGGCGTCCTACTCCGACATCGACAAGCTGGTGGAGTGGGTCGGTAGCGATCAGGCCGAAAACCTTGGGCCGCAATCCATCCACCTCAAGGACGCGCAGACCCCGACGCTGCTGTTCCCGTTCGCCGCGCCCCGCGTGGCAGGCGATCTGTCGGAGGCCGGTTCGCGGTCCGAGATGGAGATGAAGGTGTTGCTGTGGGCCGTGCAGCGGCTCATCGGCGGGCTGTCGACGATCGGTGCCGAGCGGGACATCGCCTCGCGTCTGCACGTGGTGCTGCCGGGCTCGCCCAACCGCGGCATGTTCGGCGGTGACGGTGCCTACGGCGAGTCCAAGGCGGCACTCGACGCGCTGGTCAGCCGTTGGAGCGCCGAGACGTCGTGGGCCGAGCGGGTCACCCTGGCGCACGCGCTGATCGGCTGGACCAAGGGCACGGGCCTGATGGGTCACAACGACGCCATCGTCAGCGCTGTCGAAGAGGCAGGCGTGACCACCTACACCACTGCGGAGATGGCGGCCATGCTGCTGGACCTGTGCACGGTGGAATCCAAGGTGGCCGCGGCGAATTCGCCGATCAAGGTCGACCTGACCGGTGGCCTCGGCGACATCAAGCTCGATATGGCCGAGCTGGCCGCCAAGGCTCGCGAGGAAATGTCCTCTGCCGCATCAGATTCTGACGACGAGACGGCAGACGGCGTCATCGCCGCACTGCCGTCGCCGCCGCGCGGATACGCCCCGGCGCCCGCGCCGGTCTTCGAGGACCTCGACGTGGATCCGGCGGATCTGGTGGTCATCGTCGGTGGTGCCGAGCTCGGCCCGTACGGCTCATCGCGTACCCGCTACGAGATGGAGGTCTCCGGCGAGCTGTCGGCGGCCGGCGTCCTGGAGCTGGCGTGGACGACCGGACTGGTCAAGTGGGAGGACGATCCCAAGGCCGGCTGGTACGACACCCAAACCGGTGAGCTGGTCGACGAATCGGAGATCGTGGAGCGTTACCACGACACCGTCGTCGAGCGCTGCGGCATCCGTGAGTTCGTCGACGATGGTGCGATCGACCCCGATCACGCCTCGCCGCTGCTGGTCAGCGTCTTCCTGGACAAGGACTTCTCGTTCGTCGTGTCCAGCGAGGCCGATGCCCGGGCGTTCGTGTCCTTCGACCCCGAGCACACCGTGGCCCGGCCGGTGCCGGACTCCGGTGACTGGCAGGTGATCCGCAAGGCGGGCACCGAGATTCGGGTGCCGCGCAAGACCAAGCTGTCGCGGACCGTCGGCGCACAGATCCCCACCGGGTTCGACCCGACGGTGTGGGGCATCACCCCGGACATGGCGAGCTCCATCGACCGGGTGGCGCTGTGGAACATCGTGGCGACCGTCGACGCGTTCCTGTCGTCGGGCTTCACGCCGACCGAGCTGATGCGCTGGGTGCACCCGAGCCTGGTGGCCAGCACACAGGGCACCGGCATGGGCGGCATGACCTCGATGCAGACCATGTACCACGGCAACCTGCTGGGCCGGGCCAAGCCGAACGACATCCTGCAGGAGGTGCTGCCGAACGTTGTTGCGGCGCACGTCATGCAGTCCTACGTCGGCGGCTACGGCGCGATGGTCCACCCGGTCGGCGCCTGCGCCACCGCGGCCGTCTCGGTCGAGGAAGGCGTGGACAAGATCCGCCTCGGCAAGGCCGACCTGGTCGTGGCCGGCGGCTTCGACGATCTGACCCTGGAAGCCATCATCGGCTTCGGTGACATGGCGGCCACCGCCGACACCGAGATGATGCGGGCCAAGGGCATCAGCGACTCGAAGTTCTCCCGCGCCAACGACCGGCGCCGGCTCGGGTTCCTCGAGGCGCAGGGTGGTGGCACCATCCTGCTGGCTCGCGGTGACCTGGCCGTCAAGATGGGTCTGCCGGTGCTGGCCGTGGTCGGCTACGCGCAGAGCTTCGCCGACGGTGTGCACACCTCGATCCCGGCCCCGGGCCTGGGCGCCCTGGGTGCGGGCCGTGGCGGCAAGGACTCGGCGCTGGTCCGCTCGCTGGCCAAGCTGGGTGTGGGTGCCGACGACATCGCGGTGATCTCCAAGCACGACACCTCGACGCTGGCCAACGATCCCAACGAGACTGAACTGCACGAGCGGCTCGCCGACTCGATGGGACGCTCGGCGGGCAACCCGCTGTTCATCGTCAGCCAGAAGTCGCTGACCGGGCACGCCAAGGGCGGCGCTGCCGTGTTCCAGATGATGGGTCTGTGCCAGATCCTGCGCGACGGCGTCATCCCGCCGAACCGCAGCCTGGACTGCGTCGACGACGAGCTGGCCACCTCCGGCCACTTCGTCTGGGTGCGCGAGCCCCTGGATCTGCGCGGCAAGTTCCCGATCAAGGCCGGTCTGGTGACCAGCCTCGGGTTCGGTCACGTGTCGGGCCTGGTCGCGCTGGTTCACCCGGAGGCGTTCATCGCGTCGATCGACCCGGCCGAACGGGACAGCTACCGCAAGCGTGCCGAGCAGCGCACGCTGGCCGGTCAGCGCCGGTTGGCTTCGGCCATCGCCGGTGGGCGTCCGATGTACGAGAAGCCCGCCGACCGCCGGTTCGACCACGACGGGCCGGAGAAGCCTCAGGAAGCGGCCATGCTGCTCGATGCGGAAGCCCGGCTTGGCGATGGCGACCTGTATGTCCGCTAAGGTCGCTGCGTGGCGATAGTCGGAGTAGGCATCGATCTGGTTTCCATACCGGATTTCGCCGAGCAGGTTGATCGGCCAGGCACGGTTTTCGCCGAGACGTTCACGCCAGGTGAGCGCCGGGACGCCGCGGACAAGAGTTCGTCGGCGGCCCGGCACTTGGCGGCCCGCTGGGCCGCCAAGGAGGCGGTGATCAAGGCCTGGTCGGGTTCGCGGTTCTCCAAGCGGCCCGTGCTGCCGGAGGACATCCACCGCGACATCGAGGTGGTCACCGACATGTGGGGCCGTCCGAAGGTCCGGCTGTCGGGTGAGATCGCCCGGCACCTGGAGAACACGACCATCCATGTGTCGCTCACGCATGAGGCGGACACCGCCGCCGCCGTCGCGATCATCGAGGAGCTCGAGCCCTAGCCCGTCCCAGCTCCGGCCCAGCTCCGCGAGTGTGCGTGTCTGTTGCTCGACACGCCGTGTCTGGTCAGCATTTCGCGCACACTCGCTGGGCTCGACGGTGACGCTAATGTCATCACCATGAGTGACGTGGTGCAGCGGGTACGACAGGTGTTGCCGTCGGTGCGGGCCGATCTGGAGGATCTGGTCCGCATCCCCTCGGTGTGGGCCGACCCGGCCCGCCGCGGCGAGGTGGCCCGCAGCGCCGAAGCCGTCGCAAAGCTGTTGTCCGATGCGGGTTTACCCGACGTCAAGATCGTCAGCGAAGGCGGCGCGCCCGCCGTCATCGCGCACTACCCGGCCCCGCCGGGAGCGCCAACGGTCCTGCTGTACGCCCACCATGACGTGCAACCCGAAGGCGACCCCGCCCAATGGAACTCCGCGCCGTTCGAACCGCAGGAGCGCGACGGCAGGCTCTACGGTCGCGGCACCGCCGACGACAAGGCAGGTATCGCAACGCATCTGGCCGCGATCCGGGCGTTCGACGGTAAGCCTCCGGTCGGTGTCACCGTGTTCGTCGAAGGGGAAGAAGAATCGGGCTCCCCGTCACTGGCCGCTCTGTTGGCCGCGCATCGTGACGCCTTGGCCGCCGACGTCATCGTCATCGCAGACTCGGACAACTGGAGCGCCGAAACCCCGGCACTGACGGTGTCGCTGCGAGGGCTCGCGGATTGCGTCGTCGAGGTCGCCACCCTCGACCACGGATTGCATTCGGGCCTGTGGGGCGGAGTGGTGCCCGACGCGCTGAGCGTGCTGGTGCGGCTGCTGGCCAGCCTGCACGACGACGCGGGCAACGTCGCCGTAGCCGGCCTGCACGAGGCGTCCGCCGCGGACGTCGACCGCGGCGAGGGCTGGGTACGCCAAGAATCCGGACTGCTCGACGGAGTGTCCGAAATCGGTTCCGGCTCAGTGGTCCAACGCATGTGGGCCAAACCCGCCATCACGGTGATCGGTATCGACACCACACCGATCGACAAGTCCTCCAACACCCTCATCCCGCGCGCCCGCGCCAAGATCAGCATGCGGGTGGCACCTGGCGGTGACGCTCGTGCGCACCTTGACGCGCTGACGCGTCATCTGGAGAAGCACACGCCGTGGGGTGCGCAGGTCACCGTCACGGCCGGTGACGTCGGGCAGCCGTATGCCATCGACGCCACCGGTCCGGTGTACGACGCGACCCGCGCCGCCTTCCGCCAGGCCTGGGGCACCGATCCGGTCGATATGGGCATGGGTGGTTCGATCCCGTTCATCGCCGAGTTCGCCGCGGCGTTCCCCGCCGCGACGATCCTGGTCACCGGTGTCGAAGATCCCGGCACTCAAGCCCACAGCATCAACGAGAGCCTGCACCTCGGCGTGTTCGAGAAGGCGGCTACCGCCGAGGCGCTGCTGCTGGAGCGGCTCGCAGACTAGCCGGTGATGGCGGGAGACGCCGCCTGGTTCATGGCGGGCCTGATCGCGCTGACCGTCGGCGCCGAACTGATGGTCCGCGGCAGCACGAATATCGCTGCGCGACTGGGCATCAGCCCCATCCTGATCGGCCTGACCGTCGTGTCGATCGGGACCAGCCTGCCTGAACTCGCCATCGGCATCACCGCGGCGGCGGAGGGCAGCGGCGAGCTGGCGGTGGGAAACATCGCAGGCACCAACGTCGTCAACATCCTGTTCATCCTCGGCCTGAGTGCGCTTCTGCGGCCGTTGGCGATCGAGACGCGGACGCTTCGCTTCGACCTGCCGGTGATGGCCGGAGCCGCCGTGCTGCTGTGGGTGCTAGCGGTTGACGGCGTGCTGTCCCGCCCCGATGGTGCCGTACTCGTCTGTGGCGCAATCGCTTACAGCGCGGCGCTGATCCGCTCGTCGCGCAGCGAGCGTAGCGAGGTCGTCACCGAATACGCGCTCGCCTACCCGAGCGGTGGGGGCACCGAAGGGGACCGAATACCGCGAGGCCGACGCGCAGTGTTGGACCCCGTCATGATGGTGGGCGGCATCGTCGTCATCGTTGTCGGTGCCGAATGGCTCGTCACCGGCGCGGTCGGGATGGCCCGCGGTTTCGGGGTGTCCGACGCCCTCATCGGCCTGACGGTCGTCGCCATCGGAACGTCGGCTCCCGAACTGGTCACCACCATCGTGTCCACGGTGCGCGGGCAACGCGATGTCGCGATCGGCAACCTGATGGGCAGCAGCGTCTACAACATTCTGTTGATCTTGGGAGTGACGTGCCTGGTGCCCGCACACGGCCTCAGGCTGTCGTCAAGCCTGGTGTGGATCGACATCCCGATCATGGTGGCCGCGACCCTGGTGTGCATCCCGATTCTCATCACGGGCCGGCGGCTCCACCGCGGTGAAGGTGCCGCGATGGTCGCCGCCTATCTGGCGTACCTGACAGTTCTGCTGATGACGCAGACCTGAGGACCGTCAGACCGACAAGTCGCGGCGCAGCTTGGCGACGTGGCCGGTGGCCCGCACGTTGTACTGCGCGACGGCGATCTTGCCCTTTTCGTCGACGACGAACGTCGAGCGGATCACGCCCTGAACGGTCTTGCCGTACATGGTCTTTTCGCCGTACGCGCCCCAGGCCGTCAACACCTTGCGGTCCGGATCCGACAGCAGCGGGAACGTGAGGCCCTCGTTGTCGCGGAACTTGGCGAGCTTCTCCGGTTTGTCCGGCGAGATCCCGATGACGTCGAGGCCTGCGCCGTTGAGCTCGGCGAGGCTGTCCCGGAAATCGCAGGCCTGCTTGGTGCAGCCCGGAGTGGACGCGGCAGGGTAGAAGTACACGATGACCTTGCGGCCCTTGTAGTCGGAAAGCTTGACGATGTTGCCATCGGCGTCGGGCAAGCTGAACGCGGGGGCGGTGGCACCCACCTCGAGACGCGGGGTTGGCGGCATGCGCGAAATTCCCTTCTGGTCGACCGGTGCCGTTCATACAGAGCAGGCTGATCTAGGGTAGTTCGGCAGGGCAGCACGACACGGAGCGGCTTGGAGGAGCACAGTGGCGAACCGGGACCCGGAGAGCATCAAGCGCGAGATCGATCAGGCTCGCGATCAGTTGGCGCTGACTGTCGACTCCCTGGCCGAGCGTGCCAATCCGCAACGGCTCGCCGACGACGCCAAGGCCGCGGTGATCGGCTTCCTGCGCAAGCCGGCCGTGACGGCTTCGCTGGCCGGGGCGGGCCTGCTGGTGGTGTTCGTCGTCATCCGCCGAGTCAAAAACCGCTGACGGGGCCGCCTCGCGGCCCATCTGAGGTATGCCGTCTCGCCGCCCGGCGGCGCAGACTAATTCACCCTGGGCGGCTCAGACAAATTCGCCGCTCAGCGGCTCAAGCTAACTCGCCGCTCAGCGGCGGCGGCCCGGCAGGAGCCAGCCTGTCAACGAGAAACCCGGCGGATTGGCGGTGCGGCCGAGGCGGCTGCAGCTGTGCACCATGAGTGGACGTTGCGCAGCAACATCGACGCGACGCGAGGGGTGCGCGTTGTCTGCACCGACACTCGGGGACATAGCTAACACCTCGCTTTCTCGCAACCAGCGCCGGAATCCTGTGATCTCGGCAGTTCAGCTAATTGCAGACTAGCAGCATTCCCACCCTCTGACCAGCAGATCAATGCATTGACGATTACCAAACAGTAACTATCGCCAGCGTCAACACTTCATGGTATGAGCCGTCGCAAGGTGATGTTCGCTATCCGTTAGCACATTTGCCATGCCGCGCAGCGCGTCGGATTGAGGTTCGGTGCGCGCCGCGATTCGCAATCGTCAGCTGATTGCTGATAGCGACTACGCGGGTATCGCGACTGATGAGGCCACCGTTTCGCTCATCGTGATCGATTTTGCTGTGAGATTGCTCTGGGTTTGATGCTTGAGTTCAGAATTCGTCCGTCAGCTACGTGAACCGCCGACGTTAATTTGCATTTCTGCTGTTGCACAAGGTAATTCCGCTGACACTCCGGCGAATGGCGTGGAGCGCTCGAACCGAACCGCGGGTGGGCCGTGAACGGCTCTTATTGTCCAAGTGGTTGCTACCGCATGGGTCGCCAGCTAAGGTCAAAAGCGGATCTTGGCCGGGGGAGACGTGCCGGGATTCGAGCGGAAGCGCAACACGTACGAGCCGTGTGACAAGGGGAGACCTGCAATGCAGCAAACATATTTGAGATTTGCCGGCATCATCGCAGTTGCCGCTACCGGCGCTCTTGGCGTCGGGTGTTCGAACAATTCCACGGGGTCGGGCAGTG
Source organism: Mycobacterium sp. 852013-50091_SCH5140682 (assembly GCF_001665685.1). Taxonomy (GTDB): domain Bacteria; phylum Actinomycetota; class Actinomycetes; order Mycobacteriales; family Mycobacteriaceae; genus Mycobacterium. Next base: position 148,792 of record NZ_LZTB01000122.1, read on the forward strand.
AGACCAGCCGACCTGCCAGCGAAGCCACGACCGGAGCGGAGTCCGGTACTGCAACTCCGGGCGAGTCGGTTGCTCCGGGCGCTGGCGGAACGGCCGCCCCCGGTGCGCCCGCCGAACCCGGCGCGCCTGGCAACGCAGGAGCCCCGGGCGCTCCCGGTGCCCCCGGTTCCCCTGGCGCTCCCGGTGCCCCCGGCGAACCAGGCGCCCCGGGCGGCCCTGCGCCCGGTGCGCCGAACACCGGCCCGGCGGACAGCACCACGATCGTCACGCCCAACGGCTCATTCGTCGTTCAGGGCATCATCCTGCAGAAGTACAACGCGACCGGCGGCGCGAGCAGCCCGCTCGGCCTGCCGACCGCGAGTGAGGCGCCCGCGCCCAACGGCGGTCAGTTCAGCACGTTCAACGGCGGCGCGATCTACTGGACGCCGCAGACCGGGGCTCACATCGTGTGGGGCGGGATCCGAGACGCGTGGGAGCGCGACGGCGGCGCAGGGGGCCGGCTTGGGTACCCCACGTCGGACGAGGAGACGATCCCCGGCGGATGGCAGTCGCAGTTCCAACACGGAACCATCACCTACACCGACGGTCAGGCCAAGGTCGAGGCTCGCTGACCGTCTTCTGACACCTTCCGACGACTCGCATCGGTGCCGAGTGGCCCGGTGCGAGTCGCCGTTCAACCACCCATCTGGAGATCACATGGCGCACGTGAGTGACGAAACCCTCAACGAGCTACGCCGAGAGCTCAACCGCTTCAAAAGCGAGCAGTACCGCGACCGTGGCTATGCCGCAGCCCATCTCGCCGGCGCTGTGGAAATGCTGCTGGAGGAAGCCGAGCAGAGTATCGGCGAGCGCTATCAGGCGGGCTGATGTCGGCAAACGGAAAAAGCCCCAGGGTTACTGGGGCTTTTCGTTGTGCGCCGTCAGGGTTTCGAACCCCGGACCCGCTGATTAAGAGTCAGCTGCTCTACCAACTGAGCTAACGGCGCGCGCATGGAACGATAACAGGCCATGCGCTCAAGATGAAATCCGCTGGCCCGTGTTGCCGGTGCGAGACCGTGCGTAACCCCGCCATCAGACATTCCCTTAGACTATTGCCAGAATTCGTCGGTTTGCTGACGTCATGCGAGGTGGAGCGAGAAATGTGGCAGGTGCAGGCGTTGACCCGGCCGGGGCGGAAACGGCTCCGCCGCGCGGCCGTTGCCCTGGCTCCGGCTGTGATCTTCGGCATATCGGCATGCACGGGTGCCGTCTCGGCGCCACCACCGCCTGTGATCGCCGACAAGGGCACGCCATTCGGCGATCTGCTGGTGCCGAGGGTCAATGCCTCGGTGGCCGACGGAGCGGTCGGTGTGGCGGTCGACGCCCCGGTGACCGTCAGCGCGGAGAACGGTGTGCTGGGCAGCGTCAGCATGGCCGACGCCAACGGCACCCCGGTTGCCGGCAAGCTCAGCGCCGACGGCCTGACATGGTCGAGCACTGATCCGCTCGACTTCAACGAGCGCTACACCCTCAGTGCCCAATCGCTGGGTCTCGGCGGGGTCGCCAACCGGCGCATCACCTTCCAGACGCATTCCCCGGCGAACCTGACCATGCCCTACGTGCTGCCCAACGACGGCGAGGTCGTCGGCATCGGACAACCCATCGCGGTGCGGTTCGACGAGAACATCACCGACCGGCCGGCCGCACAGCGCGCCATCACGGTCAAGACCGACCCACCCGTGGAAGGCGCCTTCTACTGGCTGAGCAATCGTGAAGTGCGTTGGCGCCCAGCCGCATACTGGAAACCCGGCACGGCGGTGGACGTGACGGTGAACACCTACGGTGTGCGGTTGGGCGACGGGCTGTTCGGGCAGAAGAACGTCGCCAGCCACTTCACCATCGGGGACGAGGTCATCGCGACCGCGGACGACAACACCAAGACCCTGACCATCCGGCGCAACGGCCAGATCGTCAAGACCATGCCGATCTCGATGGGCAAGAACAGCACTCCGACCAACAACGGCACCTACATCATCGGCGACCGCTTCAGTCACCTGATCATGGACTCGTCGACCTACGGCGTTCCGGTCAACTCGCCCAACGGATATCGCACCGAGGTCGACTTCGCCACCCAGATGTCCTACAGCGGCATCTATGTACACGCGGCACCCTGGTCGGTGGGTAGCCAAGGCTATAGCAACACCAGCCACGGGTGCCTGAACGTGAGCACCGCCAATGCCCGCTGGTTCTTCGAGAACACCAAACGGGGCGACATCGTCGAGGTGGCCAACACCGTGGGCCCGGTGTTGCCGGGGACCGAGGGCCTGGGCGACTGGAACATCCCCTGGGACCAGTGGCGCGCAGGCAACGCCGGGACTTGAGCGACTACTTGACCGAACGGTCCAGCGCGGCAAGCGATTCGGCGAGGAAGTCCTTGCCGAACGGAGGCATGCCGACCTGGTCGCGGAAGCTCTGCGGCGTACCGGTCCAGTCATAGGTCAGGGTGACGTCGGTGGCGTCGCCATTGGGTGTCAGGTCGTAGCGCCACCACCAGCCGCCCGGTTTGTGCTCGCCGGCATTGTCGAGTTGACCGGGAAACCACGCGATGGTGCGGTCCCTGTCGAATTCGCTGACCAGGTTGTGTATGACGTAGTGCCCGCCGGCCTGCAGCAGGAACATGTTGATCGCGAAGATCTGCCCCGTGCCGGTGATGGGCTGCGGGTCGATCGCGTCGCGCACCCAGTCCCCGGGTTCGGTGTCCTTGTGCCGGGCTGGATCTGACAGCACGGCGAAGACCGCGCTGGGCGCGGCGGCGATGGTGCGGGTGACGACGTAGCGCTCGGGTTCGGTCACTGGGAGTCCTTTCCGTACATGCGGGCGATATCTGGGCTGTCGAGCCACCCCGAATAGGTTGGTCGTTTCGGCCAGCCCTCGGGGGAGTCCTGCCACTGCTCCTGTCTGCCCCAGGGCAGCAGGTCGATGAGCGCGAAGCTGTGGCTGAGCTGTTCGGTGCCGCGGCCGTTGGTGTGCCACGTGCGGTAGACGGTATCCCCGTCGCGCAGAAACACATTCACGGCGAAGCCGGCGCCGGGAGCGGCGTCCATGTCAGCGCCGAACGAGCTCTGCGACGACGAGTACCACTGCATCTTGTTGCCGACCTTGTCGCGGTAGGCCAAAGCCTCTTCGATCGGGCCGTTGGTGACGATGACGAAGCGGGCGTCGTAATTGTCGAGGAACTCCAGTCGGGTGAACTGGGACGTGAAGCCCGTGCAGCCACCGCACTGCCATTCGGCCCCGTCGGCCCACATGTGGTGGTAGGTGATGAGCTGCGAGTGGCCGGCGAACACGTCGGCCAGCCGGACGGGTCCCTCGGCACCGATGAGCGTGTACTCGGGCAGTTCCACCATGGGTAGACGGCGCCGCTCGGCGGCGATCGCATCCAGCTCGCGGGTAGCGGCCTTCTCGCGGCGGCGCAGATCACCCAGCGCCGTGCGCCAGGTCTGCTCGTCAACCACCGGTGGCTTGGCTGTCGTCATCGGATGCTCCTTCGCTAGAGGCTTTACATGACGCCGGTCTCTCGTACTGACCCGCGGCGCGTCCGGAACTCATCGCGCACGGTACTGTCCGACGACAAAGGGTTACCTAACACCGGAAAGCGGGGCAATCAGGATGAGCGGCCATCAACCCGATACTGCCGGGCTGCGACTTCTCGTCGTCGGCGCTTCCTCGGGCATCGGTCACGCGGTCGCCATCAGCGCAGCCGAGCGTGGAGCGAAGGTCGCGGTGGCCGCCCGGCGCGTCGAGCTGTTGACCTCGCTGGCCGATTCGATCGGTGGTTCGGCGTTTGAGCTCGACGTCGAGGAATCCGGAGCCATCACCCGCGTGGTCGACGCCGCGGCGCAGAGCCTCGGTGGACTCGACGGCGTGGTGTTCACCAGCACCGTGGTGCCGTTCGCGTACGTCGAGGACACCGACGTCGCCACCTGGTTGCACGCGTTCAGCGTCAACACTGTCGGCGCCAACAACGTGCTGCGCGCCGCGTTGCCGCATCTGTCCGACAACGGAGTCATCCTGATCGCGTCGAGCCACGACGTCGGCAGGCCGCGCGCCGGGGTGGCCGCGTACGGCGCCAGCAAGGCCGCGCTCGACGAGATCCTGCACTCCTGGCGCAGTGAACATCCCGAACTCTCGATCCTTCGGGTCGGTATCGGCCCGACCGAGGACACCGAGATCCTGCGCGGCGCAGACCGTGATCTGCTGGCCCAACTGTACGACTCGTGGGTCGAACACGGACGGCTGCCCAAACGGATGTCGGCGCTGCGCGACGTCGCCAACACGTTGGTATCCCTCGTCAGCACTGCACACGAAAACCCCAGCGTGGTACCGGAATTCGTGCAGCTGGCACCGAGGATCCGGCGGTCGACGAAGACTGAGGCGCGCGGCTAGACCGGTGCCTGCCAGGTGATCAGGACGCGACCGTAGAGCAGCCGCCGCACGGTCGCGCCGGGAAGTGCTTGACGGACCTTGGTGCGCAACTCGCCGAACGTTTCCGGCGGAGGCCATTTGATGGGTGCCGAGTGCTCCCACTTGCCCTTGGCGTGGTTGACGACGGCGCACGCTGTCCACGCCGGGATATGCCAGGCGATTTCGCGCAGCGACGGCTTCACGAACGTCGTCACCGCGACCGTGCCACCGGGACGCACCAGCGAGGCGAACCGGGTGAGCGCGGCGCGCGTGTCGTCGAAATGATGGAGAGCGGCATTCGAGACCACCGCATCGAATGCGTGCGCGGGCAGGTCCGTGGACATGACATCGCCGTGGATCCAGTTGACCGGTGCGGTCGGGAAGCGGATCTGGGCCCGGTCGAGCACCGGCTCGTCGATGTCCACGGCCATCACGTCCGGCACCCGCTGAGCCAGCCGGGCCGCCAGGAAGCCGTCGCCACACCCGACGTCGAGAACGGTGTGGGCATCCTGCGGGACCTTCGAAACGAGCAGCCCGTCGTAGTGAATGTTGATGTTCCACGGTTGGTTGTCCACTACTTCGTGGATACCAGGTTCTGCCGGGCCTCATCGGGAGCTGACGCGGAAAATGCGGTCTACCTGCGCAGACGACGTTCCTGCAGGGGGCCCATTCTTGGGTCGACGCGTGAAACTAACACCACCCGAGGTCGAGCTACCCGAGGGGCGTTGGCGCTTGCTTACGCGGAATCTAGTCCCTCTTCTCAAGCGCAGCTTCGGCCCAGTAGCCACCCATTCCTGACGGTATGGCGATGACGCGGATGGTGCGTGGCGTCGATTGCTGTCCGGGGCAGAGTTGTTGGAGTTGCATGTCGAAGGCCCGGGCATGCTCAACTGCCTTGGCATACCAGGGCACGAGGGTAGCGGGATGTTCTTGGTCCCCTTTGTCTTCGACACTGACGAGGGCGTACTGGCATCCAGGTGGTGGCAGTACTGCCGTGATGTTTTCGGTGATTGTCTTGTTGGTGACATCGTTTTCTGGGTGGCCGTGGAATCGTAGTAGGTCAACGTTGTCGGGATTCCTGGTGTTCAGTGCTGAGACGATGGCCCCGGCAGCTTTTTCCTGCATCGCAGGGGTGTAATCCCTCATCCCGTATGAGTTGTGACCTCCGTAGGGGTTTCTGCTATCGATGATGTGCCAGTACCAGAACCATGCGACGGCCCCGCCGATCACGATCACAGCGACAACGCCGGCTACGGTCGCCGTTCTTCGGATGTTCTTGTTGGCTGGCATGTTCACTCTCCGGGGTAGTGCAAGTGGACGAATTCAACATTCGCTGATCCGCCAGTGAAACCGGGACCGTCCGGCATCCAGTCGTTATGGAAGTTGTTGTCGCCGTTCGCATGTTGGTCTACAACGTCGACCAGCCTGCCGTTCTGCATTTCTTGGCCGACGTAGACAGCGGTGTGGTTGATCGTTCCAGTGGCTTCGTCGTGGTAGTAGATCAGGTCTCCAGGCACTAACCCAGCTTTCGATGGTGCCAGGGGGTCGAGTGCGGCGCGGGCGGGCATCGGTGACGTGCCGACGACCTCGCCGCGACCAGAGTTGACGATGAAGTCGCGATTGGCTTGCGCGACCGACCAAGTGTTGGACCGGTCGTTGCCCGGGAAGTGGAGACCATTGTTGTAATACCAGTCGTCAGCGTCGCCACGGTGCACCGTGCTGTTCTCCGGTGCTTCGTGGAAGTTCAACGCGTCAAGTGGCGCCAGTGCGGCGGTGATCTTGGCCGCAGTTTCTCCGTCGATTCGGGCGAGGTTTTGCACCCGTTCGGCGATTTCGGCGGCGAACACCTTGGCGTGGGCCTGGCGAGTCTGTGCAGCGCGAAGCATGCTCCAGGACTGGTCGGTGACCGAAAAATCCTGTCCGACAGTAAAACCTGCCGCCTCGGCTTCTTCGATGGTGTCGAGAACCTGGCGTTTGGCCCATATCAGGTCCCCGGCACCGTGGCGGGCGGCGGAGGCGGCGGCGTGGAGGCAGTCGGCCGCACCGCGCACTGTGACGACGTCGTCCCAAGCGCGGGCGGCGGCGGCATCGGCTCCCGCGCCCTCCCACGTGGTGCCGACGGTCTGGGTGTGCAGGGACTCGAAGGTCGACTCCCACCGTCGTGCGGTGGTCGTCCAATGGGTGACGGGGGCCTCCAGGTGGGCCACGTCAAAGGCTTCGACATCAGCGCGAGTCAGGGTGGCGGCCGCGGTGACTGCAGTCATCAGACCTGCATGGTCTGGCCGACTTCTGCGACCTGTTCCGCCGAGTCCTCATCGGCGCTGGCGTAGGAGCCGCTCGCGGTACGGACCTTTGCGCCGGTCGCGCGGGAGCGGTTGGCCAGGGTGGTCGCGGCAGCGGTCACCAGACTGTGCCCGGTCTTGACAGCACTGGTGGTTGCCCACAACGGCGACCCAGTTAACGAGGGCGCGGGGCTGCCGACCAAGGTGGTAGCTGCGGTGTCGTGGGCACCGACGAGCTGCTGTAGGTCCGTTGTGTCGACCTCAAGATTGTTTGCCATCGCCGTCCCCCGACCCGCTCGACGTCTGGTGAGCAGAATATCGCGCCGCAACGAGGGCTCAGCGCACCGAATCTCACGACGCCGAGTTGCTGCGCGGCGTCTAACATCCCTGCTTCGCCTGTCCACTCAGAACTGACTGTCGGGAAACTGAGGGGGCCGAATGGGCGTGCGTCAAACACCAAAAACGCCGCCTACTTGCGTAGACGGCGTTCTGTCGGGGTGGCTGACGGGACTCGAACCCGCGACAACCAGGATCACAACCTGGTGCTCTACCAACTGAACTACAGCCACCATCGCCGCTTTCGCCTTTCGGCAGGTGCGGCGTCGTAGATACTAGCCGCTCGGACGCTGGAGTGCCGAATCGTTATCCCCGGCGTTGTCCGAATCCGGCCCCAGCGTGCTGGCCACGGCCGCAATATCGCTGGTAGACGGCCCGGGCGGGGCGACGAAGGCCGTCGCGCGGTAGTACTTCAATTCCCGGATCGACTCGTGGATGTCGGCCAGCGCGCGGTGTGCGAGCCCTTTCTCGGGCTGGCCGAAGTAGATCCGCGGGTACCAGCGTCGGCACAACTCCTTGATGGAACTGACGTCGATCATCCGGTAGTGCAGGTAATCGTCGAGTTTGGGCATGTCGCGGGCGATGAAACCGCGGTCGGTCGCGATGGAGTTGCCCGCCAGGGGTGCGGTCTTGGCCTGCTTGACGTGGCCACGGATGTAGTCGAGCACCATCTCTTCGGCGGTCGTCACGTCGACGGTGGAGGCGCGCACCTCTTCTATGAGGCCCGACCGGGTGTGCATCTGGGTCACGATGTCGACCATTGAGTCCAGCGCGGCGTCGTCGGTATGGATGACCACGTCCAAGCCGTCACCCAGAATGTTCAGGTCCGCGTCGGTGACCAGCACCGCGATCTCGATGAGGCGGTCATTCTTGAGGTCGAGGCCGGTCATCTCGCAGTCGATCCACACAAGTTCGTCTCGCACGAAGGTCCACAGTATGCCCAAACCCGACAAGCGGTCGCCCGCACCCACCGCGCGGGCGTCTTGCCCAGTAGTGTCAGGTCCCGATTGGCTCGTTCGCGCATACGGGAGGACCGCGGCATGACCACCGAATCGACAGCAACCCCCGCGCAGCAGATCGCCGCCGGCTACGCCGTCGGGGGACAGGCGTTGGAGCTCGGGGCCGTGGTTGTCGACGGGGCCGTCGACCCGGGCGCCCAGATCCGCATCCCGCTCGCCACGATCAACCGGCACGGGTTGATCGCGGGCGCCACGGGCACCGGCAAGACCAAAACCCTGCAGGTGATCGCCGAGCAGCTGTCGGCGGCCGGGGTGCCGGTGGTGATGGCCGACGTGAAGGGCGACCTATCCGGACTGTCGAAGCCGGGGGAGACCAACGACAAGACCGCGCAGCGCGCCAAGGACACCGGTGACGACTGGACCGCCACCGCCTTCCCGACGGAGTTCCTGTCGCTGGGCACATCGGGTCTCGGCGTGCCGGTGCGGGCCACGATGACCAGCTTCGGCCCGATCCTGCTGTCAAAGGTGTTGGGCCTCAACGCAACCCAGGAGTCGACTCTCGGCCTGATCTTCCACTGGGCCGATCAGAAGGGGCTCTCGCTGCTGGATCTGAAGGATCTGCGCGCGGTCATCCAGTACCTCACCAGCGACGAGGGCAAGCCTGAGCTCAAGGCCCTGGGCGCGGTCTCGCCCGCCACCGCCGGGGTGATCCTGCGGGCTTTGGTGAACCTGGAGGCCGAAGGCGGTGACACCTTCTTCGGCGAGCCCGAGCTGGAACCCAAGGACCTGATGCGCGTAGACGCTCAGGGCCGCGGCGTCATCACGCTGCTGGAGTTGGGCGCGCAGGCCGCGCGGCCGGCACTGTTCTCCACCTTCTTGATGTGGGTGCTGGCTGATCTGTTCACGACGCTGCCGGAGATCGGTGACGTCGACAAACCCAAGCTGGTGTTCTTCTTCGACGAGGCGCATCTGCTGTTCGCCGACGCGTCGAAGGCGTTCCTGGAGCAGGTCGAGCAGACCGTCAAGCTGATCCGCTCGAAGGGCGTCGGCGTCTTCTTCTGCACCCAGTTGCCCACCGATGTGCCCAACGACGTGCTGAGCCAGCTGGGTGCCCGCGTCCAGCATGCGCTGCGGGCCTTCACCCCCGACGACCAGAAGGCACTGGCCAAGACGGTGCGCACCTATCCGAAGACCGACGTCTACGACCTGGAGAAGGCGTTGACCTCGCTGGGGATCGGTGAGGCGATCGTGACGGTGCTCTCCGAGCAGGGGGCGCCGACGCCGGTGGCGTGGACCCGGATGCGGGCGCCGCGCTCGTTGATGGGTGCCATCGGCGACGACGCGATCAAGGCGGCCGCGCAGGCCAGCCCGCTGCAGGCCACTTACGGGCAGACCATCGACCGCGAGTCGGCGTACGAGATCCTCAACGCCAAGCTGAACGCGGCACCGGCGCCGTCGGAGAGCGACCCGGGTGGGTTCGCCGGCGTCGAGGCGTCCGGCGAGGTGGAACCGATGCCCGCACCTGCTCGGCGGGAAGAGCCCGGCATCGTTGCTCAGGTGCTGGCGAGTTCGGCGTTCAAGAGTGCGTTGCGTTCGGCGGCCACCGTCGCGGGCCGCGAGATCACCCGCAGCATCTTCGGCGTCGGCCGCAGGCGCTGATGTGCGCCGACTTCGACATGAGGGTCGTGATCTGAGTCGATCAACAGCCCTGGTGTCGAAATCGGCGCCAACGAACGGCGAAAGCTAGTCGCCGCCCAGCTTCTTGTACACGGCACCGACGATCGGCGTGACGATGGCGCGGGGAGCGTAGCCGGTGGCCACCGACATGGCCTTGGAAGTGACGCCGGGCACGACGCGGATCTTGTTGTGCTCCAGGCCATCCAGCGACAATTTCGCGGTGTATTCGGTGGAGATCCACAGGAAATCCGGGATCAGCCGCTCGACCAGAGACTGCTCCGACGGATCGGGCAGGTCGGTGCGGACCGGGCCCGGCGCCAGCACGGTGACGTGCACCCCGGAGCCCTTGACCTCGCCGCGCAACGACTCGCTGAAGGTGTTCGCGAAGGCCTTGGAGGCAGCGTAGGTAGCGTTGTTGGGAATCGGTGAATTACCCGCCACCGAACCGGAAATCAGGATTCCGCCGGCTCCGCGTTTGACCATGCCCGGCAGGACTGCGAGGACGAGGTCGTGCACGCCGAGGACATTGAGTTGAACCTGCGCTTTCTCACCGGCGGGGTCGAGGTTGACCACCGGGCCGAACGTGGCGGTGCCTGCGTTGGCGCACAAAATCGAGATCTCGCGGGACGCCAGCTCGTCGCACAGCGTCGCCCGGGCCGCCGGGTCAGCGAGGTCGACACCGCGCACCTCGACGGTCACGCCGTAGCGCTCGGTCAGCCGCTGCGCCAACGTGTTCAGCACGTCCTCGCGCCGTGCGGTGATGATCAGGTGGTGTCCGCGGGCAGCGAGCTCGGTGGCCAACGCCTCGCCGATGTTCTGCGAGGCGCCGGTGACGACGGCGCGGGCGTCCGGACTGGGTGCGGGAACTGGCATGGGGCTCATCCTAGAAGTAGCCGGGAGCCATAAAGTGTCGGTCATGATCAACCCCAGGCGGGCGCGGGTGGTCGCGTGGGCCTTGTGGGACTGCGGCGCGACGGGCCTGAACGCGATCGTCGTCACCTTCGTGTTCTCGGTGTACCTGACGGGCAGCGTCGGAGCGGGCCTTCCCGGCGACACGACGCCGGCGAGCTGGCTGGGCCGGGCCATGACGGTCGCGGGTCTGGTGGTGGCGCTGCTGGCGCCCGCCACCGGAATCTGGGTCGACGCGCCACAGCGCAGGCGCCGGGTGCTGGCGGTGATGACCGGTGCGGCCGTGGTGTTGACGTCGGCGATGAGCCTGATCCGCGACGACAACCGCTACCTGTTGCCGGGCTTGGTGTTGTTGGCGTGCACGGCTGCCTGCAACGAGCTCGCCACGGTGCCCTACAACGCCATGCTGCGGCAGCTGTCCACACCGGAGACCTCCGGGCGGATCTCGGGACTGGGCTTGGCGCTGGGGTACGGCGGCAGCGTGGTGCTGTTGCTGCTGGCCTATGTCGGGTTCATCGCCGGTACCGGCGACACCCGCGGGCTACTCGACATCCCGGCGCATGACGGGCAGAACGTGCGGGCGGTGATGCTGCTCACCGCGGCGTGGTTCGTCCTGTTCGCCCTGCCGGTGTTCGTGGTCGTGCCCAGGGTGACTGACGGGCCGCCGATCGAACGGGTTGGCCTCTTCGGTGCGTATCGCAAGCTGTGGGACGAGATCCGCAGCGAATGGCGTCGCGATCACAACGTCGTCTACTACCTGCTGGCGAGCGCGGTGTTCCGCGACGGGCTGGCAGGCGTGTTCGCGTTCGGCGCGGTGCTCGGCGTCAACGCCTACGGCGTGTCCGAGGCGGACGTGTTGTTGTTCGGCATGAGCGCGTGCGTGATCGCGGCGTTCGGGTCGGTCGTCGGCGGGATGCTCGACGACCGGGTCGGTTCCAAGCCCGTCATCGTCGCCTCGCTGGCCTGTCTGATCGCCGTCGGATTGACGCTGTTGTCGCTGTCGGGGCCGGTGGCCTTCTGGGTGTGTGGCTTGCTGCTGTGCCTGTTCATCGGGCCGACGCTGTCATCGGCGCGCACGATGATGTTGCGGATCTCCGCAGAGGGCAAGGAAGGCGTGGCGTTCGGCCTCTACACCACGACAGGGCGGGCCGTGTCGTTCCTGGCGCCGTGGCTGTTCTTCACCTTTATCGACGCGTTCGGCGCCGACCGGGCAGGCATGGGTGGGCTGTGCCTCGTGCTGGCGCTGGGCTTGGCGGCCATGCTGGCCGTTCGCGTGCCCCAGCGCGTGCACGATCCGGTGTAAGCGCGCAGGTCAGGGCGCCGCACCGGCACACACGGTCAGGCCGGTCCCCGTGCGCTGCACGGTCTGCACCCCGTTGACGGTCACCGAGCAGCTGATCTGTGGGCCGAAGTTGATGATCGTGATGCTCGCGCTCTGGGAGGCTGGCTGCGGCAGCTCGACCTGCTTGCTCCACGGCAGCATCACGTTGAACTCCGTCTGCAGCATGTTGCCGGTGTCGATGTAGGTGATGTTGATCGCCCGGCCCTCCCCGGTGACCGAGTACGTGACGGTGTCGGTGGCGCCCGGCGCCGACGACGTCGTGGGCGAGGTGGGTGTGGTGACCGGCGGCGCCGCGGTGGGGCTCGGGGTGCGCGATGTCGTGGTCGGAGTGTTGCGGGTGGTGGTCGCGCTGGGTTGCGGGCTCACCGGCGGGGCGACGACGGTTTCCTGCTGCGAGCTGTTGATGATGACCAGGGCGATGACCAAGCCGACGACGAGCAGCACGGCCACCGCGGCCAGGATCCACAGCCACATCCTCGGCTTGTCGTCATCGGGCTCCGGGGCAGGAGGCTGACCCGGCGGCGGGTAGCCCGTCCCGTACTGCCCGGTTGCGTTGGGGCCGTACCCATAGGAAGGGTAGGGGGGCAGCTGCTGGGTCGGATTCGACGTCGAGTTCGGCCCGGCCGGATAACCGGGTGGCTGATACGGAGGCTGGTCGGCGTAGGCCGGCTCCGGATAGTCCACCGGGTATCCGCTGCCGAGCGGTTGGGTCGGATCAGAACCCTCGCGGCGTGGTGAATCGGTCATGCCCACCTCATGGCAGCAGGGTACCTGTGCGGGCGCTCAGTGTGCTTGCACAGACAGTGACGGAGAGGAGTGCGGGGAGTGGAGCGGCACGTTCGGGTGAACTACGGCGCGTCGTTGTCGCCGGATGCGACGGCGTTCGCCCACCTGGTCGACGACGGTGGCTACCCGCGCGCGGTACAGAGGTTCCTCCGGGGCTGGCGGGCCAGCTCGTCTCGTGACGTGGAACTGCCCGTCGTGGGTCCGGTCACACGGGTCATCCACTCGGCCGACGGGCACTGGCTGGCCTGCGAGGTCGCCCCCGAAGGCGGAACCCGCACCCAGATCTGGGTGGTGACAACCGATCCTGACGACCGCGACGCCCGCCGCGTCGACATCTGGCCGGCGGACGCGCCAGAGGGCACCGCCGAACTGATCGGCTGGGACGGTACGCACGTGGCGGCCATCCTCACCGGTGACGACGGCGTCGGCAGTTCGTGCCTGATCGACCCGGCGACCGGTGAGACCACCGTGCTCGACCGGCGGTCGGCCGGCCGTCTCGTCGACTCGTGGGCGGGTGCGTCGCTGGTGCGGGTCGGACCCCGCGGGTATCGCGAACTGATCATGCTGTGGGGTCAGCGGGAGATCGCGCTGCTGCCGTTCGACCCCGGGTCCACCACCGATGCAGGCGTGATTCTCGACGACCATCAGCCGCGCCGGATGCGCAGCGGTCTGGAGGGGGAGACCGCGCTGATCGAACCCGCCAAGCACTACCCGCTGGGCAGTTCGGAAGGCTATGTGCGGGCGCTCATCCGCAGCGAGAACGGCACGTCTCACGCGCGGCTGATGGAGGTCACGGTGACCGCCGAAGGCGTGTCGTATCACGTCGTCGCCGAACGGCCCGGCTATGAGCTCGACGAGTTCGTGGTCAGCGACGACCTGTCGACGGTGGCGATGTTGTGGAACATCGACGGCTGCAGCGAACTGCAGATCCTGGAGTACGCCGACGAGACCCTGTCCGAACCGATCCCGCTGCCCGGCATGGTGGCCAGCGAATTGAGTATCAGCGCAGGTGGTTCCATGGTCGCGATGACGGTCCAGGGGCCATCCCTGCCGCCGACCGTGGAACTGGTCGACCCGCGGACGAGGGAATGGGAACGGATCGACCGCCGGCCCAGCCTCGGGCCGCTCACCGGCACACCGACTTTGGAGCGGATCACCGCGCGCGACGGGCTGGAGCTCAACGCCTGGCTGTACCGGCCCGACCGGGAGCCGATCGGCGCGATGATCTTTCTGCACGGCGGTCCGGAAGGACAGGCCCGGCCTGACTACAACGAGTTCTATCCGCGGCTGCTGGAGGCAGGTATCGCGGTGCTGACGCCGAACGTGCGGGGCTCCGGAGGATTCGGCAGGGCATTCATGCACGCCGACGACCGGGAACTGCGCTTCGCTGCCATCGACGATGTGGCCGACTGTGTGAAGTATCTGGTCGAACGCGGACATGCCCGGGCCGATCGCATCGCCTGCAGCGGCTGGTCCTACGGCGGGTACCTCACGCAGGCGGCGTTGACGTTTCATCCCGATCTGTTCGCCGCGGGCATCAGCATCTGCGGGATGAGCGATCTGAACACCTTCTACCGCAACACCGAACCGTGGATCGCCGCCGCGGCGCATCCCAAGTATGGGCATCCGGTTGCCGATCGCGAACTGTTGGAGCAGCTCTCGCCGTTGTCGCGGGCATCCGCGCTGACGGCGCCGCTGCTGTTGGTCCACGGTGCCCACGACACCAACGTTCCGGTCGGGGAGTCCGAGCAGATGTACGACGCGCTGCGTGCGCTGGGCCGGACGGTGGAGTTGCTGATGTTCGACGACGACGGCCACGAGATCGTCAAACGGGAGAACCGGGCGGTGCTGGGCGAGGCGATGACGAAGTGGCTGCTCGCGGCGTTCGCCGACTAACGGGTGGCGTGCAGCGCCGCGAGCGTCATCCGGCGCAGCACCTCACGTGAACGCGCCTTCGGCGCAGCGGGTTTCACGCTGTACGGGGTCGAGTTGAGCAGCCCGAACGCAGCGTGCGCCATCACCCGGGCGTCGTCTTCTGCCAACTCCGGGTCGAGCCGGGTCAGCACCGAAACCCAGATCTCGACGTACTGCCGCTGCGAGCGACGGACCTGGCGCGCCGCGGTGTCGGGGAGATGGGCCAGGTCGCGGTCCTGGATGCGGATGAGGTCGGGTTCGCCGAATACGAAATCCAGGTGGAAGTCGACGAGGTCGTCGAGTGCCGTGCGGGCGTCGTCGTCTTTGGCGATGACGTCGCGCGCACCGGCGAGCAGTCGGGTGCTGATGCCGACCAGCAGTTCCACCAGCATCGCTTCCTTGTTGGGGAAGTGCCGGTAGATCGCGGGCCCGCTGACACCGACGGCTGCGCCGATGTCCTCCAGTCGGACCGCAAGGTAGCCGCGTTCGGCCACCAGGCGTTCCGCGGCGGCGATCAGCTGGCTGCGGCGATCGGATTTGGCCTGGCTGCGTCGGGTGACGGCGCTGTTCGTCATGGCGCCTCCGGGGGTAGACAACTCGGTTAATCGTGACTAACATACCACGAGTTAGTCACGATTAACTCAAATGGAGCTGCCTTGTCATCGCATACAGACGACCATCTGGCGTTGGTCGCGCAGCTGCGCACCAAACTCGCCACAGCGGCCCTCGGTGGACCGGAGCGGGCCCGGGAACGACACGTCAGCCGGGGCAAGCTGCTCCCGCGCGATCGGGTCGACGGCCTGCTCGACGCGGGCAGCCCGTTCCTGGAGATCGCCCCGCTGGCCGCCAACGGCATGTATGACGACGAGTGCCCGGGCGCCGGAATGATCGCGGGCATCGGCCGGGTGTCCGGCCGCGAATGCGTGATCGTCGCCAACGACGCAACGGTCAAAGGCGGTACGTACTACCCGATCACGGTCAAAAAGCACCTGCGGGCACAGGAGATCGCGCTGCAGAACAACCTGCCGTGCATCTACCTGGTCGATTCAGGAGGCGCGTTCCTTCCGCGCCAGGACGAGGTGTTCCCGGACCGCGAGCACTTCGGCCGGATCTTCTACAACCAGGCCACCATGAGCGCCAAGGGCATTGCCCAGATTGCTGCCGTGCTCGGATCATGCACGGCCGGTGGTGCATACGTGCCTGCCATGAGTGACGAGGCGGTGATCGTTCGCAACCAGGGCACCATCTTCTTGGGTGGTCCGCCGTTGGTGAAGGCCGCGACCGGCGAGGTCGTGACCGCCGAGGATCTCGGTGGCGGCGACCTGCATTCCAAGATTTCCGGTGTCACAGACCATCTGGCGCACGATGATCGCGACGCGCTGCGCATCGTGCGCAACATCGTCTCGACACTCGGGCCCGCCCAGGCGCCACCATGGGCGGTGGCGCCCGCGGTCGATGCGGTCGCCGATCAAACCGAGCTCTATGACGTCGTCCCGGTCGACCCCCGGGTGCCCTATGACGTGCACGAGGTGATCACCCGGATCGTCGACGACGGCCGGTTCAACGAGTTCAAGGCCGAATACGGCACCACGCTGGTCACCGGCTTCGCCAGGATCCACGGCCACCCCGTCGGCATCATCGCCAACAACGGTGTGCTGTTCGGCGAATCCGCGCTCAAGGGTGCGCATTTCATCGAACTGTGTGACAAACGCAAGACCCCGCTGCTGTTCCTGCAGAACATCTCCGGCTTCATGGTCGGTCGCGACTACGAGGCGGGCGGCATCGCCAAGCACGGCGCCAAGATGGTGACCGCGGTGGCGTGCGCGCGGGTGCCGAAACTGACCGTCGTGATCGGCGGCTCGTACGGCGCTGGGAACTACTCCATGTGTGGCCGGGCGTATTCGCCGCGCTTCCTGTGGATGTGGCCCAATGCCCGTATCTCTGTGATGGGCGGCGAGCAAGCCGCGTCGGTGCTGGCCACGGTGCGCGGTGAGATGACCGATGAGCAGGCCGAAGAGTTCAAGGCGCCGATTCGCGCGCAGTACGAGCACCAGGGCAATCCCTACTATTCGACGGCGCGGCTCTGGGACGACGGCGTGATCGATCCCGCAGACACCAGAACCGTTCTCGGACTTGCTCTTTCGGTTGTCGGCCAGGCACCGCTTGAGCCGGTCTCCTACGGCGTCTTCCGGATGTGAGGCAGAGATGACGACTTTCGACACAGTGCTGGTCGCCAACCGCGGCGAGATCGCGGTGCGGGTCATCCGTACCCTGCGCGAGATGGGCATCCGATCGGTTGCCGTGTTCAGCGAGGCCGACGCGGGCGCGCGGCATGTCCTCGAAGCCGATGTCGCGGTGTGCATCGGCCCGGCGGCGGCACGGCAGAGCTACCTCAATATCGCCGGCGTCGTCGACGCCGCTCGCCGCACCGGAGCCCAAGCTGTACACCCGGGTTACGGATTCCTTTCCGAGAACGCCGAATTCGCCGCTGCACTACAGGCCGCGGGCATCGTGTTCATCGGGCCGCCGGCCACCGCGATCGCCACCATGGGCGACAAGATCGCGGCAAAGGCCGCGGTGTCGGCCTTCGGAGTTCCTGTCGTGCCGGGTATCTCGCGTCCAGGCCTCACTGACGACGATCTCATCGGCGGTGCTCCCGAGGTCGGCTTCCCGGTGCTGGTGAAGCCGTCCGCCGGCGGCGGCGGCAAGGGCATGCGAGTAGTGCACGAGGCGGCTGAACTGCCGGGTGCGCTGGCGTCCGCGCGCCGTGAGGCCGCTGCCGCGTTCGGCGACGACACGCTGTTCCTTGAACGGTTCGTGTTGCGGCCCCGGCACATCGAGGTCCAGGTCCTCGCCGACGGCCACGGCAACGTGATCCACCTCGGTGAGCGCGAATGCAGCCTGCAGCGCCGCCACCAGAAGGTCATCGAAGAAGCGCCGTCTCCGCTGCTGGACCCCGCCACGCGGGCCCGGATCGGTACTGCCGCGTGCGATACCGCGCGCAGTGTCGACTACACCGGCGCGGGCACAGTGGAATTCATCGTCTCCGCAGACAAACCCGACGAGTTCTTCTTCATGGAGATGAACACGCGGTTGCAGGTTGAACACCCGGTCACCGAGATGGTCACCGGTATCGATCTGGTGGAGCAGCAGATCCGCATCGCCGCAGGCGAAAAGCTGGCACTGAGCCAGGACGACATCGTGATGACCGGACATGCCGTCGAGGCCCGCGTCTACGCCGAGGACCCCGCCAACGGCTTCCTTCCCACCGGGGGGCCGGTGCTCGGACTGAGCGAACCCACCGGAGCCGGCGTCCGTGTCGACTCGGGTCTGGCGGCCGGAACCGTCGTCGGCAGCGACTACGACCCGATGCTCGCCAAGGTCATCGCATACGGCGATGAACGCGCTGCCGCGTTGCACACGCTGGACCGGGCGCTGGCCGACACCGCGGTCCTCGGCGTCACCACCAACACCGAATTCCTCCGCTTCCTGTTGGCCGATCCCGACGTCTCCGCAGGCCGGCTCGACACCGGTCTGCTGGACCGCCGCGCACCCGATTTCACCCCGGCCGCCGTCGGAGACGAACAGCTGATCGCGGCCGCGTCGTATCTGTGGCTGCGGCATTGGTCGGAGGCGGGCGACAGCCTGTGGCAGGTGCCGTCCGGCTGGCGCGTCGGCGGACGCGCGCCCGCGGCGTTTCGGCTGCAGGCCACCGGCCGCACCGATCACGTCTATCTCACCGGAACCCCGGACCGGGCCACGGCGGTCGTCGAGAACGGCGGAAACCACACCGTCAGCGCAGCTTTCGACGACGGGCTGCTGGCCGTCACGTTGGACGGCCTGCGCACCGAGTACCTCGTCGCCGCCACCGACGGCCGGTTGTGGCTGACCGGGGGTGGGCGCGTGTGGACGGTCGAAGAGGTGCGCGAGGCGCCGGTACGCCCCGATGACGAGCACAGCGGAGACGCCGAGCTGATCAGCCCGATGCCGGGTTCGGTTGTCGCCGTTGGCGTGAACCACAGCGATGCGGTCGCCGCCGGTGCCATGGTCGTCACCGTCGAGGCCATGAAGATGGAACACGCATTGACCGCCCCGGTCGACGGCACCGTCGAACTACTCGTCGCCGTCGGCGACCAGGTCAAAGTGGGTCAGCCGCTGGCCCGAATCACCGCTGCAATCAAGGAGACCCACCAATGAGCGACTTTCTCTCCACCGGAACGCTGCCCGACCACTACGAGCAGCTGGCCAAGACCGTGCGCGACTTCGCCCAGAGCGTGGTCGCACCGGTGAGCGCCAAGCACGACGAGGAGCACTCGTTCCCGTACGAGGTGATCGACGGCATGGCGGACATGGGCCTGTTCGGCCTGCCGTTCCCCGAGGAGTACGGCGGCATGGGCGGGGACTATTTCGCGTTGTGCCTCGCGCTCGAGGAACTAGGCAAGGTCGATCAGAGTGTCGCGATCACCCTTGAGGCCGGGGTGTCGCTGGGCGCGATGCCGGTGTACCGCTTCGGCAACGACGCGCAGAAGCAGGAGTGGCTGCCGCTGCTGGCCAGCGGCAAGGCGCTGGGCGCGTTCGGGCTCACCGAAGCAGGCGGCGGCAGCGACGCAGGCGCCACCAAGACCACCGCGAAGCTCGACGGCGACAGCTGGGTGATCAACGGCTCCAAGCAGTTCATCACCAACTCGGGCACCGACATCACCAAGCTCGTCACGGTTACGGCCGTCACCGGCGAGAAGCCTGGTGGCAAGAAGGAGATCTCGTCGATCCTGGTGCCGGTCCCGACCAAGGGCTTCACGGCCGAGCCGGCGTACAACAAGGTCGGCTGGAACGCGTCGGACACGCATCCGCTGAGTTTCGACGACGTCCGCGTGCCTGCCGAGAACCTGCTCGGTGAGCGGGGCCGGGGCTACGCCAACTTCCTGCGCATCCTCGACGAGGGCCGCATCGCGATCGCCGCGCTGTCGGTCGGTGTCGCACAGGGATGCGTCGACGAATGCGTCAAGTACGCCAAGGAACGTCAGGCGTTCGGCGCGGCCATCGGCACCTACCAGGCCATCGCCTTCAAGATCGCTCGGATGGAGGCCCGCGCGCACACTGCCCGGGCCGCCTACTACGACGCCGCGGCGTTGATGCTCGCGGGCAAGCCGTTCAAGAAGGCCGCCGCGGTGGCCAAGCTGGTCGCCAGTGAGGCCGCGATGGACAACGCCCGCGATGCCACGCAGGTGTTCGGCGGCTACGGATTCATGAACGAGTATCCGGTGGCGCGGCACTACCGCGACAGCAAGATCCTCGAAATCGGTGAGGGCACAACCGAAGTGCAGCTGATGCTGATCGCGCGGGAGACCGGTCTGTGAGCGAACTGAAAGTCATCGAGCAGCGCGGCCTGTGGTTCGAGGAGTTCGAGACCGGCGTGCGTTACCTGCACCGGCCGGGCCGCACCATCACCGAGGCTGACAATGTCCTGTTCACCACGCTGACCATGAACACCCAGGCGCTGCATCTCGACGCGGCGTTCTCCGACGCGCTGCCGCCGTTTCACGCGCGGCTGGTCAACTCGATGTTCACGTTGTCGACGCTGGTCGGTCTCTCGGTCGCGCAGCTCACTCAGGGCACCATCGTCGGGAACCTCGGGTTCTCCGAAATCGCTTTTCCCAAACCGCTTTTCCACGGTGACACGTTGTACGCCGAAACCGAGATCACCGAGAAACGCGCGTCCAAGAGCCGCCCGGGGGAGGGCATCGTGACGTTCGCGCACACGGGACGCAACCAGCACGGCGACATCGTCGCGACCGCGTCGCGCAAGACGATGGTGCGGATGCGCCCAGAAGGCGAGCAGTAATGGCAGGCGGACGCGAGGAGCAGTGATGGCAGGGCGGACGCGAGGAACAAAATGACACTGTCGAACAACGGCCCCGGCTGGCTGTTCTGCCCGGCCGACCGGCCCGAGCGATTCGAAAAGGCCGCGGCGGCAGCCGACGTCGTGATCCTCGATCTCGAGGACGGGGTCGCGGCCAAGGACCGCCCCGCGGCGCGGCAGGCACTGATCGACACGCGACTGGACCCGGCCCGCACCGTGGTGCGGGTCAATCCGGCCGCCACGGCCGATCATGCACTCGACCTCAAGGCCGTGGCTGCGACCGACTACACCACGGTGATGCTGGCCAAATCCGAGCACCGCGACCAGGTGCGCGCACTGGCGCCGCTGGATGTGGTGGTCCTCATCGAGACGCCGCTGGGCGCGCTCAACGTCGTCGACCTCGTGCAGGCCGACAATGCGTCGGCGGTGATGTGGGGCGCCGAGGATCTGTTCGCGGTCACCGGCGGCACCGCCAACCGGTGGCCCGACGGCAGGTATCGCGACGTGGCGCAGCATGTCCGGTCGCAGACGCTGCTGGCGGCCAAGGCGTTCGGCAAGCTGGCACTCGACTCGGTGTATCTGGATATCAAGGACCTCGATGGGCTGCGGGCCGAGGTCGACGACGCGGTGGCGGTCGGGTTCGACGCCAAGGTGGCGATTCATCCGTCCCAGGTCGCGGTGATCCGGGCCGGCTACACCCCGACCGATGAGCAGATCCAGTGGGCGCGGGCCGTCCTCGACCGCGTGGCAAATGAGCGTGGTGTGTTCCAGCACGACGGCCTGATGGTCGACATGCCGGTGCTGCGGCGCGCAGAACGCATCGTCGCCCTGGCCCCCTAGTTCCCGTGGCTTAGTTCCCCTGGCGAGCAGTCGCCCGCAACCCAGTTTTTGGCCGGAAAAAGGGGGGTGGGGGGCGGGGGGGGGGGGGTGGGGTTC
>NZ_LZTB01000123.1 GCF_001665685.1 Mycobacterium sp. 852013-50091_SCH5140682
TACGGACGCACCGACGCCGAACCCACCGCACGCTTCCACACCCTCTGGAGCGGTGACCGCACCGAAATCCAGGCCTGAGTAGATTCGATGCCGTGAGGTTTTTGGACGGACACACCCCGCCGTACGACCTGACCTATAACGATGTGTTCATCGTTCCGGGCCGGTCGGACGTCGCGTCCCGCTTCGATGTCGACCTGTCCACCGTCGACGGCTCCGGGACAACCATTCCGGTGGTCGTTGCGAACATGACGGCGGTGGCAGGCCGCCGGATGGCCGAGACGATCGCGCGCCGCGGCGGCATCGTGGTGCTCCCGCAGGACCTGCCGATCACCGTGGTGGCCGACACCGTCCAATTCGTCAAGAGTCGCGACCTGGTGGCAGACACCCCGGTAGTGCTCGGCCCGGAAGATTCGGTGTCCGACGCGATGGCGTTGATTCACAAGCGGGCTCATGGCGCGGCTGTTGTCACGTTCGAGGGGCGCCCCATCGGGCTGGTCACCGAGGCCAGCTGCGCTGGGGTCGACCGGTTCGCCCGGGTCCGCGACGTCGGGTTGTCCGATTTCGTGACGGCTCCGGTCGGCACCGAACCACGCCAGGTGTTCGACCTGCTCGAGCATGCGCCGGTCGATGTCGCGGTGCTCACCGCGCCGGACGGCACCCTGGCCGGCGTGCTGACGCGTACCGGCGCGATCCGGGCCGGGATCTACGCGCCCGCGGTCGATGCCTCCGGACGGCTGCGGGTGGCCGCAGCGGTCGGCATCAACGGTGATATCGCGGGCAAGGCCCGCGCGCTGGTCGAGGCGGGTGCCGATCTGCTCGTCATCGACACCGCGCACGGGCACCAGCACAAGATGCTCGACGCCATCAAGGCGGTGGCATCGCTGGATCTCGGGGTACCGCTGGCGGCGGGCAACGTGGTCTCCGCCGAGGGCACCCGCGACCTGATCGAAGCAGGCGCGACGATCGTCAAGGTCGGGGTCGGCCCTGGCGCCATGTGCACCACGAGGATGATGACGGGCGTGGGCCGGCCACAGTTCTCCGCGGTGGTCGAATGTGCCTCCGCGGCAAAGCAACTCGGCGCGCACGCGTGGGCCGACGGCGGCGTGCGCCATCCGCGGGACGTGGCGCTGGCGCTGGCCGCAGGCGCGTCCAACGTGATGATCGGGTCGTGGTTCGCAGGCACCTACGAATCCCCCGGCGATCTGCTGCGCGACCGTGACGACCGCCCGTACAAAGAGAGCTACGGCATGGCCTCCAAACGCGCCGTGGCGGCCCGCACCGCTGGCGACAGCCCGTTCGACCGGGCCCGCAAGGCACTGTTCGAGGAGGGCATCTCGACCTCCCGGATGGAACTCGATCCGGCCCGTGGCGGTGTCGAGGATCTGCTCGACCACATCACCTCGGGCGTGCGCAGCACCTGCACCTACGTGGGTGCCGCCACCCTGCCCGAACTGCACGAGAAGGTGGTGCTCGGGGTGCAGTCGGCGGCCGGTTTCGCCGAGGGCCATCCGCTGCCGAGCGGTTGGTGACGCAGCCCGCTGCTTCTCGCCGCGATAAGATGGACGCTCATCGCATTCACTGCTGGCCAGATTTCGCTGCGCCATCCGAACGAAAGGGTTCACGTGCCGCAGGCACCCGCTGAGGCCTCCGGTTCTGAACCGGCCTTCTCCGCGGAACAGCAGACAGCATCGGACGCCGACACGGGCGACCCCTCTACTAGTCGGCCGGGCCTTCTGCCCGGCGCCCCGCAGGCGAGGACCCGATGAACTCCGATCTGGTCTTCTCGCTGCTCTCGATCCTGGCGATCATTCTGCTCACCGCCGGTACCGCGATCTTCGTCGCGGCCGAGTTCGCCCTCACCGCGCTGGAACGCAGCACCGTCGAGGCCAACGCCCGCACCGGTGACCGCCGCGACCAGATGGTCCGGCGCGCCCATCGGACCTTGTCCTTCCAGCTGTCCGGCGCCCAGGTCGGCATTTCGATCACCACGCTGGCCACCGGTTATCTGGCCGAGCCCGTCGTCGGCCGGCTGGTCCGCCCGGGTCTGGACGCGCTCGGCATCCCCGCCAACATCTCCGGTGGCCTGTCGCTGTTCTTCGCCGTGCTGATCGCCACGTCGCTGTCGATGGTGTTCGGCGAGCTGGTGCCCAAGAACCTCGCGGTGGCCCGCCCGGTCCCGACGGCCCGCGCCGCGGCCCCGTTCCAGCTGCTGTTCTCGACGTTGTTCACCCCGGTCATCCGGATGACGAACGGCACGGCGAACTGGATCCTGCGCAGGCTCGACATCGAGCCGGCCGAGGAATTGCGCTCGGCCCGCTCGGGCCAGGAACTGGCGTCGCTGGTGCGCAATTCGGCGCGCAGCGGCTCGCTGGACCCGACGACGGCGCTGCTCGTGGACCGGTCGCTGCAGTTCGGCGAGCGCACCGCCGAGGAACTCATGACACCGCGCTCGAAGATCGAGGCGCTCGAATCCCACGAGACGGTCACCGACCTGCTGGAGGTCGCGATCAGGACCGGCTATTCGCGCTTCCCCATCGTCGAGGGTGACCTCGACGAGACCATCGGCGTGGTGCACGTCAAACAGATCTTCACCATCCCCCGGGAAGAACGCGCCCGCACCCGGCTGGCCGCGCTGGCCCTGCCCGTCGCACGGGTGCCGTCCGCGCTCGACGGCGACGCGGTGATGGCCCAGATCCGGGCCAACGGGCTGCAGACCGCGCTGGTGGTCGACGAATACGGCGGCACCGCGGGCATGGTGACGGTCGAGGACCTGATCGAGGAGATCGTCGGCGACGTCCGCGACGAGCACGATGACGCCACCCCGGACGTCGTGCCGGCAGGCCGCGGTTGGCAGGTCTCGGGTCTGCTGCGCATCGACGAGGTCGCGACCGAGACCGGCTTCCGCGCCCCCGAGGGCGAATACGAGACGATCGGCGGGCTGGTGTTGCAGGAACTCGGCCACATTCCCCAGGCGGGCGAGGCCGTCGAGCTGACCGCGTTCGACCCGGACCAGGCGAGCGACGAGCCCGCCCGCTGGCTGGCCACGGTGGTCCGGATGGACGGGCGGCGCATCGATCTGCTCGAGCTGACCGAACTGGGCAGGCGCTCCGAACAAGGAGCCGACAACCATGGGTGACGTCTTCGGCGTGCTGCTCACCATCGTGCTGCTGGCGGCCAACGCGTTCTTCGTGGCGTCGGAGTTCGCACTCATATCGGCCCGCCGCGACCGGCTGCAGGCGTTGGCCGAGCAAGGCAAGCGCAGTGCGGTGACCGTGATCCGCGCGGGCGAGAACCTGTCGCTCATGCTGGCCGGGTCGCAGCTGGGCATCACGATCTGTTCGATCCTGCTGGGTCGCGTCGGTGAGCCCGCGGTGGCCCATCTGCTGTCGAAACCGTTCGAGCTCCTCGGGGTGTCCGACGCGATACTGCACACGGTGTCATTCGTGGTGTCGTTGGCGATCGTCGTGACGCTGCACGTGCTGCTCGGCGAGATGGTGCCGAAGAACATCGCGATCGCAGGCCCG
Organism: Mycobacterium sp. 852013-50091_SCH5140682; assembly: GCF_001665685.1. Lineage (GTDB taxonomy): Bacteria > Actinomycetota > Actinomycetes > Mycobacteriales > Mycobacteriaceae > Mycobacterium. The sequence goes on from NZ_LZTB01000123.1 coordinate 3,525, forward strand.
GAGTCGGCCGCCATGCTGCTGATCCCGACGTATCTGGTCTACATCCGCGCGGCCCGGCCGTTCATCGCGTTCTACAACTGGTGCGCCAACGCCACGCTGCGCCTGTTCCGGGTCGAGACCCGCGACGAGCTCGAGTCCGCGGTCTCGACCGTCGAGCTCTCGGAGATGATCGCCGAATCGCTCTCGGAGGGCCTGCTCGACGCCGAGGAGCACCTGCGGCTGACCCGGGCATTGCAGACCCGGACCCGCAAGGTGGCCGATGTCGCGATGCCGCTGTCGGAGATGCATGCCATCCGCGTCGCCGCCCCCGGCTCGGGCCCGATGGTCGGCGATGTCGAGCGGGCCCTCGCCGAAACCGGCTACTCCCGCTTCCCGGTGGCCGATTCGTTCGGCGAGTTCATCGGGTACCTGCACATCAAGGACGTGCTGCCGGAGGTCGCCGATCCCGAGGCCGTCCTCGACGTGTCGATGGTTCGGCCACTGCCGCAAGTGCCTGCGTCGCTTCCGGTGCCCGACGCGTTGTCGCGGCTGCGGCGCAGCAACAGCCACCTGGCACTGGTCACCGATGACGCGGCAGGCGGCGCCGTCACCGCCATGGTGGCGCTGGAGGATCTGGTCGAGGATCTGGTCGGGACCGTGCGCGACGGGACCCACCGTGTCTGAGCTGGTGCTCGGCGAGGCGGACTGGACCGAACGGGAGCAGCGTCACCGCGCCCGCGTCGACCGTTTCCTGACGCCACACCTGCGCCGCCAAGAACACGGTGAGGCGCACCCGGTGTGGGACTTCCTGTTCACCTACTACAGCCTGCGCCCGCGTCAGCTGCGCCGCTGGCACCCGGGGTTCGGCGTGGTGCTTGCTGGCCCGCCGGCCCGGCGTTATCTCGGTGCGAGCGGCTACGGCAGCCGTGGCGACGGGGTCGGGGTGACACCGGCGCATCTGAGTTCGCGCGCCGACACGGTCCGGTTCATCGCGCAGTTGCTGCGGGCGACCGCGACCCGTCCGCCGCGGCTGAACTGCTTCGGCCTGCACGAGTGGGCGATGGTGTACCGCACGCCCGAGAAGCGGCACGGCCAGGTGGCGCTGCGGCTCGGCGCCGCCGGAACTGACGCCGTCGTCGACTCGCTTCCGCTGCGCTGTAGCCACTTCGACGCGTTCCGGTTCTTCACCGAACCCGCCGTTCCGCGCAACGAGCAGCCGCTGAGCCGCGAGACGCAGGTACGCACCGAGCAGCCGGGCTGCATTCACGCCGCCATGGACTGCTACAAGTGGGCATACAAACTGGGCCCGCTGGTGGCCTCCGAACTGGTCATGGATGCTCTCGAGCTGGCCGCCGCCGCGCGGGCCGTCGACATGCGGGCCAGCCCGTATGACCTCGGCGACTACGGCTTCGCACCGATCGCCATCGAAACGCCGGCCGGGCGGGCCGAATACGTGCGCGCACAGCAGGACATCGCCGAGCGGGCAGCTCCGTTGCGGGCCCGGCTGCTCGCCGAATGTGACACTCTGCTCGAAGTGCTGGACACCGAAACATCGCTGCCTCGCGCGCGATAACCAAGATGCACGAGCGCAGACCCGCTTCGAGCCAGGGAGGGCACCCATGCGCGCAACGACCATGACCGCGTCGGCGGCGCTGTTGCTCGGCGTGGCGGGCACCGTCGGACTGGCGCCCGCTCACGCCACGGTATGCGCTCCGGGCACCGTCAGGCTGACGGCCGTGAGCACCGACGCCACGCAGGGCACCATCACCGGCTCCCCGGCCGGCGGCGGGGCACCGATCACCCTGAGCGGTCCGCTCGACGCGTACCAGAAATCTGAGGGGTTCGGCGACAACCCACCGCCCGCGGTGAAGCAGTGGGACGACACGCTCGACGAGGTGAACGTGCCCATCGCGCCCGACGACCCCAATTGGTACGGCCGCGCCAAGAGCCGGGCCTTCGCGTCGCGCTCGTTGAACGACCTCGCGGTCTCCTTCCCGGCAAACACTTTGGTCGTCCACTACTGGCAGGGCGACCCGCCCGGTGCTGCATGCGCCATGTCATCCATTCAGCCCGTGGCCCCGTAGGTGCACTCCCAGCGAACGACACACCTGCCGGGAAGGCCCCGAACAGCGCCGCACCCGTAATCGCCGCAATTACTGACCGGTACGATGAGCAAATTGCCGCTATCCCGGAATAAGGATTGAGAACTGATGACCGATCGCGTGAAGGTGGGCAACCTAGGGGTCGCCAAGGTGCTGCACGACTTCATCACCAATGAGGCGCTGCCCGGCACCGGGGTTGATCCCGACACCTTCTGGTCTGGTGTGGACAAGGTCGTAGCCGACCTCACCCCCAAGAACGAAGAGCTGCTCGCCCGCCGTGACGAGCTGCAGGCTCAGATCGACAAGTACCACCGCGCCCACGTCATCGAGCCCTTTGACCTGGCCGACTACAAGCAGTTCCTCACCGAGATCGGCTACCTGCAGCCCGAGCCTGCCGATTTCAGCGTCACCACCGCCGGGGTGGACGACGAGATCACCACGACGGCGGGCCCGCAGCTCGTGGTGCCGATCCTCAACGCGCGGTTCGCGCTCAACGCCGCCAACGCGCGGTGGGGCTCGCTGTATGACGCGCTGTACGGCACCGATGTGATCTCTGAGGATGACGGCGCCGAAAAGGGCTCGGGCTACAACAAGATTCGCGGCGACAAGGTGATCGCCTACGCCCGGAAGTTCCTCGACGAGTCCGTGCCGCTGGCCGCCGGCTCGTGGAGCGACGCCACCGGGCTCAAGATCGACGACGGCCAACTGCTCGTGATTCTGGGTGACGGCCCTGCTGAGTCTGATGACCCCTCGCGCGAGCGCTCGTCGGTCGGGCTCGCCACGCCCGAGGAGTTCGTCGGCTACACCGGCGAGCTGGGCCAGCCGCAGTGGTCGGTGCTGCTCAAGCACCACGGGCTGCACATCGAGATCCTCATCGACCCCGACTCCCCCATCGGCTCCACCGACGCCGCAGGCATCAAGGACGTCGTCCTGGAATCCGCGATCACCACGATCATGGACTTCGAGGACTCCGTGGCCGCTGTCGATGCCGACGACAAGGTGCTGGGCTACCGCAACTGGCTGGGCCTGAACAAGGGTGACCTGGCCGAAGAGGTCAGCAAGGGCGGCAAGACCTTCACCCGTGTCCTCAACGCCGACCGCACGTTCACCACACCTGACGGCGAGGGTGAGCTGACGCTGCCGGGACGCAGCCTGCTGTTCGTCCGCAATGTCGGACATCTGATGACCAACGACGCCATCACCGACGCCGAGGGCAAGGAAATCCCCGAAGGCATCCAGGACGCGCTGTTTACCGGCCTGATCGCCATGCATGGGTTGAAGAGCAGCGACGCCAACGGTCCCCTGCAGAACAGCCGCACCGGCTCGGTGTACATCGTGAAGCCCAAGATGCACGGACCCGATGAGGTCGCGTTCACGTGTGAGCTGTTCAGCCGCGTCGAGGACGTGCTCGGCCTGCCCGAGGCGACCCTCAAGGTCGGCATCATGGACGAGGAGCGCCGCACCACGGTGAACCTCAAGGCCGCCATCAAGGCCGCCGCCGACCGCGTGGTGTTCATCAACACCGGCTTCCTGGACCGCACCGGCGACGAGATCCATACCTCGATGGAAGCCGGCCCGATGATCCGCAAGGGCGCGATGAAGAGCCAGCCGTGGATCAAGGCCTACGAGGACAACAACGTCGACGTCGGCCTCGCCACCGGCCTGTCCGGCAAGGCCCAGATCGGCAAGGGCATGTGGGCCATGACCGAGCTGATGGCCGACATGGTCGAGCAGAAGATCGGCCAGCCGAAGGCAGGCGCCACCACCGCGTGGGTGCCCTCCCCGACCGCCGCGACGCTGCACGCCATGCACTACCACGCCGTCGACGTGTTCGAGGTGCAGAAGGAACTGGCGGGCCGCGAACGCGCGTCGATCGACGATCTGCTGACCATCCCGCTGGCCGACTCGTCGCTGACCTGGTCGTCGGAGGAGATCCACGAGGAGGTCGACAACAACTGCCAGTCGATCCTCGGCTACGTGGTCCGTTGGATCGATGCCGGCGTCGGGTGCTCGAAGGTGCCCGACATCCACAACGTCGCCCTCATGGAGGACCGGGCCACCCTGCGGATCTCCAGCCAGCTGCTGGCCAACTGGTTGCGCCACGGCGTGATCACCGCCGACGACGTCAAGACCAGCCTGCGCCGCATGGCCGCCGTGGTCGACGAACAGAACGCAGGCGATCCCGACTACCTGGCGATGGCCCCGAATCCGGACGCCAGCATCGCGTTCCAGGCCGCCCAGGAACTCATCCTGTCGGGCGCGGCGCAGCCCAACGGCTACACCGAGCCGATCCTGCACCGCCGCCGCCGCGAGTTCAAAGCGAGCGCTGCTGCGCAGTGACTAGACTTCGGCGGCGAAACCGGACGTTTGGTCGACGCGACGAGTACAGAGGCTAGGGATGGGTAGGCACAGCGTTCCCGACGACCCCGAGGACTCGGCCGACGATCCCAGGCACGAACCGGGTCACCGGTCGGGTCGTTACGGCTCGGGCGGCTATGACTCGGATGGCCACGACTCGGACGATTACGACAGGCCCGATTACGGGCGGCGGCGCGGCCCGCGTGATTCCGGCTACCGCGACTCGGAGTACGAGGATCCCTATGGGGACGCCGAGTACGACGACGCGGGGTATGCGGGCTACCCCGATGACGACGACTACGCCGACGACGACGTCGACCGCGATGCGCCCACGACGCAGTTCAGTGCCGTCGGCCGGCGTCAGCCCAATGGCCGTCAACACGGCGGCGACTGGGACGGCGGGGAATGGACAGGCAGCCATCGCGCCGTCTCGACCGGTCGGCGCGGTGTCAGCGTCGGGGTGATCGCGGCGCTCGTCGGCGTCGTCGCGATCGTCGCAGTCGTCATCCTGTGGCGGTTCTTCGGTGATGTGCTCTCCAGCCGCAAGGACGCCGCGGCGGCCCGCTGCGTCGACGGGGACCTCGCGGTGTCCGTCATCGCCGACCCCACGATCTCCCCGACCGTGGAAACGTTGGCCGACAAATACAACGGGTCGGCCAACCCGATCGGTGACCGCTGCGTCAAGGTGCAGGTGAAATCGGCCGAATCCGACCAAGTGGTCAGCGGATTCGCCAACGCGTGGCCCAAGGACCTCGGCGACAGGCCCGCACTGTGGATCCCGGCCAGCGGGGTCTCCGAGGCACGGCTTGAGGCCACCGCGGGCGCCAAGACCGTCAGCGACAGCCGCTCCCTGGTCACCTCACCCGTGCTGCTCGCGGTGCCGCCACAACTCAAAGACGCGTTGGCGCAGCAGAACTGGTCGACGCTGCCGAACCTGCAGAGCAACCCGAGCGCCTTGAACGATCTGAAGCTCAACGGCTGGGGGCCGCTGAAACTGGCTCTGCCCACCCGCAACAACGGTGACGCCGCCTACCTGGCCGGCGAGGCGGTGGCGGCAGCCTCGGCACCATCGGGTGCACCGGCCAGCGCCGGACTCGGCGCTGTCAACACGCTGCTCGGCGGAGCACCCAAGCTCGACAATGCCGAGCTGGGAACGGCTTTCGACGCCATGCTCAAGGCAACGGACCCGGCCGGTGCACCCGTGCATGCGGTCGTCACCACCGAGCAACAACTGTTCCAGCGCGCCGGCTCGCTCAGCGACGCCAAGCGCGACCTCGCCGGTTGGGTGCCACCGGGCCCCACCGCGATGGCGGATTACCCGACGGTGCTGCTGACCGGAGACTGGCTGTCTCAGGAACAGGTCACCGCCGCCAGCGAATTCGCGCGTTTCATGCGTAAACCCGAACAGCTCGGCGAGCTCGCCAAGGCCGGCTTCCGAGCCGAGGGCACGTCGGCGCCGTCCAGCGATGTGACCAAGTTCGCGCCCGTCAGCGCGCCACTGTCGGTCGGCGACAACACGATGCGGGTCACGCTCGCCAACGCGATGGCGACACCGTCGACGAGCCCGGCGGTGACGATCATGTTGGACCAGTCGATGCCCACCGATGAGGGCGGCAAGTCCCGGCTGGTGAATGTGGCTGCGGCACTTAACTCGCGACTCAAGGCACTGCCTGCAACCTCCGAGGTGGGCCTGTGGACGTTCGACGGCACCGAAGGCCGCTCCGCGGTGTCGAGAGGCCCGTTGTCCGACCAGGTCGGCGGTGAGCCCCGCTCGCAGGCGCTCAGCTCGACTCTCGATGAGCAGACGGCCTCGGGCGGTGGCGCGGTGTCGTTCACCACGCTGCGCCTCATCTACACCGATGCGACGTCGAATTTCCGTGACGGCAAAGACAATTCGATCCTGGTGATCACCACCGGTCCGCATACCGACCAGAGCCTCGGTGGACAGGGCCTGCAGGATTACATCCACGGAGCCTTCGACCCGGCCCACCCGGTCGCGGTGAACGTCATCGACTTCGGCGGCGACACCGACCGGGCCACCTGGGAAGCGGTCGCGCAGACCACCGGCGGCAAGTATCAGCACCTGACCAGTTCGGCCTCGCCCGAACTGGCCGCCGCTGTTGCCACCATGCTGAGCTGACCCGGCAAAGAGGTGCGTCGTGACTCCCGGTGAACGGGAGAGAATACACACACCGACTTTTCAGGGGGTGTGATGACACTGACGGTGTCGCAGGTGTTGGGAACCCAACCCCAATCACTGCTCAACGCCGCAGAAGAGGTGGCCGGCTCTGCCAACCGCCTCGACGCGCAGATCTCGTCGCAGCGCTCACATCTGAGCCGGCTGGCCGGCAGCTGGACCGGTGGGGCGTCGACCGCTGCGCAGAAGCAGGGTGCCGACATGCTCGTCGGACAGGAGGGCTACCGCGACAAGCTGCGCGCCATGCAGCAGGTGATGTCCTCGGGCGGCCAGCAGCTGACCGGTATCCGATCTGCCTTGGACAGCATGGTCAATGGCGGGGCGAGCCAGTTCTGGAAGGTTGCCGACAACGGTTCGGTGACCCCGGGGCCGCTGCTGCAGCAGTACGCGAACCTCTTCCCGGTGCTCGGCATGGAGATCAAGCTCAAGGCACTTGAAATGGAGTCGGCGGTCAAGAAAATGCTCGCCGAGTTCGAGCAGGCCGACAAGTCGACCGCGGACGCGATGCGGAAGTTCGCCGAAGAGCCCAAGGACGGCGGCAAAGACGACAAGAAGGACGGCGAGACCAAGCCCGAGGACAAGCACGACAAGCCGAAGTCCTCGCCGACCGGGCAGAACCCGGCCGATATCGCCAAGGACTTCCTCGGCCGCAATGCCTCGGAGCTCAAGGGCAGCGGCGACCTCCCGATGGATCCCAGCGTCCCCAACGACGTCTGCTGCGCCAACTTCGTCACCGCGACGCTGCAGAAAGCAGGCCTGATCGACTGGCACAGCAACGGTGTCGCCGACATGTCGCAACGGCTGCAGGCCCAAGGCTGGCACATGGTGCCCGCATCGGAGGCCAAACCCGGTGATGTCGCGGTGATCAACGGCAGTCAGCACACCGAACTCGTCGCCACCAACGACGGTGGCCGGATCACGCTGATCGGTTCGAACAACAAGAACGCCGACGGCAGCCAGGTGGTCAGCTACGGAAACCCGTACGGCCAGGTGATGTACCTGTCACCGCCCTGATCCGGTGCGACGGGAACAGGTTCAGTCCGGCGGGATCCGGAAGATCGCGGCCGGCGCCCCATAGCGTTCGGCCCACCCATCCCACGCCAGGTCGGTCGGGCCCACGGCGCTGTCGACCTTGGTCCACGCGGTGCCGTCGTCGCGGAACAGGCCCGCGTAGGTGCGTGACCTACCGCCGTTGCCGGCGGCTTCGGCAAACGGCGTGCCGCTGTAGTCGAACGGCAGACCGTCGGCACCCACAATCTTGCCGTAGACGAATGCCCAGCCGTCTGCGATGTTGACGGTCTTTTCCTCGAACTCTGCGGGCACGCCGAGTTGAGCCCTCAGATCAGCCACCACCGGATGCACAACGCCCCCCTTCCGCGGAACCGAACCCGCACGCCAGGGTAAATGCCGATAACGGCTCAGCAAAACACGATTTTGGTGCGCGGACCGACGGTATCGGCCCATTACGATCATGTTCGGGCGGCAGCCGTCGCCGGTGGGGACGATTGACAGGCGGGGGATGCCGTGCCGTGACCGAAACACTCAACGTCAACCCTGCGGCACTGCGCGAGGCCGCCGGCGGTCTGAGCGAGGTGGTCACCAGTTTCCGTGGACCGGGCAACGCGTTGTCCGCCGCGGCGGGCCCACTGTCGGGCCTTGACGTCGCGTCCGCGTGCAGCCAGGTCGCCGATGCCATCGACCGCCAAGCCCAGTCACTGGGAACGAAGGTGACCAAGTTCGCCGACAACCTCACGACCGCCGCCGGCGCCTATGAGAAAGGTGACCGCGAGGCCGCCGAGCGCGTCAAGTTCGAACCCGGCGACAAACCCGAGGACAAGCCGGGCGACACCCCGGCTCCACCACCCACCGACAACGGCAACTACCGCCCGATCACCGTCGAGCAGCTGCGCAAGATCGTCCCCGAACTCAGCCAGGCGAAGGCCGAGGAGATGATCGGCCCGTTGAACGACGCCATGAAGCAGGGCGGTATGAACACGCCGCAGCGCCAAGCGGCGTTCATCTCGCAGATCGCGGTGGAATCTGACCGGTTCCGCACCTACGAGGAATACGCCGACGGCAGCCAGTACGAGGGCCGCACGGATCTCGGTAACACGCAGCCCGGTGACGGCAAGAGATACAAAGGCCGCGGCGTCATCCAGATCACCGGGCGGTCCAACTACACGCAGATGAGCAAGGACCTCGGCGTCGACTTCGTCAACCACCCCGAGCTCGCGGCCACGCCGGAGTATGCCTTCAAAAGTGCTGTCTGGTACTGGAATTCGCGCGACGGCAACGCTGTCGCCGACGGCGGAGACATCACCGCCATCACCCGAATGGTCAACGGCGGCACGCACAACCTGGCCGAACGGACCGACTACTACAACCGAGGATTGCAGGTGCTTGGCGGATGACGATCTCTTCGAAACTTGCTGTGCTGTGCGCTGTTCCGGCCCTGGCGGTCGGGGTGGCCGCGTGCGGCTCCTCGACGTCGCAGCAGTCGCAACCGGCGGCCTCGGCCACCACCGAGGCGGTGTCGACGGCCCCGCGCACAGTGGTGGTGCAGTCCACCCCGGAGGCGACGGCCGTCGCGACCACCACGGTGCGTCCCGACGTGTCACCCGACGAGGAATGCCCGGGCGCGGAGTTCAAGGTCGAGCAGTTCATCGGCTCATGGCAGGAGTCGGGCGACCCCACCGTCACGACGCTGTCCCCGCACGGATCGCTGGAATCGAACGCCGACGGTAAGAAGGAATTCGGCACCTGGCAGTACACGCCGTGGGACGCCACGCCCGCGAAGACCAGCAGGCCGTCCTCGGCGCCGAATTCCTGTGTGCTGTGGCTGCATTGGATTGCCGACTCGGGCAACCAGGACCTGGTTTACGTACCGCTGAAGGTCACCGACACCAGCATCCAGCTGAGCTACGTCGGCCGCGGCAACACCATCGACTGGCAGCGCACCGCTGCGCAGTAACTGCGCAGCGGTCCCCTACGCGAACGCCTCGATCGGCGGGCACGAGCACACGAGGTTGCGGTCGCCGTACGCGCCATCGATGCGGCGCACCGGCGGCCAGACCTTCGGCCGGAAACCCTTGCCGAGCGGGTAGGCGGCCTGTTCGCGCGTGTACGGGTGATCCCAGTCGGCCACCAGCAGGCATTCGGCCGTGTGAGGGGCACCCCGCAACGGATTGTCGTCCACCGACCACTCGCCCGAACCGACCCGGTCGATCTCGGCGCGGATGGCGATCATCGCGTCACAGAACGCATCGACCTCGGCCAGGCTCTCGCTTTCGGTGGGCTCCACCATCAGCGTGCCCGCGACCGGGAAGCTCATGGTCGGTGCGTGGAAACCGTAGTCGGCCAAGCGTTTTGCCACATCGTCGACCGTGACACCGGTGTCCTTGGTGATCCCGCGCAGATCCAGGATGCACTCGTGGGCGACCATGCCGTTCTCGCCGGTGTAGAGCACCGGGTAGTACTCGTCGAGCCGGCGCGCGATGTAGTTGGCCGATGCGATCGCCGTGAGCGATGCCGCCCGGAGCCCGTCGGCGCCCATCATCCGGATGTAGGCCCAGGTGATCGGCAGGATCGATGCCGAACCGTAGGGTGCCGCCGAAACGGTGTGGTCGTCGGCCAATTCGTCGGCGAGGGGGTGCCCCGGCAGGTACGGCGCGAGGTGTGAACGCACCGCGACCGGCCCGACGCCCGGTCCGCCGCCGCCGTGGGGGATGCAGAACGTCTTGTGCAGGTTCAGGTGACTGACGTCGCCGCCGAAACGGCCGGGGCGCGCCAGTCCGACCAGCGCGTTGAGGTTGGCCCCGTCGACGTAGACCTGACCACCGTTGTCGTGGACGGCAGCGCAGATCTCGGCGATGTCGTGCTCGTACACCCCGTGGGTGGAGGGGTAGGTGATCATCAGTGCGGCAATGCGATCGGCGTGCTCGGCGACCTTGGCGCGCAGATCGTCCAGATCGACGTCACCGTTGGGCCGGCACGCCACCACGACCACCCGCATGCCGGCCAGTGCGGCCGACGCGGCATTGGTGCCATGCGCGCTCGACGGGATCAGGCAGATGTCCCGGGCGGCCTGGCCGCGGGCCACGTGGTAGGCCTTGATCGCCAACAGGCCGGCGTACTCCCCCTGCGAACCCGCGTTGGGTTGCAGCGACACCTCGTCGTAGCCCGTGATCGCGGTCAGCCAGTCCTGCAGATCGGCGATGAGCCTGCGCAGCCCCGGACTGTCCGACGCGGGCGCGAACGGGTGCTGACGGGCGAACTCCGGCCAGGTGATCGGCTCCATCTCCGCCGCGGCGTTGAGCTTCATGGTGCACGAACCCAGCGGGATCATCGTGCGGTCCAGCGCCAGGTCCTTGTCTGCCAACGACCGCAGGTAGCGCATCATCTCGGTCTCGGTGCGGTACCGGGTGAACGCGGGGTGCGTGAGGAATCCGGAGGTACGCGTGGCGATGTCCGTCGGGCGTGGCTCGGTCGATGCGGACGCGAGGAGCACGTCGGGTTCAGCAACGCCGAACGCCTCGAGCACGGCAGCCACATGGGCGGCGGTGGTGGCCTCGTCGCAGGACACCGAAACGTGGTCGGCGTCGACCCGCCACAGGTTGATGCCCTTGGCCTTGGCTGCGGCGACGACCTCGTCGGCGTGGCCCGGCACCCGGGCCAGCACGGTGTCGAAGTACGTGTCGTGCACCAGCGCATCGCCGAGCGCCGCGGCGATCGCATCGGCGTGGCCGTGCACGCGGCGTGCGATGGCGGTCAGCCCGTCGGCACCGTGGTAGCTCGCGTACATGGCCGCCATCACGGCCAGCAGCACCTGAGCGGTGCAGATGTTGCTGGTGGCCTTGTCGCGGCGGATGTGCTGTTCGCGGGTCTGCAGTGCCAGCCGGTACGCCGCTGCCCCGTCCGCGTCGACGGAGACCCCGACCAACCGGCCCGGCAGCTGGCGGGCGTGCTTGGCGTGCACCGCCAGATAGCCGGCGTGCGGGCCGCCGAATCCCATTGGCACACCGAACCGTTGGCTGGTCCCGAAGGCCACGTCGGCGCCGACCTCGCCGGGCGAGGTGATGAGGGTCAGCGCCAGCAGGTCGGCTCCGACTGCGACCAGCGCCCCACGCTCATGGCACTGAGTGACCAGGCTGGTCCAATCCACGATCCGGCCACTGGCACCGGGCAGCTGCACGATCGCGCCGAAGAAGTCGCCGTCGGGCAGGCCCTGGGTCAGGTCGGCGCGGACGATCTCGATGCCGAGTGGTTCGGCACGGGTCGCCAGCACCGCCGCCGTCTGCGCGTAGATGTCGATGTCGACGGCAAGTCGGTTGGCCGGCCCTTTGACGGCGCGGTGCATCAGCGTCATCGCCTCGGCGGCCGCGGTGGCCTCGTCGAGCATGGAGGCGTTGGCCACTTCGAGGCCGGTGAGGTCGCAGATCATGGTCTGGAAGTTCAGCAGCGCCTCCAGCCGGCCCTGGCTGATCTCGGGCTGGTACGGCGTGTAGGCCGTGTACCACGCCGGATTCTCAAGAATGTTGCGCCGCAAGACCGGTGGGGTCAGCGTGTCGAAGTAGCCCTGCCCGATCATCGACGTCGCGACCGTGTTGGTGTCCGCAAGCGCCCGCAGCTCCGCCAGCGCTTCCTCCTCGGTGGCGGCGGGCGGCAGGCGGTCCAGACCCGGTGCACGGCCGTCGGCGGCGAGTCCGTCCAGAATGCCTGCCGGCAGTGCCTTGGCAGCGAGATCGTCAAGCGATGCCACACCGATCACGTCGAGCATCGTGCTGACGGCGGTGGCGTCCGGCCCGATGTGCCGGTCGACGAAACGTGCTTGCTGCTGATCGGACACCCAAGGCTCCCTCATTGCGGCCCCGCCACGGTGGGTCGAGGTGGCAGCCCCGTCTGAGGACGTGCTGCGCTCCCCTCTCCCTCTGTCGTCAACCCGGTCCCGGGCGCCTGAGAGATTCGACGCCGACTGGCGTCTTTCCCCATGGGCGGGCGCTCGCGGAGCGCCGCTTTCCAGAGGCATCGGGGCCCGTGCGGTCCTGGGTGCCTGAGAGGTTGACGGAGAGGTGTTGCTCCTTCGGCGTCCGTAGCTGGCGGCCACGAAACTCTCCCGCACAAGGGCGATGCTCAGCCGATTCTACCGGCCGCTATCGGCACCGGCGAACACGCCGCGCGCAGGCGCTCTACGGGGCGAACGCGATGAGGCGCGTCAGCCGATCTTGCGGTCGCGGCTCTTGCGCCGCGAAGCCAGTTCGTCCTCAGGTGCGGCGATGGACTCACCGCCGTCGGCACGCTCACCCGGGAAGTCGGCGATCGCGCCGGTCAGTTCGCGCATGGCGCCCGACACCGCGATACCGAACACGCCCTGACCGCCCTGCAGCAGATCGACCACCTCTTCGGCCGAGGTGCATTCGTAGACGGTGGTTCCGTCGGAGAACAGCGTGATGTTGGCCAGGTCCTGGACGCCGCGCTGGCGCAGGTGGTCCACCGCCACCCGGATGTTGTGCAGCGAGATGCCGGTGTCGAGCAGTCGCTTGACGATCTTGAGGACCAGGATGTCCTTGAACGAATACAGCCGCTGGCTGCCGGAACCGGCCGCGCCGCGGATCGAGGGCACCACCAGTGAGGTGCGGGCCCAGTAGTCCAGCTGCCGATAGGTGATGCCAGCGATCTGGCAGGCGCTCGGACCGCGGTAACCGACCAGTTCGTCCGGTACAGAATCGTCGGGGAACAACCCACCCTGGACGGGCTCGCTGGCCGGCCGAACGGGCGGTTCAACCCCGCTTCCGGTGGTCAGATCCAACTCTCCCTGTCGTGGCGTGTCACCCACTGTGAATCCTCTCGCCGATCGAACCCGCCTACCTCATCCGCTGCCGTGACCTGCACCGCAGCGGGTTTGCTGCGAGCCCGAATGTGTCGAGCATACGCTTCCCGCCGAGCCCTGACTGCTCGTCGCCCTCAAAGTATGGCTGCCCAAAACGGACTTGGATGACACCCACACCGCGTGTCGACGCCTGGTGCGTCAGTTGAGACACATCCGTGACCTGCGGCAGCCGGTCACGTGGCCTTGAAATCGTCGGGCGACACGCTGTCGAGGAACTCTTTGAATTTTTCCACCTCGTCCTCGCGGACGGTGCCTGCGGCTTCCTCGTCGTTCTCATCGGGGATCAACAGCCCGGCCTCGGCCAGCACCGCTTCCTCCACGTAGATCGGGACGCCGACCCGCAGGGCGATGGCTACCGAATCAGACGGCCGGGCCGACACCGTGATGTCACGGTCGAAGATCAGGTCGGCGTAGAACGTGCCTTCCTGCAGGTCGACGATCCGCACCTCTTTGAGTGAATGCCCAAGCGCGGCAATGAGATCTCGGATCAGATCATGGGTCAGCGGGCGGGCAGGTTCGACCCCCTGCTGCTCCAGCACGATGGCCGCGGCTTCCGACTGCCCGATCCAGATCGGCAGGTAGCGGTCGCCGTTGGACTCGCGGAGCAGCAACACCGGCTGGTTCTGCGGCTGTTCCACGCGTATGCCGACTACCCGAACCTCAGCCATCTGTGCCTACCCTCCGCACCGCTGTGCTGCCACGTCGTTCATAACCGTCTGTCGCCGATTCGTCTCCAGGCACGTCGACCTGGAAGCGAAATGGCCTCAACGCCAAGTCTAATCCTCAGCGGTCGAGAACGTCCCGCACCGCCGACTTGATCAGCGATGTGTGCAGGGTGATCGCGAGCGCGGCCACCTCCCGCGCGAGGTCGTCGGCCCGGTCCCTGGCGCCGGCTTTGTCGGCCTTGACCACCGGTCCGGCGATCTGGGCGATCAGATCCGACTGCCGGTCGGCGGCTGATCGGAATGCACGCAGATGCCGGGGCTCGACGCCGTAATCGGCGAGCGCCCCGGCACACTGCGCGATGACAACCGAATGTTCGTCGAAGAATCCGCCCGGCCCGGTGGTGATGACGCCGTACTTGACCAACGCGCTCAGCATCTCGTCCTCGACGCCTGACCGGGCCAGCACGTCCTCCCGGGACAAGCGCACCTGAGTCGGTGCCACCCCGGACGCTGCTGACGCCGCGGCAGCTCCGTCAGCCTGCTCCACGGCCACCAAACGCGGTACGCCGTAGGCGGATCCGCTCTGCGGCAGCTCCCCGTCGGGCTGCGCGTCCAACTGCGCCTTGATCACCTTCAGCGGCAGATACTGATCCCGCTGGGCGGTGAGGATGAACCGCAGCCGCGCACAGTCGTACGCGGTGAAACGCCGATAACCCGACGCGGTGCGTTCCGGTGTGACCAGCCCCTCGGCTTCCAGGAACCGGATTTTCGAGATGGTCACATCCGGAAAGTCACCGCGGAGCAGATCCAGGACAGCACCGATCGACATCCCGGCCAGTGCAGGTCGGTCAGGCTGGCTCATCGGCTGAGTGCGCGTGCGCTCATCAGCTAGCTGGACGAGCCGCTGTCGTCGTCGGACCTGGGGCCGGTCAGGAACACCAGGCGGAACTTGCCGATCTGGACCTCGTCGCCGTTGGACAGGACCGCGGAGTCAACCGGCTCGCGGTTGACGTAGGTGCCGTTGAGGCTGCCGACGTCGACAACCTGGAACTCGGCGCCCTCCAAGCGGAACTCGGCATGGCGACGGCTCACGGTCACGTCATCGAGGAAGATGTCGCTGTCCGGGTGCCGCCCGGCCGACGTGGTCGGCTGGTCCAGAAGAAAACGCGAACCCGCATTCGGCCCGCGCTTGACGACAAGCAACGCCGAACCCGAGGGAAGACCCTCAACCCCCGAGACGGTGCCCTCGGCACTCGTCGTCGCGGGCGCGTCCAGCTCGTTGAGGAAGTCCGCACGGAAGACGGATGTCGTCTCCACCGTGACTTCGTCAGACGTCTGGTCGGCCCCCACATTGCTGTTTTTGTCCGTCACCCGCTGCTCCTCACTGGCTGCTGTGGCGTTGCCCGGCGGGGCCCCCAGCCGTCGTCGGTCTCACGTTGACCGTACCGCGCAACGGGCCTTGTTGTGTCCACCACTGCCGGATCTGATGTGGTGGAAATCTGTGCGCTGCGTACGGTCGAACAGGTCGCTGCAAACCCTAACAACTCGTCACTCCGACGCGACGGCGCGGTAGCCGTCCGCATCGAGCAGGCCGGTCAGCACGTCCGCGAGCACGCCCGACTCCAGCTGCAGGTCCACCAGCCATCCCTCGCCGTACGGGTCGGAGTTGACCAGCTGCGGGTTGCCCTCCAGATCACCGTTGACAGCAACAACTTTCGCCGTGACCGGCGCATACAGGTCAGAGACCGACTTGGTCGATTCCACTTCCCCGAACGAGTCGCCCGCGCTCAGGTCGGCGCCGACGTCCGGCAGCTGTACGAACACCACGTCGCCCAGCGCCGACTGGGCGTAGTCGGTGATACCCACGCGTACCGTGTCATCACCGGTGCGCTGCACCCACTCGTGCTCGGAGGTGTAGTACAGGTCGGCTGGGATATCGCTCACGGCGCTCCTTGGTTGTCAGGTCGGATCGGTCGGTCTCACTTGACGGGCTGAGCGTATTGGCGTGGTTTCGGTTGCCGCAAGGCGGTTACGTCGACCCGCTGGGCTTGTTGTACCACCATCGTCCCGCCGACCCGCTTGATACTGTCCATCGCGCCGCCGGGAATGTTCATCGCGGCTGCGAGAGTAGGTGGATCGCCAATGGCCAGAACCGAATACGGCGGCTGCAAGGCGACGTTGTCGATGATGAGCTGACCGGGCGTGCCGACCACCCAGGTGTCCACGCCGACGCGGACAGCGGTTTGCTGATCGGCTCCGCCACCGCGGATCTCGATGGCCTCTGCCCCCGCCGCGCGCAGTTCGTTGATCACGTCGAGCATGGTCTCGGCAGCCACCCCGGGTGCCTTGTCCTCGATGGTCAGCGTGACACCGGGACCGGTGGCTGCGACCGTACCGATCTGGATGGACAGCGCAGCCAGCCGGGCCTGCGCGTTCTCGATCGCGGTCTGGTCGCTGCTGCCCGAGGCCTGCAGCTGCTGCAGGGTGCGCTGCAGGTCGGCCACTTCGGTGCTCAGCGACGCCTCGCGCTGCTGCAGGGAGTCCAGCAGGATGAGCAGGTCGGCAGGCCGAGCGGTTTCCAGCGAATCGCCGGAATCGTTCTGGCGGACCTGCGTGACGATCGCCGCCCCGAGCAGTACGCACAGCAGCAGCCCCAGCGCGCCGAAGATCAGCTGGGAACGGCCTTGCTGCGCGACAGCCAGGCTCTTCCAGCGGGTCCGCGGTGTGCCGTCGGGCATTTCGTGCCGACCGTGATGGTCGGCGGGTTGCTCGTGCGCGGGCACCTCCGCCGCGTCGGTGGCCTTCTCGTCCGTGGCGTCGGTGCCGCTGTCGGCCTCGGAGACCTTCTCGGGCGGCGTTTCGTTCACCTCGGCCTCCGGCTCCCCGGCGGGCCCGGGTTGCGGGTCGGGCAATTCGGCGTCCTGTGGGCGCTCGGCGTCGCTCATGTCAGGCGCCGAACAGCCTGCGTCGCAACGCGGCAGCGTTGCCGAAGATCCGGATACCGAGCACCACGATGATGGCCGTCGACAGCTGGGTGCCCACACCCAGCTGATCGCCGACGTACACGATCAACGCGGCGACCAGAACGTTGAAGACGAACGAGATGACGAACACCTTGGAGTCGAAGATGCGTTCCAGGTAGGCCCGCAGACCGCCGAACACGGCGTCGAGCGCCGCGACGACGGCGATCGGCAGGTAGGGCTCGACGAATTCAGGCACGCTGGGGTGAAACACCAATCCCAGCACGATCCCGACGACAAGTGCGGCGATTCCGATCATCTACCCGGTCAATCCTGTGTCTCTCAAGGTGGTCCAATCTGCTTGGCGAAGTTCACATCTCGTACCGAGACCGCCGGTACGCTCAGGCCGTCACCGGCACTCACGCTGACCCCGACACCGTATGAGGTCTCCAGCAGCCGTAGCCGTTGCAGACCGGGGCTGTGGTTGAAGACGTCGGCCATGCCGTGCGGCGGTCCGATGGCCACGATGGCATACGGACTGGTGATCGGCTGATTGTCGACCAGAATGCCGCCGCCGGCCTGCCGGATGGTGACGCCCGGCCCGACGCGGACTCCGCCGACCGAGATCGCTTCGGCGCCACTGACCCACAGCGAATTCACCACGAGTTGCAGGTCCCGGTCGAGGATCACCTGCTGGCTGCCCGCCACCCGCTGCTTGGACACGTCACTGAGATCCTTCGACATGCCGGGATCAGTCACTGTGACAGTCAGTCCCGGACCGATCATCGGAGTGGCGGCAGCGGCGATGTTGGCCGTGTCGAGGCTCCCCAGCAACTTTTGACCGTTCTCGTCCATACCCAGCTTGGCGCGTCGTTCGGCGTCCACCTGATCAGCGAGCTGGTTGCGTGTTGCCCCGGCCTGTCGGGTGCTGGCCTCGGCCGCCCGCACGCGGCCGGCCAGCGTGTGCTGGGCCTGGCGGGCGGCGGGCGCGGCGATGTCGGCCTGCGCGGCCGCCACCGCGAACACGGTCGCGATCGCCAGGGCGGCCAGCACCTGCCAGGCCCATTCTCCGAGCCGGGGCCGCGGCTTGGCGCCTGCCTCGCGGGCGGCGGCTGCGGCCGCATAGCCGGGATCGAGGTGCTCGGAGAGCAGGGACCGCAGCAGCGACGGCAGCGGTATGCGGGTCGGCGCGCCGGCGTCGTGGCTGTTGAGTCCTGCGCCCGAGGCGTACCCCCCGAGCGAGCTGCCCTCTGCGCTCATCGGGCCGCTCTCGGAAGGCGGCGCACCACCAAAACCACCTGAATCAGGTAGAGCACCGCCGACCACAGGTACAGCGCCATGCCCCAGATCAGGAAGGCCCAGCCGCAGTACAGAATCACCCTGCTCCACAACGCATCCCATTGCCCGAGCAGCACCAGGGGAAACCCGGACATCAGCGCGAACGTGGCCGCCTTGCCGATGTAGGTCACCGGTAGTGCGGTCAGCCCGCGGCTGCGCACCACCGGGAGGGTGGCCGCCAGCACCACATCGCGTCCGATCAGCGTGGCCACGAACCACCACGGCACCACGCCGTAGAACGCCAGCGCGACCGGCGTGGTCACCATGTAGATCCGGTCCACCAGGGGATCGAGCAGCTCTCCCAGCCGGGAGGACTGGTTGGCCATCAGGCGGGCGATCTTGCCGTCGGCCCAGTCGGAGAACCCGCTGAACATCAGCACGGCCACCGCCCAGCCGTTGGCGTGCACGCCGAACAGCAACCACAGGAAGACCGGCACCAGCACCAGACGCAGCGCGCTCAGCACGTTGGGCACGGTGAATATCCGGTCCGGCGCCGCGGTCACGTCCGGGGGTGCGTGCCTGCCCTGGGGAGCAGGCGCGTTGTCCATGGCTAAAACTTAGCGGAACACCCCGGGCAGGCTAAGTGCAGACATGGTGTCGTCGTTGAGCGGGTTGTCGTGGACCATGTACGTCCACGTCGAGGTGGGGC
This sequence comes from Mycobacterium sp. 852013-50091_SCH5140682, assembly GCF_001665685.1. GTDB lineage: Bacteria > Actinomycetota > Actinomycetes > Mycobacteriales > Mycobacteriaceae > Mycobacterium. The sequence goes on from NZ_LZTB01000123.1 coordinate 22,659, forward strand.
GGGCCAGCTTGGACAGGTCGATGCCCGGTTCGTCCTCGATCGAGTCGGCGGTGTCGAAGGTCTGCTGGGCCGCCTCGATGGCGTCGGCGGCCAGCGAGGCGAACGCGTCGACCGCCATCCGGTGGAACTCGTCGAGCGGGTTCTGCCGGCCCAGAGCCCGCAGGTGGATGCTCTCGCGGATGTCGGCCAGGTACGCGAGGTGCTCGCACCAGCCGCGATCCAGGTGGTACAGCATGATCAGCCGGCAGATCTTGACCAGCTTCTCTTCGCCGTCCTCCCCCAGTTCTTCGACCAGGCTCTCGTAGCGCTCCGGCGAGCGTTCCTTGAGTTCGTCGCGTGCGGTCTCGGTGCGCAGCAGCGTGTCGCGGCGGTCCACGATGATGGCGCGCTGCTGGGCGATCAGCTGGTTGTAGCGCCAGGTGTTGGCGTGCACGTCGAGCAGCCTGCCCTCGGCGACCCGCTGCGCGTGGTCGAGCAGCCCGGCGGCCTTGGGGCTGATGATCCGGCCGTCGTCGTCGGTTTCCATGGGCAGCTTGCCGCTGTCCAGGTGGGCGGCCACCACCTCGTCCTCCCAGCTGGAGAAGAACACCGACGAGCCGGGGTCGCCCTGCCGGCCTGCCCGGCCGCGCAGCTGATTGTCGAGCCGCTCGGTGTGGTGCCTGCCGGTGCCGACGACATGCAAGCCCCCGAGCTCCGCCACTTTGTCCTTCTCCGCGGCGTCGTCGCCCACGTCCGAGCCGCCCAGGCGGATATCGGTGCCGCGCCCGGCCATCTGGGTGGACACCGTGACCGAGCCGAGCTTGCCTGCCTCGGCGATCACCGCGGCCTCTTCGGCGTCGTTCTTGGCGTTGAGGACCACGGCAGGCACCCCGGCCTTGACCAGCTTCTCGTGCAGCTCTTCGGATTCGGCGACGTCGTGGGTGCCGACCAGGACCGGTTGCCCCGTCTCGTGCACCTCGGCGATGTGCTCGACGATGGCGTCGGACTTGGCCGCGGCGGTGATATACACCCGGTCGGTTTCGTCCTCGCGGATGTTGGGTGTGTTCGGCGGGATCGGCGACACGCCGAGCTTGTAGAACTGGCGCAGCTGTTCACCGGCGGCCAGCGCGGTGCCGGTCATGCCGCACACGGTCGGATACCGGTTGATCAGCGCCTGGACGGTGATGGTGTCGAGGACCTCGCCGGTCTCGGTGGTCTCGATGCCCTCCTTGGCTTCCACGGCGGCCTGCAGGCCGTCGGGCCAGCGCTGCAGCGACGCGATGCGGCCGCGCGAGGAGTTGATCAGGTGCACGGCGTCGTCCCGCACGATGTAGTGCACGTCGCGCTGCAGCAGCACGTGCGCGTGCAGTGCGACGTTGACCTCGGTGAGCGTGGTGCCGACGTGCTCTTCGGAGTAGAGGTCGATGTTGCCGAGTCGGGCCTCGAGCTTGCGCGCGCCCGCGTCGGTGAGGTGCACGTTGCGGTTGTCGTCGTCTGTGTCGTAGTCGGTGCCCGGGGTGAGTTCGCCGACGAGTCGGATGATCTCGACGCGCGGCTGTTCGCGGTGGCTGGTGCCGGCCAGCACGAGCGGCACCAGCGCCTCGTCGACCAGCACCGAATCGGCCTCGTCGATGAGCGCGACGTCGGGGTTGGGCGACACCAGATCCGCGACATCGGTGACCAGCTGATCGCGCAGCACGTCGAAGCCGATCTCGTTGACCGACGCATACGTGACGTCGCATTCGTAGGCCGCGCGCCGCTCCTCGGCCGTCGAATCCTCGGTGATCCAGCCGACGGTCAAGCCGAGCGCCTCGAGCAGCGGGCCCATCCATTCGGCGTCGCGTTTGGCGAGGTAGTCGTTGATGGTGATGACGTGCACGTTGCGTCCGCCGATCGCGTAACCCGCGGCGGCGATCGCGCCGGACAGCGTCTTGCCCTCGCCGGTGGCCATCTCGACGACGTCACCGGCCAGCATGCGCAGCGCTCCGAGCAGCTGTACGTCGAACGGCCGCAGCGAGGTGGTCCGCTCCGCGGCCTCGCGGGCGATGGCCAGGAACTGCGGGATGTCGGCGGCGTCGGCCAGGTCCTCGAGCTGCAGGAGCTTGGCGGCCTTGGTCAGCTGTTCGTCGTCGAGGTCGGCGGCCTTCTCCTCGAACTTGGCAGCACCTTTTACCTCAGAGAGAGAACGAGCCTCGTTGCGCTCGGTGGTGGCACCCAGTAGCTTCCAGAACTTGCTGCTCAAGCGCCCCGGTTTGGCGCTGGACGTCTTCGGCACATGTTCACGTTACGCGGCGTCTGATCTGCGTCCACCACGCCCGTGGCAGCATCGCGGAGTACCTTGCCCGCATGGAGATGTTCACCCCGTCACTCGACTGGGGCACCGAGTTGGGCACGTCGCTGAAGTGGGTCGCGACGGTGTGGCTATACACGGCGGTCCCCACTCTGATCGTGCTGACGCTGGTCGGGCGGTTCACGACCTGGGGCCGGCAGTGGTGGCGGATCACCGGCGATTACTTCAGGGGCGCCGACAGCGTCAAGGTGTGGATCTGGTTGTCGGTGCTGTTGCTGTCGGTGATCGGTGGGGTCCGGATCGACGTGCTGATGAGCTATTACGGCAACGATCTGATGTCGTCGGCACAGACCGCGTTCGAGGGGATCGGCGCGGGCAATCAGGCAGTCAAGGAATCCGGCATCCACGGCTTCTGGTGGGCACTGATCCACTTCGCCATCCTGGCCACCATCCACGTGGTGCGCATCATGCTGGACCTGTTCCTGATGCAGCGCTTCACCCTGAGGTGGCGTGCCTGGCTGACCGATCGGCTCACGGGCGATTGGCTCAAGGGCAGGGCGTACTACCGCGGGCGGTTCATCGACGACGGCATCGACAACCCCGACCAGCGCATCCAGTCCGACATCGACATCTTCACCAACGGCACCGGCCCGCTGCCCAGCAATCCCAACACATTCACCAAGAGCACGCTGCTGTTCGGCGCCATCGACGCCATCGTGAGCGTCGGTTCCTTCGCGGTGATCCTGTGGAACCTCTCGGGCAACCTCACCCTGCTCGGGGTCACGCTGCCCAGGGCGATGTTCTGGATCGCGTTCGCCTACGTGCTGGTGGCCAGCATCGTGGCGTTCTGGGTCGGCCATCCGCTGACCCGCCTGACCTTCAACAACGAGCGGTACAACGCCGCATTCCGGTATGCGTTGGTGCGCTTGCGCGACGCCTCGGAGGCTGTCGCCTTCTACCGCGGCGAGCTGGCCGAACGGCTTCAGCTGCGGCAGCGGTTCGAACCGGTCGTCAGCAACTACAAGCGATTCATCAACCGTTCGGTGAAGTTCTACGGCTGGAATCTCACGGTCAGCCAGATCATCAACCCACTGCCGTGGATCATCCAGGGACCGCGCATGTTCGCCGGTGAGATCAAGTTCGGCGACATCTCGCAGACGTCGTCCGCCTTCGGCAGCATCCAGGACGGTCTGTCGTTCTTCCGCAACAACTACGACGGCTTCGCGGGCTGGCGCGCATCCATCATGCGTCTGCACGGCCTGGTGGTCGCCAACGAGGAAAGCCGCGCCCTTCCGGAGCTGACCGTCGAGGTGGGCGACGACTGCCTGGTCGAACTCGAGGACGTCTGCATCAACACGCCCAGCGGCGAGAAGCTGATCGAGGACCTCGACCTGCAGCTGAACACCGGCGACACCCTGATCGTCACGGGCCGCTCCGGCGCGGGCAAGACCACCCTGCTGCGTTCCCTGGCCCAGCTGTGGCCATACGCCACCGGCACGTTCCGCTGCCCGCAGGGCGTCGAGGAGACGATGTTCCTCTCCCAGATGCCCTACGTCCCGCTCGGCGATCTGCGCGCTGTCGTGTCCTACCCGAAGAAGCCGGGCGAAATTCCCGACGAAACCCTGTTCTGGGCCTTCGAGCAGGTCGCTCTGCCGCAGTGCAGCCAGCGCCTGTCCGAGGTGGCCGACTGGGCCAAAGTCCTGTCCCCGGGCGAGCAGCAGCGCATCGCGTTCGCCCGCGTGCTGCTGACCAACCCCAAGGCGGTCTTCATGGACGAGTCCACCTCGGCGCTCGACGAGGGCCTCGAATACATGCTGTACGCCCTGGTGCGCAAACATCTCCCGGACACCATCCTGGTCAGCGTCACGCACCGCAGAACAGTCGGCCAGCATCACGAGCAGCACCTCGAGCTGCTCGGCGAAGGTCGTTGGCGGCTCAGCGAAGTCGATGAGGACTGCAACCGCAAACCCGCGTTGGTCGATCAGCAGTAGCCCTGTCGCCGGTAGGTTCCCGGCATGGAGATGTTCACCCCGACGCTGAACTGGGGCAACGAGATCCTCGCGTCGTTGCTGTGGGTGGCCAAGGCGTGGGCGATCAGCGCGGTGGTGATGCTGGCGGTGCTGGCCGCGTTGGCGCGCATCACCACGTGGGGCCGCCAGTTCTGGCGAATCACCGGCGGGTATTTCACAGGGCGCCAGAGCATCGCGGTCTGGGCCCTGCTGGCGGTGCTGCTGCTGTCGGTGCTGGTCTCGGTGCGGATGGACGTGTTGTTCAGCTATTACGCCAACGACCAGTCCTCGGCTCTGCAGGTCGCATTCGAAGGTGCGGGGGCCGGTGACGAGGCGGTCCGCAATTCCGGGATCGCCGGGTTCTGGCGCTCGATCGTCATCTTCGCGCTGTTGGTGGCCGCCGACATCACCCGCACGTTGCTCGACCTGTATCTCATGCAGCACTTCATCATTCGGTGGCGGGTGTGGCTCACCGACCACCTCACCGGCGACTGGTTCGGCGACCGCGCCTACTACCGCGCCCGGTTCCTGCCTGCGTTCGGCGGCGAGCCCGTCGACAATCCGGATCAGCGCATCCAGCAGGACATCGACGTGGTCACCACGGGAACCGGCCCCGAGACCAACACGCCGACCGTGGGCACCGCGCAGACCCTGGTGTTCGGTTCCGTGAACTCGATCGTCTCGGTCGTCGCGTTCACTCCGATCCTGTGGAATCTCGCCGGCCCGCTGACGATTTTCGGTGTCACGGTTCCCAAAGCGCTGTTCTGGATCGCGCTGTTGTGGGTGGCGGTGACGACCGTGGTGGCGTTCTGGATCGGCCGTCCCATCATCAAGCTCACCTTCCGCAACGAACTCACCAACGCCGCGTTCCGCTACGCGCTGGTGCGCATCCGCGACGCCGCCGAATCGGTGAGCTTCTACCGCGGCGAAAGCACCGAACGCGGCACGCTGGCACTGCGTTTCGCCCGGATCATCGCCAACTACCGCAGGTTGGTGCGCCGCGGGGTGGCTTTCCTCGGCTGGAACCGGTCGATCAGCCAGATCATCTCCCCGCTGCCGTTGATGGTGCAGGCGCCGCGATTGTTCGCCGGTGAGCTGAAACTGGGCGATGTCATGCAGTCGGCGGGCGCGTTCGGGTCGGTGCAGAGCTCGCTGAGTTTCTTCCGCGCGGTGTACGACGCGTTCGCCGCCTACCGCGCCGCGATCATCCGGCTCGACGGGCTGGTCACGGCGAACGAACAGGCAAGGGCGCTACCGAGATTGGCGGGTGGACCGGCCGTGGACGACGACCTTGCCGTCGACGCCGTCGAGGTGCGCTCGCCGACGGGCCAGCTGCTGCTAGAGCGCCTCGATCTGCGGCTGAGCAGCGGTGAGGCGTTGCTGATCACCGGCCCGTCGGGGACCGGTAAGACCACGCTGTTGCGCAGCCTCGCACAGCTGTGGCCGTTCGGCTCAGGCACGGTCCGGTTTCCCGACGACGGCGACGTGATGTTCGTCTCCCAGTTGCCGTACGCCCCGCTCGGGGACCTGCGTTCGGTGGTCAGCTACCCGTCGGCGTCGGGCACCTTCGGCGACGACGCCATCGCGGCTGCGCTGACCACGGTCTCGTTGGGGCACTTGACATCCCGACTGGACGAGGAGTCCGACTGGGCGAAGGTGCTCTCCCCCGGCGAACAGCAGCGCATCGCGTTCGCCCGGGTCTTGCTGGCCGAGCCGGACGCGGTGTTCCTCGACGAATCGACCTCGGCGCTCGATGCCGGTCAGGAGTTCGCGATGTACACCGCGCTGCGCACCCGGCTACCCGACACGATCGTGGTCAGTGTGAGCCACCGCGACACGGTCGAACAGCATCACGACCGGCGCCTGGAACTGCTGGGCGCCGGCCGTTGGCAGCTCACCGAGCTGCGCACCCCCGCTTGATCAGCGGGCCGCCGCGTGCGCACCGGCCCGGCGGCCGAAGAACGAACCCTCCCCCAACTGGGTGCCGCTGGCGTAGCCCTTGCCGTCGTGGGCGATGTTGCACGCGCAGGCGCCCGCGGCGTACAGCCCGGCGACGGGGCTGCCGTCCTCACGCAACACCTCGCCGTCGATGGAGACCGAGAGTCCACCCATCGTGAAGCCCGAGTACATCGCGCGGCCCAACGACAGATCGAATACCGCCCAGGGCGCTTTGTCCTGCACCGCAACATATTCCGGCTGCTTGTGGAAGTCGGGGTCCTCACCGTTGGCGGCGTTGGCGTTGTAGCGCTGCAGCGTGGCGGTGAGCTTGTCCTCGGGCAGGCCGAGGGCGGCGGCCATCTCTCCGATGGTCTCGTAGCCGTCGATGAACTTGATCAGCGGCAGCCCGGGCATCTCCATGTGCGCCTCGTCGACGATGAGATACGCCACCTGATCGGGTTGTTCGAGCACGAACGCCGAGGTCCTGGAGTGGTAGGAGTCTTCGGCCACGAACCGCTCGCCCTGGTTGTTGACGATGATGCCGGTGAGCAGAATCTCGGGCGGATACGCCGCGGCGGTGATGAACAGCTGGTCCATGTTGAGCGCCACACCGCCCGCGGACACGCCCATCCGGATACCCAGCCCGTCGTCGTTGGGGTTGCCGAGAATGTAGGGCGCCACCAGCCCGTGATGCTTGGTACGGCGCGGCTGGCCAAGGGCGGGCGTGTGCTCGGCGACCATCTCGGGGTTCATCGCGAATCCACCGGCGGCGATGATCACCGACTTCGCCTTGACCACACCGGTTTCGGCGAAGTGCTTCCACTTGACGCCGACGACGGTGCCGTCGTCGGCGACGACGAGGTTGGTGGCGCCGGTCTCGTAGCGGATCTCGACCCCGAGTTGCTCGGCGCGCTTGAGCAGCAGCTCGATGACCATGGCGGCGCCACCGACCTCGCCGGGAACGGGCACCGAGTGACCGCGCGGGGCGGGCTTGGCCTGCTCGATGAACGGCCATACCTTCTCGTTGCCGGTGTAGGAAAGGCCCTCGGTGCCGGGTGGCACCACGATCTTGCCGGGATAGAAGCTGCGTTCGAACTGAAAACCCAGCCCCTCAAGCCAATTGAAGTGCTCGACGCTGCCGTCGCAGTACGCCCGAATCTTCTCCAGATCCGGCTGTTCGGACACCGCGACGAGATACTTGTACATTTCCTCGGCGCTGTCGGAATGCCCGGTGGCCTCCTGCACGGCCGTGCCACCGCCGAGGTAGAAGTGCCCACCGGCCATCGAGGTGGTGCCACCGGCGCCGCCGGCCTTCTCCAGCACCAACACCCGGGCTCCCGCGGCGGCGGCGCTGACCGCGGCGCAGCCGCCCGCGATGCCGAATCCGATCACCACGACGTCGACGTCGTCGGCGGCTGACGTGACCTCCGCGGCGTCGAGGACGTCGGGAATCTGGGTCATTGCTGCTCCTTCTTCACATTATCGAAGAACGCCCGGATCTCGGGCGGGATGTAGGCGATTTCCAGGTAGGGCACGCCGGGGGCGGTGAGGTAGGCGAAGCGCATGCCGCCGGGCATGATGCCGGCGCACACGGCGGGGGTGCCGTCGCGCTCGGCGGCACGCAGCCGGGCGTCGAACGATTCGGTGTCGGGTTCCTCGACGCACACGTGATGCAGGCCCGGCCCGTGGGCGTCGAGGAACTCGGTATAGATGCTGTCGCCGCGGACGGGCGCGATGAGCTCCAGTTGTGTGTCGCCGGCGTAGCTGAGGGAGATGTCCGCGACGAAATCGGCAGGCCGTCCCCGGTAGGTGCAGGTGTCGGGCGCGAAGTGCACGGCGGGCATGCGAATCCACCGGCGCGCGCCGAGCATCGTGGTCAGTGCCGCCTCGGTGGCGTCCAGGTCGGTGGCGACCCATGCGATCTGGACAGGTGTCTGATTGAGCATGCTGCTCAGAGGATAGCGCCGCGCGGACGGCAGGGCTAGAACGTGTTCTAGTTTGTGGATTCGCCGAGGAAGAAACCGCGGCAACGGTCGGCCGCCGCGCGCGCCCACTGCGGATCAAGCCCGCCGTCGACCGCGGCCTGATGCCAACCTTCGGCGGCCTCGGCGACGAACGTCCTGCCATCGGCACCCCTGGACCAAACTTCGAAGTCGGCGGGGTTCACCGCAGCACCGGTGCCCAGATGGATCGCCAGGCCACACAAGCCGAGCTCCCAGCCGATGCCGACCGCGCCCGGACCGTGCTGCTGCCAGATCGGATCCTCAGCGCGGGCGATGTGCGCGAGCTCGAAGCGCGACCCGTCTTCGCCGTCGTCGAACACCCGGACCTCGATCCAACTGACGGCACCGTCGAACTCCCAGGTCGCGGTGAACTCCCGCGGCGGATCGCAGCTCAGCACCGTGCCACCTGCGTTGCCCTCCAACTGGTATCGGCCACCCACCTCAAGCTCCCCGGTGACAGGCACCAACCAGCGCGGGATGCGCTCGGCATTGGTCAGCGCATCCCAGAGGTCGGCGACATCGGTCGGATAGGCCTGACCGATCGTGACGACGTGCGCCTCGCCGGCCTCAAGTACCCGGTCGCCGACTCGACGACACGTCCGGTTGACCTGATGGGTGACGTCAATCATGTTGCATCCCTTCGTTTCTGCGCTGACGTTTGCCGCGCGCGATCTCAGTGGCCAGGGCGTCCAGGTGCGGGGTCCAGAACCTGCGGAAGGATTCGAGCCACTGGTCGATGTCACGCAGCGGGGCGCTGTCGACCGAGTACAGCCGACGTTGTCCATCGGGGCGAACCAGTGCAAAACCGTTGTCGCGTAGCACTTTCAGGTGTTGGGACACGGCGGGCTGGGTGATCGCGAACTCCGCCTGGATGGTGGCGCCGATCGCACCGGCCGTCAGTTCGCCGTCGGCGAGCAGTTCGAGTATCCGCCGCCGCACCGGGTCTCCCAGGACGTCAAAGGCGTGCACACCCCCAATATAAAAGGTGCTACTTATATAAGTCAATACTGCTATATCAGGCCGCCAACATCTCGACCAGCAATCCGATCTGGACCTCGAACGCCAGGCCCGGGTCTGTCAGCGTGTCGGCGCCGTATTGGCCGAACACCTCCAGGCTCACCGCACCGACCAGCGCTGCCCACAGCAGGAAGCACTTCGCCAGAATGCCGTCGCTGCCGGGAAAGTCGAATTCGGCGCGCAGGCGGTCGAAATCGGCCGAGAGCGGCTGCCCCACAGCCATACCCGAGTCCCTCAACTCCCCCGCGACCGTCGCGGCGGCCACCACCGAGAAGAGCGCGCCGACGACGCGAGTCCCCGGCCCGACGGTACGTTCGGCGGGCGCGTGATAGCCGGGCACCGGGCTGCCGTACAGCAGCGCCCAGCGCGCAGGCTGTTCGACCGCCCACCGGCGCACGGCCCGAGCCATCGCGACAATCCTTGCCCGCCAATCTGATTCGGCGGGCACATCGGCGGCCGCCAGGTCCACGGCGTCGGCCAGTTCGCTGTACGCATCGACTACCAGCAACGTGAGCAGGTCATCGCGGTTGGCGACGTACCGGTAGACCGCCGAGGACACCATGCCGAGTTCGCGGGCGATCGCTCGCAGCGACAGCCCGGCGGCACCCTCGGTGAGCAGATGCCTGCGGCCGATTTCGATGATCGCGGCCTCGATGCGCTCGCGGCCTTCTTGACGCTTACCCACGAGAGCAGTCTGACACAACCGAGATCAGTGCTCTTGAATTTTCGTCGCGACCGTGTCACGCTATTAATCGAGAGCGCCGCTCTCGTTTCGATTCCACAGGAGGCTCACGATGACCACGCGATACGACGCTCCAGGCCCGCTGGCCCGCGCAGGCAACGATCTGATCCGCCGGCTCGCCGAAGGGGGCGTCAGCATCGCAGGCACCACCGCACTGCGCATCCGGGGACGGCGCACCGGGCAGATCCGATCGGTGGTGGTGAACCTGATGACGTTGGACGGCAAGAGCTATCTGGTGTCACCCCGCGGCGAGACGCAGTGGGTCCGCAACGCTCGAGCCGCCGCAGTGGTCGAGACCGGGCCGCGCTGGCGGCGTTCGACGCGCCGGCTGGCCGAGGTGCCCGACGAGGCCAAACCCGCACTGCTGCAGCACTATCTCGCGCGCTGGTACTGGGAGGTCAAGGGGCACATGGCCGGTTTGACGCCACGCTCATCGGACGTCGAGCTCAGGGCCGCAGCCCCATCCATCCCCGTTTTCGAACTGCTCGACTGAGGCTGTGCCGCAGGCCTATTGGTGGCCGTCGATCTGGTTGGAGGCCTGCACCATACCGCGGGCCTGGCCGCTGGCGTTCTGCCACGACACCGCGGCGGGGAACTGCCCCCACGTGCTGTTGAACACGCCGACGATGGCAGCTCGCCCATCGGGAGTGACCACGTAGACCGGGCCGCCCGAGTCACCCTTCTGGCTGACCACGCCGTGGGCCATGGTGAACCACCCGTTGTTGACCGACTCGACGGTTCCGCACGTCTCACCGGTGATGACGCCGAAATGGCACACCGGCAGGCCCGGGGTGGCCACCGCGCCAGGGTCGTCGACGAGCATCCGGCCGCCCGGCAGGATGTTGTTGACGGCGACATCGCCGGCGAGCTGGATCGTCTCCCAGTCCGCGATCACGTGATCGGTGTCGATGGTGGCGCCGTCGGGCGTGTTGTCCTGGAACGACATCTGCTGGCCGATGAAGTTGCCCTCGCGGTCGCCGACGGCACCGCTGCCCCGGCAATGCCCGGCGGTGTAGGCCACGCGGGCCACCGGGTCGACGAACCCCAACGTGCACACGTTGGTGTCCTGGCGGATCTCCATGCCGGGGTAGACGAGCACTCCCGGGGTGGCGGAGGCAGGGGCCGATGTCACGGCCAGGGCCGCCATCGGCGTCGCCGCCGCGAGCAGGACCCGCGACATGAGCAACCACGGCTGGAGCACGGCAGCGCCTCCGATCTGGTCTGGTATCCGCCGAGTTTAGCTGCGAACGAAGACGGCCCGGACCAAATGGCCCGGGCCGTCCCTACGCGCAGGTCAGGGAATCGTCAGAACCTGGCCGGGATTGATCAGGTCCGGGTTCGGGATACCGCTGGCGTTCGCGATCTCCTGGTAACGGTTGCCGTCGCCGTAGAAGCGCTCGGCGATCGCCCACAGCGTGTCGCCCGGTTCCACGGTGTAGGTGCGCGGCTCGGGGGCCGGCGGCGGTGGCGGCGGCGCGGCGGGCTCGGGCTCAGGCTCGGGCGCGGGTGCAGGCCTGTCTCTTATACACATCTGACGCTGCCGACGATCGCATA
>NZ_LZTB01000124.1 GCF_001665685.1 Mycobacterium sp. 852013-50091_SCH5140682
AGGCCTGGATTTCGGTGCGGTCACCGCTCCAGAGGGTGTGGAAGCGTGCGGTGGGTTCGGCGTCGGTGCGTCCGTAGGTGTGGGCGCCGAAGAAGTCGCGCAGGCCTTGGGTGAGGGCGGCGGGCAGTCGCTCGGTGCGCAGGGCGTCGTAGTAGGACAGCGACGAGCTGAAGCCGGGGATGGGGATGCCCAGGTGGGTGGCGGTGATCACGACGCGGCGCCAGCTGTCGATGGCGGCTTCGATGGCGTCGCGGAAGTAGGGGTCGACGATGAGGGTGGGCAGGTCGGGGTTGGTGTCGTAGGCCTCGGTGATGCGGTTGAGGAATTTGGCGCGGATGATGCAGCCGCCGCGCCAGATGCGGGCCATGTCGCCGGGGGTGATGTTCCAGCCGTATTCGGCGCTGCCGGCTTGGATCTGGTTGAAGCCTTGGGCGTAGGCGATGATCTTGGAGGCATACAGCGCTTGGCGGACGTCTTCGATGAATTGTGTGCTGTCGGTTGGCTTGTCGCCGAGATCGCCGGAGGCCAGCCCCACCGTGGCCTGGCGCTGCGGCACCGAACCCGACAGCGCGCGGGCGAACACCGCTTCGGCGATGCCGGTGACGGGGACGCCGAGATCCAGGGCGGATTTGACGGTCCAGCGGCCGGTGCCTTTTTGTTCGGCTTCGTCGACGATGACGTCGACCAGGGGCTTGCCGGTTTTGGCGTCGACCTGGCGCAGCACCTCGGCGGTGATCTCGACCAGGTAGCTGTCGAGGTCGCCGTTGTTCCAGTCGGCGAAGACGTCGGCGATCTGGGCGGCGGTCAGGCCCAGGGCGTCGCGCAGCAGGTGGTAGGCCTCGCCGATGAGTTGCATGTCGGAGTATTCGATGCCGTTGTGCACCATTTTGACGAAATGGCCGGCGCCGTCGGGGCCGATGTGGGTGCAGCACGGCTCGCCGTCGACGTGGGCGGAGATTTCTTCGAGCAGCGGGCCGAGGGAGGTGTAGGACTCGGCGGGGCCGCCGGGCATGATCGACGGGCCGTTGAGGGCGCCTTCTTCGCCGCCGGAGATGCCGGCGCCGACGAAGTGCAGGCCGCGTTCGCGGATGGCTTTTTCGCGGCGGATGGTGTCGGTGTAGAGGGCGTTGCCGCCGTCGATGATGATGTCGCCGGGTTCCATGGCGTCGGCGAGTTCGTTGATGACGGCGTCGGTGGGGTCGCCGGCTTTGACCATGATCAGTACGCGGCGGGGCTTTTCCAGGGCGTCGAGGAATTCGGCGATGGTTTCGCTGCGCACGAAGGTGCCTTCGGAGCCGTGTTCGGCGATCAGGGCGTCGGTTTTGGCGATCGAGCGGTTGTGCAGGGCCACGGTGTAGCCGTGGCGGGCGAAGTTGCGGGCGATGTTGGAGCCCATCACCGCCAGACCCGTCACCCCGATTTGAGCCGTCCCGGTCCTACCCGTGTTCGTCATCCAGCAGCCTTTCGAT
>NZ_LZTB01000125.1 GCF_001665685.1 Mycobacterium sp. 852013-50091_SCH5140682
GTCTCGAAGGTCAGCTGTCCCTTCCACATGGTGCCGATCCAGTTGAAGAACTTGATGCCGGTCGGGACCGCGATCAGGAACGTCATGAACGAGAAGAACGGCAGCAGAACCGCGCCGGTGGCGTACATGTGGTGCGCCCACACCGCCACGGAGAGCACTCCGACGCTGATGGTGGCGTAGATCAGCGTGGTGTAACCGAAGATCGGCTTGCGGCTGAACACCGGGATGATCTCACTCACGATGCCCCAGAACGGAATCGCGATGATGTACACCTCGGGGTGGCCGAAGAACCAGAACAGGTGCTGCCACAACAGGACACCGCCGTTGGCGGGGTCATAGATATGGGCACCCAGGTGGCGGTCGGCAGCCAGGCCGAACAGTGCGGCGGTCAGGATCGGGAACGCGATCAGCACCAGGATCGAGGTCACCAGGATGTTCCAGGTGAACACCGGCATCCGGAACATCGTCATACCGGGGGCGCGCATGCACACCACGGTGGTGACCATGTTGACGCCACCGAGGATGGTGCCGAGACCACCGACGGCCAGACCCATGATCCAGAGGTCACCGCCCGGTCCGGGCGAGTGGATGGCATCGGTGAGCGGCGAGTAGGCCGTCCAGCCGAAGTCCGCGGCCCCGCCGGGGGTGATGAAGCCGCCCATGGCGATCAGCGCGCCGAACAGGAACAGCCAGAACGACAGCGCGTTCAGACGCGGGAACGCCACGTCGGGAGCGCCGATCTGCAACGGGAGAACCAGGTTGGCGAAGCCGAACACGATCGGTGTCGCGTAGAACAGCAGCATCACCGTGCCGTGCATGGTGAACAGCTGGTTGAACTGCTCGTTGGACAGGAACTGCAACCCGGGCAACGCCAATTCGGTACGCATCAGCAGCGCCATGAGCCCGCCGATGAAGAAGAAGGCGAAGCACGCGACGCAGTACATGATGCCGATCAGCTTGTGATCGGTGGTCGTGATGAGCTTGTAGACCAGGTTGCCCTTGGGGCCCATCCGTTCCGGAAAAGGACGACGTGCCTCGAGTTCTCCGATTGGGGGCGCTTCGGCTACCAAGAGATCCTCCAAAGATCAGTCGGGAAATCCCGCATATCGAACTGAATCCTAACCCTCCCGAAGCCCGGCGTGCCCGTGGGTCCTACAAACTGTCGTAATCAACCCGGGGCTTCTCCGCGCGGCGGCCTGACCAGCTGGGAAGCGTCAGAATGTTACCGTCGCCCCGTGTTGATCAACCGACCGCGTGTCGCAGCTGCGCTGATCGCCGTGACCGCGGCACTGTCCGCAGGTTGTGGTTCGGAAAGTGCGGCTCCGCAGGGCCAGCCGTCGATCAGCACGAGCGTGACCAAGATCGCCGACGCCGGCGTGTTGGGCAATCAGCGCCGTCCCGACGAGTCGTGCGCACCCGCGCCGGCTCCCGCCGACCCGGCCTCCCGCGACGTTCACAACGCCGAAGGCAACGGCATCCCCCCGACCACGCAGATGTCCGGCGATCCACAACGCATCGTCGTGCTGTCCGGTGATCAACTCGACGCGTTGTGCGCCCTGGGCCTGCAGTCCCGAGTGGTCGCGGCCGCCACGCCGGTGGGCTCCGACGGCCAACCGTCGTACCTGGGTAAGACCGTGCACGACATCGCGGCGGTCGGCGACCGCAACGCACCGGATCTCTCGGCCATCTCCGCTGCCCACCCCGACCTGATCCTGGGGTCGCAGGCGCTGACGCCGGACGCTTTCGGCGCGCTGGCAGCGATCGCGCCGACGGTGTTCACCGGCGCACCCGGCGCCGGCTGGCAGGACACGCTGCGCACCGTGGGCGCGGCGACCGGACGGGCCGACGCGGCGGGCGACCTGGTCGACAAGTTCAACGACGCGGCTCGCAAGACCGGAACCGACAACGATGCCGCGCATTTCCAGGCGTCCGTGGTCCAGCTGACCGAGAACACCGTGCGGGTCTACGGCGCCAACAACTTCCCGGGCAGCGTGCTGGCCGCGGTCGGGCTGGACCGGCCGGCCGCCCAGCGGTTCACCGACAAGCCGTTCGAGGAGTTGGCCACCTCCGGCGGTGACTACTCCATCGCCGACGCCGACATCGTCTACGTGTCCTTCGCGTCGCCTGCCGCGCGCGATCACGCCACCGCGATTCTGGACAGCCCGGCGTGGCGGGCGTTGTCGGCCACGAAGGACAATCGGGTGTTCGTGGTCAACAACGAGGTCTGGCAGACCGGCCAGAACATCGTCGCGGCCCGCGGCATCCTCGACGACCTGCGCTGGGTCAACGCACCGATCAACTGATCATCCACCGGCGCTCTGCAGGGCCTGCCTGCCGAACTGGCCGGTGGCCAGTGACCCGTCGGGCAGCACCAGTTCGCCCGCCTCGATACGGCGGCGCAGATAGCTGAACGTCTGGGCGGTCTGGGCGAACAGGTGCTCACCGGCGCGCAGCCCCGGGCGCTGCGGGGCACCCGTGGTGACGAATTGCGGCAACGGCCGCACCTCGGTGTCGTAGTCGACGTTGAAGAACAGCGGGAACGAATAGCGCTCCTGTGTCACGCGGCGCACCCGGTGGCTGGTCGCCACGAACGTCCCGTTGGTCCAGAGCTCCAGCAGATCGCCGATATTGACGACGAACGTGCCATCCACCGGAGGTACGTCGATCCACGCGCCCGCCCCGTTGAGCACCTCAAGGCCGGGCGCCGTCGGTTTGAGCAGGGTGAAGCATTCGTAGTCGGTGTGTGCGCCGATGCCCTGCCCGTCCTGCGCGTCGGGATTGAACGGGTAGTGCACCAATCGCAGCTGGCTCGGGGACTTGGTGGCGTGTCGGCGGAACACTTCGGGGTCCTCCCCCAGCGCGGTCGCGAACGCCCACAGCAGCTGCTGCCCAACCCCGAGCACGGCGCGGTAGTAGGCCGTCACGGCCTCGGCGAAACCGGGTACGTCCGGCCAGGTGTTCGGCCCGAGCATGGGGTTGCCCGCGAGGTAGTCGGGATCGTCGGCGGGCAGGTCCAATGCGGTGTCGAAGGCTTCCTTGAGATCCGGTGTGCCGGACTCGACTCCTTCCTCACCGACCGGGACGTAGCCACGGTGACACCGCGACAGCCCGATGTAGCTGCGCATCTTCTCTTCGACGGGAAGCGCGAAGAACTCCTCGGTGACCGCGAGCATCCGGTCGAACAGCGCCTCGTCGACGCCGGACCCGCTGATGTAGAAGAAGCCGACCTCACGGGCCGCTGCGCCGACCTCGGCCGCCACCTGTTCACGCTCCGCTCGCCGACCTGACCGCAGCCCGCTGATGTCGATGACCGGCACTGAGGTGAACGGCGTTGCACTACTCATAGATTCACAGTTCCTTCCGATTGACTCACCGTCCAGCGCACGCCGTTGGCCTGGATTTCGTTGCGGGACAAGATGATCCCAAGCGCGCGATATTCGGCGCCGTTGACGGCGCCGATGACCACCTGCCCGTGGTCGGCCCAGCCGAACAACGCCCCGGCGCGGACCAGCAGGGCCGGGGCGCCGTCGGGCCCGGACAGGACCAACGCGCCGGCGGGCGAGGCGGTTTCAGGGTCGCGGACCCAGTGCTCGACATAGTCCTCGTGCACCCCGGTTTCGACGAGAACGTCACCGTCCCAACTCATGACGCCGGCATCGGGGTACGGGCCCGTCGGTTGCACGTCCACCGCCCGATGCCATTCGAAGACCTCGCCGTTCTGCGCCAGAGTGCCCGCGAAGCCGCGCGAGTCGACGTAGGCAGTCGGGCCTTGCAGCCACAGCACACCAGGCTTGTCATCCCGGGTGCCGTCCGGCCCGATCAGCATGATGCGCCGCCACAGCCCGGCGCAGTCGGCCGTCAGCACGGTCACGACGACTCCTCCCATCGGTCGTGCAGTGTCTGTAGCCCGCCGGCGGTGGGCACCCCGATCGCCCGGACCCTGGCGATCCCGCCGTCCGGGTAGGCCTGCACCCGCAGTGCGGTGACGCCGGAAACCTCGACCGGGAAGACCTGGCGCGCATCGGGTATCAGCGTGGTGCGGGCCAGCACCGGGACGTCGAACGCAACCAGGCCCCAGCCGTGTTCCCGGTCGGGCCTGCAGCGACTGCCCAGCACCGACACCTCGGTGCTGGCGTTGAACACGAAGTAGGACGTGTCGATCTCGATCTGGCGCAGGTCTGCCGCTACAGCGAACGAGATGATCACCGCGTCGTGCGTGTCGGGGCCGATATCGCGGCGCCTGCGGGTCTCCCAGCCGTCGCCCATGTTGTGCGGCCGGTTCGGGGCGACCAGTGAGGCGGCGCTGGAATAATGACTGTCGCTGTACCATTCGACGCGCCCGCCGTTCTCCAGGCCGGACACTTCGACGGTGACGCCGGCCCACAGCGTCGGATCCGGCACCACTTCGCCGTATGCGCGTAGCCGCGCGACACCACCGTCGGACTTCAACCGCAGCCTCAGGTGTGTCCATCGGCGCCGATCGGTCACGGCCAGCAGATTGTGCGAATCCGCCTTGAGCACCGTAGTTTCCGCGATCGGTGCCCAGCGCACGCCCGGGTCCGCGGGATCGGCCGTGCGCGGCAGCGCGCAGGCATCGACGGCGCAGGCGGTCGGGTGGTTACCGGAGAAGAATCGGGTGTCGACGTCGATGGTGTGCAGCCGGCCGGGTGCGCCGAGCCGGATGATCGCCCAGTCGCCACCGGGCCCGGCGTGGCGGCGGGTCTCCCAGCCGTCGACCACCTCGCCACGCAGATCGTAAGTGCCGGGGACAAAGGCGGGTTCGGCCGGGTCGACGAGTCGTTCCTTGAACCCGAACGATTCGTCACTGGCCGCCACGACGCTGCCCCCGACGGTACGCGAGGCCAGATCCACCTCGGTCATATCCCCAGTGCCCCCGAGAGCGGCCAGTGGCTGCGAGGGTTGTCCGGTCCGGGCGCGTAGACGCCGACCTTGCTGGTGGTCAGGCCCAGTCCGACCACCGCTTGCGCCAGGGCGACCGCTGCGGCCACCCCGTCGACGGCGGGCACCCCGAGCTTGGCCGAGATCGCCGCTGTCACACCGGCCATACCGGCGCAACCGAGACAGATCACGTCGGCGCCGTCCTCGCTCACCGCACGCGCGGCCTCGGCGACGATCGCCGCCACGGCACCTGCCGGGTCTGCGTCCACCTCCGCGGTGCCCAGGCCGCAGGCCCGCACCGAGACGCAGTGTCGGTTCAACCCGGCCAGCAGCAGACGGTCCTCGATCGGCGGGATCGACCGCGCCAGCGTGGTGACCACGGAGAACCGCCTTCCGATCAGATGTGCGACGTGCGCGGCACATTCGGCGATGTCGAACACCGGCACGGTCAGCATCTCGGCCAGCGCGTCGCGGCCGTGTTCGCCGAACCCGGCCAGCACCACGGCGTCGAAATCGAAGGTGCCGTCTCGGATCAACCGGGCGACGACATCCATCACCCCGACCGCCGACAGGTAACTCTCCGCGGCCGAGTCGATCGCCTCGGCGCCGAAGTGCGGTGCCATGCAGACGATCTCGACCTCAGGATCAGCTGCGGCCCGCGCCGCAACCGCGATCTCGGCGGTCATCGACGTCGACGTGTTCGGGTTGAGCACCAGGATTCTCATGCCGGCACCCACGCGCGCCGCAGCACCGGGCGGCCCGCCACCCAGGTCTGTACCGCCGACCCCCGGACCGTGGCCCCGTCATACGGGGTCACCGGGTGGCGGTGATGCAGCGTGGCCGCGCTGACCGTCTCCTCGATACTCGGATCGAAGGCGCACAGATCGGCCCGAAGTCCCACCGCGATCCGGCCCCGGTCCGCGAGCCCGGCGAGCTCGGCCGGCCGCTGCGCCATCCAGCGGCTCAGTTCGGGCAGCCCGAATCCTCGATGCCGCGCGTGTGCCCACATCGCGCTCGGACCGACCTGCAACGAGCTGATCCCCCCGAATGCCCGCCCGAAATCACCGCCCGCCTTGAACTTCGGCGCGCACGGCGAGTGGTCCGACACCACCATGTCGAGGGTGCCCGCGAGCAATCCATCCCACAGCCGGTCCCGGTTGGCGCCGGCACGGATGGGCGGGCACGCGGCGAGCTCCGTGGCGCCGTCAGCAACGGTCTCCGCCGCGAACGTCAGGTAGTGCGGGCACGTCTCGGCCGTCACGCGCACACCGGATCGCTTCGCGGCGGCCAGCATCCGCAACACCCGGGCGCTGGACACGTGCACGATGTGCGCCCGGCCGCCGCTTCTGGCCGCGGTGTCGATCACCAGTGCCACGGCCTCCTCCTCGGCGGCGTCGGGGCGCGACTGCAGGAACGACGCGTAGCGCCCGCCGTGCGGTGGTGCATTCTCGGCGATCACGTGGTGGCTTTCGGCGTGCACCAGGAGCACCGAATCGAGCTCGGCGATCCGACTCATGGCCGTCCGGAACTCTTCCGGCGTCAGATACCCGAAGTCCGGATTACCGGACTCGGCCAGAAAGCACTTGAAGCCGCGCACGCCGGCCTGTGCCAGCCCCTCGAGCTCACCGAAGTTCCCGGGCACGACGCCTGCCCAGTATTGGACCTCGATGAGGCAGTTCCCTTCGGCAGCAGCCTGTTTGGCGCGCAGCGCCGCGACGGTGGTGGTCACCGGGCGGCAGTCCAGCGGCATGTCCACCAGGGTCGTGATCCCGGCGGCGGCCGCGGCGGCCGTCGCCGTGACGAATCCTTCCCAGTCCGTGCCGGGGGCGTTGATGTGGACGTGGGTGTCGACGAAGCCGGGCAGCAGCACCACCCCGTCCGGTAACCGGCTGTTCTGCACCGCAGGACAGTCCGCATCGACCGGGCCGATGGCCGCGATCCGGCCATCGGCTATGCCCACCGCCGCCGGACACAGACGCGTGTCGATGAGCACCTGGTCCCCGCGCAGGACACAATCCATCACGATGCTGCCGGTCCGAACCTGTCGTGGAAATGTTCGGTGAGCTCCGGCCACACCTGCGGGTCGTGGCCGGGTATCAACCGATATCCCTTGTCGGCGGCCAACTTCTTGAGCTTGCGGATGGGCTCGATCGTGTCCTGTGGATCGACGTCGATGAATCCGCCGATCGCGAGTTCGTGCTCGATGTTCTCGGTGAGGTCGCCCGCGTCGAAGGCGAACACGAACCCGTCACCGCCGACGGACTCGTCGAGTCGCACCACGAAGCTCTGGTGCCCCGGCGTGTGCCCGTAGGTCGGCACCGCGGTGACGCCGGGCGCGATCTCGGCCTCGCCATCGGCCAGGCGCCAGTCGATGTTCGGATCGTCGAAGTCCACCCGGACGATCGCATTGCGTTCGGGTTCAGGATGATTCGACAGTCCGTATTCCAGCTCACGACGCTGTGCGTGCACAGGAACCTTGCCGGCGAACAGTTTCAACCCGCCTGCGTGGTCGTGGTGCAGGTGGCTCACCGCGACGGTGTGGATCTGGTCGAAGTCGACGCCGACCTCGGCGAGCCGCTGTTCGATGGGCTCGCCCGGGCCGGGCAGCACCGGGCGGTACTCGACGGTCGGGAAGAACCGCCGATACAGCGCGGGGTCCCGCACGAGCGCGGTGTTGAACCCGGTGTCCAGCAGCACCCAACCGCCATCGGTCTGCAGCAGCACACCGGGCACCGGTTCCCGCATCCGCTCCTCCGATGGCGCGCCGTACACCGAGACCGATTTCGGCAGTTCCTCCCATCCGAGGGTGAGCAGGATGATGTGGCGCACCCCGCTCTTGCGGGCCAGGGTCGCCATTCAGCCCACCGACAGTGCGGCCAGCCGCAGCGAGTTCGGGTTGGTCACCACATGGGCCTGTTCGACGCCCTTGAGCCATGGCTGGGCCACCATGAAGTCGTTGACGTCGGCGATATTGAGCCAGCATCCGGTCTTGACCGCTTCCTCACCGGCCGTGGAGAAGTCGGCGTCGGCATCGGTGGGCAAGCCCTTGGCCAGGGCCGCGGTGACCGCAGGAGCGGAACATCCGAAGAAGTTCAGACCGCCGGAGGCATCCCACGATATGTGACCCCAGGTGTATGGCGACGGTGCGTCCGGCCACCCCAGGTAGGTCATGATCTCCGGCGCGGACTGCCCGTCACCGCCCACCCAGCCATAGATTTCCGACGTGGGGTACGCCTGCACCTTGGCATTGAGGCCCGCCGCCGCCAGCTGAGTCTGAATCAGGTTGCTGATCAGCTGGTTATCCGGATTGCTGGAGTCGTACCCGATGGTCACGGCCTTCTGATCGGCGGGCAATCCCCCGACGATCCCGGAGAGCACCGACAGATCGTGCGGTACCGACTGCCCGCCGAACTCGGCAGCCATCATGTTCGGCGGGTAGATCTGTTCGGCCTTCTTGCCGCGACCGAAATAGGTCTGCTTGACCAGTTCGTCGACGTCGACGGCCTGCATCACCGCAGTGCGGTTCTTGACGTCGGTCATCATGCCCTTGCGCGGGTTGATGTACACGTAGTTCGACATCATGGTCGGCAGCGAGTAGTTCGCGAACGACTTGTTGTCCAGGTAGGACTGCACCGCCGACGACGGCAGGTCATGCAGGATCGCCGCGATCTGACCATTGTTGAACTGCAGCTGCTGCGCCGACACATCGGTGATCACGGGCAGTTCGACCTTCTCGAAATAGGGCTTGGCGCCCCAGTATTCGCCGAAGGCGGTCAGTTCGTACTTCGAGCCGACCTCGGCGGCGGTCAGCGTGTACGGGCCCGTGCCCAGATCGTGGTTGGTGAGATACGCCTGCGCGTTGTCGCCGCCGGCGTTCTTCTTCAGGCCTTCCGGACTGAGCATGCGCGGCCCGTACGGACAAGCCAGATAGTCCAAGAATGCCGAGTTCGGCGCTTTGAGCGTGATCGTCACGCCGTAATCGCCTTGAGTGGTCACGGATTCGACGTCGGTGACCATGTACGCGGGGCCCTGGTTCACGGCCACTCGCCGGTCGAACGACGCCTTGACGGCCGCCGAGGTGAACGGGGTGCCGTCATGGAACTTGACGCCCTCGCGCAGCTTGAACGTGTATACCTTGTTGTCCGGTGAGGCCGTCCACTCGGTGGCCAAGAGCGGTTCCAGCACGGGCTTGTCGGTGCCCGCCTTGTACTGCAGTAGGCCCTCGTAGGTATTGGTGGTCAGCAGCAGCCCCTGGCCGGCGTAGTACACGTCGGGATCCGGCGGTTGTCCGGGATCCTGCAGGAACGACAGGTGCAGCACCTTGTCGGTCGGCGCCGGGTTGGGGGTGCTGCTGCCGCCGGAATTCGATCCGCCGCAGGCGGTCAGGATCAGGGCCGCAGTCGCGCCGATAGCCAATAGTGCGATTCCTCCTCGCGTCCGGGACAGCGTGCTGAGTTTCTTCATCGGGCGGCTCCTTCGAGGACGGTGAGCTTACGGAACGCGGCGAGGATCTCCTCGGTGGTGCGCATAGCGCCGGACTGCAGGTATTCCATGGCATCGAGCGCGGCGTCATGGCGGTACTGTGACGAGCCGCCGACACAGTCGGTGACGACGCGGACGTAGAAGTCGCGCTGGTGCGCGTCGGCGAATGTGTAGTGCACACAGACATCGGTGAGGCCGCCGAGGAGAATCAGGGTTTCGGCCTTCAGGGCGGACAGCACGATCTCGAATTCGGTTCCGATGAAACCGGAATAGCGCCGCTTGACGATGTGGAACTCGTGGTTGGGTCCGTCGAGGTCGGGCAGCAGCTCCGGGTGCAGCGCGGTGCCGGGCCGTCCGTCGATGCAGTGCGGGCCTTCGACACCGTCGAGTTCGCGGCCGAAGTCGATGCCGTTGGCGCGGTGCACTTCCTGGAAGAACACGATCGGGATGGCCGCGGCGCGGGCGGCGGCGATCAGTTGTCGCGCATGGGCGACCCGGTCGGCATATCCGGCCATGTGCGGTATGCCCACCTCTTCGGCCGGCATGTCGCCGGATTCCTGCATGTCGACCACGACAAGCACGGGATTGCCCACGATCAGCGGCTGTTTCGGCACCTAACCTCCTGTGACGGCGATACGGGGATCTGCGGCGGCCTGGAGCAGGTCCACGGCCGTGTTGATGACGACATAGAGCGCGCCGAGCAGCAGCGTGACGCCGGCGATCGCCGGGAAGTCCGCAACCGGGATGCTCTGCGCGATGTACTGCCCGATACCCGGCCAGCCGAACACCTGCTCGACCACCAGGACACCCGAGAACATCAGGCCCACTTGCAGACCCGTCATCGACAGGGCAGCGCCGATCGAGTTGCGCAGAACGTGCCGGGCCATGATCCGGCCCTCCGACAGGCCTTTGGCCCTGGCGGTGCGGGCGTAGTCGCTGTCGATGTCGGCCATCAGGCTGCTGCGCAGCACACGGCCGATCGCCACGGCCGGCCCGATCGCGATGACCAGTGCGGGCAGGATCAGGTGGTGCAGTGCGTCGGCCACCACGTCGAACCGGGCGTGCAGCAGACCGTCGACGGTGAGCAACCCGGTAGGCCCGTCGGGCGGATTGGTCACTGCCAGACGGCCATTGGCCGGTACCCAGCCCAGGGTCTGGTAGAAGACGATCAATCCGACGATGCCCAGCAGGAACATCGGCGCCGACGATCCGGTGAACAGCACCGCCCGCAGCAGGCCGGCACCGCGCCACTTCAGCGTGGTGCTGAACGCGAGCAGCCCGGCCAGCGCGATGGCGATCGCCACACCGTACAGCGCCAGTTCCAGGGTGGCCGGGAAAAAGGATCCGAGGTCGGAGACGACCGGGTGCCGGGTCCGGTAGGAAGTGCCAAGATCGCCGGTGACCGCACCGGTCAGGTAATGCCAGAACTGTACCGGCACAGGATCGTTGAGCCCCAGTGCAGCACGGCGGGCAGCGACCGCCTGAGCGGAGGCCTGCGCGCCGAGCTGGGCCTTCACCGGATCCAGCGGCGAAATGTTCTGCAGTACGAACATCACCGCGGCCAGCGCGATCAGGATGGCCACCATCGCGCCCAGACGCGACGCCATGAAAGTCTTCATGCAATTCCGCCTAATTGGTCTTCATGAGGTTTCGCAGGCAGTCCCCGGAGATGTTGGCGATCAAGGCCAGCACCAGCACACCGAGCCCCGGCATCACCGGAATCCACCACTGCTGCAGGAAGTAGCTCAGGTTGCGCGCTGAGTCCGCGCCCAATTCCGCTGCAGGAGCGGCCTGTCCGAGTCCGAGGAAGGACAGCGCCGCCAGGGTCAAGATGAGCGTGCCGATGTCGAGACTGGCCGCGACGAGCGCGTTGGGCACCGCACCGGGCAGCAGGTGCCGCCCGGCGAGTCGAAAACGGCTGACCCCGGCCAGTTTCGCGGCTTCGACGTGCGGTCGGGCGGCCAGCCGGGCCACCTCACCGCGCACGAGCCGGGCGTAGAACGGCCACCAGACGATGGACACCGCGATCAGCGTGTGCAGGAATCCCGGCCCGAGCGCGGCCACCACCGCGATCGCCAGTACGGGCGCGGGCAGGGAGAGGAATCCGTCGGTGATCCGCATGAGCGTCGCGTCGAGCCAACCGCCGGAGGCTCCGGCGATCAGGCCGATCAGCCCGCCGATCAGCAGGCCCAGCGCGACCACCGCCAGTGCAGCGAACCAACTGGACCGGGCGCCGTAGAGGACCCGGGACAAGATGTCGCGGCCCACGCTGTCGGTGCCGAGCAGGAAGCCGTTCTTGCCCGGTGCCTGCAGCGGCAGGCCCACTGGGGTCAGCGGGTCGTGTGGCGCCAGCAGTGGCACCGCGATGACGACCAGGGTCACGAGGAACACCAGCGCCAATCCGCTCCAGTTGACGATCGCCGAACGCGATCGCGGCAGGGACAGCCGCCACCGTCCGCCGCCACGGACCAGGGTGGGAGCCGATATCGCGATGGCCATCAGCCGGCCTTCCGCTCGATACATGCCACCAGGTGCGGATTGCCCGGAGAGCCTTCCAGGCGGACGTCGAGTTGGTCGCCGCCGCAGGCGTCGACGGCGATGGGGCAGCGAGGATGGAACGCGCAGCCGAGCGGCGGTGCCAGCGGGCTGGCCGGTTCGCCTGGCAGCACGTGGGTTTCGCGCCCGAGGTCAGGAATGGAGTCCACCAGTGCACGGGTGTACGGATGGGCGGGATCGCCGATGACGCGGTCGGCAGGGCCGATTTCGACGATGCGGCCGAGGTACATCACGGCGATCCGATCGGCCACCACGCGGGCCACGGACAGATCGTGGGTGACGAACACCACGGACATGTCCAGGCTGCGCCGCAGCTCGCCGATGAGGTTGAGCACCGAGGCGGCCAGCGACACGTCCAGCGCGCTGGTCGGCTCGTCGCACAGCAACACCTGCGGCGGGACGACGGTGGCCCGGGCCAGCGACACCCGTTGGCGCTGACCACCGGAGAGTTGGCCGGCGCGGGATTTCGCCACCTCGGCGGGCAGCCCGACCCGCTCGAGTACGGCGATGACGGTGTCGTGACGCTGTAACCGGGACATCTTCATGCCGCGCAGCCGCTCGGCGATGAGTTCACCGACGGACAGCCACGGGGTCAACGACGCGCCGGCGTCTTGGAACACCATCTGCGGCCGCTGATCCCCCGCGAGTTTCACGGTGCCGGAGGTCTGCTTTTCCAGTCCGGCGATGATCCGCAACAGGGTGGACTTGCCCGAGCCGCTCTCCCCGACCAGTGCCACCGATTCACCGTGGCCGACCTGCAGCGTCACGCCGCGCAGCGCGTGGAGCTTCCCGCGCCGAGCCACCGCGAAAGTCTTTGTGACATCGGACAATTCGATTGACGGTTCGGCATCGCCGGCCGCCGGGCTCGTCGCCTGGGTCACGGGTGCGGGCTGCGCACCGGATTCCGGCGCACCGGGTGGCAGCAGGCAGGCACTGACCCGCCCCGGCGCCACCGATATCGGATCGGGCGCAGTCTTCGCGCACTCGTCTGTGGCCAGTTCGCAGCGTGGGACGAAGGCACAGCCCGGCAGCGGCTCCAGCGGGCTGGGCACCGAACCCGGCAGCGCGTCGAGCCGCCTGCCGCGGGCGGTCTGCAGCGTCAGCCGGGACCGTAGCAGACCTCGGGTGTAGGGATGTGCAGGTGCTTGGAGAACCTCTGCGGTGGGCCCGATCTCGGCGATGCGGCCCGCGTAGAGCACGGCGATACGGTCCGCGATCTGCGCGGCCACCCCGAGGTCGTGGGTGATGAAGACGATGCTGCAACCGATCTCGTCGCGCAGCTTCTGCAGCAGCTGCAACACCTGGGCCTGGACGGTGACATCGAGTGCGGTGGTGGGCTCGTCGGCGATGATGAGTTCGGGGTCGCCCGCGATGGCCATCGCGATCATCACCCGTTGCCGCAGTCCGCCGGAGAGCTCGTGCGGAAAGCAGCGCATCCGCCGACCCGGATCCGGAATACCGACCGCGGTCAGCAGGCGCTGGGCTTCGCCGTCGCTTCCCGCGGCTTCGGCAACCTGCCTGCCGATGCGCATCGTCGGGTTCAGCGAGGTCATCGGATCCTGGAACACCGCACCCAGGTCCAGCCGGCGAACCTTCCGCAGGGTCTTGCCGTCACCGGTGATCATGTCCGAACCCGCGACACGGACCGTTCCGTCGACCTTCGCGGTCGGCAGCAGGCCGAGCATCGTGAATCCCAGAACGGACTTGCCGGAACCGGATTCGCCGACCAGTCCGACGATCTCGCCCGGTGCGATCGCCAGGGAGACCCCGCGCAGTGCGTGCACGTCACGGCCGTTGCGGCGGAAGGTGACATGCAGGTCGCCGACCGTCGCGACCGTCGGTGCGGTCGACGACGCCGTGGCGCGTACCGCCGATACATCGACCGGTGGCGGTGCCGCCTCGATCGTGGCCTCGCGCATCGTGGCCTCCCGGAACTGAATTGGGGATGCCGCGCCACTACCGTGTGCCGCAGCCTGTCGCTCGACAGTTTTCACTGGCGCCACCGAAATCGGGTGTCACAGGCGTAAATCAATCGGCGCCTTCGGTAACAGTCACGTGTCACGCGTTTCTATCGGGTGACAGATACCTGCGAGTCCGCGGTACGCCGCGGCGATGGGTCACGATGGCGGTATGCCGCTCACCAGAGCAGGACGTCCACGCCTGCACGATCAGCGGCGTCCGGGGTTGACGGCACGCGACGAAATCCTCGATGCCGCAGGGGAATTGTTCACCACAACGGGGTACGCCGGAACCGCGACCCGAACGATCGCCGAAGCGGTCGGCATGCGTCAGGCGTCCCTGTACCACCACTTCAAGACCAAGGACGACATTCTGTGTGCGCTGCTGGAGCAGACGGTGGCCCCAACCCTCGGATTCATCCCGACCCTGCTCAGCGCCGAGCCCGCATTGACAGCTGCCGAACACCTGCATGCGCTGGCGGCATTCGACGGCGCCCAGCTCATGTCCGGGCGGTGGAATCTCGGGGCCCTGTATCTCCTGCCGGAATTGCGGGACGCCAAGCTGCAGCCGTTCTGGTCGGAGCGCGAACGGCTGCGGCTGCACTATCTGGACCTGAGCCTGGCGGTGGTCGCCGGCACCGGAATCCCCGTGGCCGCCGCCGACCTGCCGTTTCGACTCGTCGAATCCCTGGTCAACATGTGGTCGATGCCGGCAGGTCCGCAGCGAGCCGAACTGCCGTTCCACGTCGCCGACGCCTGCATGCGAGTGCTCGGCCTGTCCGACGCCGCGACGACGCAGCGTCGGGAACGCAGTAGCCACGAGATCAACCGGTACACCCGTGCGGCCCGCGCCGCCCCGCGCGGGCACAGCCCGGCACCTCCCGCATAGTGTGCACCCATGTTCCACGTGCTCACCACGACGTACCTGCAGCCCGACGAGGTCGTCGGACAAACCCGTCCCGCCCACGTCGCGTGGCTCCACGAGGAAGTGGCGGCCGGGCGCATCCTGCTGGCCGGCCGCCTGGAGCCGACCGGTGCCGTACTGATCACCGGTGACATCAGCGACGAGGAAGTAGAGGACCTCATCGCCCGCGATCCGTACACGGTGGCAGGCCTGGTGAGCTTCGAGCGCGTGTCGTTCAACGGATCGATCCGCGCGCCGGGACTCTGAGCCACCGCTCCCAGGCAAACACCAGGGAGAGACATCACAGTCGACAGCGGGACTAACGTCGGCATCGCGATAGTTGCACATGTCGGGCCGCGTTCTGCGGCGCACCAGTTAGCTGGGCCTATGTCCCCAGAAGCATGCACTGACGACGATCGAAGAGGGCTGTGATGAGCACTGTTTCCGCATATGCTGCGACCTCGGCAACCGAGCCGCTGACCAAGACCACCATCACCCGCCGCGAGGTAGGGCCCCACGACGTGGCATTCGACATCCACTTCGCGGGCATCTGTCACTCCGACATCCACACCGTGAAGGCCGAGTGGGGCCAGCCCAACTACCCCGTCGTGCCGGGACATGAGATCGCCGGTGTCGTGACCGAGGTCGGCTCGGAGGTCACCAAGTACAAGGTCGGCGACCACGTGGGCGTCGGCTGCTTCGTCGATTCCTGCCGCGAATGCGACAACTGCAAGGCCGGGCTGCAGCAGTACTGCACCGGGACCGGCATGGTCGGCACGTACAACGCGACCGGCCGCGATGGCACGCCTACGCACGGCGGCTACAGCGGCGCGATCGTCGTCGACGAGGGCTATGTGCTGCGGATCCCCGACAGCATCCCGTTGGACAAGGCCGCTCCCCTGCTGTGCGCCGGCATCACCCTGTACTCGCCGCTGCGGCACTGGAACGCCGGCCCCGGCAAGAAGGTCGCCGTCATCGGTCTTGGTGGCCTCGGTCACATGGGTGTCAAGATCGCTCACGCGATGGGTGCGCACGTCACCGTGCTGTCGCAGTCGCTGAAGAAGATGGAGGACGGTCTGCGCCTGGGTGCCGACGAGTACTACGCGACCAGCGACCCGGACACCTTCACCAAGCTGGCAGGCAAGTTCGACCTGATCGTCAACACGGTGTCGGCCAACCTCGACATGGGTGCCTACCTGGGCCTGCTGGCCACCGACGGCACACTCGTCGAACTGGGCGCGCCGGAGAAGCCGCTGGTGGTGCCGTTCTTCCCGCTGGCGGCATACCGTCGCAGCCTGTCCGGTTCGATGATCGGCGGCATCCCCGAGACCCAGGAGATGCTCGACTTCTGCGCCGAGCATGACGTGACCCCCGAGATCGAGGTCATCGCACCCGACTACATCAACGAGGCCTACGAGCGCGTGCTCGCCAGCGATGTGCGGTACCGGTTCGTCATCGATACCGCTTCGCTGCGCGGCTAGTTACTCCGAGGCGCCCGCATCGCGATCGACGCCGGCCAGGGGCCAACCGACGGCGGCCAGCTTGGCCGCCACCCGGTTGATGTTCTCCGGGCCGGCGTCGTGCTCGGTGACCTCGGAGATGAATTCCGCGATCTCGTCGCGGTCGATCTTTCCGTCCACCAGCGCGGCGGACCCGTTCGCGGTGATGTTGCGCACCACTTCCTTGACCTGATCGTCGGTCAGCGGGGTGGCGCGCAGCAGCGCCAATAGCGGCACGCGGTCGGTGCCCGGAACGCCTTCCGGGTAGCCGGCGCGCAGCCAGTTCAGGATCGAGGTCACGAGAGACTGTGCGGTCACCACGCAAGTCTCATATCACGCAGCCGTCGGCACCACCTGAGGATCGGACAGTTCCCAGGTCATTCACCGCTCGTTAATCCTTGAGCAGTGAAAAACAATCCGGCTGAACACAACCGGTGACGCTCACGGTCAATCCCGGCAGGCTCGGCGCGGTGACCCGTGTGATCCGCTTCAACGCCTTCGACATGAACTGCGTCGCCCACCAGTCCCCCGGGCTCTGGCGCCACCCGGCCGATCAGTCCTGGCGCTATAAGGACATCACCTACTGGACCGAACTGGCAAAGCTGTTGGAACGCGGCCGTTTTGACGGTCTGTTCATCGCCGACGTGCTCGGCACCTATGACGTCTACGGCGGCAGCGACGAAGCCGCGATCCGCCAGGCCGCGCAGATTCCCGTCGGCGACCCGATGCTGTTGGTCTCGGCGATGGCACTGGTCACCGAGAATCTCGGGTTCGGCATCACCACCGGCACCGGTTTCGAGCATCCATACCCGTTCGCGCGGCGGATGTCGACGCTGGATCACCTGACCAACGGCCGCATCGGCTGGAACATCGTCACCGGCTATCTGCCTGCGGCGGCGCGCAATATGGGCCAGACCGACCAACCCGCCCACGATGCCCGCTACGACCATGCCGACGAGTACCTCGAGGTGCTCTACAAGCTGTGGGAGGGTTCGTGGGAGGACGACGCGGTGGTACGCGACGCCGAACGCGGCGTGTTCACCGATCCGGCCAAGGTGCACCACATCGGCCATTCCGGAACGCATTTCAGCGTCCCGGGCGTGCATCTCGCTGAGCCTTCGACACAACGCACCCCGGTCATCTACCAGGCCGGGTCGTCGCCGCGCGGAGTGCGCTTCGCGGCCGAGAACGCCGAGGCCATCTTCACCGCGGCCCCGACCAAAGCCATTCTCCGCGAGACGGTTTCGACGATCCGCGCGGAACTGGAGTTGGCCGGCCGAGATCCTTACGCAGCCAAGATCTTCAACCTCACCACGATCATCACCGCCGAAACCGATGAGGAGGCCGCAGCCAAGCACGCCGAGTATCTGTCCTACGGCGATCCCGAGGGTGCACTGGTGTTCATGTCCGGGTGGATGGGCGTCGACCTGGCCCGCTACGGGCTTGATGAGCCGATCGGCAACGTCGATTCGAACGCGATTCTGTCGGCGGTCAAGGCCTTCCAGTCCGCCGATCCAACCGGCGGCGAGTGGGCGGTGCGCGACATCGCCGAATGGGGTGAGATCGGCGGGATGGGCCCGCGCATCGTGGGATCCGGTGCGCGCGTTGCCGATACGCTGCAGGAGTGGGTCGACGAGACTGATGTCGACGGCTTCAACCTGGCGTACGCCGTCACCCCCGGCTCGTTCGCGGATTTCGTCGAGTACGTGGTCCCCGTGCTCACAGCGCGTGGCGCCTACCAGACCGAGTACGCGCCGGGCAGCCTGCGCAACAAGCTGCTCGCGCGCGGCGACCGGCTCGCCGACGAGCACCGCGGCGCCAGTTACCGTGTGGGCGCACCGAATTCGACCATCATCGAGCGTCCTTCGACAGTGCCATCGTCGTCGGCTTCGACCGCTGCCCAGCCGGCGCGAGGACGATAGCTCCGTACAGGTTAAACACAGAAAACTGCCAGAAATCTGCGCAAACGAACCCGTGGCAGCGACGAATCGTGCTTACATTAGCCGCTACGCCACAAGGGAGACGACATGTCAGGTAAGGCAGCGCTTTTGATTGTGTCCGCAAGCATCGCGACGACAGTCGCGTTGACCGGATGCGGCGGCTCCACATCGGCTGACAGCACAAGCACCACGTCAGGTGCGGCGGCGGCGAGCACGACGACCGCCGCGCCGGCAACCGCGGCCCCCGCCGACCCCGCCGCCAAGGTGTCGGCCAACACCGCGTCGGAGGACGACATCGCCGCGGCGCTGAAAGCCGCGGGGGTGAGCAACCCCGCCCGGTGGGCGGAGGAGGTCGTCGAATACCGGCCGTATCCCGCCGATGATCCCAATCTGGGCAAGCTCCGCGACAATCTGGCGAAGTACAACCCCGGGCAGGAGACCGTGGACAAGATCGTGTCCGCGTTGACCCCATGACTTCCCGCCGCCGGGCGGGGCTCGTGCGGGCCGCCCTGTTCGCCTTGACCGTCGTGGGAATTCTGGCGACGGCCTTCGAGCTGGCTAGCGAGCGACATTGGAACAGCTCGGAGCAATTGATCCCGTGGGTCGCGCTCGCGGTGCTCACGGTGGCAACGGTGCTGACCGCCCTGCGGGCGCGCGGCGTGCAACTGATCTCTCGCGTCCTGGTGCTGGTCGTGCTCGGCGCGTCGGCCTACGGCGTGCTCGATCATATTGCGGTCAACCATGATTCGGGCCCGCTCGATCAGCGCTACGCCGACACGTGGGAGTCCATGCCCGCCACTCAGCAATGGTGGTATGCAGCGACCAAGACGGTCGGGCCCGCGCCGACCCTGGCACCTGGCGTCCTGGCGCAGACGTCGCTGTTGCTGTTGCTCGCGGGGCTGATCAAGCTGCCGCCCCGCGAGACCGAAGCCTAGAAGTCCCAGTCCTCGTCTTCGGTGTTGACGGCCTTGCCGATCACATACGAGGAACCCGAACCCGAGAAGAAGTCGTGGTTCTCATCGGCGTTGGGACTCAGTGCCGACAGGATCGCCGGGTTCACGTCGGTCTCGTCCTTGGGGAACAGCGCCTCATAGCCGAGGTTCATCAACGCCTTGTTGGCGTTGTACCGCAAGAACTTCTTGACGTCTTCGGTGAGCCCGACCTCGTCGTAGAGATCCTGGGTGTACTCGACCTCGTTGTCGTAGAGCTCGAAGAGCAGTTCGTAGGTGTAATCCTTGAGCTCCGAACGCTTTTCCTCATCGACCAGGGCCAGCCCGCGCTGGTACTTGTAGCCGATGTAGTAGCCGTGCACGGCCTCGTCGCGGATGATCAGCCGGATCATGTCCGCGGTGTTGGTCAGCTTGGCCCGGCTGCTCCAGTACATCGGCAGATAGAAGCCCGAGTAGAACAGGAAGCTCTCCAGCAGCGTCGAGGCCACCTTGCGCTTGAGTGGCTCGTCACCCTTGTAGTACTGCATGACGATCTCGGCCTTGCGCTGCAGGTTCGGGTTCTCCTCCGACCAGCGGAACGCGTCGTCGATCTCGGCGGTCGAGCACAGCGTCGAGAAGATATTGCTGTAACTGCGGGCGTGCACCGACTCCATGAACGCGATGTTGGTGTACACCGCCTCCTCGTGCGGGGTGAGCGCATCGGGGATCAGGCTGACGGCACCGACGGTGCCCTGGATGGTGTCCAGCAGTGTCAGGCCGGTGAACACCCGCATGGTCATCTGCTTCTCGTGGGCGGTCAGCGTGCCCCAGGACGGGATATCGTTGGACACCGGCACCTTCTCCGGCAACCAGAAATTACCCGTCAGCCGGTCCCAGACCTCGGCGTCCTTGTCGTCCTGCAGGCGGTTCCAGTTGATCGCTGACACGCGGTCGATCAGCTTCATGCCTTCGCTCACCAGAACTCCATTTCCGCAGGTCGCATTGTCTGCCTTGACACTACCCCTGGGGCTAGGCGCCCGCGGGGACCCCGACATCTAGTGTTTTCGTGTCGCGTTCTTCCCGCAGGAAGTCGAACTCCGACGGGTCCAGATTGCGGGTGGCCAGCCAATACTGCCAGGTCATGCCGCTCCACAGAGTGCGGTTGACACCGTGCTCGTCCATGTACCAGCTCCGGCAACCTCCGGTGTTCCACACCGTGTCGCGCAGATCGTGCTGCAGCTCGGCGTTGAACGCGTCCTGCGCGGCCCTGCTCGGTGCGAGCGCCGCGGCACCAGCCTTGTCCACGGCCGCGACCGCCTGACCGACGTAGCGAATCTGCTGTTCGATCATGAACACCACCGAGTTGTGCCCCAGTGCCGTGTTCGGCCCCAGCAGGAAGAAGAGGTTGGGCATGCCTGCGACAGCGATGCCGCGGTGGGCTTGGATGCCCTCCCGGTTCCAGCGGTCCACCAGGTCCTCGCCGCCCGCACCCTTGATGTCGACGTAGGTGTACGAATCCGTCACATGGAAACCGGTCGCCCACACCACGACGTCCACGGGATGCTCGACACCGTCTGCGGTGACGATGCCGGTCGGGGTCATCCGCGCGATGCGCTCGGTGATCACCTGGGTCTTGGGGTTGGCGATACCCCGGTAGTAGGTGTCGGAGTTGAGGATTCGCTTGCAGCCCGCCCGGTAGTTCGGCGTGAGCTTGCGGCGCAGTTCCGGATCTTTGATGCTCCGGTTGATGTTGTACCGGCCCATCAGCTCGCCGATTTTCAGCAGGCGGGGCTGTTGGGTCATGGCGAACCCGACACCCTCGTGGATCCAGTAGATCGCGGCGCGCAGCAACGCGCGGGTGCCGGGCACATAGCTGAACACGCGGCGCATCCAGAGCGGGAAGGTGTTGTTCACCCGGGGCATCACCCACGCCGGCGTGCGTTGGTACAGCTGCAGTTCGGCGACGTCCTTGACGATCTCGGGCACGATCTGGATGGCGCTGGCGCCTGTGCCGATGACGGCGACCCGCTTACCGCGGATGTCGACGCTGTGGTCCCACTGCGCCGAATGGAATGCCGCACCGGCGAAGTCTTCGCGGCCCTCGATGTCGGGGATCTGCGGGATGTGCAGACCACCGGCGCCGGACACCAAGAACTGGGCGATGTACTCCTGACCGGTGTCGGTGAACACGTGCCACCGCAGTTCGGTGTCGTCCCAATGGGCGCGGTCGACGTGCGTGTTGAACCGGATGTAGCGGCGCAACCCGTATTTGGCCGTCACTCCCAGCAGGTAGTCCTGGATCTCCGGCTGAAACGACCACATGTGGGTCCAGTCGGCCTTCGGCTCGAACGAGAACGAGTACATGTGCGACGGGATGTCACAGGCACAGCCCGGGTAGGTGTTGTCTCGCCAGGTGCCGCCGATCTCGTCGGCCTTCTCCAGGATGAGGAAGTCCACCCCGCGGCGCTGCAACTCGATGGCCATACCCAAGCCGGAGAACCCACTGCCGATGATCAGGGCCCGGGTCCGGGCGGGTTGCTGGGTGTGGGCAGATTGCTCGGCAGCCGTCATGGCTTCAGGTCCTTTCCTGGGAACACCGGTACCGGATACCCGCCAGTCTGCGGACCTGAGACCCGGCTGTCAACGAACCCGGTCAGCCAACGTGTTCGCGACGCTGCACACCCTCGTGCAGTGGCAGATCAGGGTCGATCCAGATGCCCAGCAATTCACAGGTGCCGTTGATCGAGCCCACCATGATGGTCGTGAGATGCGCGACGAATTCGTCGATCGGCATCCGGCGCGGACTGTCCAACTCACTGCCCAGCCACCAGTCGGTGGCCGATGCCGCCGCACCGAACATGGCGAACGCCGCCAGCTCCATCGCGGCCCCGTCGAGCTCCATCTCGCGCAGCTCGTTGGAGAACATATCGGCCATCGCCAGGGTGATCCCGCGGCCCTCGTTGAGCGCCCGCATGGTCGATTCGCTCTGCTCGGCGAAGCGGCCCTGGATCAGGAACCGCAGCACGTTTGGATGTTCGTCGACCAGGCGCACGTACTGCTCGACGCTGCGCCGGATGA
The DNA here is from genome assembly GCF_001665685.1 of Mycobacterium sp. 852013-50091_SCH5140682. Taxonomy (GTDB): domain Bacteria; phylum Actinomycetota; class Actinomycetes; order Mycobacteriales; family Mycobacteriaceae; genus Mycobacterium. The sequence goes on from NZ_LZTB01000125.1 coordinate 22,246, forward strand.
CCTCGCGGGCCGGGTCGGCGGCCAGGTTGATCGACGGGAAGATGGCTGCCCACAGCATGTCGCGCAGACGCTCGCCGATGGCCTGGAACAGGTCGGACTTGTCGGCGAAATGGCGGTAGATCTTCGGCTTGGCGGTGCCGGCTTCCTCCGCGATCTCGCGCAGGCTCAGCTCGGGGCCCAGCCGGTCGATGGCTCGGAATGCGGCCTCGACGATTTCGGACCGCACCCGCTTTCGATGCTCACGCCAGCGTTCGCTGCGGGCGTCTACTTTGACGCCCGCTTCGCCGCTGGTATGTGGTCTCACCCCTCGCCGCACGCGATCACTGTACTCGCCCTGATAGCGCTGACCTGCCCAGACCGTCCCGTAATCCGCAAACAACCCCTCTGAGCGGCGGTTGTCCCCGTCACGCCGGACACAGCCGGCTTCGGTAGTATCGCTGCGACACTCAACCGATGAGACGAGGCTCATGACGCAGCGATACGACCTGGTCATTGCCGGTGGCGGCCCCTCCGGGTCCGCGGCGGCGTGGCAGGCCGCACAAACCGGCGCCAAGGTGGTCGTCCTGGACAAGGCGCAGTTCCCACGGGACAAGCCCTGTGGCGATGGCCTCACTGCCCGGGCGGTGAGCTACCTGCAGAAGATGGGCTTGGCCGACGAGGTCGCCAAGTTCCATCGGATCAACAAGGTCACCGTGTACAGCCCCAGCGAGTGGGAGCTGTCCTTCCCGCGCCGTCCCGGTATGCCCAACCACGGCCACACCGTCAGCCGCACCGAATTGGACACGCTGCTGCTCAAGCACGCCGAATCGGCGGGCGCCGAGGTGCGTCAGGGCTCCGAGGTGGCCGGCCCCGAGTTCGACGCCAAAGGGCGAGTGGTGGGCGTGGTGCTCAAGAGCGGCGAAAAGGTGTTCGGCGACGCGGTCATCGCTGCCGACGGCGCCTACTCCCCCATCAAGCGAGCACTGAAGATCGACTCTGAGTACAACGGCTACTCGGCGATTGCGATCCGCTCGGAGATGCACGCCAACCGGCCCGACTCCGACAGCTTCGACATCTATCTCAAGCTGATGTTCCAGAACGATCAGCTGCCCGGGTACGGCTGGGTGTTCCCGATGGGCGGCGGCCGTTTCAACATCGGCCTCGGCTACGTCAACAGCTACAAGAACTGGCAATCCATCAACGCCACGCAGTTTCTCGGCGATTTCCTCCGGACGCTTCCGCGCGAGTGGGAGCTGCCGCCCATCGAGGAACTCAAGAAGAACAAGAGCGTGCGGGCCTGGCGATTGCCCATGGGCTTCACGGCCTGGCCGCCCTGGCGTCCCGGTGTGCTGTTCGTCGGCGACTCACTGGGCGCAGGCAAGCCGGTATCCGGCGCGGGGATTTCCAAGGCTCTCGAATCCGGTTTGACCGCAGGCGAATGTGCCATCGCGGCACTGACCAACGGTGGGCCCGACGATTTCACCAACTACGCGCAGCGCATGCACGCGACGTGGGGTCGGGAGTACCGGCGCGGCCGCTTCTTCCACAAGCTCGCCGGGTTTCCGGGCGTTGCGGGCGCAGGTCTCAAGGCGCTGGACAACCACACCTTCCGGGACTTGCTGCTGAAGTCGATGTACAAGAAGGCTCAGAGCCCTCAGCACACCTAGTCCGCCAGCTGTGCCGAATGGCCAGTTATCGCACGCGATTCGAAATTCGGCGTGTGATAACTGGCCACTCGTCGTTTGAGGCGGCGTCAGTGTCGGCCGCGCCCGGCCCGTCCCGGTTTGCGGGCCACCTTGCCCGCGGCAGCGCGGGCGGCCTGCTTGGCGAGAGTCTTCTCCCGTGCGGTGCGTTTCGCCCCGGGCTGGGCCGCCTGCCCCCGCGACGAACTGGGTTTGCGGCCCCGCACAATCCCGATGAACTCCTCGACCAGTTCCGGCTGCGGCCCTTCCGGAAAGGCGAGCGCGACGGGGCAGGTCGGCGCATCGGTGATCGGGCGGTACGTCAGGTCCTTGCGGTGATACAGCCGTGCCAGAGACTGCGGAACGATGAGCGCACCCATCCCGGCGGCGACGAGTTCTATTGCGTCCTTGGTGCTCTCGGGCCGGTGATCGACCCGAGCGCCGGGGGCGTCCGGCCAGGCGACGACGTCGTCGAGTGGCCGTAGCGTCGGCTCACCGTCGAGGTCGTCGACGGCGATCGCATCGACCGCGCTGAGGAGATGATCGGTCGGCACCACAGCCACCGTCGTCTCTTCGTAGAGCGGTATGACGGCCAACCCGGACGTGTCGGCCGGCAGCCGAAGCAACGCCACGTCGACGGTGCCTGCGCGCACCGCGTCGGCCGCGTCCGCCGCGGTGACGGGAGTCAACCTCAGCGGAACCCCGGGATGACGCTCCGCCCAGATCCGCGCCCACTTCGCGGGCGTCCCGCCCGGCACGTACCCGAGGGTCAGGGAGAGCGAGGTCACCGCCTCAGGCTACCGATAGGCTGATGCCATGAGCAGGCCGAACGCGCAGTCCATGAAACCCGCCACCGCGGCGAAGAAGCTGGACCTGTATTTGCCCGCGACGCCTGCGGAGTTCCAAGAGAAGCCCATCACCCGCGATGAGCTCGCCGCCCTGCAGGCGGACCCGCCGCAGTGGCTCAAGGACCTCCGCAAGAACGGGCCGCACCCCAAGAACCTCGTCGCCGCCAAATTGGGCATCTCGATCGCCGGTCTCACCCGTGGCGGCGTCGAGAAGGCGCTCACCACCGAGCAGATCGATCAGCTGCTCGCGGAGAAGCCCGACTGGCTGGTCGCCGAACGCGAGAGCTACCAGGACGTGCTGCGCGAGCAGCGGCGCGTGAAAGCGCTGCACGCCGAGCAGGCCCGCGAGAGCTGATCCTGCAGATTGCCCAGCGGCTGATGCAGGTGAGGAGAAACTGCGGATTCGCGGTAGTTCTCGCGACACTGGCGTGCGCCACCGCCTGTTCGCACGTTGTGACGGGGCAGCCGACCGCAGGCGGCGACGTCACGTCTGTGCCGAGCCAGGACAAGCCGGTCATGGAGTGGCGTGACCATGTCCTGCCATCGGACTGTCTGCTCACCGGCCGGCAGATGTCGGACTTGGCGGGCGTCGACATCGATGATGGCCGCGATACCGACATCAAGAACACCGACGGGACCGTCGGGCACAACTGCAGCTACTACGCCACCGAGGGTGGCGTGCTGTCGTTCACGGCGTCGATCAAGGTCCAGTCACCGGCCACCGGAGTGATCACCGAGCAACTCCTGGCCGGTATCGGCGAACCGGGAGCGACGGTCGTGCCCGGCATCGGTCTCCGCATGATCATCGAACCCCTCACGCGCCCAGGCGATTTCCCAGTCATGCGGGTAGCCACCGACAAGTATTTGGTGAACGCGGTGCTGGTGGCCGGAAACATCCCCGGGCCACCCGACGTGGCATCGTGGACCAGGGCGGCATCCGAGATGCTCGCATCGCTGCCCGCCTGACGCGAGAGACTCATCGGAGCGCAGCCCAGTTTCCGTCAGCTGCAACAGATTTGACAGCACCGCCGCTCGCCGCAGGCGAGGGCATGTCCCCGCCCAGGTCTACGGTCTCACCGTGGCGTGGACTGAGGTGGCACCCGAGCGATGTGAGGTGTGCGGCGCCGAATTCGGGCCCGGCACAGTGTTGGTCGGCTGGCGGCCCGGGTCGCCCGGCTGCCGGACGTACTGCTGCCGGGCCTGCGACCACATCACGCAGGTGCCTGCCAATAAGATCCGGCACCGCTGGGTGACAGGTCGGTCGCGGCTACGGAGGCGTGACCCGTGAATTGATGAGGTACCGGTTGACATCTACCGCATATTGCAGCACGGGAAATACCGCGCCGCGGTGACATTATCGGCGACGCGAATTCGGGCCATACTGCGGACGAACTAAAGGGCCTCGGTGGGTGGTTCAGCGGGCGAATTCGGGGGTCTTCTTCTCCACTTCCAACGAAGGGCCGGGAGGTCTGCGCAATCGATATGCAGTCATGTGCGCCCCCCAGCCCCCTTCTCTCAAGCCACGTCGCGGCAAACCAGGCAGCGGCCGACGTTGGCCCGTCGCTGCATCTCGGCGTCACCGTCGCCACTGACTTGACCGCGCCGGGGGCTCCGTTTCCTGACTTGGGATCGGTAGGCGCGGGGCATGGGATGGTTACTGGATGCATGTCGACGACGAATCGGCTCGGTCGGGGGAACCGATTCTGCGCTATGAACTTGTTCCGCTTCCGCCGATGGTTTCAGGAATCGTCACCAAGGCGCCGCCGACACCACCGGCTCTGGTCCTTGATATGGGGATAAACGACGCTATCCGGCTGCTCGACCCGGCGACGAATGCGCTCATCGCCTCGGCTTCGACTGCGCAAGTGACGGCGAGGCCAGCACGACACAGATTCGCCATGAGTGACGACGACCCATGGCATACGGACCCTCTTCTGATCGTGACCGTTCCGGGTCTGCAACCCCTGAGAATTAGGCCATGCCCGATGAAGTTTGGGATGGTTTATACCCGAGGCGATTATCGGTACACCTGGCGCGACATCTTTGGTGGCGCGGACCAGCCCGCGCTTGCGGACCAACCCACATATGGTGTCACGGAAGCCGATTGGCTTGCGCTGGTTGAGAATTTCGGCTTGAGCAGCCGCGTTGTCGACGATTACGGGTCCGGGGAGATGGCGCGACGAAACCGACGCGACGCGATCAAGGCATGGGTGGGGCTTGCGTTGTGTCTCCTTTTCATTGCGCTGATGGCATATCTGAAATATGGGAGGTAATGCGGCGCTTCCGAGTTTCACAGTGCATTGACAAGTGCGTGGAGTGCGCCGCTGTGGAGCAGTGAGCGCAGTCGGTAGTGGGTATGGTTTCTGAATCCGAGGGCGTTGCGGCGCAGTGCTTCTAGCCGTCCGTTGATGGCTTCGGTGGGTCCGTTGGAGGCGCGGTGGTCAAAGAACGCCAGGATGTCGTCGCGTCGCCGGACCATGGTGCGGCCGAGTTGGGCGATCTCCTCCAGCCCTGCCGCGCCGCCGCGGCGGTTTTGTAACCGGTGAACCCGTCCATTGCGATGACCTCCACAGCCTGGGCGAACCCCGCGGGTTGAGTTGATAGCCACGACGCCAGTGCGGTCGCTGACCGTCCTTCGACTATGTCGAGCAGGCGTGCTGGACCGCTGTGATCATGGGTCGGGCGTGAGATCGATGATCAGCGTGACGAACCCCTCGGCCCCACGACGGCGGGGTGCCCAGCGATGCTCGTCGACGCCGATCACCTTCACACCGGCGAGCCGATCCGGGCCGGCGGCGGCGGCCAGGCTGGCGGTCGCTCGCACAGCGATCAAGCTGACGGTGCGCCAGGACACTACTAACTCCGCGGCGGTCGCCGCGATCGTGGTGCGGTCGATCATCAACCGCCGCAATACATACCGAGCACTCCGGCGCGTCGTGCTGGCCCGCGGTGCAGCCAGCTTGCCGAGGTCCTGATTGAACACCGAACGCCCACACTGCGGGGTCAGGCAAAGGTAGCGGGGTGCGGCAACCCGCAACACCAACGGATAGCCGGCAACGGAAAGATCAGTCAGCGGCCGGGTGACGGTATCGCGGTAGCGGCTCTCGTTCCCGCAGTCCGGGCATTTGGGGTCGCGGGTCACCGGGGTGCAGAAGATCGTCGCGGCCTTTTTATCGACGGCGGCGTCGGTGATCGTCACCCCCAACTCCATCGTGCGCATGATCGTGTCGGCAACAACAGACGGCGGGCAGGCAGCAGCCTCAGGCAAGGGTGACCTCGGTGGCGTTGACGAAGCGCAGGAGTAGGAACCCGCATCGTCACCCACCGAGGCTCCGCCTCACCGAAACGACACGGACTCCAAACGCGGATAACCGCCAACCACCGATGCACTCTCATTCGCGAAGAGCCACTAAAGCAGCGCAATTTCCATTTGAATATGAGAATCGCCCCCCACCGTGGGGTGGGGGGCGATTCTTAATGTGTGTTCGGCGGTGTCCTACTTTTCCAC
>NZ_LZTB01000126.1 GCF_001665685.1 Mycobacterium sp. 852013-50091_SCH5140682
GCGATGACCTTGCCGTCGACCAGGTCCATGCGTTCGAGCCATTCCAGGGCCAGGTAGCGGCCCAGGAAGCCGGTGGCACCGGTCAGCAACACCGTGCGAACCTCGGCACCTGCCTTGGGCAATGACGGTGCGGCAGCGAGAGTTTCGGCATCGATGAACTTGTCGAGCGTCAGGTCGGCAGCGCTGATCTCGGCGGCATGCCGACCGTGCACCGAAGCGAACGTCGGACGCTTGGCGCCGGGGGAGCGCTCGGCCTCGATGTAGGCGGCGATGGCCGCCAGGTCGTTGGCCGGGCTGACGATCACGCCCACAGGCACGTCGACCTCGAAGATCTCGCGCAGCAGATTGCCGAAGGTCAACGCCGACAACGAATCTCCACCGAGGTCGGTGAAGTGGGCATCGGGTTGCAGATCCGCCGACGACGCGCCGAGCAGGGCGCCTGCCGCACGGCTGACCGTCTCCAGAGCCGGGGCCTGGGCTCCGTTCTGGCGCAACTCGCGCAGTTCGTTGGCCTGGCTGTCGGCCAGGTCGGTGTAGAGCTGCTCAAGCCGATCACCGTAGTGGGCCTTCAGTTTCGGCCACGCGAGCTTGCGGATACCGGTCAGCAGACCGTTCTCCAGCGTGAAAGGCGTTGTCTCCACCAGGAAGTCGCGCGGGATCTCGTATGACTGCAGATCGGCGACCTTGGCCACCTCCTGCAGCGATTCGGCGATCGCGGTCTTGAGCTCGGAGGGCTGGTAGCGCGTCTGGGCCTCAGGTGTCGGCACCACAACGGCCAGCAGGTAGGGCCGGGCGCTGTTGCCGTAGATGTAGATCTGCTGCACCAGAGGGCTGTTGCCGAACACCGCCTCGAGCTTGGCGACTGTGACGAACTCGCCCTGCGCCAACTTGAGCACGTTGTTGCGCCGGTCGACGTAGGTCAGCTGATCAGGACCGATCTCGGCGACGATGTCGCCGGTCCGGTAGAAGCCGTCCTCGTCGAACACGCTCGCGGTGACCTCGGGACGCTTGTAGTAGCCGGGGAACAGGTTCTCGGTCTTCACCAGCAGCTCGCCGCGCGGATGCGGCTGATCGGTGCTGAAGTAGCCCAGGTCCGGGACGTCCACCAGCTTGTAGTCGATGACGGCCTGACGCTGCACCACGCCGTCGAACAGCACCATGCCCGCCTCGGTGGACCCGTAGCCCTCAAGCAGATGGAGCTGCAGGAAGTCTCCCAGCCAGGACTTCAGTTCGGCGGAGATCGGAGCCGAGCCGGTCATGGCCGAAATGAAGCGTCCGCCAAGCAGATTCTCGCGCATGTCGGCCATCACCTCGGCCTCGACGGCGGCACGGTCGGCGGCGCCATCGAGCCGGTGATCCACCCGGCTCTGGAACTCGCTGAAGATCATCTCCCAGACGCGCGGCACGAAGTTCAGCTCGGTGGGTCGGACCAGCGCCAGATCTTCCAGAAGTGTCGACAGGTCGCTGCGGGCGGCGAAGTAGGCGGTGCCGCCGGAGGCCAGCGACGCGTACAGGATGCCGCGGCCCATCACGTGGCTCATCGGCATGAAGCACAGGTTGATCGATGCAGCGGTCGGGCTGAACCAGGCCTTGGAGTTGCGGCGCCAGAACTTGGCGACCGCGCTCTGCAGGTAGATCGCGCCTTTGGGCGCGCCGGTGCTGCCCGAGGTGTAGATGAGCAGGGCCAGCGGGTCTTCGTCGGAGGTCTCGGGTGCCGGTGCCTGCGGCAGGTTCGTGCCCTGCGCGATGAGGTCGGCGAGCGTCTCGACAACGATCGGGGTGCCCGCTTCGGCGAGCTTGGCGGTGGCTCTGGCGACGGCGTCACGGTGGTCGTCGACCTCGGCGTGGTGGTCGAACACCACGAGCTTGGACGGCGCATAGGCGGTGAGGGCGAGCTCGACGGCGTCGTCGAGGTAGTCGACACTCGCGGCGATCACGCGGGGTTCGGTCTCCACCACGATCGGCGCGATGGCCGATGCGGACGAGCTGGTCTGTAGCGGCACCGAGACGGCGCCGAGCTGGCCCAGCGCGGTGTCGACGACGGTGTAGTCGGCACTGGCGAAGCCGAGAATGCTCACCCGGTCCCCGACTGCGACACCGGCGGCGTGCAGTGCGCTGGCCAATGCCCGTACCCGTTCCCACACCTCGCCGTAGGTGATGGTGTCGAAGCGGGGGAGAAGCTGTGCGCTGGTCCTGCCGGTCTGCGGGTCGGTGACGAACTCGACGGCGCGCTCGCCGATCGCGGGGCGGTCGGCGTAGCCCTGCAAGACGGTCTGGACGATCTGCGGCAGTTGCAGGCCCTCGGCGTCGGCGGCCGCGCTCACGGTCTCGCTCGGCGCTGCGGCGGCGAACTGCGGATCAGTGCTGACCAAGTCAGCGATGCGGCGCTCCAGCCGCTCCTCACGGGTATCAATCGTCATCAGCATCCCTCTTTGCAAAATAGCTACGTATCAAAATCGGCGCGCCGTTGCGCTCGCCAACTACTACGTTAGTGGAACTAAACTTATTTCCGGACGGCCAGCTCAGGGCCTGTCAATTTGCTGTGAGTGCGCGAAGTCCATCTGCGAGCCGCGGAAACTCCGAACCGCTGTGAGCGGGGTCACGTTATTTGCCGGAATGCTTCGGTCGAGCTTCCCGCGTCTCGGCTGCGACCTCGCATGAGAGCAGCGTCATCCAAACGGCGTTACAGCCCGGTGCTGGATGGGTACCCCCTGCTTCGTCAAAGGAGGCATCATGACCGAATTCGATACCCGCGGAGGCCGGATGCGCATGCCGCGTAGTCGAGGCGCCGCCAGTGGTCTACTGCTGGTTCTACTGGGAGCCTGGGGAGCGCTGATTCCGTTCGTCGGCCCGTACATCGACTTCGCGTTCACACCCGATCAGGGCTGGATGTGGACGACGGCCAGAGGCTGGCTCGAAGTGTTGCCGGGCGCCGTGACGGCCCTCGGTGGGCTGCTGCTGCTGACGTCGGGTAACCGCGCGACGGCGATGCTCGGCGGTTGGCTTGCCGTCATAGCAGGGGCCTGGTTTGTCATCGGCCGGTCGCTGACCGGTGTGTTGGCCATCGGCGACGCCGGAGCTCCGGTGGCGGTCACCGACGCCAAGCGTGTCGTGCTGGAGCTGGCCTACTTCTCCGGTCTGGGCGCGGTGATCGTGTTCCTGGGCGCGGTGGCACTCGGCCGGCTGTCGCTACGCAGCGTGCGTGACGTGGCGTATGCCCGGCGGCCCGTCATGGCCGAACCGGTCGCCGCTGCAGCACCGGCTGCCGAAGTGCCCGCGACCGACACATCCGTCGCGCATGAGCAACGGGAAACCCGTGAGCACCGGGGGTGGGGCGGCATGTTCGGCAGGCGCCACACCCACGCGCACTAGAGGTCGCGCAGGATCAGCTCGAGTACGTCGAGAGCTTCGACGAGCAGTTCGTCGCTGATCGTCAGCGGGGGCAGGAAGCGCAGCACGTTGCCGTAGGTGCCGCAGGACAGGACGATCACTCCGGCAGCGTGCGCCCCCGCACAGAGCGCCTTGGTCAGGTCGGCATCGGGTTCGGTGGTGCCGGCCTTGACCAGTTCCATGGCGATCATGGCGCCGCGGCCCCGGACATCGCCGATGCGGTCGTCCTCGGCCTGCCACCGGCCCAGCCGGTCTTTCATGAGCGCTTCGATCTGCCGAGCCCGGGCCACCATGCCTTGGGCCTCGATCGTCTCGATGGTGGCCAGCGCGGCCGCACACGCCACCGGGTTGCCGCCGTAGGTGCCGCCCAGGCCCGATACGTGCGGGGCGTCCATGATCTCGGCGCGGCCCGTCACCGCAGACAACGGCATGCCGTCGGCGATGCCCTTCGCCGTGACGATCAGGTCGGGATCGATGCCTTCGTGTTCGCAGGCGAACATCGCACCGGTGCGGGCGAAGCCCGTCTGCACCTCGTCGGCGATGAACACCACGTCGTTGGCCCGGCACCAAGCAAGAAGTGCGGGTAGGAACCCGTCGGCGGGAACGATGAATCCGCCCTCACCCTGGATCGGTTCGATCAGCACTGCCGCCAGATTGTTGGCGCCGATCTGCTTGTCGATCACATCGATGGCCCGCTTGGCGGCCAGCTCGCCGTCGGTGGCCATCTCCTTGCCGAACTCGGCGTCGCGGAACGGATAGGACAGCGGCGCGCGGTAGATCTCGGGGGCGAACGGCCCGAAGCCGTGCTTGTAGGGCATGACCTTGGCGGTCAGCGCCATCGTGAGATTGGTGCGTCCGTGATAGGCGTGGTCGAACGCCACGACGGCCTGTTTGTGGGTGTAGGACCGCGCGATCTTCACGGCGTTCTCGACGGCTTCCGAGCCGGAGTTGAAGAGCGCAGAGCGCTTGTCGCCCGCGACCGGCGTCAACCGGTTGAGCTGTTCGCACACGGCGACGTAGCCCTCGTAGGGGGTCACCATGAAACACGTGTGGGTGAAATTCGCCGCCTGGGCAGCGACAGCGTCGACCACCAGCGGCGACGCATTGCCGATGGTGGTGACGGCGATGCCGGAGCCCAGGTCGATGAGCCGGTTGCCGTCGACGTCCTCGACGATGCCGCCGCCGGCCCGGGTCGCGTAGACGGGCATCGTAGTGCCCACCCCACGGCTCACCGCGGCAGCTTTCCGGTCGATCAGGGCCTGCGACTTGGGCCCCGGGATGGTGGTGGCGAGATGACGGCTCTGCTCGGGATGGCTCAACACTGACTCCTGCGAACGACGGTGGCGGCGCGGACGGATTAGAGCGAGTCCGAGCCTAGTCGCCCGGGTCTGCCCGACAATCGGTTTTGGCCAGTGCGGGCGGCCCTGCGACCGGACCCGTGCGAGCCGGAACTTAGCCCCGCTAAGCGCGCGTCGGGCGACGGGGGCCGCGTCGGCGGATGGCCGCAATGGCAGACTGGTCCCCTATGAGGTGCCGTGACCTGCCGGTCCGGAGCCGAAGATCACACGATTCGATACGAAAGACAGTGCTGTCATGGATGTAGCCATCTTCCTTCCCCTGCTCATCATCATGGGCGCGTTCATGTTCTTTGCGTCGCGGCGTCAGAAGAAGGCGATGCAGAAGACCATCGACCTGCACAACTCGCTGCAGATCGGCGACCGGATCCACACCACGTCGGGCCTGCAGGGCACGATCACCGGAATCACCGACGACAACATCCACCTGGAGATCGCCCCCGGCGTCATCACGACCTGGATGAAGCTGGCCGTGCGTGACCGCATCGAGAGCGACGCCGACGACGCCGACGATGACGTCGCGAAGCCCGAGGTGTCGTCGGCGGCCACCGAGCTGACCGAGAGCACCGCCGTCACCGACAACGACGGATTCAAGAAAGACTGACAGCCGCCCACCCAGGACCAGCACGTACCCTTTGCGGTGCTGACGGACTGATCTCAAGGAGACCCTAGAAACGTGGCATCGTCTTCGGCGCCGGTGCACCCTGCCCGCTACCTGACGCTCTTCCTGGTTCTGCTCATCGGCGTGTACCTGCTGGTGTTCCTCACCGGTGACAAGCAGGCCAAGACCAAACTCGGCATCGACCTGCAGGGCGGGACGCGCGTCACGCTGACCGCCCGCACACCGGACGGTTCGGCACCCACCCGTGAGGCCTTGATCCAGGCTCAGCAGATCATCGGTGCGCGCGTCAACGGTCTCGGCGTGTCCGGGTCCGAGGTGGTGATCGACGGCAACAACCTGGTGATCACGGTGCCTGGTAACGACGGCAACGAGGCGCGCAACCTGGGCCAGACGGCCCGGCTGTACATTCGGCCGGTCATCCACGCGATGCCTGCGCAGCCCAAGCAGGCCCAGCCGCAGGCCGGGGCGCCTGGTGCGCCACCGGTACCCGGGGCCCCGGGCGCGCCGGGAGCGCTTCCCGGTGAGGCGCCGCCAGGTGGGGCCCCTGCCGGGCAGCCCGGCCAACCGCCCGCCGAGGCACCCGCTGTGCCCGGTGCAGGCGACCAGCAGGCACCCCAGCCGCGGCCGTACCCGCGGGATCCGGCGCCCACGCCCGGAGAACCCGCACCTGCTCCGGCGCCGGCACCGCCGGCCCCGGCGCCCGCTCCGGCACCTGCACCCGGCGACGCGAAGGCCGACCTCGCGCAGCGCATCGCCGATGAGAAGCAGTTGCGGCAGAGCACCAATCAGTCGGTGCAGATCCTGGCGTTGCAGTTCCAGGCCACCCGCTGCGGTGAGGACGACGTGCTCGCGGGCAACGACGATCCGAACTTGCCGCTGGTCACCTGCTCGACCGACGGATCTACCGTCTACCTGCTCAACAAGTCGATCATGAGCGGCGAGGAGATCCAGAACGCCACCTCGGGCCTGGATCAACAGCAGGGCCAGTACGTCGTCGACGTGGAATTCAAGAGCGGCGGTGCCAAGACGTGGGCCGATTTCACCGCTGCCAACGTCGGCACCCAGACGGCCTTCACCCTGGACTCCCGAGTGGTCAGCGCCCCGGAGATCCGCGAGGCCATCCCGGGCGGCCGCACCCAGATCACCGGCAAGTTCACCGCTGATTCCGCGCGCGAGCTGGCCAACGTGCTGAAGTACGGCTCGCTTCCGCTGTCGTTCGAATCGTCTGAGGCCGAAACCGTTTCGGCGACACTGGGTCTGTCTTCACTGCGGGCCGGTCTGATCGCCGGTGCGATCGGCCTGGCGGCCGTGCTGTTGTATTCGCTGCTGTACTACCGAGTGCTGGGGCTTCTGGTGGCGCTGTCGCTGGTCGCTTCGGGCGCAATGGTTTTCGCGATCCTGGTCCTGCTCGGCAGATACATCGGATACACGCTCGACCTGGCGGGCATCGCCGGTTTGATCATCGGTATCGGCACCACCGCCGACTCGTTCGTGGTGTTCTTCGAACGAATAAAAGATGAGATCCGAGAAGGCCGTTCGTTCCGGTCAGCGGTTCCCCGCGGTTGGGCAAGGGCCAGAAAGACGATCGTTTCCGGCAACGCGGTGACGTTCCTGGCTGCGCTGGTGCTCTACGTCCTGGCCATCGGGCAGGTGAAGGGATTCGCGTTCACCCTCGGGTTGACCACGCTGCTGGACCTCGTCGTGGTGTTCCTGGTGACCTGGCCGCTGGTGTACCTGGCGTCGAAGTCGCCGACGATGGCCAAACCGGCGCTCAACGGTCTCGGTGCGGTGCAGCAGATCGCCCGGGAACGCCGAGAAGCCGCGCACGCAACAGCGGGACGGGGATAGAGACATGGCTGCCAAGCACTCAACCGATACCGACGACGACACCACGACGGCCGTCGAAGCGCCCACCATCGAGGCGTCCTCGGCGGCGCTGCCCAAGCACGGATTCTTCGTCCGGCTCTACACGGGTACCGGCGCCTTCGAGGTCGTCGGCCGGCGCAAGTTCTGGTACCTGATCAGTGGCGTCATCGTCGCCATCGCGATCGTCAGCATCGTGGTGCGCGGGTTCACCTTCGGTATCGACTTCGAGGGTGGAACCAAGGTCTCGATGCCGTCGGCCGGTGAATCCGGCACCATCAGCACCCAGCAGGTGGAGAACGTCTTCAACAGGACCCTTGGCCGCAATCCTGAATCGGTGGTCGTGGTGGGCAGCGGGTCTTCGGCCACGGTCCAGATCCGGTCCGAGACGCTGACCAACCAAGACACCGAAAAGCTGCGCACCGCGCTGTTCGATGCCTTCCACCCGAAGGGCAGCGACGGCAAGCCCAGCAAGCAGGTCATCAGCGACTCGGCGGTCTCGGAGACCTGGGGCGGCCAGATCACCCAGAAGGCGATCATCGCGCTGATCGTGTTCCTGGTCCTGGCGACCATCTACATCACCTGGCGCTACGAGAAGTACATGGCGCTGTCGGCTCTGGCGTCGCTGGTCTTCGACCTGTTGGTCACCGCGGGCGTGTACTCGGTGGTCGGGTTCGAGGTGACCCCGGCGACCGTCATCGGCCTGCTCACGATCATGGGCTTCTCGCTCTACGACACCGTGATCGTGTTCGACAAGGTCGAGGAGAACACCCACGGCTTCGAACACACCACGCGGCGCACGTTCGCCGAGCAGGCCAACCTCGCGGTGAACCAGACGTTCATGCGCTCGATCAACACGAGCTTGATCTCGGTGCTGCCGATCGTGGCGCTGATCGTGATCGCGGTGTGGCTGCTCGGCGTCGGCACCCTGATGGACCTGGCGTTGGTTCAGCTGGTCGGCGTGATCGTCGGTACCTACTCGTCCATCTTCTTCGCCACGCCGCTGCTGGTGTCGCTACGCGAGCGCACCGAGCTGGTGCAGCGGCACACCAAGAAGGTGCTCAACCGCCGCAACCCCGCCGCTGCGAAGAGCGCCACGAAGAGCGACAAGAAGTCGGCCACCAAGGCCGCCGCCGAGGACAACACGGCTGACGACGCGGCCGACGCCGACGATTCGGAGGAGACCGTGTCGGCGGCCGTGACCTCGACGGCTCCCGCCAAACCCGCGCCCGGAGCGCGGCCGTCGCGACCGACGGCGAGAACGGGTCGCCCGTCGGGCAAGCGGAACACCCGGCGGTAGTCCGGATGGCCCAGTGGCAGGCACTGCGGACGCGAGGAGCGCGACTCGCAGGGGCGGCGGTGGTGACACTGCTGGCCGCTGTCGGGGTGTCGGCCTGTGGGGGGAGCTCGGCCGACGCCATCGACTATGCGGTCGACGGCACCCTGCCCACCTACAACACGAACACCGTCGCCGGTGCGGCGTCGGCGGGGCCACAGGCCTTCGCGCGCACGCTGACCGGTTTCTCCTACCACGGACCTGACGGCCAGGTCGTCGCCGATCACGACTTCGGGTCGGTGTCGGTGGTGGGCCGCGCTCCGCTGGTGCTCGACTACGTCATCGACGACAAGGCCGTGTACTCGGACGGCAAGCCGATCACCTGTGACGATCTGGTGCTTGCCTGGGCGGCGCAGTCGGGCCGGTTCGCGGGCTTCGACGCGGCCAGCCAGGCCGGCTACCGCGACATCTCGACGGTGGATTGTGCGCCGGGGCAGAAGAAGGCCCGGGTGGCGTTCGCGCAGGACCGTCCGTTCGTCGACTACGCGCAGCTGTTCACCGCGACCTCGCTGATGCCGTCGCACGTCATCGCCGATGAACTGGGGCTCGTCGAGGGCGGCGTCACCACCGCACTGCAGACCGGAGACACACCCACGGTCGACCGTATCGCCCAGGCGTGGAACACCACGTGGGACCTCAAACCGGATGCGGACCTCAAGCACTTCCCGTCCTCGGGGCCGTACCGGCTCGACTCGGTGTCGCAGGACGGCGTCGTGACGCTGGCGGCCAACGACAAGTGGTGGGGCGCCAAGCCCATCACGAACAAGGTCACGGTGTGGCCGCGGGGCGCCGACATCCAGGAGCGGGTCAACAAGGGCTCGTTCGACGTCGTCGACATCGCGGCCGGGTCGTCGGGTGTGCTCAACCTGCCCGACGACTACGTCAGCAACGACACCCCGTCAGCGGGCATCGAGCAGTTGATCTTCGCGCCGGGAGGCCCGTTGGCGGCCACCCCGGCCCGGCGGGCGTTGGCGCTGTGCACGCCGCGTGACGTGATCGCCCGCAATGCCGTCATGCCCATCGCCAATTCACGGCTCAGTCCGGCCGCCGACGACGCGTTCGGGACCGCCGAGGGCGCCGCCGACGCGGGACAGTTCACCGTCGCCAACCCGGACGCCGCTCGCGCCGAGATCCACAACCAGCCGCTAACCGTGCGCATCGGGTATCAGACACCGAATGCCCGGCTGGCCGCCACGGTCGGTGCGATCGCCAAAGCCTGCGCACCGGCCGGCATCACGGTGCAGGACGCCGGCTCGGAAACCGCCGGACCGGTGGCGTTGCGCAACAACCAGTTCGACGTGCTGCTGGCCAGCACCGGCGGGGCGACGGGCAGCGGTTCGTCGGGATCCTCGGCGATGGACGCGTACGCCCTGCACGGCGGTAACGGCAACAACCTGCCGGGCTACAACAACGAGCGCGTCGACGGGATCATCGATGCGCTGGCCGTCACGACCGACCCGAAGGAGCTGACGCGGCTGGTCGGGGAGGGCGCGCCGATCCTGTGGGGCGACATGCCGACGCTGCCGCTGTACCGACAGCAGCGCACGGTGCTGACATCGACCAAGATGTACGCCGTGAGCAGCAATCCGACCCGCTGGGGTGCCGGCTGGAACATGGACCGTTGGAAGTTGTCGAAGTGACCGGCGAGCACGAACGGCCTCAGATCTCCGATATTTCCCGACTCGTGGCATCGATGACCCGCGAGGTCGCCGATTTCCCGGAGCCCGGCGTGCAGTTCAAGGACCTGACGCCGCTGCTCGCCGACGCCGCCGGGCTCTGCGCGGTCACCGATGCGCTGGCCGCCAGCGCAGCCGGGGCCGACCTGGTCGCCGGCCTGGATGCGCGCGGTTTCCTACTGGGAGCGGCTGTCGCGACGCGCCTGGGTATCGGTGTGCTCGCCGTCCGCAAGGGCGGAAAACTGCCGCCGCCGGTGCACAGCGCGACCTACCAGCTGGAATACGGCACGGCAACCCTGGAGATCCCCGCCGAGGGGATTGATATCGCCGGGCGCGACGTTGTGATCATCGACGATGTGCTGGCCACCGGCGGGACGCTGGGCGCGGCGGTCAAACTCCTGACGGCGAGCGGGGCCAGGGTGACCGGGGCCGCTGTGGTGCTGGAGTTGACCGAATTGCGTGGTCGCGGCGCGGTGGCACCCCTACCGGTTAGCAGCCTGCACACGGTCTGAGAGATATCCTCGAACTCTGGATGAACAGGTGGGGATGAACAGTAGGAGGTGACGGCGATGGCCGACGATCCCGGTACCGGTCAAGCCGTGCAGTCTCCGCCCACGCTGCCCGCGCCAACCCCGGCCGACGTCGCCAAGAGCAGCGCGTCGCGTCGTGTGCGTGCTCGGTTGGCTCGACGGATGACGGCGCAGCGCAGTGCCGTGAACCCGGTGCTCGAGCCGTTGGTGGCGGTGCACCGCGAGATCTACCCGAAGGCCGACCTGCAGTTGCTGCAGCGCGCCTACGACGTCGCCGACAAGCGGCACGCCGATCAGATGCGCAAGTCCGGCGATCCGTACATCACCCATCCGCTGGCGGTGGCCAACATCCTGGCCGAGCTCGGGATGGACACCACGACGCTGGTCGCCGCGCTGCTGCACGATACGGTCGAGGACACCGGCTACACGCTGGAGGCGTTGACCGCCGAGTTCGGCAGCGAGGTCGGCCACCTGGTCGACGGGGTCACCAAACTCGACAAGGTGGTGCTCGGCTCGGCGGCCGAGGGCGAGACCATCCGCAAGATGATCATCGCGATGGCCCGCGATCCGCGGGTGCTGGTGATCAAGGTCGCCGACCGGTTGCACAACATGCGCACCATGCGCTTCCTGCCGCCGGAGAAGCAGGCCCGCAAGGCCCGTGAGACTCTGGAAGTCATTGCCCCCCTTGCTCATCGGCTGGGTATGGCGACGGTCAAGTGGGAACTGGAAGACCTGTCGTTCGCGATTCTGCACCCCAAGAAGTACGAGGAGATCGTGCGTCTGGTCGCCGACCGGGCGCCGTCGCGGGACACCTATCTCGCCAAGGTGCGGGCCGAGATCGGCGTGGCGCTTTCTGCCATGAAGATCAATGCGGTCGTCGAGGGCAGGCCCAAGCACTACTGGTCGATCTACCAGAAGATGATCGTCAAGGGGCGTGACTTCGACGACATCCATGACCTGGTCGGGGTGCGGATTCTCTGTGACGAGATCCGGGACTGTTATGCCGCGGTCGGTGTGGTGCACTCTCTGTGGCAGCCGATGGCGGGGCGCTTCAAGGACTACATCGCCCAACCGCGCTATGGCGTCTACCAGTCGCTGCACACCACCGTCGTCGGGCCGGAGGGCAAGCCGCTGGAGGTGCAGATCCGCACCCGCGACATGCACCGCACCGCCGAGTACGGCATCGCCGCGCACTGGCGGTACAAGGAAGCCAAGGGCCGCAACGGGGTTCCGCATCCGCACGCCTCGACCGAGATCGACGACATGGCCTGGATGCGCCAACTTCTCGACTGGCAGCGGGAGGCCGCCGACCCGGGCGAGTTCCTGGAGTCGCTGCGTTACGACCTTGCGGCGCAAGAGCTCTTCGTGTTCACCCCCAAGGGCGACGTGATCACCCTGCCGACCGGGTCCACCCCGGTGGACTTCGCCTACGCCGTGCACACGGAGGTGGGGCACCGCTGCATCGGCGCGCGGGTCAACGGCCGGCTGGTGGCGCTGGAACGCAAGCTCGAAAACGGGGAAGTGGTCGAGGTTTTCACTTCGAAGGCACCCAACGCCGGGCCCTCGCGGGACTGGCAGAGCTTCGTGGTGTCGCCCCGCGCCAAAGCCAAGATCCGCCAGTGGTTCGCCAAGGAACGCCGCGAGGAAGCTCTGGAGTCCGGCAAGGACGCCATTGTGCGAGAAGTCCGGCGTGGTGGACTTCCGTTGCAGCGCTTGATGACCGGCGAGACCATGGGTGCGCTGGCCCGGGAGCTGCGCTACACCGACGTGTCGGCGCTCTACACCGCGGTCGGTGAGGGTCACGTCTCGGCGCGCCACGTCGTGCAACGGCTGCTGGCGCAGTTCGGCGGTGACGACGCGGCCGAGGATGAGCTCGCCGAGCGGTCCACGCCTGCCAATATGCCGGTGCGGCAGCGCACCACCGACGACACCGGTGTGGCTGTCCCGGGTGCTCCCGGCACGCTGACCAAGCTCGCCAAATGCTGCACGCCGGTACCCGGTGACACCATCATGGGTTTCGTGACCCGCGGCGGCGGAGTCAGCGTGCACCGCACCGACTGCACGAATGCGGCGTCGCTGCAAGAACAGTCGGAGCGCATCATCGATGTGCAGTGGGCGCCGTCACCGTCGTCGGTCTTCCTGGTGGCGATCCAGGTGGAGGCACTCGACCGGCACCGCCTGCTCTCCGATGTCACCCGGGTGTTGGCCGACGAGAAGGTCAACATCCTGTCGGCCTCGGTCACCACCTCCAACGACCGGGTGGCCATCAGCCGGTTCACGTTCGAGATGGGCGATCCGAAGCACCTGGGTCATCTGCTGAGCGTGGTGCGCAACGTCGAGGGCGTCTACGACGTGTACCGGGTCACCAGCGCGGCCTGATCGAGAAGGTATGCGCCTGGCGGTCAGGCGTCGACGTGACCGGTGACCGCCGCTGAGGTGTCGGACAGCGCGCGGCCGCGTCTCCTTCGCTTGGCCGCGGCACTGGGCCACCGGAGCTGTGACCGTGAACACTAGGTAGCTCGGCAGACGTGGCGATATGGAGAAACATCCATCGGATGTGCTGCGACAATGGAGAAACAACCATTGGGCGGGGGCGTCTGCGTCGCTTGAATGGCGAGCTATGGACTTGATGAACACGACAAGCAGAACCACGGTGCCCGCGGGTTCCGGCCGGGCGGTGTCCCTGCGGCAGGGGGATCGGGTGCGGGTGATCGATGTCGAAGGCGGCCAGGTCGGCGACGTATTCGCCTATGCGGCTGGAGATTTCACCGAGTATCTGAGCGCGTCACATACCCGCACGACAACCGGACGGTTGTTTCCCGAGGTGGGGGAGCACTTCGTCACCAACCGGCGCAGGCCGATCCTGGCATTGGCGGGCGATACCTCGCCGGGCATCCACGACATGCTGATCGCCGCATGTGACCCCGAACGCTATCGTGCCCTCGGGGTGACAGATCATCCGTCCTGCGCGGTGAATCTACGAAATGCCCTGGGACGGCTGGGTTTGCGCACCGATGATGTCCCCCAGCCGGTGAACGTGTTCATGAACATCCCGGTTGCCGACGGCGGTGCGCTGTCGTGGTTGCCCGCCGTGAGCCGGCCGGGCGACGCCGTCGAGTTCGAAGCGGTCATGGACTGTGTGGTGGTCGTGTCGGCGTGCCCCATGGATCTCAACGGCATCAACGGGCATCGCCCCACGCCGCTCGTCATCGAACTGATCAAGGAGAACAACGCATGACCACCCATCCCACGCAGACGGGCCATCCCGCGCTGAGCGCGGTGCAGATCGGCGCTCTGAGTCTGACGAATCGGCTTGCCGTCGCGCCGATGACCAGAGTGTCGGCCGCGCCGGACGGTACCCCGACCGGGGCGATGGCCGACTACTACACCGAGTTCGCGCGTGGCAGTTTCGGTTTGGTGATCACCGAGGGTGTCTACACCGACAGCAGCCACAGTCAGGGCTATCTCAACCAGCCCGGCCTTGCCGCCGAGAGCCACGTGGCGGGTTGGCGCCGCGTAACGGGTGCGGTGCATGCCGCAGGTGCCCCGATCGTGGCCCAACTCATGCACGCCGGAGCGTTGTCGCAGGGCAACTCCTACGGTGCTGGCACCATCGCGCCGTCAGCCGTGCGCCCGCGCGGCGCGATGCTCGAGGAATATGGCGGTTCGGGCCCGTGGCCCACGCCGCGCGAGATGGACTCCGGTGACCTCGTGGCAGTGGTCGCCGGGTTCGTCGCTGCCGCGGAACGCGCCCGAGCCGCCGGCTTCGATGGCGTCGAAATCCATGCGGCGAACGGGTATCTGCTCGATCAGTTCCTCACGACCTACACGAACTGCCGAACCGACGGCTACGGCGGCGGTGTGCAGAACCGGATTCGGTTGACTGCAGAGGTTCTGGCGGCGGTCAGGGCTCGGGTCGGGACGGATTTCCTGATCGGGGTGCGGCTGTCGCAGACCAAGGTCAACGATTTCGGGTATCGCTGGCCGGGAAGGGCCGCGGACGCCGAGGTGATCTTCTCTGCCCTGCGTGACGCCGGTGCGGATTATCTGCACATCGCCAGCGAGGGCCGCGATTTCATCGAGACCGCGCGGTTGGGCGACGGGCGCACCATCACCGCGGTGGCGCGAGAGGTGACCGGGCTGCCGGTGATGGCCAACGGCGGGATGCACGACCACGGGCAGGCGGCCGACGTGCTCGAGGGCGGGCATGCCGACCTGGTGTCGGTCGGCCGCGGGGCGTTGTCCAACCCTGATCTCCCGCAGCGCCTCTCGGCAGGCGAGCCGCTGAACCCGTTCGATCACGGCATGCTCGCGCCGATGGCGACGATCGCCAACGCCCATGCCTGGCGGGCCGGCCGGTGACGGCCCCATGGCACCGCGGCGCGCGTGCGGTGGCCACGTTGACCTTCGACGTCGACGCGGAGACGCCGATCCTCGCGGAAGGGCATCGCTACGGCACGCACATGATGGCGATGTCGCACCAGTCCTACGGGCCGGATGTCGGCGTGCCCCGTATACTGGATCTGCTCGACGAATTAGCTGTTCCCGCAACCTTTTTCGTTCCGGGCTGGGTTGCCGAACACCGGCCTGAGCTGGCGGCGTCGATCGTCGATCGCGGGCACGAGGTTGCCCACCACTCCTACAGCCACCGGTCGCCGGTGGCGATGACCGCCGCTGAGGAGCGTGCCGATTTCGAACGGGCGCTGGCGGTGTTCGCGGCTCAGGGCATCGACATCGCCGGTCACCGTGCCGCGATGTGGGGCGCCAGTTGGCAGACGCCGGGGCTCATCGCCGAACACGGCCTGCGCTACGACTCGTCGCTCATGGGTGACGACCGGCCATACCGGCTCGCGACCGATGCCGGGCCCATCGTGGAGCTGCCGGTTCACTGGTCGCTGGACGACTGGGAGCAGTACGCCTACCTGCCCGAACCGCACATCGGTTCGGTGATCGAATCTCCGGTGAAGGTCGCCGAGATGTGGCGCGCGGAGCTGGACGGCATGCGGCACTATCGATGCCTGTTCAATCTCTGTGTCCACCCGTTCCTTTCGGGTCGCCCGGGTCGGATGCTGGCACTACGCGGATTCATCGAGTACGCGCTGCAGTGTGGTGACGTGCAGTTTGCCCGCTGCCGCGAGGTCGCCGACGCGGTGTGCGCGGACCCGACGATCGAACCGCGCACGGTGACACCGCCGTTCGTCGACCCTGCCGTCTATCCGGCGTAGCCCGTCAACTCAGCGCGTCGGCCTCCAACGCCAGGAACAGGTCGACGCGGTCCTCCAGGCGGGTGACGTCGCGGCCCGTCAGCTCGTTGATGCGGGCGACGCGGTTGCGCAGCGTGTTGACGTGGACGTAGAGCGCCGCGGCTGTCTTGGCCCAGTGCCCGTCGTTGCCGAGAAACGTCCGCAGCGTTCGTAGCAGCTCGGTGCCGTGCTGTTCGTCATGTATGCGCAGGGGACCCAGGATGTCGTCGGCGAAACGGCGCAGCACCGATCGGTCGTGCAGGCCAAGCAGCATGCGGTGGGTGCCCACGTCGGCGTAGGTGCCGACGCGGGATTCGGTTGAGCGGCGCCACATTACGTGGCAGACCTCTCTGGCCCGGATCAACGGGTCGCGCAGCCCGGTGGCGTCGGCCGCCAGGTCTCCGATGCCCACCACGGTGCGGTCGGCGGGGAACCGCGCGGCCAGGGCCTGGATCAAGTGTTCGGCCAGAGGCACCAGGCTTGCGGAGTCCTGGTGCCAGCCGAACACCACGACGGTGTCCTGGCTGCCGGGTACCACCACGGCCGCAATGCCGCGTTGGCTGAAGAACGCCTCGATCTCGTCGGTCGAGCCTGGCGGCCGCAGTTCGTCGTTGCCGACCACCACGGTGTAGACAGCCAACGGCGCCGACGGGTCAATGCCGAACGCGCGCAATCGTTCCGAGACCTCACGAGCGCGCGCCGTGCCGGACAGCACCATCTCGAGCAGTTCACTGGAAAAGCGTGATTCGATCGCCTGCAGCGCCTGCTGGCGGGTGACTTCGAGGCTGAGGTAACGCGCCGCCTGCTCGAGTGCGTCTCGTTCGGCCGGCCGCAGCGCCGCCAGCGGCCGCAGACAGAACAAGCCGGCGTCGATATCGCCCATCGCGCCCTCGACGAGATAGACCGCAGCGGTGCCGATTCCGGGCACGTCGAGTTCCAGCGGCGGTGGGTGCCGGTTCAGGGCGTCGGCGGCGACGTGGATCTGGGCGTCGTCGACTACGGTGCCCGCCAGATGCCGACCCATGCGGTCGACCACCAGGAGCGGCAGATCATGATCGCGGCGGAGCACGTCGAGGATGCCTTGGGCGCCGCCGCCTCTGGAGATCGAACTCGCCAGCGCGTTGCCTCGACGCACCAGCCGGGACAGGGCTGACTGGCGGGCCTCGGTCTGCATCCGGGCGGCGGCCTGGGTGATGGCCGTGAACGGCACGGCGATGGACACCGTCGCCAGCGGCAACTCGGCGGCCGCGCAGGCATCGACGAGATCTTGTGGGGCCCTTGGTGTCTGCTCTGTCAGGCCGTAGATCAGGCCCGATGCCCGGGCTCGTTGCAGGGCGGCGACGAAGTCAACGGACCTGACCGTGCTGTGCCAAAGGCCGTTGGTCAGAACCAGTTCCGTCGCGCGGATGTACGGCGAGGGGTCGGGCAGCTCGGTGTTGTGCAGCCACAGCACCTCGCGATCGAGGGCGCCCGGCGGGCCGGACACCAGCAGCGTCAACTCCAGTGTCCTGTCGTCGATCAGCGCGCCCAGGCTCAACATTGGTGTGCATACATCCAATCGTGTTGGTAGATCATGGATGTTTATACACTCGTTGAGCCGTGTCGGCGGTGTTTCGATGAGCGGAATCCGCTACCTGAGGAGCCCCGCATGCCGACTCGACCGACCGAACCGCTGACCACCTCTACGCCACCGCCGACGACGGGGGTGCCGTTCGACGCCCACGGGATCGAGCCGATCGGCACCGAAAGCCGTGACTGTTCGCCCTGGGAGCTGTTCTGGATCTGGTGCGGCGCCAACATCGCACCGATCAACTGGGTGCTGGGCGCGTTGGGCATCACCCTGGGCCTGAGCCTCGTCGAAACGCTGATCGTGGTGGCTGTCGGCAATGTCATCGGCTGCGCGGTGTTCGGTGTGTTCAACGTGATCGGGCATCGTACGGCCGTGAACCAGATGGTGCTCGGCCGTGCCGCGTTCGGCTTGTCGGGGGCCGTAGTGCCGGGCCTGGTGCAGTTCGTGCTGACGATGGGCTGGGTGGGCGTCAACACCTGGGTGGTGCTCGACCTCGTGATGGCGATGCTCGGCGAATTCGGACTGACCGGTGGCATCTGGTTGAAAGTGGTTGTGGCAACCGTGATCATGGTAGCTCAGCTGGGGCTCGCGCTGTACGGCTTCTATGCCATCCGCAGCTTCGAGAAGTACACCGTGCCTGCGACGGCGCTGGTGATGGCGGTGATGACGGCACTGGCGCTGGTGACCACGGACGTGCACTGGTCGTTGGCGGGGCAGGCGATGACCTCGGGGGAGAAGTTCACCGCAGTTACCCAGTTGCTCACGGCGATCGGCATCGGCTGGGGCTTGACGTGGATTCCGTACGCGTCGGACTACAGCCGTTTCGTGCGCGCGTCCGCCTCGGCACGCTCGGTGTTCTGGTCGTCGTCGTTGGGTATGTACGTGCCGACCGTGTGGCTGGCCGCCCTGGGGGCCTGCCTGGCCAGTGCCGGTGGCGGCAGTGATCCGTCGGCGCTGGTGGTCTCGACGTTCGGTGTGATGGCGGTGCCGGTGCTGCTCTTGCTCGTGCACGGTCCCATCGCGACGAACATCCTCAACCTGTATTCCTGCTCGCTGGCGGCGCTGTCCATCGGCGTGCGGGCGGCCCGCTGGAAGGTGACATTGGGCGCCGGGCTGGTGGCGTCGATCGTGTTGGCCGTGTTCGTCGAGGCGGACAGCTTCGCGCAGGCCTTCGACAACTGGATGGTGTCCATCCTGGTGTGGATCAGCCCGTGGGCGGCGATCATGGTGGTGGACTACGCGGGTGTGCGGCGCGGTGTCCTCGACGTTGCGGGCCTTTATCTGCCTGTACGCGAATCCGCTTATGCCCGTTGGAATATGGCCGGGTTGATCAGCTTGGCCGCTGGGATCGTGGCCGGTTGGGCCTGGCAATACGGGTTGGTTCCGGCAATGCAGGGCCCGGTGGCCACCGCGCTGGGGAACACCGA
This sequence comes from Mycobacterium sp. 852013-50091_SCH5140682, assembly GCF_001665685.1. Classification (GTDB taxonomy): domain Bacteria; phylum Actinomycetota; class Actinomycetes; order Mycobacteriales; family Mycobacteriaceae; genus Mycobacterium. The sequence goes on from NZ_LZTB01000126.1 coordinate 19,013, forward strand.
TTTCTCCTGGCTGTCCGGCAGTGTGGTGGCCGGTGGGTTGTACTGGGGGCTGAGCCGTCGCACCGTCACAATTGCGGCGTAGCCCGGCTCCGGGTCAGCCACACTGTGGCCACGACGATGACCGCCAGCAGGTCGACACCCGCGATGATGATGGGCACGCGCATCAACGTGGAAAACCGTGTCGCCGTGAGCGTCGCAGGCTGCGACGAGTCGAGGGTGAGCACCACCGGCAACATGCCGGCCTGCAGCGTCCCGGCGAGCTCGCGCGCGGCGTCGGCGGTGAAGCCGCCGCTGATCTGGGTGCGGCCACCCGGGATGGCCTCGCGAATCTCAGGGGCGCTGACCACCCTGGTGTCGAGGGTGAAGGCCGTCTGCGTGCCGATGTTGGCGGCGGTGAACTCCGCCCAGGTGCGCGCCCCGGAGTCGTCGAACTCCAGGTCGACAACCTGCTGACCGTTGCGGTCGTCCCAATGCGACGTCGCGCGTCGGACATTCGCCCCGGTCAGAATCGACTTGTCGAGCAGATAGACGGTCTTGCCGTCGGTGGAGCAGGTGACGAGCGGCAGCTTCGGATCGTCATGCCCGGCGAGCTGGTCCTCGTCGCCGCATCGGGTGGCCTGGAACTGCAGCGCCAGAATCTGGATCGACGGATTGGTGCTCTGCCGCAACTGTTTCTCGTCGGCGCTGCGTGCCGGGTCGGCGGGTTTCGGTGGCGTGGTCGGGTTTGCGGGCGCACTGCCGGACTGCGCGGGCATCGCGTGGATCACCGGCCGGACGGTGAGCTGGCCCATCCTGGTGATGTCCGGGACCACATCGGGCCCGCCGGCAGGCACGGTGGCAACCACGTTGGTGCCGTCGGCGGTCACTGCGGCACCGGAGACCTTGAGCCCGTCCAGCCGCCGTTGGACGACGTTGACCGCAGCGGACAATGCGTCGGGGGTCGGCGGTGAACCGTCCGGGGTGCGGGTGGCGAACGTCAGCCGGGTGGCGTCCCGGCTCTGCCAGATGCTCCTGCTCGCGAACACGGCCAGCCCGTAGCCGAGGACGGCGAGGACGAGAGCCAGCACCACGAGAAAGCGGGGTACCGCGGTGGGGCTTGCGGTCGGTTGCTGCGGGTGCATCGGATCAGTCCAGCCGAGCCGAGGTGATGGTCACCGGCGTGGCCGGCTGCCCGTCTGGCCCGCCACCGGCAATCCCGCCCGCGGCGATCTTGTCGAGGGTGGCCAGCCCGGTGGCGTCGATGGTGCCGAACTTGGTGTAGTTGGGCGGCAGCTGCGAGTCCTGGTACACGAGGAAGAACTGGCTGCCGTTGGTGCCGGGACCGGCGTTGGCCATCGCCAAAGTGCCGCGCGGATAGAGGATCGGTGTCTGCAATGCGGGGTCGCCCGGCGGGTACTGATCGACGGGGTATTCGTCGGCGAACTCGTAACCTGGCCCGCCGGTGCCCTTGCCCGTGGGGTCACCGCATTGCAGGACCGACAGGGATCCCGAGGTCAGCCGGTGGCAGGGGGTGTTGTCGTAGAAGCCCTGCTGGGCCAGGCTCGCGAAGTTGTTGACCGTGCACGGCGCCTTGCCGTTGTCGAGCTGCAGGCCGATGTTGCCCTGATTGGTGGTGATGCTCGCGCTGACGGTGGCCGGGACGGTGGGAACCGTGCCGGCGCGCGGCGGCGTATTCGGCTTGTCCGCCGCACCCGACGCCGGGTATTGGCAATTGGAGCCGGCGCTGGCCCGTGGTGAGGGCGACGGCGGCAATGTCCCGGTGGGGGGCGGCGGGCCCGTGGGTTGCGCGGTCGGGGATGGGTACGCGGTGGCGCTGCTGTCGATGGCCCCTTTGAGCTCCCCGAGGAAGCCTGCGGTGAACACGCTGGCCACCACCACGAGGACCACCGCGAGCACGGTCAGTGCCGTCAGGAGGTAGCCGAGCACGAGGCCGGCAATCGCCAGGCCGCGGCCCTGCTCCCCGGTGCGGCGGATCTGCGACAGCGAGATGTGCCCGAAGATGATGCCGAGGGGAGCGAACAGCAGCCCACATATCAGGGCGGCGATCGCCATGCCATTGGTCGGCCGCGTCGGCTGGGGGTACCCGACCGGCGGGGGCGGATATCCGGGCTGGTATCCGCCCTCCGGCGGTGGGATCGTCACGGGCTAGTCCAGCAGGACGGACTTCAGCTCGACGTCGGTCGCCGGCTTGCCGTCCTGACCGCCCCCGGCCACACCGGCCGCAGCGATCTTGTCGAGCGTGGCCAGGCCGGTCGCGTCGATCTTGCCGAACACGGTGTAGTTGGGCGGCAGCTGCGAATCCTTGTAGACCAGGAAGAACTGGCTGCCGTTGGTGCCGGGTCCGGCATTGGCCATGGCCAGGGTGCCGCGGGGGTAGAGCACCGGCTGTTGCAGCGCAGGGTTGTCGGGCTGGTACTGGTTGGCCGGGTATTCGTCGGCGAACTGGTAGCCCGGTCCGCCGGTGCCCTTGCCGGTCGGGTCGCCGCACTGCAGCACCGACAGGCCGCCGGTTGTCAGTCGATGGCACGGCGTGTCGTTGAAGTAGCCCTGCTGGGCCAGGCTCGCGAAGCTGTTGACCGTGCACGGCGCCTTGGCGTTGTCGAGCTGCAGGCCGATGTTGCCCTGGTTGGTGGTGACGCTGGCGCTGACGGTGGCCGGGTCGGTGGGCACCTTGCCGGTGCGCGGCGGGTTGACCTTCTTGCTGGCCTCGCCGGCCGCCGGGTACTGGCAGTCCGCACCGAGGTTGGCCGGGGCCACGAACGCCGGCAGCTGGCCGTTGGCGGCGGGCTCAGCCGCTGGGGACGGCGTGGTGGTGGCGGCCGAGGCCGTGGTGCTGCCCGAATCCCGGTTGGCGACGTAGATGCCGACGCCCGCGCCGATCACCACGATGGCGGCCACGACGGCGCCGACGATGGTCAGCAGGCGGCGTTTGCGCTCCTGGGCTGCGCGACGCTCCAGCTGGCGTTCGAGCTTGCGCTTGGCCGTCGCTCGTCGTTGTTCGTTGGTGGGCACCGCGTTCGTCCTCTTCCTCGTGTGCACGTCAGGGGATGTCCGATTGGCATCGAGTGTGCCAGGTGATGCCTGCCACGGGCCTGTCGACCCGCGTGAACAGGAGGTGTGATTCCGGCGTGGGAAACTGGCAACGTGTTGATCACCGGATTTCCGGCAGGGCTGCTGGCGTGCAACTGCTACGTGGTGGCGCCCCGACCCGGGGCTGACGCGATCATCGTCGACCCAGGTCAGCGGGCGATAGGGCCGCTGCGGCGGATCCTCGACGAAAACCGGCTCACTCCCGCGGCGGTTCTGCTCACCCACGGTCACATCGACCACATCTGGTCCGCGCAGAAGGTGGCCGACACCTACGGCTGCCCGGCCTACATCCATCCCGAAGACCGGTTCATGCTCACCGACCCGATCAAGGGGTTCGGGCCCCGGCTGGCGCAGCGGGCGCTGGGGGTGTTGTTCACCGAGCCTCGCCAGCTCGTGGAGCTGGACCGCGACGGCGACACCGTGGAACTCGGCGACCTCACCGTCGCAGTCGACCACACGCCCGGGCATACCCGCGGCTCGGTGGTTTTCCGACTTGCCGGTGGCCAGGGGGACGTGGTGTTCACTGGCGATACGCTGTTCCGGTCGTCGGTCGGACGCACCGACCTGCCCGGCGGCAGTGGCCGGGACCTGCTCGGGTCGATCGTGACAAAACTGTTGGTGCTCGACGACGACACCGTGGTACTACCAGGACACGGTCCGCGCTCGACGATCGGGCACGAACGCCGTACCAATCCATTTCTCGAAGGTTTGACTCTGTGACTGAGATTTCCGCTTCGCCTGTCGCGTTCCAGGCTCCCAAGGGCATCCCCGACTACCTGCCGCCGGACTCGGCGCAGTTCGTCGCGGTGCGCGAGGGTCTGCTGGGCGCGGCACGCCGCGCCGGGTACGGCGATATCGAGCTGCCGATCTTCGAGGACACCGCGTTGTTCGCGCGCGGCGTGGGGGAGTCCACGGACGTGGTGTCCAAGGAGATGTACACCTTCGCCGACCGCGGCGAGCGCTCGGTGACGCTGCGTCCCGAGGGCACCGCCGGGGTGATCCGCGCGGTGATCCAGCACCGGCTCGACCGCGGGGCACTGCCGGTCAAGCTGTGCTACTCCGGGCCGTTCTTCCGGTACGAGCGGCCCCAGGCGGGACGCTATCGCCAGCTGCAGCAGGTGGGTGTCGAGGCCATCGGCGTCGACGATCCTGCGCTGGACGCCGAGGTGATCGCGGTCGCCGACTTCGGATTCCGGTCGCTGGGGCTCGACGGCTTCCGGCTGGAGCTCACCTCACTGGGCGACGACACCTGCCGCCCCGCGTACCGCGAGTTGCTGCAGGCGTTCCTGTTCAAGCTCGACCTCGACGAGGAGACCCGGCGGCGCGCGGAGATCAATCCGCTGCGCGTGCTGGACGACAAGCGGCCCGAGGTGCGCGCGATGACCGCCGACGCGCCGTTGATGCTCGACCACCTGTCCGATACCGCCAAGCAGCACTTCGAGAGCGTGCAGGCGAACCTGGACGCGCTCGGGATTCCGTACGTCATCAATCCACGCATGGTGCGTGGCCTCGACTACTACACCAAGACGACATTCGAGTTCGTCCACGACGGGCTGGGGGCGCAATCGGGTATCGGCGGCGGCGGCCGTTACGACGGGCTGATGCGTCGGCTCGGTGGGCAGGACGTCTCGGGCATCGGTTTCGGGCTCGGCGTCGACCGCACCCTGCTGGCACTGCAGGCTGAAGGGAAGACGGCTGCCGGAGCGCAGCTCGGCGTCCAGGTGTTCGGGGTGCCGCTCGGGGAGGCCGCCAAGCTGGAGCTGGTCAAGTTGGCCGCCCGGTTGCGGGCCGCCGGAGTGCGCGTCGACCTCGCCTACGGCGACCGCGGTCTCAAAGGTGCGATGAAGGCGGCCGACCGGTCCGGGGCCAAGTACGCCCTGGTGGCCGGCGACCGCGACATCGAGGCAGGCACCATCGGGGTGAAGGACCTCTCGACCGGCGAGCAGGTCGACGTCGCCGCCGATGCCGTTGTCGCGGACCTGCTTTCCCGCCTCGCCTAGCGCGTCACCCCAGCACCGCGAGCGTCACCCCAGCACCGCGAGCATCACCCCAGCACCGCGAGAGTGCGTGTCTGCCCCTAGACACGCCGGTCGCGGGCAGCGCTTTGCGCACGCTCGTCGTGAACCGGCCGGCCGGCTGGCACCGTAGGCCAGCAACCGTCTCGACAGTGCACGCACGCTCGCAGACCGCGAACGTGCGTGAACTGCTGAGGTTTTACGGCGTGTCGGGCAGCAGACGCGCACGCTCGCGGTGCAACTCGCGGTGCTAGGACGCTAACCGGCTGACGCGGGCAGCACGTGGTCGGCGACCTTGTCTGTGCTCAGGCACAACGAGCACACGAACGCGTCGTGGGTCTCGCACCTCATCATGTCCGGCCTCTCGTAATCGTGGTGGCACACATGGCATTTGAGATGCTCGCCGGACGGATTGCCGAACTCGTCGAACATCGGCAGGTCGATACCGTCGTCGGTGCGGCGCAGGTAGTACTTGCCTTTCGTGGCGATGGCGAATATCGGCGGGAGCACGACGCCGAGCCCGATCGCCACCAGTGGTGAATACGGCCGCACGGTCTCGCCGAGCCCACCGAAGAACGCCAGCACCGACAGTCCCGCCGCCAGCAGCATCGACCCGAAGCCCACCGGGTTGAAGGCGTAGAGCATGCCGCGGCGGAACTCCGGCTCTTTCGGCGACAGTTTGAGCAGGTACTTGTTGAAGACGATGTCGCTCGCCACGACCACCACCCAGGCCATGCCGCAGTTGGCGTAGAAGCCCAGGATCGTGTTGAGGAAGCTGAACATGTCGGCTTCCATGAGGATCAGCGCGATCAGCAGGTTTACGCCGAGGAACACGATGCGCCCGGGGTAGTGCTTGGTGACGCGGGTGAACGAGTTGGTCCACGCCAGCGAGCCGGAGTACGCGTTGGTCACATTGATCTTGATCTGGCTGATGACCACCAAGGCCACGGCCAGGGTCATCGCCAGCCAGCCGGGCAGGAAGTTCTGGTAGATCTCCAGGAACTGGTGCACGGGCTGGTTCGCGATCCCGGCGCTGTCGGCGACGTTGGCGATGAGGTACACCGCCAGGAACAGGCCGACGATCTGCTTGATGGCGCCGAAGAACACCCAGCCCGGGCCGGCCAGGATCAGCCAGGTCCACCAACTGCGCTTGTTCTCGGGGGTCTGCGGCGGCATGAAGCGCAGGTAGTCGTTCTGCTCGGCGATCTGGGCGATGAGCGACAGGCAGACCCCCGCGGCCAACAGTGTCGAACCGAGGTCGAACCCGCCCTTGCCGTTCTCACCTTGGTAGGCGAAGAACTGGCCGACCGACTCGGGATGGGTGACGACGAGGTACACGAACGGCGCCACCATCAGGATCAGCCACAGCGGTGTCGTCCAAACCTGCAGTGTGGAAAGCACTTTCATGCCGTAGATGACCAACGGGAAGATGATCAGCGTCGACACCGCGTACCCGAGCGACAACGGGATGTGCAGGCCCAGCTTGAGGCCCTGGGCCATGATCGACCCTTCGAGCGCGAAGAAGATGAAGGTGAACGTCGCGAAGATGACGTTCGTGACCACCGAGCCGTAATAGCCGAACCCGCTGCCGCGCGTGACCAGGTCGAGGTCGATGTTGTAGCGCGCCGAGTAGTAGGCCACCGGGAAACCCGTCAGGAAGATGACGACCGCGAAGATCAGGATGCCCCACAGCGCATTGGTGGTGCCGTACGAGATGCCGATGTTGGCGCCGATCGCGAAGTCGGCCAGATAAGCGATGCCGCCCAGTGCGGAGATACCGACGACGCGGGTCGACCACTTCCGGTAGCTGCGGGGCGCGAACCGCAGGGTGTAGTCCTCCAGGGTTTCCCTGGTGGCGGTCATCGTGTCGAGGTCGGCCTCGACCAGCTCGTCCGGCGGCTTGCTCCCAAGCTCTTGTGTCATGCGGCGAAATTAGGAGCGGCTTGTTACCCGGCGATGACGGTCATGTTCCCGGCGTGAACAGTTTTGTGAACCCGTCCATCTCCTGTGAAGCTGTCACATCTGTAACAACCCGGTAGCGTGCCTCGATATGAGGAACATGCGAAACGTGACGAGCAGGGTCGGAGCCGCGTTGGCGGTCGCGGCAGCATCTATTGCGGTGGGGCAGACAGTCGGAACTTCGGTGGCGAACGCCGATCCGGCAGCCGGTCACCAGGTCCGTTACACGCTCACGTCGGGTGCTCCCTACGATTTCGACCTCTACTACCTGGCGACCCAGCCGCCGAACAAAGACGTCTACAACGCCGATCCGTACAAGTACCTGCAGAAGGCTTCGGTGAACGTCGGGCCGGACAACCCCTGGGTGTTCGACACCACGCTGGCCGACCCACAGTGGGCGATCTTCACGATCAGCAGCACCACGCACGGCGGCCGTGAGGCTCCCAACGCGCACTGCGAAATCTCCGTCGACGGCCAGATCGCCACCCAGAACGATCATCCCTACAGCCCGCGTTGCCAGCTCGGCCAGTGGTAGTTCGCCACTAGCTCCTGGGTCGCCTGCGGGGGTACTTTCAACCTGCACGCAGTTGGTGCGCGGCCGCAGGCGAAGGAGCTTACGATGGCCGTCGACGAGGGCAAACTCAACGCATTTCTGGGTCAGGCGGTCGGCGATCTCGGCGCCGCGATGAGCGCCATTCTGGTACTGATCGGTGACGAGCTCGGACTGTATGCGGCGCTCGCCCGGGAACGGCTCACGTCCGGCCAACTGGCCGAGCGCACCGGGACCAGCGAACGCTACATTCGGGAGTGGCTGGGCAATCAGTGCGCGGGCGGATACGTCGATTACGACGGCGACACCGACACGTACCACCTCAACGACGAGCAGGCGTTGTGCCTGGCCAATCCTGACGGCCCGGTCGATCTGCCCGGCGGCTACTCGGTCATCGAGGACTTGTTCCACATCAAGGATCGGGCCATCGAGAACTTTCGAACCGGCGGCGGCATGGAGTGGGGTGAACACCATCCCTGCCTGTTCCGCGGCACCGAACGGTTCTTCCGGGCCGGGTACAAGGCGAATCTGCTGGCATCGTGGCTCCCTGCGCTCGACGGCGTTGTCGAGAAGCTCGAATCCGGTGGTCGGGCCGCCGACGTGGGGTGCGGGCACGGCGTCACCACAATCCTTATGGCACAGGCATTTCCGAGTTCGCAGTTTGTCGGCATCGACTACCACGGTCCCTCCGTCGCGACCGCGCGGAAGCGCGCTGACGAGGCCGGCGTCGGCAATGTGAGCTTCGAAGTGGCTGATGCGACCACGTATCTGGGCGACGACTACGACCTGATCGCGTTCTTCGACTGCCTGCACGACATGGCCGACCCATCCGGTGCCGCGCGGCACGCGCGGCAGGCGCTCAAGCCCGACGGTCACTGCCTGCTGGTCGAACCGTTCGCGGGGGACAGCCTGGCGGAGAATCTCAATCCGGTCGGCAGGGTGTTCTACGGGGCGTCCTCACTGGTCTGCGTGCCCGTGTCACTCGCGCAAAAGGGCCCCGCCTTGGGTGCGCAGGCCGGCGAGCGCCGATTGGCCGAGGTGATGGTGAACGACGGCGGGTTCACGCGATTCCGCCGTGCTGCGCAGACGCCGTTCAATCTGGTTTTCGAGGCGCGCCCGTAGCGGCACGCCCGTAGCGGTTTGACAAATGGCTCGAACAGTTGTTCGATAGAAGGCATGCGACAGAACGGGTTTCACCGGCTGTCGCGGCCTGCTTCGTACCGTCGCATCACCCTTCGGTGGCTCGGTACGGATCGACTGGGCGAGCCGCCCACGGCGGGCGCCGGTGCCGTACCCGAAACCGCGGCACCGGCGCACCCAGCGTTAGCTGTCGCCCTCTGCTTCCCTGACCGCCGCCGCGATGGCGCCGGCGAGTTCCGCTGGGGCTTCCACATGCGCCAGATGCCCCTGTCCGGGCAATCGGATGACGCGGGCCTGCGGTAGTGCGTCGGCAAAGGGTGCGAACGCCGTCCCGTATGGAGCCGCGTTCTCGTTGCGTGCCCCGAGGATCAGCGCGACCGGGATGTCCAGGTGGCCATAGTCTTTCAATGACGGCTGGTAGGTGTTGATCGCGGCCAGTTCCGCACCCAACGGCTCGGCGAGTTGCCGTAGTACCGGCCATGCCGGGGTTTGTCGCAGTTCTGCCACGTAGCCCTCGGAGAATCCGGAGACGTCGGTGTTGACCAGTTCGACGGCGCGGTCCAGATCACCGGCGGCTGTGGCGGCCAGGATGGGTTCGACCGCGTCCGGGGCAAACGGCGCGCCGACCGGCTCGTAGGCCGTCACCGATCGGACCGCCGGGTACCCGAGCGCTGCTTCCAAAGCGATGAGCGCGCCGTAACTCCAGCCCACGAGATGCACCGCGCCGAGCGAGTCGATCGTGTGCCACAGATCGTCGATCTCGACCTGCACCGAATAGTCCGCTCCCAGTCCGCCGCTCGGGTACCGGCCGCGCCGGTTGAGCGTGACCACGGGATTCGGCAGGTCGATCGCGGCGACGACGGGGCGCCAGCTGGCCGCGTCGGCCATGACGCCGGGCACGACGAGTAGTGGTGTGCCCCGGCCGGGACGGATCTCGGCGGCCAGCGTGGTTCCGCCGCGCTCCATGGTGAATGGCCGGGTGTCCGGTTCAACGAAAGTCATTGTGGCGCAGGTCCGATCGTCAGTAGGGTGCGGTTGTCTCGCTGGTAGAAGTCGTTGCCTTTGTCGTCGATGACGATGAATGCCGGGAAATTTTCGACGCGGATCTTCAGCACGGCCTCCATGCCCAGTTCACCGTATTCGAGCGTCTCGATCGAGGTGATGCAGTCGTGGGCGAGGCGGGCGGCGGGCCCACCGATCGACCCCAGGTAGAAGCCGCCGTATACCTGGCAGGACCGCCGCACCGCGTCGGAGCGGTTCCCCTTGGCGAGCATCACCAGCGATCCGCCTGCGGCCTGGAACTGCTCGACGTAGGAATCCATGCGCCCGGCGGTCGTCGGCCCGAACGAACCGGATGGGTAGCCCTCCGGTCTCTTGGCGGGCCCTGCGTAGTACACGGGGTGACGACGCAGATACTCCGGCAACGGTTCACCCGCGTCGAGGCGCTCGCGGATCTTGGCATGTGCCAGATCGCGTGCGACCACCATGGTTCCGCTCAGTGATAGCCGGGTGCCGACCGGATGACCGGACAACTGGGCGCGGGTGTGGTCCAGGGATTGGTCGAGGTCGATCCGGATGACGTCGCCACCGGATTCCAGTGTGGCGTCCGGCAGGAACTGCGCCGGGTCGGTTTCGAGCTGTTCGAGGAAAACGCCGTCACGCGTGATTTTTCCGAGGATATGCCGGTCCGCCGCACACGAAACGGCCAGTGCGATGGGCAGGGAACCACCGTGGCGGGGCAGCCGGACCACCCGGACGTCGTGGCAGAAGTACTTGCCGCCGAATTGCGCACCGATTCCCAGATGCCGGGTGGCTGTGAGGATCTGCTGTTCGAAGTCGAGATCGCGAAAACCGTTACCTGCCAATGATCCTGAGGTAGGCAGGGCGTCGAGGTACTGCGCGGAGGCGAGTTTCGCGGTCTTGAGCGCGAATTCGGCGCTGGTGCCTCCGATCACGACTGCCAGGTGGTAGGGCGGGCACGCCGAGGTGCCGATCTCCGCAGCGCGGGCGACGATGAACTCCAGCAGGTCCGCCGGGTTGAGCAGTGCCGGGGTCTGCTGGAACAGGAAGCTCTTGTTGGCGCTGCCACAGCCTTTCGCCATGAACAGGAAGCGGTAGGCGTCGTCACCGTCGGCGTGGATCTCGATCTGGGCCGGCAGATTGGACCCGGTGTTGCGCTCGTCGAACATCGACAGCGGCGCGAGCTGCGAGTAACGCAGGTTCAGCGTCGTGTACGCACGGGCGATGCCCCGCGACAGATGCTCGGCGTCGCGCCCGTCGGTCAGGACGTGTCGTCCGCGCCAAGCATGCACGATGGCGGTTCCGGTGTCTTGGCACATCGGCAACACCCCCGCGGCGGCGATGTTCGCGTTGCGCAGCAGCTCGGCGGCGACGTAGCGATCGTTGGGCGAGGACTCCGGATCGTCGAGGATCGCCGCGACCTGACGAAGATGGCTGGTACGCAACAGATGTGACACGTCGCGGTACGCCTCGAACGCCAATTGTTCCAGGGCGGCGGGGGAGACGTACAGAAATTCTCGGCTGGCCGCACCCACGACGTCGAGGGGTTCGGTGTCGAGTCTGCGGTAGTCGGTGTCGTCGGGCCCGGTGGGCAGCAGTGGCGTGTAATCGATGCTCATGACCGTTCGATTCGGGAGGCCAGCTCGAACAGCAGATTTTCGTTGCCGGGCGTGGCGATGAGCTGCACGCCTACCGGAAGGCCCGTGACAGTGCCCGCGGGCACGCTCAGTGCGGGATGGCCGGTGAGATTCCACGGGCAGGTCAAGGACAACAGTGCCGAGCGCACTTCGACTGCGCGGCCGTCGATTTCGTGCGCCCGCTGATCGAGGTCGGTGGCCACCGTCGGGGCGGTCGGCATCGCGAGCACGTCGAATCTGTCGAACAGCTTCGCGGCCGCAGCCCGCAACGTGTCGCGCTGCCGGCCGGCCCGCACGTATTGCCAGGCCGGGGTGTCGCGTCCGCGCGTCAGGCGCTCGACCACTTCGGCGTCGATGGCGTGCTCCTGCCCGGCCAGATCGTCGACATGTTCGGCATAGGCCTCGCTGGACTGCAGGACGCTCAGCACCGAGAACACCTCGCCCGCCGAGAACGGCAGCCCGGCGGTGCCGTCGACCATGATGCCTGCCCGCTCGAGGGCGTCGCGCACGCAGGCGACGATCGCAGGGTCACACGGGCCGAAGCACTCCGGATCGAGCCAACCGACGCGCACCGCGTCGTCGTTCGGCGGCACCCGGTGACCGGCCATGACGGCGTAGGCCTCCGCCGCGCCGAACACTGTGGTCGCGAAAACCCCGACATGGTCCAGGGATGCCGCCAGCGGGCGGACCCCCGCGGTGGGGATCGCACGGTACGCGGGTTTGAAGCCGATCACGCCGCACAGCGCGGCGGGGACGCGTACCGAGCCTGCGGTGTCGGTGCCGACGGCGAGCGGCACCATGCCCGCGGCGGTGGCGACGGCGCTGCCGCCACTCGAGCCGCCACTGATTTTGTTGACATCCCATGGGTTTCGGGAAGGTCCATGCGCGGAGCGGTCACCGGTGGCCCCGTAGGCGAACTCGTGCAGCACGTTCTTGCCGACGATCACCGCACCGGCGGCGCGTAGCCTGCGGACGCATTCGGCATCGGCTTCCGCGAGGCGGGGGCGCACCAGAGAACCCGATGTGGTGGCCTGACCGGCCACGTCGACGAGATCTTTGACCGACACCGGGATGCCGTGCAGCGCACCGCGGTCGCATCCTTCGCCGCGCTCACGATCGGCGTCGCGCGCCGCAGTGCGGGCCCCTTCGGCGTCAACCGCGGTAAAGGCGTTGAGAATCGGGTTGAGCCGGGCGATCGCCGCCAGGCTCTGCTCGACGAGTTCCGCGCTCGTGGTGCGACCGGCGCGGAGGTCCGCCGCCAATGAGCGGATGTCGCGGTCACGGAAGTAGCCGTCGAACACGGCTGGGTCGGCTATATCGGTCATGTCAGATTCCTGGAAGTAGTTGCAGGGCAGGGACGATCGATGCGGTGGCGACCGCCATGGCGGCCACGTTCCCGATGAAGGGATGAAAGTCGGCGGGCAGTCGTGCCGAGATGGCCGCGGCCAGCGGCGGGCTGAGCACCGCGCCGAGTACGGCACCGGCCAGCACCGAAACCACGCTGCCGCCGTACGCCAGCACGCAGGCCGGGGCGACGGATACGACCGGCACGAAGGTCGGATAGAACGGCCGACGGGCCCAACACCCGCGCCACACCGTCACCGCGACCAAGGCAGTGACCGCCTGGGCGGCCAGAATCTGTGGCAGCAGCCCGGATCCATAGGCCGGGGCGCCTGGGCTCAGCAGGTAGGCGACGAGCGCACCTGCTATCAACCCCAGGCTCGCCCACTCGCTGCCGAAGAACTGCGCTTCGGAGAAGTCGGCGAGGCTGCGACGCAAAACCCAGACGGGACCCCGCTTTTCGGTCGACGGGGTCGGCGGCGGTTCGACGGGGCGGCGCAGGTGCAGCGGCGCGGGCAGCCAAGGCAGGTGGCGGCACACCGTGAAGGCGATCACCGCCGCCAACGCCATGCCTGCCGTCACACCCACCACCGGAGCGACCCCAAGTCTCGGGCAGATGACGCTCGCACCGAGCACCGACAGCCCCGGTGTGATGAGCCCGCCGAGTACCCCGCCGGTGAGCACCGTCGGGATGTCAGGGCCGAACATCAACACGATCGTCGGGGAGACCGACACGAACGGCGCGAACAGCGGCTGCCAGGTGCCCGGTGACAGGGTCCAGCCCCACACGAGCACACTGACGGCTACGCCGAGCAGGGCGCTGGCCAGCATCGGGACCCAAATCCCCGAGCCGCAGGCCTGGGCGAAACCTTGTGCATGCCGCCGTCGGCTCTGCAACCGATGTGCGAGTGCACCGCCGGCGAGCAGGCCCAGACCTGAGAGTGCGCTGCTGTAGAAGTTGGGTTCGCTTGCTGCAGAGGCGATTACGTTGAGCAGCGGGGCTGCGGCCCGCAGGCTGCCGCTCCACAGCAGAACGGCGACGAGGCAGACGGCGGCGATGAGCGGCCACAGGGGAAGTGAGCCGCTTCGGGACTGTGTGGACGGCGCAGATGTCATGGCGCAGCCTTACCGGGGCAGCGCCGAGCCGCCGCGGTAACCGAGGAGCTGATCGTAGAGATCGGTGCGCCGGTCGCGGTGCAGGTCGTTGAACTGATTCCAGATCGGGGCGCCGCGCGAGGCCGTGACATCGATGTCTGCGTAGAGGATCGTGTCTTCGTCCGGCCCGGCGATGCGGTCGATCGGCCAGCCGTTGGTCCCAGCAATGAGGGAGTTGCCCATGAAGCCTGACGTTCGTTCGGTGCCGATCCGGTCTGCGGTCGCGATGAAGACGTTGTTGACGTGTGCGGCCGTCATGGTCAGGTAGGCGGCCATGCAGGTGCCGCTCGCGTCGTAGAGGGGTGGCGGTGTCCAGACCCAGCCGGTCGGGATGCAGATGATGTCGGCGCCCTGTTGTGCGACGATCCGGGCGGTCTCCGGGAACCAGATGTCCCAGCAGACCAGCAGGCCGATCCTGCCGATGCGGGTCGGAAACACCGGGAACCCGAGGTCGCCGGGGGAGAAGAACAGCTTCTCCTCGTTCCACAGATGAGTCTTGCGGTACTTGCCGACGTAGCCGTCCGGTCCGACCAGGACCGCGGTGTCGAAGAGCTCGACCCCGTCGATTTCGGGCAGACACCCGACGATGTACACGTCGTGGGCGGCGGCGAACTCCACCCAGCCGGCGACCGTCGCACCCGAGGGCACCGGCTCTGCGTGGGCGTAGGCCTCTTCCCGGGATTCGAAGGTGTAGCCGGTCGTCGCCAGTTCGGGCAGCACGATGAGGTCGGCGCCCTCAGCTACCGCTGCGTTGAGGCGTTCGTAGACGGCTTCGGAGTTGGCCTTCAGGTTGTCCACCCCGACCTGGGGGTTGAACTGCACGACGGCCACCCGCACGGGGCTGTACCGGTGATCGGTGGATGAGGCGTTCTGATCAGGCATTACGCGTCCTTGTCCCATTGTTGACGGAGTCGAGTCGAGAAACTCGACACGTCCGGCCCATTTGCCCGAACGTTCGGGCCGAACGTTCGGGCTATACTGCTCCGTGTTGCCTGCCACTGTCAAGGGCCGGCCGCACGACTTTGTTTCAGCAAACGAGAAAGAGTGACGTGGGGAAGTCGAAACAGGCCACGCTGCAGTCGATCGCCGATGACCTCGGCCTGCATGTTTCGACGGTTGCGCGAGTGCTCAACGGCATGCGGGCAGGCGAGCGTGCAGCATCGGGCGCCACCGCCGAACGGATCCGTCAACGTGCGGCCGAGGTGAACTACCGCTCGAATCCGCACGCGGCCAGCCTGCGGACCAAGCGCACCAACCTGGTGGGCGTGCTGGTCCCGAGGCTCAGCGACGTCGTGCTCGCCACGGTCTACGAGGGCATCGAATCCGCTGCGGCCGAGCGGGGGTTGACGGCGTTCGTCGCAAACACTCAGGACGAACCCGACCGCCAGCGCATGCGGATCGAGATGATGCTGGACCGCCGGGTCGATGGGCTGATCCTCGGCGACGCGCGGGCCGACGACCACGCCGTCCTCGAAGAGCTGACCACCCGTGAGGTCCCCTTCGTGTTGGTGAACCGCAGCGTCGCCGACTACCCTGCGGCAACCTGTGACAACTACCTCGGCGGCCGGTTGGCGGCCGAACACCTCCTCGAGCTGGGGCACCGACGAGTGGGTGTCATCGCCGGCCTGGCGCACGCAAGCACCGGAATCGACCGGCCCGCAGGCTTTGTCGATCGCTTCCGCGAGGCGGGCATCGACGTCCCTGCGGACAATATCGTGTTTTCGGGCCTGGACAGTCAGGGCGGCCATGCCGCTGCCGACCGCATGCTCGCCACCGCGTCGCCGCCGACCGCGCTCTTCGCGGTCAACGATTTCGCTGCCATCGGCGCCGCCGGCGCGGTCCGGGCTCACGGACTGCGCGTCGGCGAGGACGTGTCCCTGATCGGCTTCAACAACATCGCGCTCACCGCCGAGATGCACGTCCCGTTGACCTCGGTCGAGTCACATGCGTTCGACATGGGGTGCGATGCCGTACAACTGCTGGCCGACGCGCTCGCCGGCCGGCCGGCGGGTCAGCGGCGCACGAAACCCGTTCTGGTGGTGCGGAAGTCGACGGCCGACGTGAGGTGTTCCAGCCTGGCGTGACACGGTCCGTCCGCGGTCCTTGACATTCGAGTCGAACGGATGTTCGATGGGCGGATGCGTTGGGACGGGCAGGGGGTGCGCGTCGACGACGGCGCGCTACCCGGCCTGCAACGGCTGGGGTTCGTGCGTAGCGTACGCACCCCGCAGTTCGACGGCATCACCTTCCACGAGGTGTTGTGCAAATCAGCGCTGAACAAGATTCCCGCGGCCTCGGCGCTGCCGTTTCGCTACACCGTCAACGGTTACCGGGGGTGCTCGCACGCCTGCCGGTACTGTTTCGCGCGCCCGACGCACGAGTACCTCGACTTCGACTGCGGCCTGGATTTCGACACCCAGGTCGTGGTCAAGACCAACGTGGTCGAGGTGTTGCGCCGTGAGCTCCGCCGCCGTTCGTGGACGCGCGAGGCCGTCGCGCTCGGCACCAACACCGATCCGTATCAGCGGGCCGAAGGACGGTACGCGTTGATGCCGGGAATTATTGGTGCACTGGCGGATTCCGGGACACCCTTCTCGATACTGACCAAGGGCACGTTGCTGCGGCGGGACCTGTCGCTGGTCGCCGACGCGGCCCACAACGGCCCGGGAGCCAGTGTGGCCATCTCGCTGGCGGTGGGGGATCCGGACCTGCATCGTGACGTCGAACCCGGCACGCCGTCGCCGCAGGCGCGGCTGGCCCTGATCTCGGCCGTGCGCGACGCGGGGCTGGGCTGCCACGTGATGGTGGCGCCGGTACTGCCGTACCTGACGGACTCCGCAGACCAGCTCGACGCGTTGCTCAGCCAGATCGCGGCGGCAGGCGCGACCGGGGCGACGGTGTTCGGCCTTCATCTGCGCGGATCGAACCGCGGTTGGTTCATGCAGTGGCTGCAACAGTCGCACCCCGAACTCGTACCCGAATACGAGCGGTTGTACGGGCGCAGGGCCTACCTGCCGCAGGACTACCGCACCGCGCTGCGTGCCCGGATCGCG
Source organism: Mycobacterium sp. 852013-50091_SCH5140682 (assembly GCF_001665685.1). GTDB lineage: Bacteria > Actinomycetota > Actinomycetes > Mycobacteriales > Mycobacteriaceae > Mycobacterium. The sequence goes on from NZ_LZTB01000126.1 coordinate 35,973, forward strand.
CCGCTGCTCACGCGCTACGGGCTGACAGGCAGGGCGCCCACGGCTCCGGCCGCGGCCATATCCGAGGCGCCGACGCCGGCGCAGCCGACCTTGTTCTAGGGGGCCAGCGTGCGCACGAATTCGGCGATGGCGGAACCGATCTCGTCGGGACTGTCCTCCTGGATGAAATGGGAACCGGCAACGGTCACTTCGGTCTGGTTGGGCCATGTCCGGGCGAAGTCGCGGATGCGTCCGCGCATGATGGCGCCGGGCTCGGCGTTGATGAACAGCTTCGGGGTGTCACTGGCCGCAAGCCAGGTGCTGTAGTCCTCGACGATGGCCACCACATCGGCCGGTTCGCCCTCGACCGGGATGTTGCGCGGCCACGACAGTGTGGGACGGCGGCCTTCACCCGGTTCGCGGTAGGGCGCGCGGTAGTGGTCCATCTCCGCGTCGGTGAGGGTGCGTCGGATCGCGCCCGGCAGTACCGCTTCGACAAACATGTTGTGCTCCAGCACCATTGACTCGCCGTTGGGGGAGCGGAAGCCTTGGAACACCTCCCGCACCTGGTCGGGCCAGTCCGCCCAGGTCATCGGTGTGGCGATGGCTTCCATGTAGGCGATGCCGGCCACGCGGTCGCGATGCTGGTTGGCCCAGTCGAATCCGAGTGCCGATCCCCAGTCGTGCAACACCAGCACCACGCGGTCGCCGAGGTCGAGGGAGTCCCAGAGCTTGAACAGGTAATCGCGTTGCTCCGCATAGTGATAACTGCCGGGCCCGGAATCGTCGAGTTTGTCCGATCCGCCCATGCCGATGAGATCGCACGCCACCAGCCGGCCAAGCCCTTCCAGATGCGGCATCACGTTGCGCCACAGGTACGACGAGGTGGGGTTGCCGTGCTGGAACACGATGGCCGAGGCGGCGGTGCCGTCGCCCTCATCGATATAGGCCATGCGGCGGCCGTTGATCTCGCGGTACTGCAGCTGCCCGTACGGCTCAGTGCCGGCCATGTGATCCTCCTCGATGTGGTTGGTCCTCCGCGATTTTGGCGGCAGCGGCCTGGGTGCTCCGCAAGATGCGCGCGGAGAACTGCGGGTCGGCGACGGCGCGCGACAGAGTCATCCCGCCGACGCAGAGCGCCATCAGGGCGATGGCCTCGTCGAACCGCTGGTCATCGGCGTCGTCACCGCAGATCGCCCTCAGCGATATCCGTAGTTCGCGTTCGTAGCTGCCGCGGAACTCCTCGGAGCCGCGGGCAGCTTCCGAGCCGACGGCGGCGAACGCGCAGCTGGTGGCCAGATCGTCGCGGTGCGCCGGGGTGAGATAGCGCTTGGCCAACGTGGTCAGGCGGGCCCGCCAAGATTCGCCGTGCGAGGGCTTGATCCAGTGCGGGCGACCGGTGCCGATGGCGTGGCCGAAGGCCGCGCTCGCCAACTCGTCCTTGGTGCTGAAGTGCGAGTAGAAGGCGCCGTGGGTCAGTCCGGCATCGCGCATGACCGCGGCGATCCCGGCCCCGCTCAGTCCTTCTTCGCGGAGTCGGCGCGCGGCGGCATCGAGGATCCGGTCTTGCGACTCGCGCTTGCTCTCGGCACGCTTCGTCGGTGCATTTCGCATGATGCTCATCATGCTAATCACATGATGGGCATCATGTGAAGTGTTTTGTGCAGCAGCTCTAGCGCTCCAGCGCCTTGGCGCAGTTGGCGAGGATGGCCCGAAAGTTCCACGGCAGCAGTCGAGAGCTCACGGCCTCCATCACCTTGCCGCCGCTGCGGGCGGTGTGGGTGTAGGTGGTGAGCCAGTCGACGTGGGTGCCTTCACCGCGTGGCGTGAAAGTCAATGTGCCGCCGTCATGATCGAACGGCGGAAACGAGCCGATGATCAAGTACGAGTAGCTGTTCGGGCGGTCGAAGGCCGTGATCTCCTCGCGAAACCACATACCGGCTCCGGTCACCGCTCGCACCGCACCGACCGCGGGGCCCGGCGAACCGTTCGCCCAGCCCGCCTTGAGCACCAGCGGGGCGGTGCCGATAGCGGCCGGATCGGCCATCCAGTCGAAGACCTGGTCCAGTGGTGCGGCGATCACTCGTTCCACGTGAATGGTGGGCATGAGACATTCCCCCTGGGTCGTGTGGTCCCCACCGTACGCGGCGCACCTGTCGATGCCACCGGGCCGTCACCCGCGAGCAGACGCGGAATCGCCCAAAACTGGTGCGAAAAGCACAAGTCCGCGTCTGCTCGCGAGGAAAATCAGCCTTTGTTGCGCTTGACCTGATTGAACGGCACCCCACGGTCGGCGGCGTACTCCCGCGGAAAACCCAGCACGCGTTCGGCGATCACGTTGCGGGCCATCTCGGAGCTACCGCCGCCCAGCGATCCGGTCTGTCGCGAGAGGAAACGCACGCCGATATCGAGCAAGCGCTCGAGGTCGCCGCCTTCATCCACCACGCCCGCGGTGCCCGCGATGGCCAGCGCGGTGTCGACCTCGAGCTCGGTGGTCTCGGCGTGGAACAGGCGAATCAGGGTTCCCGCGTTCGGAGGCAGCGACCCGTTGGCGATCGACGCCGAAACATGGTCGATGAGTTGCTGTTTCACCGCGCGCCGGACGAGTGCCCGGCCTGCGAGATCCTGCACTCGCGGGTCGTCACCCTGCCCGGTGGCCTCGGCGATACCGATGTAATCCGGCGGCATCTCGTTGGCGTTCTCGGCACCGGTCCCGCTGGCGAATTCCGAACCGCCGCCGACCGCGCGTCGCTCGTGATGCAACTGACGCGACGCGACGGTCCAGCCGTCGTTGACCGCGCCGACCACGGCGTCGTCGCCCAGTTCGAGGCCGTCGAAAAACTCTTCGCAGAACTCCTCGTTGCCGTTGACCTCTTTGATCCGGCGCATCGTGATGCCCGGCGCGTCGAGCGGTACCAGAAACATCGTCAGACCCTCGTGCTTGGGCACCGTCCAGTCGGTGCGGGCCAGCATCAGCCCGTAATCGCCGGCAAACGCGCTGGTGCTCCAGGTCTTGGCGCCGTTGATGATCCACTTGTCGCCGACGCGGTCGGCCCGCGTGATGACCCCTGCCAGGTCGGAACCGCCGTTGGGCTCGCTGAGCAGCTGCACCAGGATCTCGTCGCCGCGGATGGCTGCTGAAATGCGGTCGCGTTTCTGCTGTTCGCTACCCATGTCGAGAATCGTTGCCGCGCAGATCGTGAACGACGGGGTGTTGAGGATCAAGGGCATTTCGTAGCTGCGGCATTCGGTGTTGAACGCCTTCTGGTAGGCGTAGTCCAAGCCGAGACCGCCGTACTCGCGGGGGAAGCAGATGCCTGCGAAGCCGCCATCGTGAAGACGCTTCTGCAGTTCCTTCGCGCGCTCCCACGATGCGGCTTCGGCGCGCACCGAAAACGGCGGATTGTCCGGATCGATGGGCGGCATGTTCTCGGCCAGCCAGGCCCGCGCCCGGGCCGTGAAATCGGCGAGAGACTCCGTGGCGACCGCAGTCTGGGTCATGCTGGTACCTCTCCATAGCTCCCGGTCATTTGCGGCTCAACGCGTACACAGCGCGATGGTGGTCTTCGGGGGAACCGAACATCGCCCGGTTCAGCGCGACCCGTCGCAGATACAGGTGCAGATCGTGTTCCCACGTCACGCCGATGCCGCCGTGCAGCTGCACACAGTCCTGCAGCATCACCGGAGCACGTTCGGCGACATAGGCTTTCGCGACACTGACCAGCTTCGGCGCCTCGGGTGAGCGGGATCCGACGGCCGCCACGGCTGCGGTCGTGGTGGCGCGGCAGGCCTCGAACCACATCTTCATGTCGGCGAAGCGGTGTTTGAGAGCCTGGTAGGACGCCAGTGGCCGGCCGAAGCTGTGCCGATCGAGCAGCCACTGGTTGGTCAGCGCCAGCACGGCGTCCAGGATGCCGACCGTCTCGGCGCACTGCAGCACGAGGGCTACCTGACGCTGCCGTTCGATGATCGCCGCGGTCTGCTCGGCCGTGCCGAGGACCGCGGATGCGGCCACGTCGACGCCCTCGAACTGCGTTCGGGCATAGGTCTTCACGAGGTCGACAGACTTCTGCACTGTGACGCTCACACCTGCGGAGCCGGCAGGTACGACGAATTGGCGCAGCACACCGTCGCATTCGGCGACCACCAGGAACACGTCAGCCTGGGTCCCGGCCTCGACCCGGTCCTTGACACCGTCGATCCGGAAGCCGTTCGCGGTGCGCGTCGCGGTGGTGCCTGCCGCCGCCGGATCGAACGGTCGCCGTGGCTCGTAGACGGCCCAGGAGGCGATCGACTCACCGGAGACCAGGGCCTCGATCAGGTCCTCGTGGCCCTCAGGCGCTTCACAGAGCGCCGCGAGCACCACACTCACCGCATGCAACGGCCCAGGCGCGACGGTGCGACCGGCCTGCTCGGCGACCAATGCGAGGTCGGCCAGTCCGTCACCGGAAACGCTTCCCCCGCCGAGCTCTTCGGGTACCAGCAGACTGGCCCAGCCCAGCTCGGCGGCCCGCCGCCACCAGGTCGAGTGGAACGAGGCGGCGCGGGCATGCAGTTCGCGCACCGTGCCCAGGGACGCTTCCTTGTCCAGGAAGGCCCGGGCCGTCGAGGCGAACAGCAGCTGTTCGGGAATGGCCGTCATCAGGTGAGGACCAGTGCGGGCACGTCGGGTTGGTAGACCACCTTGTTCTCCACGTTGAACAACTCGACCATGTTGCGGCCCATCACCTTTCGAACACCTTCCGCGTCGAGCCCATGGGCTTCGAGGTCGGAGACCAGGTTGATCGGATCGGCCAGCCCCTCCGGATGGGGCCAGTCCGAACCGAAGATCACCCGGTCGATGCCGAGCAGTTCGGACATCTGCTTGAAGTCGTCTTCCCAGAAGGGCGCGACGTACACACAGCGCCGGAACGCCTCGATCGGATCCTCCGGAAACTCCTGCGGCATCTTCGAATACACGTCTTTGAATTGGTAGAAGAGGTAGGGCACCCAGGACGCGCCGTTCTCGATCGACAGCACGCGCAGCTCCGGATTGCGGGTGAACGCACCGTGGCAGACCAGTGCGGCCATGGTGTCCTCGATGGGCCGCTTACCCATCGCCACCATCCGGAACGACGTCGGCTTGAACGGCAGGAATTCGTCAGCGGGCTCCCAGTCGTTGAGGTACTGCGCATATCCGCTGTCGGAGGCGTGCATCGCCACGGGGATGCCGGCTTCGACGCAGGCTTGCCAGAACGGGTCGAACTCTTCGGTGCCGAAGCTGCGGGTTCCGCGGAAGCTGGGCACCGGGGCGGGCCGCACCAGTACCGTCTTGGCGCCGCGCTCCAGGCACCACTGCAACTCCTCCAGCGCGCGGTCGACGATGGGCAACGTGATCACCGGGGTGGAGAAGATGCGGCCCTCGTAGTCGAATTGCCACGTCTCGTACATCCATTCGTTGAGAGCGTGGATGATGTCGTGGATGAGCTCGGGATCATCCTTGAGCCGTTCCTCGACGAGGCTGGCCAGAGTGGGGAACATCAGCGTGTAGTCGAGGCCGAGGCTGTCCATGACCTCAAGGCGCGCTTGCGGATTGCGGAATGCGGGGATGGCCTTCATCGGCTTGCCCATCACCTCGCGGTAGCTCTTGCCGCCACTACCGTGCCGGAAGTACTCCTCTTGCGCGCCGGGCCGGGCCACCACCTCGAAGGTCGGGTTCGGGATGTAGTCGCTGATGTGGTTACGGACCATGATCTTGGTCCGGCCGCGCACGTCGATGTAGTCGATGACGCCCTTGCGCTTGTCCGGCAGGAACTTGGTGAGCGCTTCCTTGGGTTCGTAGAAGTGATTGTCGGCGTCGAACACCGGGTAATCGAGGATGCGCGACGGCATGTTCGCCTCCTGCAAGAGTCATATTCGTCTAAAGCGGTAATGACGTTACCACGTCTAAGTGTCACGTACGAGACACTGGGAACGGCCCGCGATATTCGCTGAAACCTCCAGGTCAGACCGGACTCCGGAGACCCCGCGCGCGGAATACGCAGATGTGGGGCCATTGCGGGATCGCCTTCGGCATGCTGCACTTGCGAGAATGGCATTACCGATTCTGCAGAAGCGATAGGCGTCGTGTGATTACTGTGCTGCAGCGATGATCGAGTGGTTTCTCTTCCTGCCCCAGGTGCGGCTGGGCCTTCCAGACATCGTCGAACGTGCTCGCGTGGCTGATGCCGTCGGATTCGACGGCATCGCCTTCATCGACCATCTGGAGGCTCCCGGTGCGACGCACCAGGACATCTGGGAGGCCATGACCGTGGCGACCTGGGTGGCGGCGCGCACCGAACGTCTGCGGATCGGGCACTTGGTGCTGTGCGACGCCTTCCGGCATCCTGCGGTGCTGGCGAAACAGGCGGTCACGCTGTCGGCGGCCTGCGACGGCAGGTTCGAGCTCGGGCTGGGCTCGGGCTCCTGGCCGCAGGAGTTCACCAGATTCGGGATCGACGGCGCCGACGACGCGGTGACGCGGGTAGCCCGACTCGGCCGCACGCTGGATCTGCTCGGCCAGTACTGGGGTGACGGCGAGGATGCCGCGTTACCCCGGCCGCCGCACCCAATTCCGTTGCTGCTGGGCGGAACCGGCCGTCGCACGATGGAACTCGTACGCGCGCACGCCGACTGGTGGAACATCCCCTCGCACCAACTCGACCGGCTGCCCACGCTGCTGCCCACTGTCGGCTCCGTGCGGGCGTCGTTGCAGCAGATGGTCGGCTTCGCCGGCCGCGGTGCTGACCGGCAGGCGGTCACCGAACGCAGCACCCGGCTGTTCGGGCACCTGGGATCGGGCTTGGTGTGTGGGGACGCCGCTGAACTCATCGAGCATTTCGCAGGCCTGGCCGCCCAGGGCATCGAACGCTTCTACGTGTGGTTCAGCGATTTCGCTGCGCCGCAGACACTTTCCGAATTCGCCGAGACTGTGATCAGAGAGGGAACACTGTGACCACCGAAACGACCCAGTGGACCGTGCAGATGCTGCTGGACCTGTTCGAAGCCGAACCGGCAGGCGAGAATCGCTTCGTCGCCCAGACCGGGCTCGCCGAGGCCGACGAACGTCAGGTGGTGGAGGGTACGCAGATCCTGGCGGCAGCCATCGTCGCTGTCGCCAAACGGTTTCCGGACAAGTCGGTGCGGTCGGTGCACGCCGTGTTCGCCCGGGCCGTGCTGGCCGGGCCGCCGGTCGAACTCGACATCGACGTCATCAGCGAGGGACGCTCCACCGCCACCGCTGTGGTCACCGCATCGCAGAACGGCAAACGCTGCATCACCATCACCGCCTTCACCGATGTGCCGTCGGCCGATGTGGTCCGCCATAACCTGCCCAAGCCCGTGGTCGCGGCTCCGGCGGAGGCGAACGTGTCGCATATGCCGATGGCGGGCCGGGAGCTGCGGCTGGTCGATGTTGTCGACGTCAACAGTCCAGACGAGGTCGGGCCACCGGAGATCTACGCGTGGCTGCGCTACGAGCCGATCCCGGCCCGCGACGATATGGCGAAGGCGCTGATCGCGTATTTCACCGGCCACCTTGGTATTTCGACGACGATGCGAGCCCACGCAGGGATCGGTACCGCGCAGGCGCATCTCACGGTGTCGACTGCACCCATGACCGTCACGGTGAGCTTCCACGAACCGGTCCGCTGGGACGGCTGGCTTCTCTACAGCCATGAGAGCACGCAGGCCGGCGCAGGCATGTCCTACGTGCGTGGGGCCGTGCATACCGAAGGGGGCGAGCTGATCGCATCGTTCAGCCAGGACGGCATGATCCGCCCGCTGCGGACCACCGATACCAGCATCGCGGCGCATTCCCGGCTGTAGTTCCAGAGTTCCTGTGCCGCGAGTTCTTCCGGCCGAGCAGACAGCGCGGTACCCGAAAACCGGCGTGTCGCGTACGCGCGTGTCTGCTCGCGGGGGAAATGCGGCAGGGATCAGATCTTGAGATACCCCTTCTCGGCGGGGATCTGGGCTGCGGTGATCAACGACGATGCATCGCCGGCGAGCCACACGACAATGTCGGATATGTTGTCCGGCGCGATCAGTGACTCCGTCGGCAGCGCGCCGGGGGAGAAGCTGTGGATGTAGTGCGGATGGTCCTGCAGCAGTTGGTACATCGACAGGTCATTGCCCATCGGGGTGTCGGTGCCGTACGGGTGGATAGAATTCACCCGAATGCCGAACTCGCCCAATTCGACTGCCAACGCGTTGGTGAGGCCCACGACGCCGAACTTGCTGGCACAGTAGTGGGCGCAGCCCGGCACGGCCTTGACCCCGGCTGCCGAGCTGACGGTGATGATGGACCCGCCGTTACCCGCCGCGATCATCGCAGGCACGACGGCCTGCATAGTGTGGAACACCCCGGTGAGGTTGATGTCGACGACGTCCTGCCACTGCTGAGCTGAGATCTCCCACAGCCGGCCCCAATTGAGTACCCCCGCATTGGCGACCACGATGTCGAGCCTGCCGAATTGCTCGACCGCATCGGCCACCAGCCGGCGCTGCCCCTCGGCATCACGCACGTCGACCTCTCGGGCCAGTGCCTTGCGGCCCTCCGCTTCGATGAGCGACACGGTCTCGGCGAGGTCGCCCGGCGTGGCAGGGGCATAGCCGTTGGCCTCTGCCACCGGTGCGCAGGCGTCGAGCGCGACGATGTCGGCGCCGGCACGGGCCAGCCGCACGCAGTGTGAACGCCCTTGCCCGCGTGCGGCACCCGTGACGTAGGCGACCCGGCCTGCCAGAGACGTATCGGTCATGCCGGTTGCTCCTCGGATATCGCGGTGTGGACTTTGGTGAATTGATAATCGGACAGCGGCGAGTGCCGGGCGAATTGGCGGGACCCGATGATGGTCTGCGGGCGGTAGTACGGGGTTTCACGCTGCGAGTTGACGAAGTAGGTGTTCAAGCCGGAGGTTGCGGTGTAGTAGAGATGGGCGACCCGGCCGTCACGGTTCATCCGGGCGTTCCACCGGTTGAACGCATCCTGGCTGACCGTGGCGACCTCGGCGCCGCGGTGCCGGGTCTCGTCGATGATCCGTACGGCGTGTGCGGCCATCGTCTCGACGTAGTCCGGCCAGGCGAATCCGACGAAGCCGAGCGGGCCGACGATCTCCCAGCGGTTGGGCAGTCGGGGGTGCGCCGTTCCGGCGTAACTGTGGAGGCCGTGTGCGCGGTAATAGTGGGCAAGGTCGAAGCCGTTGGGACCCAACACAGTATCGGGCCGGTAGGTCTCCGGGTCGATCCACAGCTCGTACCCGGTGGCGAGCACCAGCAGGTCGGCCGGGTGGTCGACACCGTCGACGGTGCGCACGCCGGTGGCGGTGACCCGGTCGATCGGCGTGGTGATCAAGTGGGTGCTCGGATTGTTCAACGCCGGTAGGAACGCACTGGAGATCACCGGTCGCTTGGCCAGAATGCCGTAGCGCGGCACCAGTTTTCGCCGGGTGGCCGGGTCGGTGACGACGGCCCGCAACAGCAACCGGTAGAGCAGCCGCGACCAGCCGTCGTAGAGCGGCATCAGGCGACGCAGCATCGCGTCGGGCAGCCGGGAGAACACGTGCACAATCGGCGCCACCATCAACACGTCCATCGCGAGCCGGCCGGCTGCGTTCACCGCCGGAACCACGCCGGGCACCCGGAACAGCCGCCGCATCCACGGGGTGATGGCAAAGTCGATCTTGGGCAGTACCCACGCCGGGGTGCGTTGATAGACATCGAGATTGGCCGCCTCGGCGGACAGTGCGCCGGTGATCTGCACGCCGGACGAACCCGTCCCGATCACCGCGATCCGCTTGCCGCGGGTGTCGTACGAATCGTCCCAGGCGTTCGGCCGCAGAATCCGGCCGGTGAAATCACCGATCCCGGTGAGGCCGACGGTGTCCTTGGCGTTGATGTAGCCGCCGACGGAACTGATCACGAAGCGTGCCGTGACGGGCGGGCGGCCGCGGATCTGCAAGTGCCACAAGCCTTGCTCGTCGTCCCACTGCTGCCGCGTCACCTCGGCGTCGGCGTGCAGGTGCTCGTAGAGACCGAGTTCGGTGGCGGTGTCACGCAGGTAGCGGTAGATCTCGGGGCCCGGCGCGAAGAATCTGCTCCAGTGCGGGTTAGGGGCGAACGAGAGCTGGTACCACAGCGTCGGGATGTCGACGGCGAGGCCTGGATAGTGGTTGTCGCGCCAGGTGCCGCCGAAGTCGTCGCCGCGCTCGATGATGACGAAATCGTGAATACCCTTCTGACGCAGCAGGTGTGCCGCAGCGATCCCGCCCGGGCCTGCGCCGATGATGGCGACCTCGTAGTCCGGGGCGGGCACGCGAGGAGCAAACGGCGAAGGGCTCATGGCTGTCCTCCGGTGAGGCCGACGACGATATGGTCGGACACGAAACGCCTGACCGCACGCGCACTGTCGAGGTTGACCCCGATCGGCGGGAGCAGTTCGAAGCTCAGCAGTAGCCGCACGATCCACTCGGCGGCCCGGGCGGGTGCGACACCGGCGGCCACCTCGCCGCGCTGCTGGGCGGCGCGGATACGGGGTTTCCACAGCTCGACGGAGCGCCGCATGAGGTCGTCGCCGGTGTTGCGCAGCAGCAGGACGAGGATGCTCTCGTTGAAGCCGACGGTGGCCACAGAGTCGGACAGCTGTCGGTGGGCGCAGATGAGTGCGGCCGCGGAGGCCACCTGATCTGTCAGGGAGTCCTCGCGGTCCAGAGCGGCGGCCATGGTCTCGATGAACGCCGACGCGAGGTGGTCGAGCGCCACCTTGATGGCGTTGTCGCGGCTGCCGAGCGCGTTGTACACGGTGCCGCGGGAGACGCCGGCTGCCTCCGCCACCGCGGTGAGGCTGAATTGTCGTGGACCATAACGCCGTAGCGTGTCAGCGGTGGCTTGCAGCAGGGTGGGGGACACCGACCGGTTTGCTGCGGGCATTTGAACACATTAACGATATGTGTTCAATGTGGTCAATGGCTGACGTCGTGGGCGTGGTGCACGATGTCGTGCAGGTGATACAGCGCAATCGTGGAGACGGTGAACGTGCTGCCGTTGCTGCGCAGGCCGCGCCGCTGCCATGAGCCGTCGGGTACCCGGGCATACAGGTCGGCCACCACGCCGGCCGCCTCGAACAGCTCACCGGCCCACGCGGCTCGGGTCCTGCGACGCGTAGTCGTCGGCGACGGCGGTGGCGTCCTGATCCCAGTTGGGAAACTGCGGATCGTCCTCGGTGAGCATGAGTTCGACGCGGTGGGCGAAGATGCGGTGCACGTCGCGCACGTGGCAGCCGTACTCCAGCGTCGACCATCGGTCCGCTCGGCTCCGAGTGGCGACCCCGGGCCGTTGGAGACGAGGCACCCAGGCCGCGGCGTCGTCACGGATGCGGGCGGCCACCTCGGTGGGCGGCACCGCAGAGGCGTCGAATCCGCACTCCGGACACGGCCGGTTCAGCACCCAGGTCCAGTCCTTGCTGTCAGGCTCGATCGGCTCTGTCATGTCGACAGCGCCGATCGGAGCACGTCGAGCGGAAGACCGCCGAGATCCAGGGCGCGGCTGTGGAACTGCTTGAGCGACGAGCCGGCTCGCAGTGCCTCATCGCGCAGCTGCTGCCAGATGCGTTGACCGATCGCGTACGACGGTGCCTGGCCGGGCCAGCCGAGGTACCGGTCGAGTTCGAACTGCAGATTCTCCGGGGCCATGGCCGAATGTGAGGTGAGGAAGTTCCAGGCCCGCTCGGCGTCCCAGACCGCGCCGTCGGGTGCGGGTAGGCCGCAGTGCACACCGATGTCGATGACGACGCGGGCGGCCCGGAACCGTTGCGCGTCAAGCATGCCCATGCGGTTGCCGGCGTCGTCGAGCCATCCCAGCTCGGCCATCAGCCGCTCGGCGTACAGCGCCCAGCCCTCGCCGTGCCCGGACACCCAGCAGCCCAGCCGGCGCCAGCGGTTGAGCTGATCGGCCAATGCCACGGCGCGACCGATCTGCAGATGGTGCCCGGGAACACCCTCGTGGAAAACGGTGGTGGTCTCCTGCCACGTGTGGAACCGCTCGACACCAGGCGGCACCGACCACCACATCCGGCCCGGGCGGCTGAAATCTTCCGACGGACCCGTGTAGTAGATGCCGCCGGTCTGAGTCGGCGCGATGCGGCATTCCAGGCGGCGCAGCGGCTCGGCGATATCGAAATGCGTGCCCGCAAGCGCGTCCACCGCGCGGTCCGACAGCTCCTGCATCCATGCCTGCAGCGCATCGGTCCCGGTGAGCACGTAGCGCGGTTCGTCATCGAGGCGGTGCAGCGTCTCGGCGACCGTGGCGCCCGGATAGAGTTCCTGGGCGATCGACACCTGTTCGGCCACAACCGCTTCCAGCAGCTCGATACCCCAGGCGTAGGTTTCGTCGAGGTCGACCTGCGCGCCGAGGAATGACCGAGAGAACAGCCGGTAGGCGTCGCGGCCACAGGAATCGTGCGGGCGGGCATGCGGGGCCACATCGTCACGCAGGGTCGCCGCCAGTCGCAGGTAGGCCGCGGCGGCTGCCTCCGCCCCGTCCTGCAATTCCTGGTGCAGCACGGGGTTTCCCAGAGGTGCCCGCGCCGCCATGCCGACGAACAGCTGTCCGATCCGTGCGGCTTGTTCGATACCGCGGGTGATCTGGCGGCCTGCTGGAGCGTGCCCGTCGGCTGCCGCGGTCCGCAGGGCGCGGGCGTACCCGTCGGCGCGGTCGGGAACCTGCGACAGGCGCCGCGAGATGAGTGCCCAATCCTCCTCGGTGTCGGTGGCCATGAGGTCGAACACATCGCGCATCGACTGCAGGGGTGAGGCGATCACGTTCAGCTCACCGAGATCCAGCCCGGCGTCGTTGAGTTCGACGATCACACCGAGCCGCTCGGTCAACGCCGCGATGGTCACCACGTCGACGTCGTCGACCGGCGTGGCTGCGGCGAGCTCGCGCAACGTGGCACGGGCCGCCTCGGCGCGTGCGGTCACGCCGTCGGGAGAGTAGTCGGTGATCTGTGCGTCGTACTCGGCGTCCGGACTCTTGATGCCCAGTTCGGTTGCCGCACAAGGGTCCAACTCTGCGTACGTCTGCAGGTAGCGTTCCGCGACGGCATCGGCCGCGGTCTGTGCCCTAACCAAGGTTGGCCGCAGCGAACGTATCGCACTTCTTGGGGTCACCGGTCTGATAGCCCACGGTGAACCACTTCTGCCGCTGCGCGGACGACCCGTGCGTCCATGTTTCGGGGTTGACCCGGCCCGTCGCCGCCTTCTGGATCCGGTCGTCGCCGACCGACTGCGCCGCCGACAGTGCGTCGGCGATGTCCTTGTCGCTCAACGGCTCCAGGTACGGTACCCCGGTGCTCTCCTGTTTGGTGATCGACGCGTAGTGCGCCCACACCCCGGCGTAGCAGTCGGCCTGCAGTTCCGTGCGTACGCCTGCGCCGGTCGCGCCCTCCGGGTCTTGCTGGGCCCGACCCAGCACACCCAGCAGGTCCTGCACGTGGTGCCCGTACTCGTGGGCTACGACGTATTCCTGCGCCAATGGCCCGCCGCTGGAACCGAATTGGTCGACCAGCACCTGGAAGAAGCCGGTATCGAAGTAGGCGGTCTTGTCCGCCGGGCAGTAGAACGGGCCGACCTCGGTGGTCGCGGGGCCGCAGCCGGTGTTCACCTGATTCGTGAACAGCTTCATGTGCGGCCGCGTGTAGCCCTGGAGCAGTTGCGACCACACGCCGTCGACCGAGTTGCCGGTGGCCACCACGCGGCACTCCACATACTTGTTGGCGTCGGCGCCGGTCTTGCAGTGGCTCAGGTCGATGCCTTGGGTTTGGGCGCCGCCCGTGTCGATTTGCTGTTGCTGCGGCAGGATCGTGCCGGGGTCGATGCCGAGGAACATGGCCACCACGACCACCAGCAAGCCGCCGAGACCACCGCCGATCGCCAAACCACGACCGGGACCACGGCCTCCGCCGCCGGTCGATGTGGTGCTCGTGTCGATCTGCATACCCTCGTTGAAGGTCATCGCGTCGCTCCATCGCAATTCGCCGGTAGGTCGTACTCGACAGCGTGTCCAGCTTGCCACACTAAGATTCAGGCGTGTCCGTCGTCGCGGAACATCCGACCATCGCCCACACCTCGCTGGGGCGGCTCCGCGGCACCGTCGAGGGCGGTGTCGGGGTGTGGCGAGGTGTCGACTACGCCCAGCAACCCATCGGGCTGCGCCGGTTTCTGGCCCCGCAACCACTGTCCGCATGGACCGGTGTGCGCGATGCCATCGAGCACGGGCCGTTGCCGCCGCAGGGCCGTTCGTTCGTCGGCGGCGGTCGCGACGACCCCAAGATTCGTGACGAAGCCTGCCTGACCGTCACCGTGTGGTCGCCCGATACGACAGGGTCGTTGCCGGTCATGGTGTGGATTCCCGGTGGCGCGTTCGTGTACGGCGCGGGTCAATTGCAGCTCTACAACGGGTCGCGACTGGCCGCCAACGGCAATGTGGTGGTGGTCAACGTCACCTACCGGCTCGGGGTGTTCGGTGGCTTCGAGCTCAGCGATCTTGGCCCCGGCTTCGACGACAACCTCTGTCTGCGTGATCAGCTCGCGGCGCTGCGCTGGGTGCGCGACAACATCGCCGCGTTCGGCGGGGACCCTGACCAGGTCACGGTGTTCGGCGAATCCGCCGGTGCCACCTCGGTGCTGGCGCTGCTGGCCAGCCCGGCCGCGAGCGGACTGTTTGCCCGCGCGATCGCGCAGAGCCCGGCGCTGCCGTTGATCGCCGACCGCGATACGCGCGCCCGCCAGGCGCGGCGCTTCCTGGCCGAGCTCGGTGTCGGAGCCGAAGTAGTCAAGACCTTGCCGCAGCGGCAACTACGTCGCGCGGCCGGACAGTTGCAGCTGGAAAGTGCGCAGCGCACACCGACATTGGCGTACGGGCTGACCTATGGCGTCGACCTGCTGCCTGCGCATCCCATCGAGGCCGCCCGGACCGGTGCGGTCGGCCAGGTGCCGTTGATCATCGGGACCAACAGTCACGAGGCCTCGATGTTCGCGTGGGGCAAGCCTCCGATGCTGCCGACCACCCGGGCGGGCATCCACGCCTTCTTCGCGCGCACCGATCCGTCCGCGGAGTCTCGGGTGCTGGCCGCCTACCCGGATTTTCCGCGCCGCAGTGCGTTGATCGCCATCGGCTCCGATGTCATGTTCGGCGCCCCGACGTGGGCCTTCGCCGACGCCTACAGCGCGCATGCGCCGACTCATGCCTACCGGTTCGACCACACCACCTGGACGCTGAAAGTGCTGGGGCTGGGCGCGACCCACGGCAGCGAGATCGTGCACATCCAGCACAGCTACGCCTCGTACCTCGGCCGCAAACTGCACCCGCTCGGTCGCCGGGTGCAGCCGTCGGTGGGCCGGCGTATGCAGCGCACGTGGCTGGATTTCGCGACTGCTGAAGTTGCTGATTGGCCGCAATACAACACCGCCCGGCGGTTGACCCGGGTCATCCGCTCGACGCGCGATGAAACCGTCGCCGATCCCGACGCGGTCAGGCGAAAGGTGTGGGAAGGCCTGTACTAGCTCGTGGCGTGTGGCACGGTCCGCGAAACAGACGAAAACGTCGCTGAGCGGCCGTGCGCACTGCGTTTGCGTCGATCTCGGCGACGCTAGACGATCGCGAACCGCTTGTCGGTGTAGCGCCGCAGATTGTGCAGAAACCGCTGGAACAACCAGGCCATGACCGGCCCGGCCAGCGTCATGCCGAGCCGGCCCGCGATGCCGCTGGGCTTCATCGCCATCACCCAGGTCAGGTGACAGCCGTCAGCGGTTTCCACGACGCGGTAGTCCTCCGCGAACGCCGAGATCGCATCCGAGGTGCTGGTGTTGAAGCGGAACGCCATGTGGGAGAACGGTTCCCAAGCGAGGAACTCTTCGTTGCCGGTGATGTGGCCGCGCATCGAGACGGTGCGGGTGGTGCCGACGCCGCGGGGTTCGGGGCTGGTCCACTCGACGTTGGTGATCACCGTCGCCCAGTGCGGCCAGGAGGTCTCGTCGGCGAGCACCTCGAAGAGCTGCTCGGGCGTGATCGCCAGGTCGACCGTGCTGACGAAGCGGAACGGCGCGGAGTCGATGAAGTCGAGGTCTACGCGCTCGCAGTCATAGGTCCGGGCCATGGGTAGACACCTTAGGGCAAGGTGTCTACTGATCGGTCAGCCCGGCCCGTCGCCGGCCGCGGCCAGCAGCGGCACAACCACGTCACTGATCGGCGTCGGCAGTCCGTGAGCGGCGCCCTTGCGCCGGATCACGCCGTTGCGGATATCCCACTCCAGCGGCCTGCCGGCTTCGCGGTCGGTCAGCATGGACGTGGTCAGGTCCGCGGGATACCGCGCGAGCATGTCGACGATCTCATCGATCACGGAATCGCCCAGCGTGGCTCCCTCGGCCCGGGCGACGGCAAGGCATTCGGCCAGGTACTCGCGGGCCAGGGCGGCGACGTCGTCGCGCCGGAACATCCCCGAGCGACGGCCGGACAGCACCATCAGTCCGACGACGGCGTTGACCAGCAGTTTGCGCCACGCCGCGCTGAGGAAGTCGGGATCCAATTCCACGGTGTCGGGAGCGAACAATTCGGCCACCGCGCGGGCGGCGGCGTTGTCGGGCAGCACGAGACGCAGCGGATTGCGCAGCCGCACCCAGCCCTGCGGCATCGTCTCGGCGGAGATCCAGATCGCCGCGGGCACCACTGTGGCGGCCGGGCAGTATCGGCCCACCCGCTCGACCTGCTCGACGCCGTTCTGCAGTGCGCACACCACGGTGTCGGAGTCGCACAGCCGGGCCAGCCATGTCGCCGCTGTGGCGTTCTGGGTGTCCTTGACCGCGAGGAACACCACCGCGGCAGGGCCTGCGACAGCGTCCGGGTCGGTGCGCACCGGACCCGGCACGACGATCGCCTCGCCGTCGTCCGGGCGCACGTCGATCGACTCGCGCGGCGTCCGTCCGTACACCTCGACCTGATGCCCGGCAGCGTGCAGATACGCCGCAACTGCCGAGCCGATGGCGCCGGGGCCGACGACCGCGATAGGGGAGTTCACGATCGCCAAGTTACCGGTGCCGACCCACTCTCTAGACTGGTCACTCGTCCCACCCGTCTTAATGAGGAGTATTTGTGCTGCGCAGTCATGCCGCCGGTTCGTTGCGGGCCACCGATGCCGGTCAGACGGTGACGTTGGCGGGTTGGGTGGCGCGTCGCCGTGACCACGGCGGCGTCATCTTCATCGACCTGCGCGACGCGTCCGGTGTGTCGCAGGTGGTGTTCCGCGAGGGTGACGTGCTGGCCGCCGCGCACCGGCTGCGCGCCGAGTTCTGCATCGCCGTCACCGGAGTGGTCGAGGTCCGCCCGGAGGGCAACGAGAACGCCGAGATCCCGACCGGTCAGATCGAGGTCAATGCCACGTCGCTGACCGTGCTGGGGGAGAGCGCACCGCTGCCCTTCCAGCTCGACGAGACCGCCGGAGAGGAAGCGCGCCTCAAGTATCGCTACCTGGACCTGCGTCGTGAGGGCCCGGGCCACGCAATTCGCTTGCGCTCGAAGGTCAACGCGGCCGCGCGCGGCGTGCTGGCCGACCACGACTTCGTGGAGATCGAGACCCCGACCCTGACGCGGTCGACGCCGGAAGGCGCCCGGGACTTCGTGGTGCCCGCGCGCCTGCAGCCCGGCTCGTTCTACGCATTGCCGCAGAGCCCGCAGCTGTTCAAGCAGCTGCTCATGGTCGCCGGGATGGAGCGGTACTACCAGATCGCGCGCTGCTACCGCGACGAGGATTTCCGGGCCGACCGGCAGCCCGAGTTCACCCAGCTCGACATGGAGCTCAGCTTCGTCGAGGCCGATGACGTCATCGCCATCGCCGAAGAGGTGCTGCGGGCCGTGTGGGCGACGATCGGCTACGACCTGCCGCTGCCGCTGCCGCGGATCAGCTACGCCGAGGCCATGCGCCGGTTCGGGTCCGACAAGCCCGACCTGCGGTTCGAGGTCGAACTCGTCGAGTGCACGGAGTACTTCAAGGACACCACGTTCCGGGTGTTCCAGGCGCCCTACGTCGGTGCCGTCGTGATGCCCGGCGGAGCGTCGCAGCCGCGCCGCACACTGGATGGCTGGCAGGAGTTCGCCAAGCAGCGCGGCCACAAGGGTCTGGCATACGTGCTCGTGGGCGAGGACGGCACCCTCGGCGGCCCGGTGGCCAAGAACCTCACCGACGCCGAACGCGACGGGCTGACCGCACACGTCGGCGCCAAGCCCGGTGACTGCATCTTCTTCGCCGCGGGACCGGCCAAGGGGGCCCGGGCACTGCTCGGTGCCACCCGCATCGAGATCGCCAAGCGGCTCGACCTCATCGACCCGAACGCGTGGGCATTCACCTGGGTGGTGGACTTCCCGATGTTCGAGTCCACCGACGAGGCGACTGCTTCCGGTGACGTCGCGGTGGGTTCGGGCGCATGGACGGCCGTGCACCATGCCTTCACCGCGCCGAAGCCCGAGTCGGAGGGCACCTTCGACACCGACCCCGGCAACGCGCTGTCCGACGCCTACGACATCGTCTGCAACGGTAACGAGATCGGTGGCGGGTCGATCCGTATCCATCGCCGCGACCTGCAGGAGCGGGTGTTCGCGATGATGGGCATCAGCCACGACGAGGCTCAGGCCCAGTTCGGATTCCTGTTGGACGCGTTCATGTTTGGGGCACCACCGCACGGCGGTATCGCCTTCGGCTGGGACCGCATCACCGCGTTGCTCGCGGGTGTCGACTCGATCCGCGAGGTCATCGCCTTCCCGAAGTCGGGCGGCGGCGTAGACCCGCTGACCGATGCGCCTGCGCCGATCAGCGCGCAGCAGCGTAAGGAATCCGGAATAGATGCCAAGCCGGAGAAGCTGGACAAAGCATGACCGAAACAGACCAGGAGAAGCTGTTCACCGACCAGGCCGCGCTCGACGCGTTCAACCGTGGCGTGGTCGAGGAATTCCGCGCCAACGGCGGCAAGGTCGGTGGACAGTTCGAGGGTGGCGACCTGCTGTTGCTGCACACCACGGGCGCCAAGTCCGGCAAGCCGCGGCTGACTCCGCTGGCCTACATCACCGTCGAGGGCAAGATGCTCATCGTCGGGTCGTATGCGGGTGCGCCCAAAGATCCGGCGTGGGTGCACAACCTGCGGGCCAACCCGCAGGTGCGCATCGAACTCGGTGCCGAGACCTACGACGCGACCGCCCGTGAGCTGCCCGCCGACGAGCGCGACGCGACGTACCCGAAGCTGACCGAGCTGGCACCGGCGTTCGCCGAGTACCAGGCCAAGACCAGCCGGGCGATCCCGCTGTTCGAGCTCGTCCGGGCCTAAGCGTCGTCCCAGACAGCCTGCAGCCGCATCAACTGCTCGTCACGCCACTGGACTCGCTCATCCCAGTCGGCGAGGTCGAGGATCTGCCTGCGCTGTGCCGTGGCCCCGGCGACCAGGTCCGGGGTCCAGGGATCGTGCTGTCCACGTTCGGCACCCATCCGCTGGTAGGCCGGACCCATCTTCTCGGCATGAGATTGCAGGCCGCCACGGGTGTTCAGGTCCGCGGTTTCGAACGGGCCGATGACGCTCCAGCGGCGGCCGAGCCCGGCGCGCACCACCTCGTCGATGTCGTCGACCGTGGCCACCCCGTCGCGCAGCAGGCAGTACGCCTCCCGTAGCAGCGCGCCCTGCAGCCGGTTGAAGATGAACCCCTCGACCTCCCGCCGGACCAGCACCGGGCGCAGGCCCACGGACCGGTAGACGGCCACGACGCGGTCGACGATGGCGGGCGCCGTCACCGCCGACGGCACGATCTCGATGACCGGCAGCAGGTACGGCGGGTTGCCCGGATGACCGACCAGGATCCGTTGTGTGACGTCGTCCGGCAGTCCTGCCCCGAGTTCGGTGGGAACGATCGCCGATGTGGAGCTGACGATCGGAATGTCGCCGGCCGTGTATGACGCGGCCTGGTGCAGCAAGGGCCGTTTGATGTCGGTGCGTTCCGGGGCACACTCCTGAACGAAGCCGACATCCGACAGGGCATCCGGCAGATCGGTGGTGAACCGGATGCGGTCAGCCACTGCTCGCGGTGGTTGGGCGATGCGGCCGAACGCGTGCAGCTGTTCGAGGCGACGCGCCAGTTCGGCCTCGAAGCGCTGCTGGGCCGTTGCCACCGGGTCGTAGACCCGGACCTGAGAACCTTTGCCGGCGAACAGGATTGCGAACGAAACGCCGATCGATCCGGCACCCAACACCGCAACGTCTGGGGTGTGCGGGCTCATCAGTGCCACCAGGAGAGGTCGCCGTCGTAGCCGCGTTCGAGGATGCCGACGACGGAATCCACAGTCAGCTCCCGCGGATTGTTGGCGGTCAGCCGGGTGGCCAGCATGGCCTGCTCGGCGACGAAGTCGAAATCGTGCCGTTGCAGACCCAGGGTGCGCAGATCCAGTGGGGCGCCGAGCGAGGTCAGTATCGCCTCGATCCGTTCGATCGCCCGATGTGCTTGTGTCAGTTCGGGATCCGTCGGTGATGCGACGCCGAGGAGGCGCCCGATCTCGGCGAACTCCGGTATCCGGGTGGGCAGGTTGTAGCGCATCACGTATGGCAGCAGGGCGCTGATGCCGAATCCGTGCGGCGTATGTGTGAGGTTGCCTATCGGCGACTGGATGGCATGCGCGCCTGCGGTTCCCGCGGTGTTGATCGCCATGCCTGCGCAGTAGGCACCGAACAATGTGTCCGATCGCGCTTGCAGATCCCCGGGTGCGGCCGCCACGGCGGGCAGCGATGTGTTGAGCAACGCCAGACCTGTGCGCGCGTAGGTGTCGGCGAGCAGGTTCTTTCCGGCGTAGAGCTTGGTCGCGAGATCGTCGGCGGACGGGTTCTTGGCCCGGCCGGTGAACGATTCGACGAGATGGGACAGCGCGTCGGCGCCGGCGGCCGCGGTCAGCCCGGGCGGGCAGGTCAATGTCAACTCGGGATCGATCACGGCGGCATAGGCCTCCAGATGGGGACTGGCGACACCCACCTTCATCGCCTTGTCCTCGTCGTAGACCACCGAGATGCAGGTGACTTCGGCACCGGTACCACCGGTGGTGGGGACGGTGATGACGGGACATCCAGGCCCAGGCACCACAAATTCGCCGTAGTAATCCCGAACATCGCCGCCGTGGGCGAGCACGATCGAGGCCACCTTCGCCAGGTCCATGCACGAACCGCCGCCGATGCCGACGATCGCGTCGATGTCGGCAGCGCCGAACCGCTCGACGATGTCGATGACGTTGCGGCGGGGCAGATCCGGTTCGGTCCCGGCGTAGACCACCGCGGTGACCCCACACTCGGTGAGGCCGTCGACGATGGCAATGAACTCGGGGCTCTCGGCCATCCGGGCATCGGTGACCATCAGCACGTGCTCGGCGATGCCCGCCACCAACTGGGGGATCTGCCTGCGTTGCCCGGGTCCGAAGAGCACCGTGGTCGGCTGGCGTAGCAGGCCGAGCCCGAGCTCGTTCACGGTGCGTCGCGGCGCGACCGCGGTCATCGGTGTGCTCATTTCAGCCCTGCTTCCTCGTTGACGGTGACGGCCAGGTACTTGGGTTCCAGGTAGTCGTAGATCGCGTCGTGGCCGCCTTCGCGGCCCAGGCCGGAGGCTTTGCTGCCGCCGAACGCCGCTGCCGGGTCGGCCATGATGCCGCGGTTGATGCCGACCATGCCGAAGTCGAGGTGCTCACCGACGGTCAGGGCCCGCGACAGGTCTGCGGTGAACACGTAGGCGGCCAGCCCGTAGCGCGTGGCGTTGGCGAACTCGACGGCCTCGGCGGTGGAACCGACCTGATAGATGGTGGCCACCGGGGCGAACAGCTCGCGGTCGCACAGCTCGGCCGGCCGGCCGGAAACGCGGAAGACGGTGGGCGCGAAGAAGTATCCGTCGCCCGGCAGGGCCGCCCCGCCGGTCAGCAGCTCGGTGTCCAGGCCCAGCAAGGTGGCCACCAGATCGGTCACCCCGTCGAGCTGCTGGGCGGAGATGATGGGGCCGACGTCGACGCCGTCGTCGAAGCCGTTGCCCACCTTGAGTTGTTCGGTGAGCTCGACGAACCGGGCGGTGAACTGCTCGGCGACGGCGCTGTGCACGATGATCCGGTTGGCCGCCACGCAGGCCTGCCCGGCGTTACGGAACTTGCACACCACCGCCTGCTGCGCGGCGAGCTCGACATCGGCGTCGTCGAGCACGATGAACGGTCCGTCGCCGCCGAGCTCCATCGACGCGTTGACGATGCCCGGCGCCGCCTGAGCCAGCAACGTGGAGCCGACGCCGGTGGAACCGGTGAAGCTGATCTTGCGCAGCCGCGGGTCGGCCATCAGGGCTGCCGACACCGCACCCGACGATGTGGTGTGCACGAGGTTGATCACGCCGTCGGGGAATCCGGCCTCATGCAGTGTCTCGACGAATAACGCGCAGGTCAGCGGGGTCTCCTTGGCGGATTTCACCACCACCGGGCAGCCCGCAGCCAGGGCCGCGCCGGCCTTGCGGGCGATCATCAGCATCGGGAAATTCCACGGTGTGATCAGTAATGCGGGTCCGACCGGTTGGTGGGTGGTGACGACGCGGTAGCCGCCGTGGGAGGCCGGTGCGTACGTGCCGTGCACATGGGCGATCTGCTCGGTGTACCAGAGGAAGAACTCGGCCGACAGCTTGAACTCGGCCCGAGACTCCGCCAGGGGTTTACCGCTTTCGGCGGTCATCACCTCGGCGAAGGTCTCCGCCTTGGTCAGCAGCAGGCGGTGGGCGGCGCCGAACAGATCGGCGCGGGCTCGTGGCGACATCTGACGCCATGTCGTGCGGGCCTCGTGGGCGGCATCGAGCGCCGCGAGGGCATCGGCGGGCCCGCCCTCGCAGACCCGCGCGATCGTGGCGCCGGTGGCGGGGTCGATGACGTCGAAGGTCGAATCTGTTGTGTGCCAATGCCCGCCGATGAACAGGCCGGTGGGTATGCGCTGGTCGCGTACGGCTGCGACGGTGGGAGAGCTGGCCAGGGTTGTCGTCATGCGGTCAACGTAGGGGCGCCCCGCCAGGAATCCTGGCACTGACTCTTTTTGAGACAGTAGCGGTCGGTGGCGCAGCGCGGATTACCGTAGGTTGTGTGATCCAGATCTCCCTGCGGCACCAGGTGCCGGTTCGACCCGCACCGGCGTGCCGGGAGTCCGCGTGATGCGAGGAGTGCCGGTGTCCGGACAGCGCAGCGACGCCCGCATCGAGGACATCCGCGCCCAGTTCCTGGCCGCCGCCGAACCAGGCCGTGCGGTCCCGGCCGAGTTGCTCGACTCGTGGCGACGGTCGAAAGCCGCGCTCGGCACGCCGACGAACGTCCGCGATGTGCCCCACGTGGACGAGGATCTGCTCGACAACCACCTGCTGGAGATGTTCCAGGCCCCGCTCTCGCGGGTCGCCGAGGATCTGGGCGACTCGGGAATGGGGTTGCTGCTGGCCGACGCGGAAGGGCGCATCCTGCAGCGCTGGTCGCACGACGCGTCGGCGATGAACTACCTCGACCGCCTCGGCACTGTGCGGGGCGCGGTGCTCGCCGAGGACATCGTCGGGACCAACGGTGTCGGCACGGTGATCGCGGCAGGTAAGAGCGTCCAGATTTCCGGCGCCGAGCATTTCGCTGAGTTGTACCGCACCGCGCTGTGTACCGGTGCGCCGGTGTGGCATCCGATCTCGGGCAAACTCCTTGCCGTGGTGACGGTTTCGACCGCGGTCAGCGAACGCAGCGGCTTGCTGCTGCCGTTGACGAATTCCGTTGCCGCGCAGCTCGAGCAACATGTGCTCGATGTCGCCCAGCCGGCTGCCCGCGCGATGCTGGCGGCGTTCCTGGAATCTTCGTCGCGGCACGCCGGTCCTGTGGTGGCATTCGGGCCCGACGGGTTGGCCATGCGCAGCCGCCGTGCCGGTGAACTCACCCAGACCGACGTCGACATGATCAATCATCTGTGCACCGGCATTCGCCGGGATACCAGTGTGGCTGCGGAGTTGTCGATCGGTCCCACCATGATCGACGTCAGCGCGCTCGACGCCGGCGCCGGGGTGGTGGCCGCGCTGCGCCCGGCACCGCGCTCGACACACGGTGGGGTGGCGGTGAAAGCGACCGGGCTGGTCGGACAGTCCAAATCCTGGCGTGCCGTCGCCCACCATGTCAGCAGACAGATCGTCGCGCGCCGGACATTGCTGATCGCCGGTGAATCCGGCACCGGTAAAACATCATTGGCGTTGGGCAGGCCCTTCGTACCCGGCGCACCCACCGACGGTGCTGTCGTGCTGCACGCCGCCGAACGGCAGATCACCGGGGATCAGGCCTGGCTTCAGCGTCTCGGGGACGCGGTGCAGGCCGACGGATCGGTCATCATCCGCGGTGTCGAACAGCTCGACGGTCAGACGCTTGCGGTGGTGCACGCGGTGATCGACGCCCAGCAGGGCCGGGTCCCGATCTTGCTCACCATGACCGCCGCCGGCGACCGGGAGGCCGACGCGATGGCGACCCGGCTCGGCGTGCCGATGGTCTGGGTGCCACCGCTGCGCGAACGTACCTCCGATATCGGAGTGCTGTGGAATGCCCTTGTCACGCAAAGGGTTCCCGGGTTGAGGCTGACACTGAGCGACGGAGCGCGCCTGGCGCTCGAAGCGGCCGGCTGGCCGGCCAACCTCGCCGAGCTGCGCGGGGTGGTCGATGCGGTCGCCGCATCCGGAAAACGGGGCATCGTGGAGGTCGACGACCTGCCCGACGCGCTGCGCAGCCGCCGCGCGTGGTCGATGATGGAGCGCACCGAGATGGAGGCCATCCGCCGCGCGCTGCGGGAAGCCGACGGAAACCGGTCACGCGCGGCGGAACTGCTCGGGGTCTCGCGGGCGACGATTCACCGAAAGATGAAGAGCTACCACATCTCCGGCTGAACCCGACGGCTACTGAGCGAGGTAGCCGCCGTCGATCACCAGCTCCGAACCCGTCACGAAACTCGCCTCATCGGAGGCCAGAAACACGACGCCGTTGGCGATCTCGTCGGGTGTGCCCGCCCGGCCCATCGGCGTCTGCCCGATCACATACTCGTTGATCTCCGACTCCTGGGCCTCGGTGAGCGGTGTGCGGATGAAACCCGGGTGGACCGAGTTGACCCGCACATTGTCTTTGGCGTAGCTGACGGCGGCACTCTTGGACATGTTGCGGATCGCGCCTTTCGTCGCGTGGTAGGCGTGTGCACCGGACACTGCGGCAGATCCCCAGATCGAGGAGATGTTGATGATCGACCCGTAGTGCCGGTCCACCATGTGCGGGATCACCTCGCGCATGCCCAGCCAGGTCCCGGTCTGGTTGGTGGCCACCACCCGTTCCCAATCGGCGACGGTGAGCTCGTGCAGCGCCTGATAGGCGATGATTCCGGCATTGTTCACCAGCACGTCGATACGGCCATGCTGGGCAACGGTTTCCGCTACCACCGAGGCCCAGTCGTCCTCGCAGGACACGTCGAGTTGCCGGTAGGAGATCGAGTCCGAACGTGGCCCGAACGACTCGTCGGTCTTCGACCGGCCGGTGGCCACGGTCACCGCACCCTCCCGCGCGAACGCCTCGGCGATCGCATATCCGATGCCCCGGCACGACCCGGTGACGATGGCGACTTTGCCGTCCAGACGGTTCATGTTGTTCCCTTCTGCGGTATCCGACTGCGCTGAAGCCAACCGCCGCCGGGCCCAGCTGATCCGGGGTGCGTCACGCTGATACAGCGGTGCGTCATTTTGCGACACCTCATCGGGAGCGCCGTGATCGCGCCCACACTTTCGGCCATGTCGATCAATCAGCCGAATGACCCGTTGGGTGCCATCTACGCGGAGTGGACGCAGGAGTTCGTCGCTCATCCCGATATGTCGTTGCGCTTGATGCGCTGGGTGTTCGAGGACTGGCAGCGCGTCACAGCCGAACCGGAGGACGTGACGTACGCGTCGACCGAGATCGGTGGAGTGCCAGGCATTCTGGTCAAACCCCTGGACGCCGATCCCCGCCAGATGCTGGTGGCGCTGCACGGCGGCGGGTTCGCGCTGGGCTCGTCGGCGAGCCATCGCAAGCTGGCCGGGCACCTGGCCCGGGCCTGCGGCGCCTATGCGTTCGTCGCGGATTTCCGGCTGGCCCCCGAGCACCCATACCCCGCCCAGATCGAGGACACCATCGCGGTGTACGACGCCCTGGTCGCCGCGGGCACCGCGCCGGGCGCCATCACCTTCGTCGGGGACAGTGCCGGGGCGAACATCGCGATCGCCACCACCCTGCGACTGCTGCGCGACGGCGCCACCACACCGGGCCAGGTCATGGTGATCTCACCGTGGCTCGACATGGAGAACGGTGGCAGCACCATCGAAACCAACGACGATTCTGATTTTCTGATCACCCGGGAAGGCTTGCAGGGCAACATCGACCGGTATCTCTCCGGTGGCGCGAGCCCGACCGACCCGCTGGTCAATCCGCTGTACGCGGATTTCACCGGTTTCCCCCGGCTCTACATCACCGCATCCGACAGCGAGTCGCTGTACGCCGATGCCACCCGATTGGCGGAGCGGGCCCGGGCGGCGGGAGTCGACGTCACATTCGACGTCGCGTCCGGTGAGCAGCACGTGTTCCCGCTGCAGGCCGGTGTGCTGCCGGCCGCCGACGCGTCCATCACCGCCATGGCCGCCTGGCATCGCGCCGTCAAGCCTCTGACCGTCTGATCCGCCCCGACAACGAAGGACTTCCCATGAACAACAACGACTTCGACGCCATCGTCATCGGTGCCGGCTTCTCCGGGCTGGCGATCCTGCATCATCTCCGCGAGATCGGTCTGCGGACCGTCGTGCTCGACGCACAGGACGGCATCGGCGGAACCTGGTGGGGCAACCGGTATCCGGGGGTGCGCACCGACAGCGAGTTCAGTTACTACTCGTTCTCCTTCTCCAAGGAGGTGCGCGAGGAGTGGTCGTGGACGCAGCGCTACCCGGCCGGCCAGGAAGTGCTGGAGTACCTCAACTTCGTGGCCGATCGGCTGGACCTGCGCCGCGACATCCGGCTCAACACACGGGTGGAGTCGGCCCGCTACGACGAGGACGCCAACGTCTGGGTGGTCACCACGGCGGATGGCCAGACCCTGGCCGCGAAGTATCTGGTCAGCGGTATGGGTGTGCTGTCGCAGGCGATCTACCCCGACATCGCGGGCATCGAGTCCTTCGCCGGGCACAAGTACCACACCGCGTACTGGCCGCGGGAGGGCGTCGACCTGGCCGGCAAACGGGTCGGGTTGATCGGCCTCGGCGCGTCCGGCATCCAGGTGGTGCCGACGATCGCCCCCGAGGTCGGCGAGTTCTACGTGTTCCAGCGCACCCCGAACTTCGTGGTGGAGACCACGAACGACCCGGTGACGCCCGAGCAGATGGACTGGGTGCGGGCCAATTACGACGCCATCTACGAGAAGGCCGCCAATCATCCGTTCGGTGTCGCAATGGAGCCGGCCGAATTCGGTGCGCTGGAGGTCAGTGCCGAGGAACGACGCCGGATCTTCGAAAGCAAGTGGAACGAGGGCGGTTTCCACTTCGCCAACGAGTGCTTCAACGATCTGGCCACCAATCACGAGGCCAGCGAGCTGGCGTCGGAGTTCATCCGGTCCAAGATCCGGGAGATCGTCAAAGATCCTGCGACCGCCGAACTGCTGTGCCCCACCACGTATTCGTTCAACGGCAAACGCGTGCCGACCGGGCACGGTTACTACAACGCCTTCAACCTCGACCACGTTCACCTCATCGACACCGCGTCGGAGCCGATCACCGCGATCACCCCACGGGGCGTGGTGGTGGGGGAGCGTGAGTACGAACTCGACGTGCTGATCTTCGCCACCGGGTTCGACGCCATGACCGGGACGCTGACCAACATCGACATCATCGGCCGGGATGGAATCACCTTGCGGGACAAGTGGGCACGTGACGGCCTGCGGTCCAACCTCGGTATCGGCGCGCACGGTTTCCCGAACTTCTTCATGTCCCTCGGGCCGCAGACACCGTATTCCAACCTGGTCGTCCCGATTCAGCTCGGCGCGCAATGGTTGCAGCGGGCACTGCGGTGGGCCCAGGACAACGGCATCGAACGCCTCGAGGCCACCCCCGAATCGGAGGAGTGGTGGGCGACCGAAACCGAGCGGGCCGGCAAGGCCACCGTCATGTACACCGAGGGCAAGAAGGCCAAGGCATGGTTCCTCGGCGAAAACGTGCCGGGCAAGCCCGAGGAGTTCCAGGTCTACATGGGCGGAGGTCAGGTGTACCAACGGTTCTGCCGTGACGTCGAGGACAACGGCTACGAGTCGTTCCGGGTCGACGCCTGCGTGGTGGTCTAGCCGCGGGGCGAGAGCGGGGCTTGGCCCTGACTCACCTCAATTACGCGGGTAGGACCCGCCGGGCGAGTGACGGAGGCGGCGATAATCGGCTGATGTCTGCGCGTTCGTCCGTCGCACCCCACACGGTCCCGCGCCGCGTCGCGATTCTCGTCTACGACGGTGTCACCCTGCTCGACGTCGCGGGCCCGGCCGAGGTGTTCAAGGAGGCCAACGAGTACGGGGCCGACTACCGGATCGTATTGCTTTCCCCGACAGGCGATGACGTCACGTCGAACCTCGGATTCAGGGTCGCGGTCGACGGCGCCGTTTCCGCCGAGCCCGCCCCCGACACCTACCTGGTGCCCGGTTCCGACCGCTATCCGCGCACACCTGTGCCGCGACACCTCGCGGAAGCCGCGCGGATGCCGGCGGCTGGAGCGCGTCGGGTCGCGTCGATTTGTACCGGCGCGTTCATCCTGGCCGCTGCGGGCCTGCTGGCCGGGAAGCGTGCGACGACACACTGGCGGGCGACCGGTCAGCTCGCCGCCCGCTGCCCGACATGCCGTGTCGAACCCGACGCGATCTACGTCCGTGACGGCAGCACATACACCTCGGCCGGGGTGACCGCCGGAATCGATCTGGCTCTCGCGCTCGTCGAGGAAGACCACGGGCCGGACGTGACCCGCGACGTCGCCCGGGCCCTGGTGGTCTACATGCAGCGTTCCGGCGGTCAGTCGCAGTTCTCCGCCCCACTGCAGGGACCGCCGCCCCGGTCTCCGGCGTTGCGTACGGTGACCGACCTGGTGACGGCGAACCCGCAGGACAATCACTCGCTCGATGCGCTCGCGAAGCACCTGCATATGAGTACCCGGCACCTCACCAGGCTCTTCCACGAGGAGCTGTCCACGACACCGGCGCGCTACGTGGAGAACATCCGCTTCGACATGGCCAGGGCGCTGCTCGACCGAGGGCACACCGCAACGCAAGCTGCGGCTCTGGCGGGGTTTCCCAGCTACGAGAGCATGCGCCGGGTCTTCGCGAGAAAACTATCGATCAGCCCCGCGGCCTACCAGCGCCGGTTCAGCACCGCACGCCGCGCCGGGGCCGACGAGTAGCGGATAGGAGATGACCCGCCGTCTTGACCCGTTCCGGTCAACTCGGCCAGGCCGAGCCGAGCATCCGCTCGACAGTGGTGGTGCGCCGAAAACCAGGAAGGAAGTGCTCCACAACGTCGACGTTGACGGTTCCGTTTGTCGTGTTCGGGCGGTTCTTCAACCCATCGAAATAGGCTTGCAGGAACTCGTTTTTGAAATCGCCTCGCGGGTGGGTGGCGAGGATTTCGGCCACCTGATCATCGTGGAGCCCGTCTAGTCCGAAACCGACGACGTCAGTCAGCACCCCGAGATACATGGTGGCGATCTCCGGGCCCATGCGGTCGGGGATTCCCGGTGTCGTGTGCAGGGCGATAGCCGTCCAGACCGTTTCGGCGGCCGCGGCGGAGAAGCCGCGTTCGAGCAGGAACTGGCGCCCGTGGTCGGCGCCGTCGACCTCGAAACGCTGTTCTGCGTCGGAGAACGGCCGCTGCAGACCGGTGTCATGGAACATGGCGGCCAGGTAGAGCAGTTCGGGATCAGGTGTTACACCTAGCCGCCGGGCATGTATCTGGGCGAAAAAGTAGACCCGACGGGAGTGATGGTAGATCAGTGGGCTGCTGGTCTCGCAGATGAGGTGAGTCGCTTCGGTGACGGCAGCGGTGTCGGGAACCTCAACTCCGGCAATGATTTCTGACATGGGTTCGCTGCTTTCTGTTGGTGACGGTCAGCGTGGGTATGCCATCCATGCTCACCTTCACCACCTCGTCGGCGCTGCCTTCGTTCGGCCAGAAAACCCTCAAATGTGGACGTGTCACCGCCGCAAATTGCGACACCTCGCGGTGCCCCGACCGCAACGACATTCCCGGTCGTCAAGGTGTGCGCTCGACGACCGGGAATGCAGTTCCGCAGGGACCGAAGGACTACAGCCGCTCGATGATGGTGGCGTTGGCCATGCCGCCCGCCTCGCACATGGTCTGCAGGCCGTAGCGTCCTCCGCGCTGTTCGAGCGCGTTGACCAACGTCGTCATGAGCCGCGCGCCGCTGGCGCCCAGTGGGTGGCCGATGGCGATGGCCCCGCCGTTGACGTTGGTCTTCGCCAGGTCAGCGCCGACGTCGGCAGCCCAGGCCAGCACGACCGGGGCGAACGCCTCGTTCACCTCGAACAGATCGATGTCGTCTACCGTCAGACCCGCACGCGCCAGCACCTTTTCGGTGGCGGGGATGACGCCGGTCAGCATGTAGAGCGGATCCGAGCCGACCACTGTGGCGGTGTGAATGCGTGCCAAGGGCTTGAGTCCCAGCCGCTTGGCGGTGTCGCTGCTGGTGATCATGACCGCGGCGCTGCCGTCTGATAGCGGCGAGGAGTTGCCTGCGGTGATCTCCCAGTTGATCTGCGGGAAGCGTGCCGCATAGGCCTCGTTGTAGAACGCCGGCTTGAGCGCTGCGAGCGTCTCGACGGTGGTGCCGGGCCGGACGATTTCGTCGGTGGTCAGACCCGCGATCGGGACGAGCTCGTTGTCGAACAGGCCCGCTTTGGTGGCGGCCGCGGCTTTCTCGTGACTGCCTGCCGAGAAGTCATCGAGCTGGGTGCGGGAGAAACCCCACTTGGCGGCGATGAGCTCGGCGCTGATTCCTTGCGGCACAAGCCCTTCGGAGTAGCGCTGGGCGAAAGCGTCGCCGAACGGGTCGCTGCCCGGCAGGATGTTGGTGCCCATGCGAACCCGCCCCATCGACTCCACGCCGGCGGCGATCACGATGTCGTAGGCACCCGCAACCACGCCCTGGGCGGCGAAGCTGATGGCCTGCTGCGAACTGCCGCACTGCCGGTCCACCGTGGTCCCGGGCACGCTCTCCGGGAAGCCCGCGCCGAGCAGGGCGTTGCGGGCGATATTGGCGGCCTGATCGCCCACCTGGGTAACCGCGCCGCTGATGACGTCGTCGATCTGCGCCGGATCGATGCCGGTGCGATCCACCAGCTCGCGCAGGCTGTGGGCGAGCAGGTCCGCCGACTTCACCCCGTGCAGGGCGCCGTTCGCCTTGCCTTTGCCGATCGGGGTGCGCACCGCACCGACGATCACGGCCTCCCGGCCTGAATATCCGGACATGGTTGCCTCCTGAGTCTCAGCGCTGAGTACTGCTGTCTATACTCAGATGTAACATCTGAGTTCAGTTCCAACAACCCAGCGATAGAGTGATGTGCATGACAGTCCTGCAGGGCGCACTCGCCGACCGTGATGCCTGGTCGGCGGTGGGGCGTTGCCCGATCGAGAAGACAATGGCCCTCGTCGGCACCAAATCGGCGATGCTGATCATGCGCGAGGCCTACTACGGCACCACCCGGTTCGACGACTTCTGGAGACGCGTCGGCGTCACCAAGGCGGCCGCGTCGGCACGGTTGAGCGACCTGGTCGAGGCGGGGCTGCTGGAGCGCAGGCCCTATCAAGAGCCGGGGCAGCGGGTGCGCGACGAGTACGTGCTCACGCAGGCCGGCAGGGATTTCATGCCCGTGGTATGGGCGCTGTTCGAGTGGGGACGCCGCCACCTACCCACTGACTCACCGCTGCGACTGGCTCACGCCGGATGCGGCGCCGAGGCCACGGTCGAGATACGTTGCGACGAAGGGCATCTCGTGCCGCCTGACGAACTCGTCGTCCGAATCGGCAAGTCGAAGTAGCCGGCCGGGCTACGGTTGTCCGCCGGCCAGGAAAGTCCGCACCCGAGTCTTGGGTGTCTGGGCCAGCCATGATTCGGTGATCGGCTCGGTCAGCTCCGGCACGTCAATTGCCGACAGCCGCCATGTAGCCGAACGCTACTCTCGGGCCGTGTTGCACCTCCGCGTGATCGCACCCGCCGAACTGCGCAATCCGATCCTCAACGTCCTGCAGCGAGAACCCGGTGTCACCCACATCGTGCTGCATCCCAACGCGGCCGTGGAGCCCGCCGGTGACGAGATCACCGCCGACATCGCCCGGGAAGCCGCCAATGACGTTGTGGAACGGCTCAAGTCGCTCGATGTGCAGAATCTCGGCGCGATCACGCTGGAAGTGCTCGACACCGTGTTGTCCAGTGCGGCCTACCACGCCGAGGATGCCGCTGACGGCGATGCCGCCGACGCGGTCGTCTGGGATGAACTCGTGGCCCGTACGCGCGACGAATCCCAGTTGAACATCACGTTCCTGCTGTTCCTGTGCATCGCGTGCCTGCTCGCCGCGGTGGGCGTGCTCACCGACTCGCCGGTCACCGTCGTCGGGGCGATGGTCGTCGGCCCCGAATTCGGGCCCCTCGCCGCATTGGCGGTCGCGCTGGTGCGCCGCCGCATGTCGCTGGCGCGGCGCGCTTCGGCGGCACTGCTGATCGGCTTCCCGGTGGCCATGGCCGTCACCGCAGGCGCCACGCTGGGGTTCGAGGCCCTGGGCTGGGTGGAACTGACCAGCACGCGCGAGCTGCACGACGTCGATTTCATCTTCCAGGTCGGGCCGTTCTCGTTCGTCGTGGCGCTGCTGGCGGGTGCCGCGGGAATGCTGTCGTTGGTGTCGGCGAAATCAGCGGCGTTGGTCGGTGTGTTCATCTCGGTCACGACGGTGCCCGCGGCCGGCTTCGCGGTGGTGGCCGCCACGATGGGGGACTGGG
Source organism: Mycobacterium sp. 852013-50091_SCH5140682 (assembly GCF_001665685.1). Lineage (GTDB taxonomy): Bacteria > Actinomycetota > Actinomycetes > Mycobacteriales > Mycobacteriaceae > Mycobacterium. The sequence continues at coordinate 69,094 of NZ_LZTB01000126.1, forward strand.
ACATCGCTGCCCAGTCGGTCGCGCAGCTTGCTGTCAACCTCGTCGGCATCACGATCGCCGGCGTGCTGGTGCTGGCGGTGTACCGCCGGCTGCAAACGGCAAAAGAGTCGGGCGGACGGCGTACCGCCAACGTGTGATCACAAGTGGCTGATGCCCAAGCCGACGAAGAACACGCCGACAGCGCCGGCGATCACCGCGACCACCAGCCGGTGGTGGATCTTCATCCAGGCGTACAGCCGCTCGACGCCCGAGCGGGTGGCGTCGGGCGCGATCCAGAAACTCAGGATCGGGATCAGCGCCCCGGAGAACGCGACCAGGTTGAAGGTCACCAGTGCACTCAACTGCTGGCCGACCGCCGTGCCCGAGGTGAGTACCGCCGCGATGGCGCCCAGGTAGTACGGCGAGGGAATGCCGTTGCTCAGGCCCAGCAGCCCCGCCGCCCACGCGGCCTCGCCGCGCAGCGCGGCCTTGATGCTCTCGGGCAGTTTCGAGACCACGGGCAGGGAGTCCAGCGTCGGCGGTTGCACCGGCCCGGCGGGCGAGGGCTCCGTCGTCGGATCACCCGAGTGGTCGCCGACGCCGGCAGGCACGGCCACGCGCTTGTTGCGGACCCGGTGGAACAGCCGTTCCAGCAGGCCGGTGGCCGACAACACGGCGATGAGGCCCGCCACGACGCCGATCGTGATCTCGATTCCGGGGTGCACTGTGCGGTCACCGAGCGCGCTCTCCCGGAACACGAACACCACGGCCACGGCGACGGCAACGTTCGAGGTGAAACCGGCGAGGAAGAACGGCAGCAACAACCGGACGGGTCGCGCGCGCGACACCATGTAAGCGATGACCCCGATGCGCAACGGGTCGGTTGCGGCCACGAGAGCCATCACCAGCACCGTGCTCCACATGCGGGCGGGCCCATCCTTTCCTCAGCTATCTCCTGCTGATTGAACCAGCGTGCGCCGGATACGGCCCGTGCGGCATGGTTCGAGCGGCCCGTCCAACGCGGTTCGGACGCCCGATATTGCACGCCGTGCGGCGCCGTTCACCTTGTGGTGGGATCTGCGGATGGGGATCAAAGTGGCGCTGGAGCACCGCACCAGCTATACCTTCGACCGGCTGGTCGAGGTCCATCCGCACGTCGTGCGGCTGCGCCCGGCACCGCATTCGCGCACCCCCGTCGAGGCCTACTCGTTGACCGTCGAACCGGCCGACCACTTCATCAACTGGCAACAGGATGCGTTCGGCAATTTCGTTGCGCGCCTGGTCTTTCCGAATCGGTCTCGTAGCTTGACCATCACCGTGGGGCTGATCGCCGACCTCAAGGTGATCAACCCGTTCGACTTCTTCATCGAGGACTACGCCGAGACGTTCCCGTTCGAGTACCCGAGGGCGCTGCTCGAAGATCTCAAGCCGTACCTGAGGCCGGTCGACGAGTCCGGCGAGGGTTCCGGGCCGGGCGCGTTGGCCCAGGCTTGGGTGAGCAATTTCACGCTGCCGCCGGGGACCCGCACCATCGATTACCTCGTCGCGCTCAACCGGGCCGTCAATGCCGACGTCGGGTACAGCGTGCGGATGGAACCCGGGGTGCAGCCGCCCGACGTGACACTTCGCACCGGCATCGGCTCATGTCGTGACTCAGCGTGGCTGCTGGTGTCGATCCTGCGCCAACTCGGCCTGGCCGCACGCTTCGTCTCCGGCTACCTGGTGCAGCTGACCTCCGATGTGGAGGCACTCGACGGACCCTCCGGACCGGCCGCCGATTTCACCGATCTGCATGCCTGGGCCGAGGTCTACGTGCCGGGCGCGGGCTGGATCGGGCTGGACCCTACATCGGGGTTGTTCGCGGGCGAGGGCCACATCCCCTTGTCCGCGACGCCTCACCCCGAGTCGGCGGCGCCGATCACCGGGGCGGTCGGGCCGTGTGAATCCACCCTGGACTTCTCCAACGTGGTGACCCGCGTGCACGAAGACCCCCGGGTCACGCTGCCGTACACCGACACGGCGTGGGCGGCGATCACGGCGCTGGGCGCGAAGGTGGATCAGCGCCTGGCCGACGGCGACGTGCGTCTCACCATGGGCGGCGAGCCCACATTCGTCTCGATCGACAACCAGACCGATCCCGAATGGACGACGGCAGCCGACGGTCCGCACAAACGCGAACGCGCCTCGGCGCTGGCCGCGCGGCTCAAGCGGCTGTGGGCGCCCGCCGGGCTGGTGCAGCGCAGCCAGGGCAAGTGGTATCCCGGAGAACCGTTGCCGCGCTGGCAGATCGGATTGCTCTGGCGCACCGACGGCGAACCGCTGTGGACCGACCCGGCGCTGTTGGCCGACCCGTGGGCCGGCGGCGCCGGCGAGACCGCCGACGACGCCGGCCATCGCCTGCTCGCCGCAGTGGCCGAGGACCTCCAACTGCCGCTCACCCAGGTGCGGCCGGCGTTCGAGGATCCGCTGAGCCGGTTGGCGGACGTGGTCCGCCAGCCCGCGGGCGATCCGGTGGCAGAGCAGGACGACCTCGCTGCCGACGGCGCCGACGCCCGGGCGGCCTTGCTGGCCAGGCTGGATGCCTCCGTCGACGAACCGGCCGCCTACGTGCTGCCGCTGCATCGCCGTGACGACGACTCGGGCTGGGCCAGCGCCGACTGGAAACTGCGTCGCGGCCGCATCGTGCTGCTGGACGGCGACTCGCCGGCGGGGCTGCGGCTACCGCTGGGCTCGATCAGCTGGAAGCCACCCCGCCCGGCCTACGACGCCGACCCGTTGCCGCGCCGCGCGGTGCTAGGAGCCCAACCGCAGGAGCCCGCCGAGGTCGAGGACGCCGACGACGTGCCGACCACGGCGCTGGTGGCCGAGATCCGGTCCGGCCACCTGTACGTGTACCTGCCGCCCACCGAGACCCTCGACGATTTCGTCGACCTGGTGAAGCGGCTCGAAGCCGCCGCCGCCAAGACCGGCACACCGGTGGTGATCGAGGGCTACGGTCCGCCGGCGGACCCGCGGATCACCTCGATGACGCTCACCCCGGACCCCGGCGTCATCGAGGTCAACGTGCCGCCCACCGCGAGCTTCAGCGACCAGTTGAGCCAGCTGCAGACCCTGTACGACGAGGCGCGCCAGGCCCGGCTCTCCACCGAGTCCTTCGACGTCGACGGGGGTCACGGCGGCACCGGCGGCGGCAACCACATCACCCTCGGCGGGGTGACACCGGCCGACTCGCCGCTGCTGCGTCGTCCGGATCTGCTGGTGTCGCTGCTGACCTACTGGCAACGGCACCCGTCGTTGTCGTACCTGTTCGCCGGGAGGTTCGTCGGCACCACGTCCCAGGCACCTCGAGTTGACGAGGGCCGCTCCGAGGCGCTCTACGAACTGGAGATCGCCTTCGCGGAAATTGCCAGGCTTTGCGCCGGGGGCGCCCAACTCCAACATGGTCGCTCCGCAAGCGCCGCTCGCGATCATGGTCGCTCCGCAAGCGCCGCTCCGTGGGTCACGGATAGGGCCCTCCGGCACCTACTCACCGACATCACCGGCAACACCCACCGCTCCGAGTTCTGCATCGACAAGCTCTACAGTCCCGACAGCGCCCGCGGCCGGCTCGGACTGCTCGAACTGCGCGGCTTCGAGATGCCCCCGCACGTCCAGATGGCGATGGTGCAGTCGCTGCTGGTGCGCGCGCTGGTGGCCTGGTTCTGGGATGAGCCGCTGCGCGCCCCGCTGATCAGGCACGGAGCCAACCTGCACGGCCGATACCTGTTGCCGCACTTCCTGATTCAGGACATCGCCGAGGTGGCTGCCGATCTGCGGGCCCACGGTATCGACTTCGAGACCAGCTGGCTGGATCCGTTCACCGAGTTCCGGTTCCCGCGCATCGGCACCGCGGTGTTCGGCGGTGTGGAGATCGAGTTGCGCGGCGCCATCGAACCGTGGAACGTGCTGGGGGAGGAGTCAACCGGAACCGGTACCGCCCGCTACGTCGACTCGTCGGTGGAACGCGTGCAGGTCCGCGTGGTCGGCGCCGACCGGCACCGTTACATAGTCACCGCCAACGGCCACCCGATCCCGCTGCTGGCCACCGACACGCCCGATGTCCAAGTGGGCGGGGTCCGCTACCGGGCCTGGCAGCCGCCCAGCGCTCTGCATCCGACCATCACCGTCGACACCCCACTGCGCTTCGAGCTCGTCGACACCGCCACCGGCACCTCACGCGGCGGCTGCACGTACCACGTCGCGCATCCGGGCGGACGGTCCTACGACACCCCGCCGGTCAATGCGGTCGAGGCGGAATCGCGCCGCGGCAGGCGATTCGAGGCCACCGGCTTCACCCCGGGCGCACTCGATATGTCCGATATCCGGGAGAAGCAGGCGCGCCAGTCCACCGACGTGGGCGCGCCGGGCATCCTGGACCTGCGGCGGGTGCGTACCGTTCTGCAGTAATGGTTCTTCGCGCAAACGGCTCGCCGGACGCCGCTACCGGTGGTGTGAGCACCGACGTCGACGGTGTCCTCGCGCGGTACCGCCGTACCCGGGCGCAGCAGGCGCTGTTCGAGGTCCGCGGGACGCGGCCTCCGACCGGCTACGACGAGTTCCTCGACGCCGCGGGCAACATCCGCCCGGCCTGGCAGGAGCTTGCCGAATGCGTCGGCGAACGGGGCCGCGACGGGCTCGACAGGTTGCGCAGCGAGGTGCGTGGCCTGGTCGACAACGACGGCATCACCTACATCCAGGTGGACCCCCACGGCGAGGTGGTCACCGACTCCGACGGCACCACGATGCCCGGCCCCTGGCATCTCGACTCGCTGCCCCTGGTGATCTCGTCGGCCGACTGGGACACGCTGGAATCGGGTCTGGTGCAGCGGTCCCGGCTGCTCGACGCAGTGCTCGCCGACCTCTACGGACCCCGGCGGTCGATCACCAGCGGCACGCTGCCCGCCCAACTGCTGTTCGCCCACCCCGGCTACGTGCGTGCCGCGCGCGGTATCGAAGTGCCCGGTCGCCACCAGTTGTTCCTGCACGGCTGCGATGTCAGCCGCAGCGCAGACGGCTCGTTCCTGGTCAACGCCGACTGGACGCAGGCACCGTCGGGTGCGGGTTATGCGCTGGCCGACCGGCGGGTGATCGCCCACGCCGTCCCGGACCTCTACGAGCGTATCGGGCCGCGACCGGCCTCGCCCTGGGCGCAGGCGTTGCGACTGGCCCTGATCGACGTCGCACCCGAGGCGGCCGAGGAACCGGTGGTCGTGGTGCTCAGCCCAGGTATTCATTCCGAGACGGCATTCGATCAGGCGTATCTGGCGAGCATGCTGGGTTTTCCCCTGGTGGAGAGCGCCGACCTGGTGGTGCGCGACGGCAAGCTGTGGATGCGGTCGCTGGGCACCCTCAAACGGGTGGACGTCGTGCTGCGCCGCATCGATGCCGACTACGTCGACCCGCTGGACCTGCGACCCGGTTCGCGCCTGGGCGTGGTGGGGCTGGTCGAAGTGCTGCGGCGCGGCGCGGTGAGCGTGGTGAACAGCCTGGGCAGTGGTGTGCTGGAAAGCCCCGGGCTACTGCGGTTTCTGCCGCAGCTGGGCCAGTTGCTGCTCGGCGAGACCCCGCAGCTGCAGACGGCCCCGGTGTACTGGGGCGGTATCGACCTGGAACGCTCGCAGCTGCTCAGCAAGACGACGTCGCTGATGATCCGCTCTGTCGACGGCGCCGAGTCGATCGTGGGGCCGACGCTGTCGACCACCCAGCGAGACACCCTGGCCGCCCGCATCGATGCCGCACCGTGGCGTTGGGTGGGGCAGGAGCTACCGCAGTTCTCTTCGGCCCCAGCCGATTACCGGGCCAGCGGGTTGTCCGCGGGCAGCGTGGGGATGCGGCTTTTCACCGTCGCGCAGCGCGCCGGTTACACGCCGATGATCGGTGGCCTCGGGTACCTGATGGCACCGGGTGCCGCCGCGTACCGGATGAATACCGTTGCAGCCAAGGATATCTGGGTGCGAACCCCGACACGGGTAACTGCCGAGAAGATCCCGACCACACCCGCCGAACTTGCCGTGCCGACGATGACACCGAGCCGGACCGGGGCTGTCAGCTCACCGCGTGTGCTCTCCGACCTGTTCTGGATGGGCCGCTATGCCGAACGCGCCGAACAGATGGCGCGGTTGCTCACCGTCACGCGCGAGCGGTACCACGAATACCGCTACCGGCAGGACACCCCGGAAAGCCGCTGTGTGCCAGTGCTGCTCGCGGCCGTCGGCGCCATCACCGGTTCCGACACCGGGGCGGGCGGCGACGACCACGAGACCATCGCCGTCGCGCCGACCACGCTGTGGGCGGTCACCGCCGACCGGCACCGGCCCGGTTCGCTGGCCCAGTCGGTCGAGAGGTTGGGTCTGGCAGCCCGCTCGGTGCGCGACCAGATGTCCAACGACACCTGGATGGTGCTGGCCGGTGTCGAACGCGCGGTGTTGCGTGCGTCGGCATCCCCGCCGGATTCGCAGACCGCAGGTGAGACGTACCTCGCGGCGGCGCACAGTCGCACGTTGTCGGGCATGCTCGCGCTGTCCGGAGTGGCCGCCGAGTCCATGGTGCAGGACATCGGCTGGAGCCTGATGGATGTCGGCAAACGCATCGAACGCGGGCTGGGTCTGACGGCGCTGCTGCGAGCCACCCTGACCGAGGTGCGCAGCCCGGGAGCCGAACGCACGGTGATGGAATCGACTCTGGTGGCTTGCGAATCGTCGGTGATCTATCGGCGGCGCAACCCCGGGCTCGTCAGCGTCGCGGCGCTTGCCGAGCTCATGCTGTTCGACCCGCAGAATCCGCGCTCGATGATCTATCAGTTGGACCGGCTGAGGGCCGACCTCAAAGCCCTTCCTGGAGCGTCGGGTTCGTCGCGATCCGAGCGCATGGTCGATGAGATCGCCGTGCGGCTGCGCCGGGTCGATCCGGCGGATCTGGCGATCGCAACAGCTGATGGCGTGCGATCCGAACTCGCCGAACTGCTCGACGGGATGCACAGCGATCTGCGGGACCTCTCGGGCGTCATCACGGCCGCGCACCTCTCGCTGCCCGGCGGTATGCAGCCGCTGTGGGGGCCCGACGAAAGACGTTTGGTGCCATCATGACCGAGCCCGATACCGGGACCCGTCGCTACGACATCACCCACCGCACCGTCTACCGCTACTCAGACGACGTCACGAGTTCCTATGGTCGGGCCTTCCTGACCCCGCGTGAACTGCCCTGGCAGCGCAGGCTTTACCACGAGCTGACCATCGAACCCGACGCCGCCGACAGCTCGACCAGCCGCGACGCCTACGGCAACATCAGTTCCTACTTTCATGTCCTGCAGCCGCACCGCACGCTGAGCATCACCGCCCGATCGGTGGTGGAGGTGGACCCGCCCGAGCCCGGGCGTTACGCCGAGGGTTCGGCACGGGCGCCGTGGGAGATCGCCCGGCCGGTCGGCGGAGACGGCGCCCTGGCCACCGAATTCACCCTGGACCTGCAGCCGCCGGAGATCACCGACGCGGTACGCGACTATGCCGCACCGAGTTTCACCCCGGGCCGGGCGCTGATCGACGTCCTGCGCGACCTCAACTCGCGGATCTTCACCGACTTCACCTACCGGTCGGGGTCCACCACCGTGTCCACCCAGGTCGCCGAGGTGCTCCAGGCGCGCGAAGGCGTATGCCAGGACTTCGCGCGACTGGCCATCGCCTGCCTGCGGGCCAACGGGCTGGCCGCCAGCTACGTCTCCGGATACCTCGCGACGGACCCGCCGCCCGGCAAGGAACGCATGATCGGCGTCGACGCCACGCATGCCTGGGCATCGGTATGGACCCCGCAGAACGTCTGGCTCGGGCTGGATCCCACCAACGACCAGATGGTCGACGAGCGTTACATCGTCGCGGGTTTCGGCCGCGACTACGCCGACGTGCCGCCGCTGCGCGGCATCATCTACACGGATTCGGAGAGCAGTGTGATCGATGTTTCGGTCGACGTGGCACCGTACACGGGAGGTGTGCTCAGTGCGTGACTTCAACTGCCCCACATGCGGCCAGCGGCTGGCGTTCGAGAATTCACTGTGCCTGTCGTGCGGCAGCGCGCTGGGCTTCTCGCTGCCGGACATGGCCTTGCTGGTGATCGCCGACACCGATCAAGCCGACCATGCGGGCTCCGTCGACGAGGACAAGTATCAACTGTGCGCGAACCTGCATGTGGCTCAATGCAATTGGCTGGTACGGGTTGGCGGTGGGCCGTTGTGCGCGTCGTGTGCATTGACCCGCACCCGGCCGGCTGACACCGACGCTTCGGCCCTGGCGGCGTTCGCGGAAGCCGAGATGGCAAAGCGTCGGCTGATCGCCGAACTGCACGAGCTGCGGCTGCCGATCGTCAGCCGCAGCGAGGATCCGCAGTTCGGGCTCGCGTTCGATCTGCTCTCAAGCGCCTCCGAACAGGTGATGACAGGACACCAGAACGGGGTCGTCACCATCGATCTCGCGGAAGGCGACGATGTGCACCGCGAGCAGTTGCGCATCGCGATGGACGAGCCGTACCGCACGCTGCTCGGGCATTTCCGCCACGAGATCGGGCACTACTACTTCTACCGGCTCATCGCCCCGTCGGCCGCCTACGACGAGCGGTTCCGCGAGTTGTTCGGCGACCCGGACGCGGATTACCAGGAGGCGTTGGACCGCCACTACGCCGACGGTGCGCCGGCGGGCTGGGAGGACACCTACGTATCGTCCTACGCCACCATGCACCCCGCCGAGGACTGGGCCGAGACCTTCGCCCACTACCTCCACATCCGCGACACCCTGGACACCGCCGCGGCGTTCGGTTTCGCTCCCGCGGGTGCGACCTTCGATCGACGGGTGTTGGGCCCCAGTGGTTTTGACACCATCATCGAGATGTGGCTGCCGCTGTCGTGGGCGCTGAACATGGTCAACCGGTCGATGGGACACGCCGATCTGTACCCGTTCGTGCTGCCGCCTGCGGTGCTGGAGAAGATGCGGTTCGTGCACACCGTCATCGACGAGGTCACCGCCTGACTTTTCCCGCCGAGCAGACATCAAAGTCCGCGACACGCCGGGTTTGCGGTACCCCACTGCCTGCTCGGCAGGAAAAGGGGAGCCGCCCGGTCTAACAGCACAACAGCACGGTCACGATGGCATGTCGCAACGGCGTTCCTGCTGCCGACGTTCCTAGGATCGCCCGCGTGACTGATCGCTACGGTTCCGACATCCTGTCCCGAAACCCGCACACCCCCAAGCTGACCCGGTCCACCGAACAGCCCGCGGAAAAGGGCCTGGTGGTCGAGGACGCGCAGAGCGGTTATGTGGGCGCCGTGGTGCGCATCGAGGGTGGCCGCGTCGAGCTCGAGGACCGCAGAGGCAAGGTGCGGGCGTTTCCGTTGGGCCCCGGGTTCTTGATCGACGGCAAGCCGGTGATTCTCACGGTGCCGAAACGGACAACCGCGCCGGCCCGCACGGCGTCGGGTTCGGTGGCCGTGGCGGGCGCCAAGGCGCGCGTGGCGCTCGCCAGCCGCATCTATGTCGAAGGGCGCCACGACGCCGAGCTCGTCGAGCAGGTGTGGGGCGCCGACCTGCGCATTGAGGGCGTGGTGGTCGAGTATCTCGGCGGTGTCGACGATCTGGCAGGCATCGTCGAGGAGTTCGCACCCGGGCCCGGCCGCCGCTTGGGTGTGCTGGTCGATCACCTGGTGACCGGCTCGAAGGAGGCCCGGATCGCCGAAGCGGTGCGGCGCGGCCCCGGCGGCGAGCACACGTTGGTGGTCGGGCATCCGTTCATCGACATCTGGCAGGCCGTCAAACCGGCCCGGCTCGGCCTCACCGCGTGGCCGGAGATTCCCCGCGGCACGGACTGGAAGAAGGGCATCTGCCAGGCGCTGCGCTGGCCGTACGCCACCCAGGCGGACACCGCGCGGGCCTGGCAGCGGATCCGTGCCCAGGTGCGCGATTGGAACGACCTGGAACCCGCGCTGATCGGCCGGGTGGAGGAGCTGATCGATTTCGTGACGGCGCCAGGAGCCGCCTGACGACGCGGCGTGGTAAGCAGAACACGTGTCCGACAGTTTGTTCGATGTGCCCGGCGACGCGGCGCCCGGTGATCCCGGCGCGCTGGCCCCGCCCGGCACGGGGTTGGTCCCGCCCGGCACGGGATTGGTCGACTCCTCGCGCGAGCGCTCGTCGGCCCCGCTTGCGGTGCGGATGCGTCCGGCCAGCCTCGACGAGGTCGTCGGGCAGCAGCATCTGCTGCGGGCCGGTTCACCGCTGCGCCGGCTGGTGGAGGGTTCCGGCGCGGCGTCGGTGATCCTCTACGGCCCGCCGGGAACGGGTAAGACCACGCTGGCCTCGTTGATCTCGCAGGCCACCGGACGCCGGTTCGAGGCGCTCTCGGCATTGTCGGCCGGGGTCAAAGAGGTCCGTGCGGTGATCGACACCGCTCGGCGCTCGGCCGTGCACGGCGGCCAGACCGTGCTGTTCATCGACGAGGTGCACCGGTTCTCCAAGACCCAGCAGGATGCGCTGCTGGCGGCAGTCGAGAACCGCGTGGTGCTTCTGGTGGCGGCGACGACCGAGAACCCGTCGTTCTCCGTGGTGGCCCCGCTGCTGTCGCGGTCGCTGATCCTGCAGCTGCAGCCGTTGACCCCGCAGGACATCGAGAGCGTGCTGCGTCGCGCCATCACCGATCCGCGGGGCCTCGGCGGTGCGGTCGAGGTCACCGACGAGGCGGTCGATCTGCTGGTGCAGCTCTCGGCCGGTGATGCTCGGCGTGCCCTGACCGCGCTCGAGGTGGCATCGGAGCCGGGGGAACGGGTCACTGTCGAGATCATCGAGCAGTCGCTGGACAAGGCCGCGGTGCGCTATGACCGCGACGGCGACCAGCACTATGACGTGGTCAGCGCGTTCATCAAGTCGATGCGCGGTTCTGACGTCGACGCGGCGCTGCACTACCTGGCCCGGATGCTGGTGGCGGGGGAGGATCCGCGGTTCATCGCCCGGCGGTTGATGATCCTGGCCAGCGAAGACATCGGGATGGCCGATCCCAGCGCCCTGCAGATCGCGGTGGCCGCTGCCCAGACCGTGCAGCTGATCGGTATGCCCGAGGCGCAGTTGACGCTCGCGCACGCGACCGTGCATCTCGCGACCGCGCCCAAGTCCAACGCTGTGACGACCGCACTGGCCGCGGCGATGGGCGACATCCGGGCCGGTAAGGCGGGGCCGGTACCAGCGCATCTGCGCGACGGCCACTACTCCGGCGCCGCCAAGCTCGGCCACGCCGTCGGCTACCGGTATCCCCATGACCATCCCGATGGTGTTGTGCCGCAACAGTATCCACCCGACGATCTGGTCCTGGCGGACTACTACCAGCCAACCGGCCGTGGCGTCGAACGGGAGATCGCAACCCGGCTGGACAAGCTGCGCGCCATCGTCCGCCGCAAGCGCTGAAAACTCTTGACATCGCCACAGGAGTACTTCTACCTTGTTAATCAACCAATTGATTGATCAACAGGAAGATTGATTATTGGTCAGTGATGACGATGGTGAGGTCAGGTTGGACCGTGCCTTCCTGGCACTGGCCGACCCGGTGCGGCGGGCGATCGTGGCGCGGCTGTCCCGCGGCCCGGCGACCGTCAACGAGTTGGCCGAGCCGTTCGATATCACGAAACAGGCTGTGTCCAAACACATTCAGGTTCTCGAACAGGCCGGCCTGGTGACCCGGACCCGCGACGCGCAGCGCAGGCCCGTGCACCTCGACGCGGCCGCTCTGGAGCGGCTGACCGCGTGGATCGACGGCTACCGACTGAATGCCGAACGCAGCTACCGGCGGCTGGACGCGCTGCTGGCCGACATCGAAGAGGAGGATTCGAAATGACCAAGGCACTCGATCTCACCGTCCCTGTCGACACCCTCGCCATGGAGTTCACCAGGGAATTCGACGCGCCGGTCGCGGCGCTGTTCCGGGCCCACGCCGAGCCGGACCTGGTCACCCGATGGCTGGGCCCGCACGACATCGCGATGACGATCGAACACTGGGACTTCCGCGCCGGAGGCGGCTACCGCTACGTGCACTCCCGTGCCGGTGAGCAGTACCGGTTCAACGGCGTGTTCCACACCGTCCGCCCGGACGAACTCATCATCCAGACCTTCGAATTCGAGGGTGCACCGGACATGGTGAACATCGAATTCATGTGGTTCGACGACCTTGGCGCCGGCCGCAGCAGGTTGCGCGGCCGATCGATCTGCCCGAATACCCAAGCCCGGGACGCGTTGCTGTCCTCGGGCATGGAAACGGGCATGGTCGAGGGCTACGAACGGCTGGACGCGCTGCTGCCGACGCTGTAGCCGACGAGTTATCGCATCAACCCTGAGCGTCGACCACCGAACAAGCCCCGTCGACGGCCCATCAACGACGCCACCAGGGCCACGCCAAGGGCAGCGACGATCACCTGGACGAGCAGTTCGAGCCAGTCGACTCCGTTGGTGTCGGTCGGGATCCCGAGCGCCCGCGCGATGGCGGTGCCGATGAACGCCGAGACGATGCCGACAAGGATCGTCACCAGGAACCCGATGGGCTGCCGACCGGGCACCAGCAGACGGCCGATGACGCCGATGACGATGCCGATCAGGATTGCGCTGAAGATGCCGGTGATGGTCATTTCTCCTCCAAGGCTTGCGGACTGGGAGGGAGATACCCCGGCAGACAACAACACAAACGGCTGCGTCAATTCAGCTCTGCATCAAGCCAGTTCCGGAACCCGCAGATGGGCCAGGACCAACTCGAACTCGCCGACGTCGAGCTGATCGGCTCCGAGATCCCGCAACCGGGCCGTGCGCAGCGAGCGTGCCTGGTCCCGGTTTTGGTCCAGCGCCTCTTGGCTGCGGAACGTCGTCGACGACACCGCCCGCCCCGTCGTGCGGTCGAGCATCAGGCTGGCGCTGCAGAACCCCGCGAGATCGTCGAACGCCGGCAGCACCGCGGACCGGTAGTAGTCGATGGCCCGGTCGAAGAGTTCCGGACGCGTCTGCAACCAGGTGGCCCGCACCCAAGCGCCCGGCGCGGAGTACTGCTCGCGGTGCACCACCGCGATCTCCCACTCGTCGATCGTCGCGCTGCCGGCGAAAGCCTCGACGGCCCGATGCCGGATCGGTGCCAGGATCGGCGCGCTGGCCTGCATCGCGTCAAGGGAACGCCAGGCCGTGGTGGCGATGCAGCGTCCGGATTCCCGGTCCACCATCAGCGACAGGCCGACGCACCCGTCGACCGCATCGACGGCGGGCATGACCTCGTCGCGAATGTGCGCGATGCCCGCGTCGATGGCCTCGCGGTGCGCCGTGATCGTGGTAGAGCGTGCGAACACGATCCACCCCCTCTTGTCGGGGCAGCGCCCCGGTGGCGCCACCGGTTCCATCACCACCATCCTCCGCGGGATCACGACGTGCAATGGCCCACAGGGCGACTCGTAGGCTGGGACAAATGGACACTGATGTGATCGACGTCGACACCGCACGACGCCGCATCGTCGACCTCACCGACGCGGTGGAGGGCTTCTGCGACGGACGCGGCGACGGGCTGTGCAACGTCTTCGTGCCGCACGCCACCGCCGGGGTGGCGATCATCGAGACCGGTGCCGGCTCCGACGACGACCTGATCGACACGCTGGAGCGACTCCTGCCGCGTGACGATCGCTACCGGCACGCGCACGGATCTTTCGGCCACGGCGCCGACCATGTCCTGCCCGCCCTGGTATCTCCGTCGGTCACGGTGCCGGTGCAGGCCGGACGGCCGCTTCTGGGGACTTGGCAAAGCGTCGTGCTGGTCGATCTGAACCGGGACAACCCGCAACGGTCGGTACGCCTGAGTTTTCTCGCGGCCTGACCAGCGCTGTTCGGGGCGACCGCGCTGACCGGTAATGTAAGGCGGTCGAATTATTCGCAGTGAACGCCGACCGGTACCCACAGCGACCATCTACTAAGACGAGGGCAGAGGCGACGTGCAGACACACGAGATCAGGAAGCGCTTCCTCGATCATTTCGTGAAGGCGGGCCATACCGAGGTGCCGAGCGCATCGGTCATCCTCGACGACCCCAACCTGCTGTTCGTCAACGCGGGCATGGTGCAGTTCGTGCCCTACTTCCTCGGAGCTCGCACCCCGCCGTACGACAAGGCGACCAGCGTGCAGAAGTGCATCCGGACGCCCGACATCGACGAGGTCGGCATCACCACCCGGCACAACACGTTCTTCCAGATGGCAGGCAACTTCTCGTTCGGCGACTACTTCAAGAAGGGCGCCATCGAGCTGGCCTGGACCCTGCTGACCAACCCGGTCTCCGAGGGTGGTTACGGATTCGACCCGGAAAGGCTCTGGGCCACCGTCTATCTCGATGACGACGAGGCCATCGGCCTGTGGCAGGAAGTGGCGGGGCTGCCGCTCGAGCGCATCCAGCGCCGCGGCATGGCCGACAACTACTGGTCGATGGGCATTCCGGGGCCGTGCGGACCGTGTTCGGAGATCTACTACGACCGCGGTCCTGAATACGGCATCGACGGCGGGCCCGAGGCCAACGAGGACCGCTACATCGAGATCTGGAATCTCGTGTTCATGCAGAACGAGCGCGGCGAGGGCACCTCCAAGAACGACTTCGAGATACTCGGCCCGCTGCCGCGCAAGAACATCGACACGGGCATGGGCGTCGAGCGCATCGCGTGCCTGCTGCAGGGCGTGGACAACGTCTACGAGACCGATCTGGTGCGGCCCGTCATCGACCTGGTGGCGTCGATCGCGCCGCGCGGCTACGGCGTCGGCAACCACGAAGACGATGTGCGGTACCGCATCATCGCCGACCACAGCCGCACCGCGGCCATCATCATCGGCGACGGGGTCAGCCCCGGCAACGAAGGCCGCGGTTACGTGCTGCGCCGGCTGCTGCGCCGCATCATCCGCGCCGCCAAGCTGCTCGGTGTCGAGGATCCCATCATGGGCCGGCTGATGGCCACCGTGCGCGACGAGATGGGCCCGTCCTACCCGGAACTGGTCACCGACTTCGAACGCATCAACCGGATCGCCGTCGCCGAGGAGACCGCCTTCAACCGCACCCTGGTCTCGGGTTCGCGGCTGTTCGACGACGCCGCGGCGGCCACCAAGCGCTCGGGTGCCACGGTGCTCTCCGGCAGCGACGCGTTCACGCTGCACGACACCTACGGTTTCCCCATCGACCTCACCCTGGAGATGGCCGCGGAGGCGGGGTTGACGGTCGACGAAGCCGGGTTCCGCACGCTCATGGCCGAGCAGCGGGCACGCGCCAAAGCCGATGCGGCGGCCCGCAAACAGGCCCACACCGACCTCACCGCCTACCGCGAACTGGTCGACGCCGGGCCGACCGAGTTCACCGGCTTCGACGAATTGACTTCTGAGGCAAGGATTCTCGGCATCTTCGTGGACGGCAAACGGGTTCCCGTCGTCGGCCATGAGGGCCTCGAGGCCGACCGGGTCGAGCTGATCCTCGACCGCACGCCGTTCTATGCCGAATCCGGTGGGCAGATCGCCGACGAGGGCGCCATCACCGGAACCGGAAGCTCCGAGACGGCTCGGGCCGCGGTCACCGATGTGCAGAAGATCGCCAAGACGCTGTGGGCGCATCGCGTCAACGTCGAATCGGGCGAGTTCGTCGAAGGCGACACGGTCGCCGCCGCGGTCGATCCCAGGTGGCGCCACGGCGCGACGCAGGGGCACTCCGGCACCCACATGGTGCACGCGGCGCTGCGACAGGTACTGGGGCCCAACGCTGTCCAGGCCGGCTCGTTGAACCGGCCCGGCTATCTGCGGTTCGACTTCAACTGGCAGGGCGCACTCTCCGAAGACCAGCGCTCCCAGATCGAAGAAGTCACGAATCAGGCCGTCGAAGCCGACTTCGAGGTACACACCTTCAACACCGAGCTGGACAAGGCCAAGGCCATGGGCGCCATGGCACTGTTCGGCGAGAACTACCCCGACGAGGTACGGGTGGTCGAGATCGGCGGCCCGTTCTCGCTCGAACTGTGCGGTGGCACGCATGTGCGCAACTCGGCACAGATCGGCCCCGTGACGATTCTCGGCGAGTCGTCGGTCGGGTCTGGCGTGCGCCGGGTCGAGGCCTATGTCGGCCTGGAGTCGTTCCGGCACCTGGCCAAGGAACGAGCCCTGATGGCCGGGCTGGCGTCATCGCTGAAGGTGCCCTCCGAAGAGGTCCCCGCCCGCGTGGCCACGCTCGTGGAGCGGCTCAAGGCGGCCGAGAAGGAACTCGACAAGGCCCGCCTGGCCAACGCCAGGGCCGCGGCCGCCAACGCCGCTGCCGGCGCGGAGCTCATCGGCAAGGTACGGCTGGTGGCGCAGCGGATGGCCGCAGGCATGTCGGGTGGCGATCTGCGCAGCCTGGTCGGCGACATCAAGGGCAAGCTCGGCAGCGACCCGGCCGTGGTGGCACTGATCGCCGAAGGCGAGGGCGACTCGGTCCCGTTCGTGGTGGCGGTCAACCCGGCCGCGCAGGACCTCGGATTGCGGGCCAACGATCTCGTGAAGCAATTCGCCGCACCGGTGAACGGTCGTGGTGGTGGCAAGGCCGATCTGGCGCAGGGTTCCGGTAAGGGGGCGGCGGGTATCGACGCGGCGTTGGCCGCATTGCGTACCGAGATCGGCCGGAGCTAGCCCGGTGCCGAGCAGCGGGGAGAGGCTGCCGGACCGCCCGGGGGACGACGACCCCGGCCGCGGCCGACGGATCGGCATCGACGTGGGCACGGTTCGCATCGGCGTGGCCAGCAGCGACCCGGACGGTATTCTGGCGACGCCGGTGGAGACGGTATTGCGGGATCGGCGGGACCGGGCCGGCGGGAAGCACCTACGCCGGTTGGTGGGCATCGTCGGCGAGTACGAGGCCGTCGAGGTGATCGTCGGACTGCCGCGCACCCTCGCTGACCGGGCGGGCACGTCGGCGCTCGACGCCATCGACCTCGCCGATCAGCTGGCGCGTCGCATCACGCCGACGCCGGTGCGGTTGGCCGACGAACGCCTCACCACCGTCTCCGCACAACGATCGCTGCGCGACGCGGGGGTCCGCGCGAAGGGACAGAAAGCGGTGATCGACCAGGTGGCTGCAGTGGGCATTCTGCAGAGCTGGCTGGATCAGCGGCGGGCGGTCCTGGCCGCGCGCGACGACGGCCGCGGAGAGGGCACGGATGTCTGACAAGTGGGGTGCCGATCGGGCGCAGCCCGTCGCGGTGGGACCACCGCGCAGGGGAATGAGCCGCGCTGAGCGGTTGCGTCAGGCCCGCAGCAACCGCCGTCGGCGCATGGCCCGCGCCGCATCGCTGGCGCTGCTCATCGTCGTGGCGATCGCCGCGGTGTTCCTCGGCTCGAAGCTGTGGCACAGCTTCTCCGGGAGCAACAGCAACGACTACGCCGGCGACGGTGTGTCCGATCTGGTCATCCAGGTCCACGACGGCGACTCCACCACCGCAATCGCAAAGACATTGCACGACCACAAGGTGGTGGCCACGGTCAAGGCGTTCGTCGACGCTGCCCACGGCAACTCCGCCATGTCGGAGATCCAGCCGGGCTACTACAAAGTGCGGACCGAGATTCCGGCTTCCAATGCCGTTGCGCGGCTGGTGGATCCGAGCAACCGGGTGGGCAAGCTCACCATTCCCGAAGGACGTCAGCTCGACGACATCGCCGACGTCAAGACCAACGCCGTCACAGACGGCATCTTCAGCCTGATCTCGAAGGCGTCATGCGTGAACCTCGACGGCGCCCAGCGCTGCGTGTCCGTCGACGACCTGCGCACCGCCGCCGGATCGGCTCCGTTGGCCGCGCTGTCGATTCCGCAGTGGGCCGCCGGGCCCGTGGGAGCGATGGGCGCCGACCACCGCCGGATCGAAGGTCTCATCGCGCCGGGCACCTGGAACATCGACCCGGCAGCGCCCGCGCAGTCCATCCTCTCGACACTGATCACGTCGAGCGCCACGGTGTACACCCAGGGCGGTCTGCTGGACACCGCTGCGGCCATGAACATGTCGCCCTACCAGATCCTCACCGTCGGCTCGCTGGTGCAACGGGAAGCCAAACCGCAGGATTTCTCCAAGGTCGCCCGCGTGATCTACAACCGGCTGGCCGAGCACCGCAAGCTGGAATTCGACTCCACGGTCAACTACTCCCTGGACCGTCAGGAGGTGGCGACCACCGACGCTGACCGGGCCAAGCCGACTCCGTGGAACTCCTATGTCCGCGAAGGGCTTCCGCAGACCCCGATCTGCTCGCCGGGCACCGAGGCGCTGGACGCCGCCGAGCATCCCGCGCCGGGGGACTGGCTGTACTTCGTGACCATCGACATGCAGGGCACCACCCTGTTCACCCGGGACTACAACCAGCACCTGGCCAACATCGAACTGGCACGACACAACGGTGTCCTCGACAGTGCCCGATAGGCGGCCCGCCGCCGTGCCCGATAGGCGGCCCGCCGCCGTGCCCGATAGGCGGCCCGACCCGGCACGCAAGGCCGCCGTCCTCGGTTCGCCGATCGCCCACTCCCGGTCTCCGCAGCTGCACCTGGCTGCCTACCGGGCGCTGGGTCTGCCCGCCTGGACCTATGAGCGCATCGAGTGCACGGCCGAGCAACTGCCCACACTGGTGTCCGGGCTCGGCCCCGAATGGGTCGGCCTGTCGGTCACCATGCCCGGCAAGTTCGCCGCACTGCGATTCGCCGACGAACACACCGAACGCGCCCAGCTCGTCGGTTCGGCGAACACCCTGGTGCGAGTTCCCGGTGGCTGGCGGGCGGACAACACCGACATCGACGGGGTGACGGGCGCGCTCGGCACGGTCGCCGGCGCGGCGATCGTCGTCGGCTCCGGCGGCACCGCCCCTGCCGCGGTGCTCGCTCTCGCCGAGCTCGGCGCCAAGCAGATCACCGTGGTGGCCCGCAACGCCGACAAGGCCGCACCGCTCGTCGAACTGGCGACGGGACGTGGCGTCGAGAGCACGTGGTGCGCTATCGACGGCACCGAACTCGCCGACGTGGTCGCCGGCGGTGCCGTCGCGGTCAGCACCATCCCGGCCGATGCCGCCGCGCCCTACGCCTCGGTGCTCGCCGGGGTGCCGCGGCTGCTCGATGCCATCTACGACCCATGGCCGACCCCACTGGCTGCGGCGGTGCACGCTGCCGGCGGCGAGGTGATCAGCGGACTGCACATGCTGCTGAATCAGGCCGTCACCCAGGTGGAACTGTTCACCGGGCTGACCGCACCCAAGGACGTGATGCGGGCTGCGTTGTTCGGCTGACGCTACGGCTGGAACTCACCGAGGTGGTAGGTGCTGTACGCGTAGTCCTTGGAGCCGACGAGCCGCGCCATCGGTGTACGTGCGGTGCCGTCGTTCGACACCACTTCTGCGATGGCAGTGAGATCGAATCGCGGTTGCCAGCCGAGTTCCCGGCGGGCGCGGTTGTTGTCGTAGACCCGGTCGAGCCTGTTGGGGAAGCGCCAACCGCGTTCAGCCCACACCGCCGCGGCCCGAGGTGCTCGTCGGGCGAATACCGAGGCAGCGTCGGTGCGCAACTCAGACAGGTCTTCGCGGCGGAACGGTGTGGTCGCCGAGATGACGTAACGACCGAAGCCGATGCGTTCGGCGGCGTGCGCGGCGAGCAGATGTGCGTCGACAGCGTCCTCGAGGGCGACGCGTCGAGACGCGTACTCGTCGGCTTTCACGTTGTCATCGATCCGGCCCTCGTGCGCACCAGGTGTGTCGTCGGATTCTGGAAAGAACCGGGCCACCCGTAGCACCACACAGGACAGGCCTTGGTTGCGGTGCGCCAGGTGGCATAGATCCTCGGCGGCGGCCTTGGTGACGCCGTACATGTTCTTGGGGACAGGCGTGACGGATTCGTCGATCCAGGCTGCCGGAGAGGTTGTGGCAGGCACCAGGGCATCCCCGAAAACCGTTGTGGACGAAGACATGACGAAAGCCTTGACGTGTGCGGCGACGGCCGCCTCCAACAGCGTCAGTGTCCCACCGATATTGGTGTCGACGAAGGCGTGCGCAGGTACGAACGCGAGCTGAGGTTTGTGCAGACCGGCCGTGTGTAACACCACGTCAGCGCCCGCGACGGCGTCACGGACGCGCGCGGCGTCGGTGATCGAGCCGACGATGTCTGTCCACTCGGATGGCCGCGCATCCAGGCCGACAACGTCGTCATGGCGCGACCGTAGGGTCCGGACGAGCGCTTCACCGAGATGTCCGGAGCTGCCGGTGACCAGAACTCGCATGGCTTCGACTTTGTCACGCAAGCGCAACTGGTTTTCAACCGGCGACGAGCAATTGGCGTATTTTGTGCGCCGCAGGGCTGGTTAGGCTCGGTGGGTGGGGGTGTTGGCTGTCGGCGTGGTGCTCGTCTGGCTGGTGGTGCTGTGCACCTACGACATCAGGTACCGGCGGCTGCCGAACTGGTTGACCTTGCCCGGTGCTGCCGTAATTTTCTGTGCTGCAGTGCTTTCCGGCCATGGTGCGGCCGCCGTCACGGGCGCTGCCGCCTTGGTGGCGGTATATCTGCTGGTGCATCTGGCTGCGCCGGCTGCACTCGGCGGTGGTGACGTCAAGCTCGCCGTCGGTGCGGGCGCACTCACCGGAATGTTCGGGCCCGATGTCTGGGTGCTGGCGGCGTTGGGTGCGCCACTGCTCACCGCGGCAGTGGCATGTGGTGCGGCGATTCGTGGCATACCGACTGTGCCGCATGGACCCTCGATGTGTGTGGCCAGTGCGGCAGCCATCGGGTTGGTGCTGTTGTGACCCTACCGAACGTGAACATGTTCTCGAAGATTCGCCGAATTCTCGCCAACAACTTCACATTCGGTGGTTCGCCGGTCAGCGGTAGCCGCGCTTGAGCAGGTGCTGGGCGCCGGCCTCCATCGCGGCGGGAGTGGCCAGGTCGAAATCGAACGCATTGGCCAGCCGCGCGGTGATGTTGAACGCGAACCCCACGGCCAGGGCGTCCTCGATCTGGGCGGGGGAGACACCCGCGGACAGCACGTCGCGGATATCGTCATCGTTGACGGCATCGGCCCGGGACAGCTTGCCCAGCAAGCGAAGTGTGGCCCGCAGTGGCTCCTCGATCGGTGCGGTGTCGAGATCGTTCAGGGCGGCGGTGACCTTGTCCGGATCGCCGTACCACTGGCCTGCCGTCGCGGTGTGCGCGGCGACGCAGAACGGCGATGCATCGGCATGGGCGATGTAGGCCGCCATGAGTTCGCGATCGCCGACCGACCACTGCGACGGGCCGCGCATGGCTTCGTGAGTGAGATCGCCCGCGCCGTAGAAGTCCTTGCGGTGCAGCGCGAGCTTGACGGCGTCGACCACCGGTTGGCGTGACACGACGCGGATCATCCCCAGCAGGGCCTTGGTGCCCAACCCATGCCCGTGGTCCAGGATGTCGAGCCTCATCGCCGCACGCCTCCGTCGCCGCTCACGCGCGCCAGCGCATCGAGTGCGCCGGTGTACTGACGGTCGGCCTGGCCCACCGCAGCGCAGACCACGATCTCGAAGATCTCGTCTTCGCTCAGGCCCGCCGACCGGGCTGCGGCGACGTCGTCGTCGGTCACCGCGTCGGAACGGTGGGCGACCTTGTCGACCAGGGTCCGTACCGGTTCGTCGAGGCCAGTGTTGTCGAATGCGCTCTGCCGCAAGTCCTTTGATGCGGTGCCGGTGCTGCCGAGGATGCGGGCGATGAGCTCGCCACGTAGTCGGGTGATGTCGGTCATCGGGCAGATTCCTTTCGCTGGGCACGGGCGATGCGCGCTTGCAGGACCGCCTGTTCGGCGGGATTGTCGGTGAGTTCGAGGGCACGTCGATCGGCCGTGCACGCGGCCTCGGTGTCGCCGAGATCGCGCAACAGATCAGCGCGCGTGGCATGGTAAAGGTGATAGTGATCGAGATCGCCTGCCAGCAAGTCCAATTCGGCCATCGCCGGCTCGGGCCCGCAGCGGTACCGCAGGGCGATCGTGCGGTGCAGCCGCGTGACCGGAGACGGCTCGAGGTGCAGCAGCATGTCGTAGAGCAGGACGATCTGCTCCCAGTCGGTGTCCTCCCAGCGTTCAGCTTCGGCATGGCAGGCCACGATGGCCGCTTGTAACTGGTACGGGCCGGGTCGTCGCTGCCCGGCCGCGCGAGTCAGCACCCGGATGGCCTGCTCGATGGCCTCGGCGTCCCAGAGCGACCGGTCCTGGTGTTGCAGCTGGACAAGGTTGCCGTCGGCATCGAAGCGGGCGGCGGCCCGCGCGCGATGAAGGCGGATCAACGCGAGCAGCCCGCCGGCCTCCGGCTCGGTCGGCATCAACTGGTCCAGCAGCGACGCCAACCACTCGGCGTCGTCGACCAGGTCATGGGCCTGTGCCCGCTCGGCCGTCGAGAGGTAGCCCTCGTTGAACAGCAGGTAGATCACGGCGAGGACCTCCGACAGCCGCGGCCCCAGTTCGTCGTCGGCGGGAACCCGGTAGGGGATCGCGGCCTGCGTGATCTTCTGCTTGGCGCGGGTGATCCGCTGCGCCATCGTCGTCTCGTGCACCAGAAACGCCCGGGCGATCTGCGCCGTCGTCAGCCCGCACACCACCCTCAGCGTCAGCGCGATCTGCGCCTGCCGCGGCAGCGCCGGGTGACAGCAGGTGAAGATCAGCTGCAGCCGCTCGTCGGGCTCGGGCTGCACGGGCCACTGCAGTTGCGCCAGCTTGGCGAGGTAGTTCTGCTCGCGCCGCAGCGTGTCGAGGGCGCGGCGGCGGGCGACGGTGAACAACCAGGCGTCCGGACGCGACGGGATCCCCTTCTCGGGCCAGTGCCGCAGCGCGGCCAGCACGGCGTCCTGAACCAGATCTTCGGCGGTGGCGAAATCGCCGGTCACATGGATCAGCGACGCAGCCAGCCGGCCTGCGTGCTCGCGCACCACGTGGGCCAACTCGTCATTGACCGCGTCGCTCACATCGGCTCGAAGTCGATGGGACGGATCTCCACAACGGGACAGCCCGGCCAGGTCTTGGCGGCCTGCAGCGCCTCGTCGAGATCGGCTACCTCGATCTCGACGTAACCGCTCACCACCTCTTTGCCCTCGACGAAAGGACCGTCGACGACGACCGGCTCGCCGCGGTCGAGACGCACTGTCGTCGCGGTCTCCGCGGCCTTGAGCTTGCTGCCGCCGCGCAATTTGTCGGCGTTGTCGGCGAACCATGCGTTGACCCGCCCGTAGGCGCGTTGCCGCTCGGCGTCGCTCATGGCCGCCATATCGCGGGTGAACTGCTCGGTTTCGACGAACATCAGTACGTATTTCATGAACCCTTCTCCATGGTATTTGCGGTTTCTACAATCAAGACGATCGGCAGCGCCCGCGATACGACACCGTCGCCGCTCGACCAGGGATTTCCGCGGGCAAAACCCGACGTGGGAGAATGACAAGCGTGTTGCGTTGGACCACAGCTGGTGAATCGCATGGCCGCGCCCTGGTGGCCATGGTCGAGGGCATGGTGGCCGGTGTGCCGGTCACCTCCGAGGACATCGGGGCGCAGCTCAAGCGCCGTCGTCTCGGCTACGGCCGGGGCGCCCGGATGAAGTTCGAGCAGGACCAGGTCACCATGCTGGCCGGGGTCCGGCACGGGTTGACCTTGGGCGGCCCGATCGCCGTCGAGATCGGTAACACCGAGTGGCCCAAGTGGGAGACCGTGATGGCCCCCGACCCGGTCGACGAAGCCCAGCTCGACGTCGCGCGCAACGCACCGCTGACCCGCCCGCGGCCGGGCCATGCCGATTACGCAGGCATGCTCAAGTACGGCTTCGACGATGCCCGCCCGGTGCTCGAACGCGCCAGTGCCCGCGAAACCGCCGCCCGGGTGGCCGCAGGCACCATCGCCCGCGCGTTCCTGCGGGAAGCGCTCGGCGTCGAGGTCATCTCGCACGTCATCTCCATCGGCGCATCGGCGCCGTACGCAGGCCCGCCGCCGCAGCCCCAGGACCTCGACGCCATCGACGACAGCCCGGTCCGGGCGTTCGACAAGGACGCCGAGGCGGCCATGATCGCCGAGATCGAGGCCGCCAAGAAGGACGGTGACACCCTCGGCGGGATCGTCGAGGTGGTCGTCACCGGCTTGCCGATCGGCCTCGGCTCGTTCACCAGCGGGGAGAACCGGCTCGACAGCCAACTGGCCGGCGCGGTGATGGGCATCCAGGCGATCAAGGGCGTCGAGATCGGCGACGGCTTCGAGACGGCGCGCCGCCGCGGCAGCGTCGCCCACGACGAGATGTACCCGGGCCCGGACGGGGTGCTGAGGTCGACCAACCGGGCCGGTGGCCTCGAAGGCGGCATGACCAACGGTCAGGCGCTGCGGGTGCGCGCCGCGATGAAACCCATCTCGACGGTCCCGCGGGCCCTGGCCACCGTCGACATGGCCACCGGCGAGGAAGCCGTGGCCATCCACCAGCGCTCCGATGTGTGCGCGGTCCCCGCCGCCGGTGTGGTCGTGGAGACCATGGTGGCGCTGGTGCTGGCCCGCGCCGCCCTGGAGAAGTTCGGCGGGGATTCACTGGCGGAGACCCGCGCCAACATCGACGCCTACCTGCGTGCGGTGAGCACGCGAGGAGCAAGCCCGGACGACGCTGAGCGCGAACCGGCGGCGCAGGCCCTGGGCTGATGGCGCCCCGAGCGGTACTGATCGGCCTACCGGGTTCAGGGAAATCGACCATCGGGCGCCGATTGGCCAAGGCGCTCGGCGTCACCATGCTCGACACCGATGCGGTGATCGAGGAGACCACCGGCCGCACCATCGCCGACATCTTCGCCAACGACGGCGAACAGGAGTTCCGCCGGATTGAGGAAGAAGTGGTCCGCGAGGCCCTGAACACCCATGACGGCGTGCTGTCGCTGGGTGGTGGCGCGATCACCACCGCCGGGGTGCGCGACGCGCTGGCCGGTCACACCGTGATCTATTTGGAGATCAGCGCCTCTGAAGGGATCCGCCGGACCGGCGGCAACAGCAGCCGACCGCTGCTGGCCGGCGGTGATCGGGCCGACAAATACCGCGCCCTGATGTCGCAGCGCGTACCCATCTACCGGCGTGTGTCGACCATGCGGATCAACACCAATCGGCGCAACCCCGGTGCCGTGGTGCGCACCGTCGTCGCACGCCTGGAGAACACTCAGCCGGCCAAGCCGGCACCCGTCAAGCCGCGCCGCCGGCGCCGTCCACGCTGGCGGCGGGGCCCGGCCACCTCGGGCGCCGACAAGGACTCGGCCGGCCCCACCACCGTTCACGCCGACTCGACTGCCATACCCACACCCGCGGCTTTGGCCGCGCGCAACGCGGAGCGACACCATGACTGAGCCTGTGACCGTCGACGTTCTGACCGACCCGCCCTACCCGGTGATCATCGGCACCGGGTTGCTCGGCGAGCTGGCCCGCACCCTGGAGGGGCGGCACAAGGTCGCCATTCTGCACCAGCCGACGCTCACCGAGACTGCTGAAGCCATTCGAAGTCACCTCGCGGACAAGGGAATCGACGCGCACCGCATCGAAATCCCGGACGCCGAAGGCGGCAAGGAACTGCCGGTTGTCGGGTTCATCTGGGAAGTGTTGGGCCGCATCGGAATAGGCCGCAAGGACGCCATCGTCAGCCTTGGCGGGGGAGCTGCCACCGACGTCGCGGGCTTCGCTGCGGCCACGTGGTTGCGCGGTGTGGACATCGTGCACGTGCCCACCACCCTGCTCGGCATGGTCGATGCCGCGGTCGGCGGCAAGACCGGTATCAACACCGACGCCGGCAAGAACCTGGTGGGTTCGTTCCATCAGCCTGCAGCCGTCCTCGTCGATCTGGCGACACTGGAAACGTTGCCCCGCAACGAGATCGTGGCTGGCATGGCCGAGATCGTGAAGGCCGGCTTCATCGCCGATCCGGTGATCCTCGACCTGATCGAGGCCGATCCGGAGGCGGCACTGGATCCGACCGGCAGCGTGCTGCCGGAATTGATCCGGCGCGCCATCGCCGTCAAGGCCGAGGTGGTCGCGGCCGATGAAAAGGAATCGCAGCTGCGCGAGATCCTCAACTACGGCCACACGCTTGCGCATGCCATCGAACGGCGCGAGCGGTACAAGTGGCGCCACGGCGCGGCGGTGTCGGTTGGCCTGGTGTTCGCGGCCGAACTCGGCCGGCTGGCCGGCCGGCTCGACGACAAGACCGCCGAGCGGCACCGCGCGGTGCTGACGGCGCTCGGGCTGCCGGTCAGCTACGACGGCGACGCGCTACCGGAACTGCTGGAGTACATGGCGGGCGACAAGAAGAACCGCTCGGGTGTGCTGCGGTTCGTCGTGCTCGACGGGCTCGGCAAGCCCGGCCGGTTGGAAGGGCCGGATCCGTCACTGCTGGCGGCGGCGTACGCAGAAGTGGCGCGGAACCCCCAGAACTGAGGCTCCGCGCCACTGGCGCACAGGCTTTTACTTGTTGTGCTGGTCGGGGATCTCGACCGGGCCGGTCTTCTCGGTGTCCTCCGCCGGAGCCCCGGCGTTGACCGCGGCGAACACGTCGGTGTCGGCCCGCTCATCCCCGACGTGGTCATGCTTGGTGACCGGCGGCGCCTTGCGGTCGACCAGCCAGCGGCCCAGCGTCACACCGGCGACCGCGGCCAGGAACATCAACAGCGCGGTGAACGCGGCGAACGTGGTGAGCTCGTTGAGCAGGGCTTCGACGTAGATGCTCTTGTAGAACACGCCGATGATCCACGCCACGGCACCGCTGACGACGCCGGCGAACAACCCTGCCAGCAGCCAGGTCATCGCCAGATCGGCGCGACGGTCCGGGTCGGGATTGCGCCGGGCGTCGGCACCGCCGTCGAAATACCCCCAGATGAACACAGCAATCGTGAACACCGCGACCAGCGTGATACTGAACCACATGGCGTTCTGAGGCGACGCGTTGATCAGTACACCCTGCAGCAAGCGCACGATCACCATCGCCGTTGCGAACACCACTCCGCGCAGTAACCACTTACTCATGAGGGCACAGCGTAGCGAGTAGCGTCACAGACCGTGACTATTTCCCAGCGCAGGGAGCGGCTGCGGCGCCGGCTGGAAGCAGCCGATCTACCCGCCATGCTGGTGACAGACCTGGTCAATGTGCATTATCTGTCCGGGTTCACCGGGTCCAATGCGGCTCTGCTGGTGCGCGTCGACGACGAAACGCCGGTGCTGGCCACCGATGGCCGCTACCGCACGCAAGCCGCTGCGCAGTGCCCGGACGCAGAGGTGATCATCGAACGGGCGTGTGCGCCGTGCCTGGCCCGGCGGGCGGCCTCCGACGGCGTGCGCAGACTCGGCTTCGAGAGCCACGTGGTGACCGTCGACGCGTACACCGCGCTGAGCAAGGCCGCCGGCGACGGCATCGAGTTGGTTCGGGCGCCCGGCACGGTCGAAGCCTTGCGGGAGATCAAGGACGCCGGTGAGATCGCCATCCTGCGACTGGCCTGCGAGGCGGCCGACGCGGCACTGACCGATCTGGTGACCCGCGGCGGGCTTCGGCCCGGTCGCACCGAGCGTCAGGTGCGCAACGACCTGGAGTCGCTGATGCTCGAGCACGGCGCCGACGGCCCGTCGTTCGAGACGATCGTCGCGACCGGGGCCAATTCGGCGATACCGCATCACCGGCCGACCGACGCCGTGCTGGCCTCCGGTGACTTCGTCAAGATCGACTTCGGTGCGCTGGTCGCGGGCTACCACTCCGACACCACCCGCACCTTCGTGCTCGGCCAGGCCGCCCAGTGGCAGCGCGACATCTACGAGCTGGTGGCGACCGCCCAGGAGGCCGGTTGTGATGCGCTGGCACCGGGGGTGTCGCTCAGCGCGGTCGACGCGGCTTCGCGGCAGGTGATCGCCGACGCCGGGTACGCCGAGAACTTCGGCCACGGCCTCGGGCATGGCGTCGGATTGCAGATCCACGAAGCGCCCGGAATCAACGCCACGGCCGCCGGTACACTGCTTGCTGGCGCTGCGGTGACCGTTGAGCCAGGTGTCTACCTTCCCGATCGCGGCGGGGTCCGTATCGAGGACACCCTGGTCGTCGGAGAAACGGCACCCGAACTGCTTAGCCGGTTCCCCAAAGAACTGGCCATCCTGTGAACTGAAAGCTAGGAGCTACCCGAACCATGGCATCGACTGCCGACTTCAAGAATGGGCTCGTCCTGCAGATCGACGGCCAGCTGTGGCAGATCGTCGAATTCCAGCACGTCAAGCCGGGTAAGGGCCCGGCCTTCGTGCGGACGAAGCTGAAGAACGTGGTGTCCGGCAAGGTGGTCGACAAGACCTACAACGCCGGCGTGAAGGTGGAGACCGCCACCGTCGACCGTCGCGACGCCACCTATCTGTACCGCGACGGCAACGACTTCGTGTTCATGGACGCCGAGGATTTCGAGCAGCATCCGCTGCCCGAGGCTCTGGTCGACCGTGCCGCCGGCTTCCTGCTCGAGAGCATGCCCGTGCAGATCGCCTTCCACGACGGCGCTCCGCTGTACCTGGAGCTTCCGGTGTCGGTCGAGCTCGTCGTCGCGCACACCGAGCCCGGTCTGCAGGGCGACCGCTCCAGCGCAGGCACCAAGCCCGCCACCATGGAGACCGGCGCCGAGATCCAGGTGCCGCTGTTCATCAACACCGGCGACAAGCTCAAGGTCGACACCCGTGACGGCAGCTACCTCGGCCGGGTGAATGCCTAGCTCGGCGAGCGGAGCGACGGGAATGGCTAGCCGGGGCGAGCGGAGCGCGGGGAATGGCTGACCGTCGTGGTGACCGCGGCCGTCACCAGGCCCGCAAGCGCGCCGTGGACGTGCTGTTCGAGGCGGAGGCCCGGGGGCTGACGCCGGAGGCGGTGGCCGACGGCCGCATCGCGCTGGCCGAGGACGACCCCGAGGTGTCGGCGCTCAACCCCTACACCGTGACCGTCGCGCGCGGCGTGACCGAACACGCGGCTCACATCGACGACTTGATCTCTGCGCACCTGCAGGGGTGGACGCTGGAACGGCTGCCCGCCGTGGACCGTTCGATCCTGCGGGTGGCGGTATGGGAGCTGCTCCACGCCGAGGATGTGCCGGAACCGGTCGCCGTCGACGAGGCCGTGGAGCTGGCCAAGGAGCTCTCCACCGACGAGTCACCCGGGTTCGTCAACGGCGTGCTCGGCCAGGTGATGTTGGTGACTCCGCAGATCCGGGCCGCCGCACAGGCTGTCCGTGGCGGCACCCAGGACGGTTAGGGCGGGGTTCCCGAGTAACCGCACCCCAGCACCGCGAGCGTGCGTGTCTGCCGGCCAACGCGCCGTTGATCGTCGGCATTCCGCGCACGCTCGCGTCGCCGTTGCTCGGGTCTTTCCAGTTCTCGGACAATGGTTTTCGCGAACTGGGACAGTGTCGCCCCGCACCTCGATCGTGAGAACGCCGTCGTAACCGTCTGATCCGGCGTGACGCTATCCCGGAGGCAACACCGGAGGTCGGCACACATTCGCGACCGGATCCCACCACCAGCCGTTGTCACACCCCAGTGGCGTGGTGCCGATCGCGGGCCGGCACGTGTTGGCCACGGGATCCCACCAGCCGTCCGGGCAGTTCGGCACTAGCGGCGCCTGGCAACTGTTGGACACAGGATCCCACCACGAGCCGTTGTCGCAGTCTGCTCGGCTTACGGCCGGCGTGACCGCCGCGGTGAATGCCATCGGAACGAACGCCGCCACGGCGATCACGGCCGCGCGCTGCAGTGTCTTCACGGTGCCCTCCCTGGACCGTTGTTCAGTGCATCTGTTGTCACCATAAGCGGTGCATCCGCGTTTCGATCAGCGCGATTGTAAATTCTCGACTTGCGACAGGTGGCGCAATACCGTCCCCGCACGCGGTTTGACCAGGTGTGGGAGTCGTTGCAGCGGCGCAATCAGTTAACCTGCGTCAGCACCGGATTCGTCGCGCTGCACAGGCCTGATGAGCGCCCTTACCGTGTTTGCGTGTCGCAGCCCGAAGCACATCCCGGCCCGGTGCCCATCCGGCGTCCCCGCGCCGACCAGGCGCGTCAGGTGGCCGACGTGCTGCGCCATCAGATCTACGACGGGGCCTACGCGGGCGGCCTGCCCACCGAGGCGGAACTGGCGGGGGAGTTCTTCGTGTCCCGCAACACGGTGCGCGAAGCGCTCTCCGTGCTCAAGAACGAGGGGTTGATCGACCGCGGCACCAAGGTCGGCACCCATGTGGCGGTCCGCAAGTACGACCACGGCCTCGACGCACTCGTCGGACTCAAAGAGACGTTCAAGGACTACGGCGAGGTCCGCAACGAGGTCCGGGCGGTGCTGAACCTGGCGGCCCCGCCCGCCGTCGCGCGCAAGCTGGCATTGGAACCCGGCGCGCAAGTGGTCTATATCGAACGACTGCGGTACCTCGGCGAACTGCCCGTATCCCTGGATCTGACATACCTGGTCCCCGATATCGGGGAGCAGGTGATCGGCTATCCGCTGGAGACCAACGACGTGTTCTCCCTCATCGAGCAGGTCAGCGGGCAGCGGCTGGGCGGGGCAACCTTTGCGCTGGAAGCGGTTTCGGCCGATCCGCACTCGGCGGCCACCCTGCAGGTGCCTGCCGGGTCGGCGTTGCTCATGGCCGAACGGCTCACCAGCCTGGACGACGGCAGGCCCGTCGACCTCGAATACATCCGGATGCGCGGTGACCGAATCACCATGCGCGGCAACCTTATGAGGAGCGATACATGACGCTGGTCAATCAGCGCGCCGATGTCCCGGTGACGATCGACGAGTCGCTGTGTATCGAGGGCTGCACTTTGTGCGTCGACGTCTGTCCTCTTGACGCACTGGCCATCAACCCCGCCAACGGCAAGGCGTACATGCACGTCGACGAGTGCTGGTACTGCGGGCCGTGCGCCGCCCGCTGTCCCACCGGCGCCGTCCACATCAACATGCCCTACCTGATCCGTTAGAGGGACCCCCGTGAAAACAGCCCTGATCGCCCTTGCCGTCGGCGTCACGCTCGCCTCGGCCGGTTGCTCGCTGGATTCGGCGACGAAGTCGGCCAACACCGTCGACGTCGTCGTCGGCTACCAGTCCAAGACCATCAACACCGTCACGGCCGGAACGCTGCTGCGCGCCCAGGGCTACCTGGAACGACGACTGGCCGACATCACCACCCGCACCGGCACCAAGTACAACGTGACCTGGCAGGATTACGACACCGGCGCACCCATCACCGCGCAGATGGTGGCCGAGAAGATCGACATCGGTTCGATGGGCGACTACCCGATGCTGATCAACGGCTCGAAGACGCAGGCCAACGAACGCGCCAAGACCGAGATCGTCTCCGTCACGGGTACAACCCGAAGGGCGGGCTGAACATGGTTGTGGTGGCGCCGAATTCACCGGCGCAGACGCTGGCCGACCTGGCAGGCAAGAAGGTGTCGGCCAGCGTCGGCTCCGCCGGGCACGGCATGCTGGTGCAGGCGCTCGGCAAGGACGGTATCGATCCCCGGACCGGGGTCGAGGTGCTCAACCAGCAGCCGCAAGTCGGCGCGTCGTCGCTGGAATCCGGTCAGGTCCAAGCTCTTTCGCAGTTCGTCGCATGGCCCGGCCTGCTGGTGCAGCAGGGCAAGGCGCGATTGCTCTACGACGGCGCGGAGTTGAACTACCCGACCCTGCACGGCGTGGTGGTGCGACGCGCGTACGCCACCGAGCATCCGGAGGTGCTCGACGCGTTTCTGCAAGCCCAGCTCGACGCGACCGACTTCGTCAACTCAAAACCGTTGGAGGCGGCCAAGATCGTGGCCGACGGCAGCGGATTGCCGCAGGAGGTGGTCTACCTCTACAACGGGCCGGGCGGCACGTCGTTCGACACCACGCTCAAACCGTCACTCGTGGAAGCGCTCAAAGGCGATGTGCCGTACCTGAAATCGATCGGCACGTTCGCCGACCTCGACGTCGCCGGTTTCGTACAGGATGCACCGCTGCGGGCCGCGTACGCCGCCCGCGGCAAGGACTACGACGCTGCGGTGAAGTCGACGGCGAACCCGTCGCTGTTGCGTGGCACCGACACCCTGTGCCAGACCGCCGTCGACAACCCGGCGACGGCCAGTGAGCTGTGGCTGGACGGTGCAGACAGCACGACGGCGTCGGCCAGCCCGACCTGCCTGCTCAAGGCGATCCGCGACGCCCAGGCGCGCGGCGCGAAGGTCCGCGCCGCGTATGTCCCGGACGCCGAACTGGGCACCCGCTGGTTCGCCGACAAGGCAGTGTGGATCCATGACGGCGCCAACTACCTGCCGTTCGGGACCGCTTCGGGCGCACAGCGTTACGCCCATGCGCACCCAGGCAGCACCGTCGTCGACTACCAACAGGCGTTGGCAGGTGCGGTATGACCACCACCGACGCCGTTCCCGTCTCGGGCGTTTCGGCACCCGCGGGCGCTAGCCCCGCGGCAACCACTCGCCGCACCGCTTCCCCGTGGCCACACCGCCTGGTGCGGGTGGCATCGGTGCTCGCCGCCATCGGGCTATGGCAGGTGCTCACGGCCAACCACGTGCGTGCCGGGCTACGGTTCGACACCCTGCCGACCGTCACCGAGATCGCGGCTGCGTTGGCGCACCGGGTGGCGGCCCACGAGTACTGGCTGGACCTCGGCCAATCGCTGATCCGGATCCTCACCGGGTTCGGGCTGGCCGCGGTCGTCGGGGTGATCACCGGCATCCTGCTGGGCCGCTCGACGCTGTTCGCTGATGTCCTGGGCCCGCTGACCGAACTGGCCCGGCCGATTCCGGCCATCGCGATGGTCCCGGTGGCCATCCTGCTGTTCCCCAGCGACGAGGCCGGAATCGTGTTCATCACGTTTCTGGCGGCGTACTTCCCGATCATGGTCAGCGTGCGGCACGCGGTGCGTGCACTGCCGACGATCTGGGAGGACTCGGTGCGCACCCTCGGAGGTGGGCGCCTCGACGTGCTGCGTCTCGTCGTGCTGCCGGGCATCCTGCCCGGCCTGTTCGGCGGGCTCTCGGTGGGCATGGGTGTCGCGTGGATCTGCGTGATCTCGGCTGAAATGATCTCGGGCCGGCTCGGTGTCGGCTACCGCACGTGGCAGGCGTACACCGTGCTGAACTATCCCGACGTGTTCGTCGGCATCATCACCATCGGCGTGCTGGGTTTCGGTACCGCAGCCGCGGTGGAGCTGATCGGTCGCCGCGCCACCCGCTGGCTGCCCCGCGCTGAGGAGGCAAACCGGTGAGTGCTCCAGCGGTGACTGCCGGTATGCGCCTGGAGCTCGACGCGATCACGTTGTCCTACACCGGAACCCCGGTGATCGACGGGCTGAGCCTGACCGTGCGGCCCGGCGAGATCCTGGTGCTCACCGGGCCGTCGGGCTGCGGCAAGTCGACGCTGCTGCGCGCGTTGACCGGGCTGCTGCGTCCCGACGCGGGCCGGGTGCTGGCCGACGACGTGCCGGTCACCACCACCTCGCGGGATCGCGGCATGGTGTTTCAGGACAGCGCCCTGCTGCCGTGGCGCACCGTGCGGTCCAACATCGAACTCGCGCTGCAACTCCGCGGCGAGCCGCGCAATGGCCGCCGCGGTGAGCCCAAGGCCGGGCGGCGCGCCCGCGCCGAGCGGTGGATCGACGAGGTGGGGCTGGGCGGGTTCGCCGACTTCCTGCCCAAGAGCCTGTCCGGCGGCATGCGCCAACGGGTCCAGCTGGCACGCGGCCTGGCCGGCGCGCCTCGCGCGGTGATGATGGACGAACCGTTCGCCGCGCTGGACACCCAGACCCGGGCCGCCATGCAGCGGTTGCTGATCGACACCTGGCGGGCCCACCCGACCACGATCGTCTTCGTCACCCACGACGTCGACGAGGCCTTGACGCTGGGGGACCGGGTCGCCGTGCTCGGCCGCGCCGGCCAACCGCTGCGCGCGTTGCTCGAGGTGCCAGAACCCCGCACCGACACTCAACGATCGGCGTTGCGCGCCGAGATCATCGCCGCACTGGAGCAATCATGAGCGAACCGACCGTCATCCCCGACATCGCCGACGCGTTGCGCCTCGAGTGCGACGTGCTGGTGATCGGTGGCGGAACCGCCGGAACGATGGCGGCGCTCACGGCGGCCGAGAACGGCGCGCAGGTGCTCCTGCTGGAAAAGGCGCACGTGCGGCACTCCGGCGCGCTGGCGATGGGCATGGACGGGGTGAACAACGCCGTCATCCCCGGCAAGGCCGTCCCTGAGGACTACGTCGCCGAGATCACCCGGGCCAACGACGGAATCGTCAACCAGCGCACGGTGTATCAAACCGCCACACGCGGTTTCGCCATGGTGCAACGGCTCGAGCGCTACGGGGTCAAGTTCGAGAAGGACGAGCACGGCGAGTACGCGGTGCGCCGGGTGCACCGCTCGGGTTCCTACGTGCTGCCGATGCCCGAGGGCAAGGACGTCAAGAAGGCGCTGTACCGCGTCCTGCGGCAACGGTCGATGCGCGAGAAGATCCGCATCGAGAACCGGTTCATGCCGGTGCGGGTGCTGACCGATCCGGACACCGGCCGCGCCATCGGCGCTGCCGCGTTCAACACGCGCACAGGTGAATTCGTCACCGTCGCGGCCAAGGCCGTGATCCTGGCGACCGGGGCCTGCGGGCGGCTGGGGCTGCCCGCGTCGGGCTACCTGTACGGCACCTACGAGAACCCCACGAATGCCGGCGACGGCTACGCGATGGCCTACCACGCCGGGGCCGAGCTCTCCGGTATCGAGTGTTTCCAGGTCAATCCGCTGATCAAGGACTACAACGGGCCGGCCTGCGCATATGTGGCCAACCCGTTCGGCGGCTACCAGGTCAACGCGTTCGGCGAGCGCTTCGTCGACTCCGACTACTGGTCGGGCCAGATGATGGCCGAGGTGAAGCAGGAGATCGAATCGGCACGCGGCCCGATCTATCTCAAGCTCAGTCATCTGCCCGACGAGACGCTGACGGCCATCGAGAACATCCTGCACACCACCGAACGCCCGACTCGCGGCACCTTCCACGCCAACCGCGGGCACGACTACCGCAGCCACGACATCGAGATGCACATCTCCGAGATCGGTTTGTGCAGTGGTCATTCCGCGTCGGGGGTGTGGGTCGACGAGCATGCCCGCACCACGGTGCCCGGGCTGTACGCGGCGGGCGACCTGGCCTGCGTACCGCACAACTACATGATCGGGGCCTTCGTCTACGGTGACCTGGCCGGCGAGCACGCGGCCTCGACCCGCGCTGATATCGAACTGCCGCAACAGCTTCCGCAAGACCAGCTGGCCGAGGCGCACGAGCTCATCTACCGGCCGCTGCGCCAACCTGACGGCCCGCCCCAGCCGCAGGTCGAATACAAGCTGCGGCGGTTCGTCAACGACTATGTGGCACCGCCCAAGACCGCGACCAAGCTGTCGATCGCGGTGCAGACCTTCGAGCGGATGTCGGGTGAGGTGGCAGGCATCGGCGCCCGCACCCCGCACGAACTGATGCGTGCCGCCGAGGTGTCGTTCATCCGCGATTGCGCGGAGATGGCGGCCCGTTCGTCGCTGACCCGCACCGAATCGCGGTGGGGGCTCTACCACGAGCGTGCTGACCTGCCCGAGCGTGACGACCAGGGATGGCGTTACCACCTGAACCTGTACAAGGACGCCGACGGCGCGATGCGGTTCATCAAGCGGCCGGTGGCACCGTATTTCGTCCCGGTGCCCGGGCTGGAGCATCTGCCGTCCGATCATCCCGTCACCCCGGTCGAACAGCCCGAACTGCACGGTGGACGAGCGCCCGCCGAACCGCGCTCACGGGTGCGCACCGACGCTCCGGTGCAGCCGCCCTCACCGCGAATCGCTGCGGTGCTGGCGTTGCAGGAACCGTCGCTGACCGAGCTGAAAGACTATCTGGCCGACGAGGATTCGGGCGTCCGACGCACCGCGGTCGCGACGTTGATCGAGCAGTTGCCCGACGGCTACCAGGCGGCACTGGTCGACGCGCTGGCCGATCAGGACGCCGCGGTGCGGCAGGAAACCGCCGACGGTGTCAGGGAACTCGTCGAGGTGCTGCCCCGGCCCGAAGAGTTCGCCGACCGGCTGCAGTCCCCGGATCCGGTGGTGCGCGCGGTCACCGTGTACCTGCTCAGTGCGCGGCGCGTCGGTACCGCGGGCGCCTACCGAGCGGCGCTCGCCGATTCCGACCACCGGGTGCGCATCGAGGCGGTGCGGGCGCTGGTGTCCGTCGACGACGATGCGGGGGTGGCCGAGGCGACTCGCGACACCAACCGGGAAGTGCGGATCGCCGCCGCCAACGGGTTGGCGACGCTGCGGTCTGGCGCGGCCGCGGTGCGCGAATTGCTCGCCGACCCGGATCCGTTGGTGCGCGCGGCCGCGCTGGCGTCGCTGGGCGCGGTCGGCTGCGACGATGTCGATGTGCCCAATGTGCAACGTGCACTGGGGGAGTCGGCCTGGCAGATCCGTCAGGGCGCGGCGCGCGCCCTGGCCGGTGCCGCGCCCGCCGTCGCAGTGCCCTCGCTGTCGCAGGCGCTGACCGACCAGCACCTTGACGTCCGCAAGGCCGCCGTGCTGAGCCTGAGCCGGTGGGTGAGTACCGAGGACGCAGCGCGCGAGGCGCTCACCGGTGCCCTCGACGACGGTGACGCCGACGTCCGGGCATATGCCCGGCACGCCCTCTCGCGCGCAGGCTGACCGGCTCACGGGCGTTGACTCTGCGCTGCGGGCGATGGCTACTCGAACTTTGTCGCCCTCAGCGCAGGATCAGCGTCACCGTTCGAGGGCCTGGTAGGTGCGTCGGACGAACCGGGGTTGCGCGGACTGCAGCCGGGCCAGTGACGTGTTGCCCGCGACCGCGGCCGCGTCGACCGACATCTCCGGATGATTCTGGATCAGGTACAGCAGGATCAGATCGGCCGACGGATCCGCCTGCCACCACGTGCCGTACGCGCCCGGCCAGCTGAACGTCCCCAGCCCGCCGGGCCCGTACAGCTGCCGGGACTTCGCCGGATCGGTCACCACCGACAGGTTCAGCCCGAATCCGCGGCCCACCCAGAACGGGTATCCCAGAAAGGGGTACTGCTTCTGCTCGGCGGTGAGCCGGTCGGTGCGCATCTCCGCGACCGACTGCTCGGAGAGCACCCGTACCCCGTCGACGGTCCCGCCGGCCAGCAGCATCCGGGCGAAGGTCAGATAGTCGTCGACGGTGGAGAACAGGCCCGAGCCGCCGGTGCAGAACGGCGGATCCATGATCGGCGGCGGCCCCATCACGTCATCGCGCAGCAACGTGCCCTCGGCGGCCGTGCTGTCGAGCTGATACATCGTGGCAGCCCGGCGCCGCCCGGCGGGGGTCACCGAGAACGCGGTGTCGGTCATGCCCAGCGGCCCGAAGATGCGCTCGGCCAGCACCTGCGCCAGCGGCTTGCCCTCGATCCGCGACAGGGCGATGCCCAGCACGTCGGTCCCATGGCTGTAGGTGAGCCGAGCACCGGGCTGATGGGCGAGCGGCAACTCGGCCAACGCGGCCAGCCACCGGTCCTGGTCCTGACGCATCGGCAGCTTGCCGTACTCGCGGCTGAGCGGGCCGAGCACCGAGAACACATAGGCCAGGCCGCTGCGGTGGGTCATCAGGTCGTCGAACGTGATGGGTCTGCGAGCCGGTTCGGTCCGGTCCAGCGGCCCGCGCGGTTCGGTCAGCACCCGCATGTCGGCCAGTTCGGGCAGCCAACCGGTGACGGGCTCGTCGAGGCGCAGCTTGCCCTCTTCCACCAGAGCCATCGCGGCGGCGATGGTCACGGGCTTGGACATCGAAGCGATCCGGAAAATGGTGTCGCGCTGCATCGGGAGCCGGGCGTCGACGTCGCGGTAGCCCAGCTCGTTGACCTGCAGGACTTCGCCCGCCTGCCATACCAGCGTGACCGCACCCGCGAGCAGCCCGGCGTCGATGGCCTCCCGGATGGATGCTTGATTGCCGTCGAGGTTCACCCCGCCACGTTAGCCGCCACTCGGGCGGCAGGGCGCCAGGCATTCGCGACAAGAACCCGGCGGGACTGCGCGATACTTCCTTGCGGACACCATGGCGTAAGAAGAGGCAGATGACCCAGCAGGACCAGATCGGCGGCGAACCGAACTCCGTCGCCAGCCCCACACCGAGCCCGATGAACAAGGTGGCCTTCGCCAGCTTCATCGGCACGGCCATCGAGTTCTACGACTTCTACATCTACGGCACTGCCGCCGCACTGATCTTTCCGCACGTGTTCTTCCCGAACATGGGGTCCACGATGGCGACCATCTCGTCACTGGGCACCTTCGCGGTGGCCTTCCTGTCCCGCCCGGTCGGGGCCGCGGTGTTCGGGCATTTCGGAGATCGCCTGGGCCGCAAGAAGACTCTCGTCGCCACGCTGTTGATCATGGGCTTGTCGACGGTGTGCGTCGGGCTGGTGCCCAGCGCAGCAAGCATCGGCATCGCCGCGCCGATCATCCTGCTGACGTTGCGGCTGCTGCAGGGGTTCGCCGTCGGCGGGGAGTGGGCGGGCTCGGCGCTGCTGAGCGCCGAATACGCGCCCGCGGGCAAGCGGGGCACCTACGGGATGTTCACGCAGCTCGGCGCGGGCGCCGGCCTGGCCGTGAGCAACCTGGTGGTCTTCATCGTCAGCGTGACGGTCGGGGAGAAGAGCGCGGTGTTCCTCGACTGGGGCTGGCGATTGCCCTTCCTGTTCAGTGCGGTACTGCTCATCGTGGCGCTCTACGTGCGGCTGAGCATCGACGAGACACCGGTCTTCGCCCGCGAGCAGGTCGCCGGCGGCGTGCCGAAAGCCCCGTTCACCGAGCTGTTCCGCACGCAGAGCAGACAGGTGGCACTCGCCGCGGGCTGCATGGTCGGCATCTTCACCATGAGCTTCCTCGGCGGCACCTATCTGATGAGTTACGCCAGCACCCGCATCGGGCACCCACGCAGTCTCATCCTCGGCGTCGGTGTGCTCGCCGGCGTGGCGCTGATGGCCTTCTCGGCGCTCTCGGCGGTGCTGTGCGACCGGTACGGTCGCCGCCGCATCATCCTCACGGGATTCGCGCTCGCCCTGCCGTGGGCGTTCGTCGTGATGCCGCTGATCGATTCCCACTCCCCGGTGGGCTTCGCGGTCGCCATCGCGGGCATCTTCTGCATCTTCGGGTTGTCCTACGGGCCCATCGGGTCCTTCCTGCCTGAGATCTTCGCCACTCGCTACCGCTACACCGGCGCCGGGATGGCGTTCAATCTCGCGGGCATCGTCGGTGGCGCCATCCCACCGCTGGTGGCGGGCGCGCTGGTGGCCAGCCTCGGCAGCTGGGCGGTGGGCCTGATGATCGCCTTCTTCGTCGTGGTCAGCATCGTCTGCACGGCCCTGCTGCCCGAGACGAAGGGGGCCGCGCTGGAAAAGGACAGTGCTGCTGCCGGATAGCGGCCCCGCCGCTGTCGCCTGCTAAGCTGCACGGCAGTTCGACGTCCTTTAACGATCCGTCCCGAGAGGCGGAGAAGGAGGTCAGGGTCACCTTATGGGCTCTTCAAGTGCCGACCGGGAATTGATGTCTGCGGCGGACGTCGGCCGAACCATTTCCCGGATCGCTCATCAGATCATCGAAAAGACCGCGCTGGACGATCCCGCTGAGCGGGGCCGCGTCGTACTTCTCGGAATCCCCACCCGCGGTGTGACGTTGGCCACCCGGCTGGCCGCCAAGATCGAGGAGTTCGCCGGCGTGACGCTGCCGCACGGCGCACTGGACATCACGCTCTACCGCGACGACCTCAACTTCAAACCGCCGCGCCCCCTGGCCTCGACGTCGATCCCCGCCGGCGGCATCGACGGCGCCGTCGTGATCCTCGTCGACGACGTGCTGTTCTCCGGGCGTTCGGTGCGCTCGGCGCTCGACGCGCTGCGCGACATCGGCCGGCCACGCACGGTCCAGCTCGCCGTGCTGGTCGACCGTGGACACCGCGAGTTGCCCATCCGCGCCGACTACGTCGGCAAGAACGTGCCGACCGCACGCAACGAGAGCGTGCACGTGCTGCTGGCCGAGCATGACGACCGTGATGGGGTAGTGATTTCGAAGTGACGAACGCTTGCGTGAGGAACCGACGACTATGACGACACGTCACCTCCTGTCAGCGGCGGAGCTGACCCGAGAGGACGCGACAGCGATCCTCGACGATGCCGACCGGTTCCGAGAGGCACTGCTGGGCCGAGAGGTCAAGAAGCTGCCGACGCTGCGCGGCCGCACCGTCATCACGATGTTCTACGAGAACTCGACCCGCACCCGCGTCTCCTTCGAGGTGGCGGGCAAGTGGATGAGCGCCGACGTGATCAATGTCAGCTCCTCGGGATCGTCTGTGGCCAAAGGGGAGTCGCTGCGCGACACCGCGCTGACACTGCGGGCCGCCGGTGCCGACGCGTTGATCATCCGCCATCCCGCCTCCGGCGCGGCCCAGCAGCTCGCCGAGTGGACCGCCGAGGAGGGCGGGGGAGGACCCAGCGTCATCAATGCCGGTGACGGCACCCACGAACACCCAACCCAGGCGCTGCTGGACGCCCTGACCATCCGCCAGCGGCTCGGCTCGATCGAGGGCAAGCGCGTGGTGATCGTCGGCGACGTGCTGCACAGCCGGGTGGCCCGGTCGAATGTGTCGCTCTTGGCCACCCTCGGTGCCGAGGTCGTGCTCGTCGCACCGCCCACGCTGCTGCCGGTCGGCGTGTCCGGATGGCCCGTCACGGTGTCGCACGATCTGGACGCCGAACTGCCGGCCGCCGACGCCGTACTGATGCTGCGCGTGCAGGCCGAGCGGATGAACGGCGGGTTCTTCCCGTCCGCGCGGGAGTATTCGGTGCGCTACGGGCTGTCCGAGAAACGTCAGGCCATGCTGCCCGGCCACGCGGTGGTGCTGCACCCGGGCCCGATGCTGCGCGGCATGGAGATCGCCTTCCCCGTGGCCGACTCGTCGCAATCGGCTGTCCTGCAACAGGTTTCCAACGGTGTCCACGTGCGGATGGCGGTGCTGTTCCATCTGCTGGTTGGCGCGGACCAGGAGGCGATCAGCGTATGAGCAAGAGCGTGCAGGCCAACCCGCAGGTGCTGATCCGCGGCGTGCGGCTCTACGGCGAGGGCGAGCCCGTCGACGTCCTGATCGCCGACGGGCAGATCGCCGAGATTGGTTCCTCGGTGCAGGCTCCCGAGGACGCCGAGGTGATCGAGGCGGCCGGTCAGGTGCTGCTGCCCGGATTCGTCGACCTACACACCCATCTGCGCGAACCGGGCCGGGAGTACGCCGAGGACATCGAAACAGGTTCTGCGGCAGCGGCACTGGGTGGCTACACCGCGGTGTTCGCGATGGCCAACACCGATCCGGTGGCCGACACCGCGGTGGTCACCGATCATGTGTGGGCCCGCGGGCAGCAGGTCGGCCTCGTCGACGTGCACCCCGTCGGGGCGGTCACGGTGGGCCTGGACGGCAAGCAACTCACCGAGATGGGACTGATGTCCGCGGGTGCGGGCCAGGTGCGGATGTTCTCCGACGACGGTCTGTGCGTGCACGATCCGTTGGTGATGCGCCGCGCGCTGGAGTACGCGTCGGGCCTTGGTGTGCTCATCGCCCAGCACGCCGAGGAGCCGCGGCTGACGGTCGGTGCCGTCGCGCACGAGGGGCCCAACGCCGCCCAGCTCGGGCTGGCGGGCTGGCCGCGATCGGCCGAAGAGTCCATCGTGGCCCGCGACGCCATCCTGGCCCGCGACGCCAAGGCCCGCGTGCACATCTGCCACGCCTCCACGGCGGGCACCGTGGAATTGCTGAAATGGGCCAAGGCGCAGGGGATTTCGATCACCGCCGAGGTGACGCCGCATCACCTGCTGCTCGACGATTCCCGGCTGGCCAGCTACGACGGCCGCAACCGGGTGAACCCGCCGCTGCGGGAGGCCGCCGACGCCCAGGCGTTGCGGCAGGCCCTGGCCGACGGTGTCATCGACTGCGTGGCCACCGATCACGCCCCGCACGCCGAGCACGAAAAGTGTTGTGAATTCTCGGTGGCCCGGCCCGGCATGCTCGGACTGCAGACCGCGCTGTCGGTGGTGGTCGAGACCATGCTGCGCCCGGGTCTGCTGACCTGGCGCGGCGTGGCCAAGGTGATGAGCGAGGCGCCGGCGGCCATCGTCGGCCTGCCGGATCAGGGCCGGCCGCTGGAGGTCGGCGAGCCGGCGAACCTCACGGTGGTCGACCCCGACGCCACGTGGACCGTGGCCGGAGCCGATTTGGCCAGCCGTTCGGACAACACGCCGTTCGAACAGATGGAGCTGCCCGCCACGGTGACCGCGACCCTGCTGCGCGGCCGGATCACGGCGCTCGACGGGAAGTCGAGGCCGGCGGGCTGGAGCGAAGCGACCCGGGGATCAACACGGTGAACACCCCCACGCTCATCGCCTCGCTGATCATGGCGGTCCTGGTCGTCCTGCTGATCGCTTTCCTGATCAGGCAGATGTTGCGCGGCTGGCTGCACCGGGTGCAGCGGCAGGCCGAGATGATCGGAGCCCTGCCGCCGCTGCCGGACACGGTCAGCGCGGCATCGGTCGCCGCCACCAAAGGGCTCTATGTGGGCACCACGCTGGTTCCGCACTGGAACGACAAAGTCGCCGCCGGTGATCTGGGATTCCGGGCCAAGGCGGTGCTGACCCGCTATCCCGAGGGAATCATGTTGCAGCGCGTCGGCGCCGGGCCGATCTGGATCCCGCAGGAGTCCATCACCGCGATCCGCACCGAGCGCGGCATCGCGGGCAAGGCGCTCACCCACGACGGAATTCTGGCCATC
Organism: Mycobacterium sp. 852013-50091_SCH5140682; assembly: GCF_001665685.1. GTDB lineage: Bacteria > Actinomycetota > Actinomycetes > Mycobacteriales > Mycobacteriaceae > Mycobacterium. The sequence continues at coordinate 111,990 of NZ_LZTB01000126.1, forward strand.
CGGTGGGAGTTGCCTTCGGGCACCGAGATCGACACCGGATTCCGCGCCGACAACCGCGCAGAGTTGGACCGCTGGCTTGAGGAGAAGGCATGACGAACACATATGGACAGGGCAGCGGATCAGCCGGCGGCACCGCGGTATTGGTGCTGGAGGATGGGCGCGTCTTCACGGGAACCCGGTTCGGGGCCGTCGGCCAGACGCTCGGGGAGGCCGTGTTCTCCACTGGCATGTCCGGCTATCAGGAGACGCTGACCGACCCCAGCTACCACGGGCAGATCGTGGTCGCCACGGCGCCGCAGATCGGCAACACCGGCTGGAACACCGAGGACGGCGAAAGCCGCGGGGACAAGATCTGGGTGGCCGGGTACGCGGTGCGCGACCCGTCGCCGCGAGCGTCGAACTGGCGTGCCAGCGGGACGCTCGACGATGAGCTGGTGCGCCAGGGCATCGTCGGTATCGCAGGCATCGACACGCGCGCCGTGGTGCGGCACCTGCGAACCCGCGGATCGATGAAGGCCGGGGTGTTCTCCGGTGATGCCCTGGCCGGCGCCGACGAACTGCTCGACCGGGTCCGCAGCCAGCCGTCGATGCTGGGCGCCGACCTGGCCGGCGAGGTCAGCACCGATGCGACGTATGTTGTGGAACCTGAAGGCGGACAACGCTTCACGGTCGCGGCCGTCGATCTCGGCATCAAGACCAACACCCCGCGCAACTTCGCCCGCCGCGGTATCCGCAGCCATGTGCTGCCGTCGTCGGTCACCTTCGATGCGATCGCCGACCTCAAACCCGACGGCGTCTTCCTGTCCAACGGACCCGGTGACCCGGCGACCGCCGACCACATCGTCGGGGTCACCCGTGAGGTGCTCGGCGCCGGAATCCCGTTGTTCGGCATCTGCTTCGGCAACCAGATCCTGGGCCGGGCACTTGGCCGGGCCACCTACAAGATGGTGTTCGGCCACCGTGGCATCAACGTGCCGGTGATCGATCACCGGACCGGCCGGGTCGCGATCACCGCGCAGAACCACGGCTTCGCATTGGAAGGCGAAGCCGGCGAGACGTTCGACACGCCCTTCGGCAAAGCCGAGGTCAGCCACACCTGCGCCAACGACGGTGTGGTGGAAGGCATCCGGCTCGCCAACGGCCGGGCGTTCTCGGTGCAGTACCACCCCGAGGCCGCGGCGGGCCCCCACGATGCCAACTACCTGTTCGACCAGTTCATCGATCTGATGTCGGGGGAGAAGTAAATGTTCCCCTGCACCGCGAGCGTGCGTGTCTGTCCCTCGACACGCCGCATTTCCACCTGCAAATGCGCACCGTCGCGCCCGACCGGAGGTGCATTCAATGCCACGTCGCTCTGATCTCAACCATGTCCTGGTGATCGGCTCCGGCCCCATCGTCATCGGTCAGGCCTGCGAGTTCGACTACTCGGGAACCCAGGCGTGCCGCGTGCTGCGCGCCGAGGGTCTTCAGGTCAGCCTGGTCAACTCGAACCCGGCGACGATCATGACCGATCCCGAGTACGCCGACCACACCTACGTCGAGCCGATCACGCCGGCGTTCGTCGAGAAGGTGATCGCCCAGCAGGCCGAGCGCGGCAACAAGATCGACGCGCTGCTGGCCACTCTCGGCGGGCAGACCGCGCTGAACACCGCGGTCGCCCTGCACGAGAACGGAGTGCTGGAGAAGTACGGCGTCGAGTTGATCGGTGCGGACTTCGAGGCGATCCAGCGTGGTGAGGACCGCCAGCGGTTCAAGGACATCGTCGCCAAGGTCGGTGGCGAATCCGCCCGCAGCCGGGTGTGTTTCACCATGGACGAGGTTCGCGAGACCGTCGCCGAACTCGGCCTGCCGGTCGTGGTGCGTCCGTCGTTCACGATGGGCGGCCTCGGTTCGGGCATGGCCGCGACGGTCGAGGACGTCGAGCGGATGGCCGGTGACGGCCTGGCCGCCTCGCCCAGCGCCAACGTGCTGATCGAGGAATCCATCTACGGGTGGAAGGAATACGAGCTCGAGCTGATGCGCGACGGCCACGACAACGTCGTGGTGGTGTGCTCGATCGAGAACTTCGACCCGATGGGTGTGCACACCGGCGACTCGGTGACCGTGGCCCCGGCGATGACGCTCACCGACCGCGAATACCAGGTGATGCGTGATCTTGGCATCGCGATCCTGCGTGAGGTCGGCGTCGACACCGGCGGCTGCAACATCCAGTTCGCGGTCGACCCTTCCGACGGCAGGCTCATCGTCATCGAGATGAACCCGCGCGTATCGCGGTCCAGCGCTCTGGCTTCCAAGGCCACGGGCTTCCCGATCGCCAAGATCGCCGCCAAGCTGGCCATCGGGTACACCCTCGACGAGATCCTCAACGACATCACCAAGGAAACCCCGGCCTGCTTCGAGCCCACCCTGGATTATGTCGTCGTCAAGGCGCCGCGGTTCGCGTTCGAGAAGTTCCCGGGGGCCGACCAGACGCTGACGACCACCATGAAGTCGGTGGGCGAGGCAATGTCGTTGGGCCGCAACTTCATCGAAGCGCTCGGCAAGGTGATGCGCTCACTGGAGACCAGCCGCGCCGGATTCTGGACAGCACCGGACTCGGATCTGACAGTCGAGGAGCTGCTCACCAACCTGCGCACGCCGACCGATGGCCGGCTCTACGACATCGAGCAGGCGTTGCGGCTGGGGGCCAGTGTCGAGGCCGTCGCCGAGGCCTCCGGCGTCGACCCGTGGTTCGTCGATCAGATCGCCACGCTGGTCGCGCTGCGTGCCGAGCTCGTCGACGCTCCGGTCCTGGACGAGACGCTGCTGCGGCGCGCCAAGCACAGCGGACTCTCGGACCGTCAGATCGCCGCGCTGCGACCGGAATTGGCCGGCGAGAGCGGAGTTCGGGCACTGCGCGAACGCCTCGGCATCCACCCGGTGTACAAGACCGTCGACACGTGTGCGGCCGAGTTCGACGCCAAGACGCCGTACCACTACAGCAGCTATGAGCTCGACCCCGCCGCCGAGACCGAGGTGGCGCCACAGACCGACAAGCCCAAGGTGCTGATCCTCGGTTCGGGGCCCAACCGGATCGGGCAGGGTATCGAATTCGACTACAGCTGTGTGCATGCCGCGACGACGCTGAGCGCGGCCGGATTCGAGACCGTGATGGTCAACTGCAACCCCGAGACGGTGTCCACCGACTACGACACCGCCGACCGGCTGTACTTCGAACCGCTCACGTTCGAGGACGTCCTGGAGGTCTACTACGCCGAACAGGCTTCCGGCGCAGGCGGACCCGGCGTCGTCGGCGTCATCGTGCAGCTCGGCGGGCAGACCCCGCTCGGGTTGGCCGAACGGCTGGAGAAGGCCGGGGTCCCGATTGTCGGCACCAGCCCCAAGGCCATCGACCTGGCCGAGGACCGCGGCGCGTTCGGCGAGGTGCTGACCACCGCCGGGCTGCCCGCGCCCCGCTTCGGTACCGCCACCAGCTTCGAGCAGGCCCGCCGGATCGCCGCCGACATCGGCTACCCGGTGCTCGTGCGGCCGTCCTACGTGCTCGGCGGACGCGGCATGGAGATCGTCTACGACGAAGAAACCCTGCAGGGCTACATCACCCGCGCCACCCAGTTGTCCCCGGAGCATCCGGTGCTGGTGGACCGGTTCCTCGAAGACGCCATCGAGATCGACGTCGACGCCCTGTGCGACGGCACCGAGGTGTACCTCGGCGGGATCATGGAGCACATCGAGGAGGCCGGCATCCACTCCGGCGACTCGGCGTGTGCCCTGCCGCCGGTCACGTTGGGGCGCAGCGACATCGAGGCCGTACGCCGCGCCACCGAGGCCATCGCCCACGGCATCGGCGTGGTCGGCCTGCTCAACGTGCAGTACGCGCTCAAGGACGATGTGCTCTACGTGCTGGAGGCCAACCCGCGAGCCAGCCGCACGGTGCCGTTCGTGTCGAAGGCCACTGCCGTTCCGCTGGCCAAGGCCTGCGCGCGGGTGATGCTCGGCGCCACCATCGCCGAGCTGCGCGAAGAAGGCATCCTGGCCCGCACCGGCGACGGCGGGACCATCGCGCGCAGCGCCCCGGTGGCGGTCAAAGAGGCTGTGCTGCCGTTCAACCGGTTCCGCAGAGCCGATGGCGCACAGATCGATTCGTTGCTCGGACCGGAGATGAAGTCGACGGGCGAGGTCATGGGCATCGACCACGACTTCGGTACGGCGTTCGCCAAGAGCCAGACCGCGGCCTACGGATCACTGCCTGCGCAGGGCACGGTGTTCGTGTCGGTGGCCAACCGGGACAAGCGCTCACTGGTGTTCCCGGTGAAACGCCTGGCCGATCTCGGTTTCCGCGTGCTGGCCACCGAAGGAACCGCAGAGATGCTGCGTCGCAACGGTATTCCGTGTGACGAGGTGCGCAAGCACTATGAGGAGGCGAGCAGAAGCGATCCTCGCGCTTCGGCGGTCGACGTGATCAAGGCCGGCGAGGTCGACATGGTGATCAACACGCCCTACGGCAACTCGGGACCCCGTGTCGACGGCTACGAGATCCGCTCGGCAGCGGTGTCGATGAACATCCCGTGCGTCACCACGGTGCAGGGTGCTTCGGCGGCCGTGCAGGGTATCGAGGCGGGCATCCGCGGTGACATCGGCGTGATGAGCCTGCAGGAGCTGCACAGCTCCTTCGAGGCGCGGTGACCGTGGGCGGGTTCGGGGAACGGCTGACGGCTGCGGTCGCTGCCCGGGGCCCGTTGTGTCCCGGCATCGACCCGCACCCTGAGCTGTTGCGGGCCTGGGGGCTGGGCGCCGACCCCGACGGGTTGCGCCGGTTCTGTGACACCTGTGTGACGGCATTCGCCGACTTCGCGATCGTCAAACCCCAGGTCGCTTTCTTCGAGGCTTACGGCGCAGCGGGTTTCGCCGTGCTCGAGGACACCATGGCGGCGCTGCGCGAAGCCGGTGTGCTCGTGTTGGCCGACGCCAAACGCGGAGACATCGGGTCCACCATGGCGGCGTACGCGGCGGCGTGGGCGGGCGATTCGCCCCTGGCCGCCGACGCCGTGACGGCCTCGCCGTATCTCGGGTTCGGCTCGCTGCAGCCGTTGCTCGACACTGCGACGGCAAACGGTCGCGGGGTTTTCGTCCTGGCTGCCACCTCCAATCCGGAGGGGGCAGGCGTACAGCGCGCGATGGCGGGGGACCGCACGGTTGCGCAGTCGATCGTCGACGCGGTAGCCGACGCGAACAGGGCGGCGGCAGGGTCGTTCGGCGTCGTCGTCGGTGCCACGGTGACCGAGCCGCCCGACCTGAGCAGCCTCGGTGGCCCTGTCCTGGTGCCCGGGGTGGGGGCGCAGGGCGGTCGTCCTGAAGCGTTGGGCGGACTCGGCGGCGGAAAACAGCTGCTGCCCGCGGTGTCGAGGGAAGTGTTGCGTGCCGGGCCCGGGGTCGACGCGCTGCGCGCCGCCGCCGAGCGCATGCGCGACGCGGTCGCCTACCTGGCCTGACGCCGAGATCTGAGGATCCGCACCGCGATCAGGGCGGTGACGCCCGCGCAGAGCACCGCGACCAGGGCGACAAGCGCCAGCCCGGTGAGGTCACCGCGGTCGCGTTCCCGGTAGATCACCTCTTGATACGGGGTGTCGTTGGCGGTTGCCGCGAACACGTAATCGCCCGAAATGTTTGCCGGAGTGCCGATTTCGTTGGTCCAGCGGGTCAGGAAAGCGCCGTCGCCGACGAACGGGGCGAGGTCCCCGGAGACGGCGTCGGGGCTCAGGTGCCCGGCGAACTGCAGCGTGGGATCGTCGCCCGGCACCGGAACGGACGTCGGATCCATCCGGTGCTCGGCCAGCACGTAGAGGTCGACCGACTGTGGAGTTTTGGCGGACTGTGACAGCCGCATGGGATAGACGGCGCGATCGGCGTCGAACGACAGTCGCAGCGGTTGCAGCGCACCGGTCAGCGTGGCGCCGCTCGCGTCGGGCGCCAGTCTGATCGCCACCACCTGCCAGCCGTCGGCCAGGTAGGGGGCCAGGTTGCGGTCCAGGCCTGCCGGATGGGCGAAGCCCTTCGACGTCAGCCATGCGCTCAGGGCCGCCGGATCGTCGGCTGCCAGCCGGGTGACGTCGAACGGGCCGATGCGCTGGCTGCTGAGCACGTCGACGTGGTGCCCTGGTGCCGCCGCCGACACCAGGCCTCCCGCGCCGGCGAACCCGCGCAGCCACCCGAAGGACGGCCACCATGAGTCGCGGTACTCGATGCGGGGCGCTGTCAGTTGGGCGAGTTCGTCGAACACGCTCTCCTCGCCCAGCGTGACATCGGCAGCAGACGGGACCGGCATGATCCACGCCGCCGTGTTGGACTGGCCCCGCACGTTCAACGACATCAGGATGTCCTCGCGGTGGCCGTTCCAGGCCAGCAGCGCGCGTTCGTTGACCACCGCCGGGCCTGCGGTGTCGGGGATGTATGCGCCGCAGCCACAGGCCCACGCGGGAGCCGCGACATTGGCGGTCAGACCGACCAGCAACAGGATGAGCGCGGCACATGCCGACCGAATCACGATCAAATCTTAGTGCCGCCGCCGGGCGATGACGCGCACGTTCTGAGCCCGACGCGCGGACGGCGGGCCGCCGTACGCGGCGACCCGCCGCCACTTGGCGGTAGCTCTCTCACCCGATCACAGTGGGATCCAGATCCCGAACAACCAGAAGCCCCAGGCGTTGTAGCCCGGATCGAAGACCGGGGTCACCCAGTTGCCGTTGTAGTTGAACGGCTGATGGTCCCAGCGGCCCTGATCGATACCGCGCCAGCCGAGGTCCGGCGGTGGGGGTGGCGGAGGATCCCACCGGTGATCGCCGCGGTGGTCATCACCACCAGGCCAGCCGCCGGGTCCTCCGGGTCCACGATCGGGCCCGCCAGGCCAGCCGCCGGGCCCGCGGTCGGGTCCGCCCGGGTCGCCCTGCCAGCGGCCGGGATCTCCGGGGCCGTTGTCCGGGCCCCTGTGATCTTGGCCGCCTGGTCCTGGACCGCCCGGTCCCGGGCCCTGGCAGTTCCCGAAATTGCACGGCGGCGGACCCGGTTGCGCGGAGGCCACCCCGGCCCCGAGGGCCAACGTGGCCGCCCCGACCGCGACAGTCGCGGCGGAAGCGCAGGTCAGTCGCTTGATATTCATGTCCAGCTTCCCTCCGAATGGAGTTTGGTACCCGACTCTGGCGACGTTATTTAGCTAAGCTGTGCATCGCCTTTGCGACAGTTAGGTGGGCGTTAGGCGTCACATGGGCCCCGGCTTGTCGGGCCTGTCACGGCCCTTGCCGACACGCCCGACACGCCGTGACCAGCGAAAATTTTCTCGGAGCCGCTGTGTGACCGCTGGTCGTCCCCGGCCGTGACAGCGGCGTGCTTGTACCAGGTAGGTCACGGAGTGTCCGAAAACCGTTGACGTGCAGCGATATCCGCTGCGGTCGGTGGCGTTCGCGGTATCGCCGGGGATGCCGGGTCGGCTTCCGGCGGGCCGGCGCGGCGCACTACACGCTGGGCTTTTAGCGCTGTAACCAGGGGGTGGGGTTAGCTTTCGTCAGCCCGCGTGGGTACGGTCGTCGTCGCTGGCTGGTTTGTTTTCCAGCCGATCAAAACAAGTGATGGCCGAAGAAGAATTGCCAGGAGACGGAGGAACCCGTGGCCCTTCCCCAGTTGACCGACGAACAGCGCGCGGCAGCGTTGGAGAAGGCTGCTGCCGCACGTCGAGCGCGAGCCGAACTCAAGGACCGGCTCAAGCGCGGCGGCACCAACCTCAAGCAGGTGCTCACCGACGCCGAGACCGATGAGGTCTTGGGCAAGATGAAGGTCTCCGCGCTGCTGGAGGCCCTGCCCAAGGTCGGCAAGGTCAAGGCGCAGGAAATCATGACCGAACTGGAAATCGCACCGACGCGCCGTCTGCGCGGCCTCGGCGACCGGCAGCGCAAGGCCCTGCTGGAGAAGTTCGACCAGTAGTAAGGCGCACAAGTTGAGCGTCGGCCGAGGGGTCGGACAATCCCGAGTCGTGGTGTTGTCCGGCCCCTCTGCCGTCGGGAAGTCCACCGTGGTCCGCTGCCTGCGGGAGCGGCTTCCCGACCTGTATTTCTCCGTCTCCGTCACGACCAGGGCCCCGCGGCCCGGCGAGGTGGACGGTGTCGACTACTTCTTCGTCAGCCCCGAGCAGTTTCAGAAACTGATCGAGACCGACGCCCTGCTGGAATGGGCCGAGATCCATGGTGGCCTGCACCGATCGGGGACCCCCAGGGAACCGGTGCGTGACGCGGCCCGAGCCGGCCGCCCGGTGCTCATCGAGGTCGACCTGGCCGGCGCCAGGGCCGTCAAAAAGGCGATGCCCGAGGTCGTCTCGGTCTTCCTGGCACCACCCAGCTGGGACGAACTGGTGAGCCGATTGTCCGGGCGCGGAACCGAGACACCCGAGGTGATGGCCCGCCGACTGGAGACGGCGCGGGCTGAGATGGCCGCTCAGGGCGACTTTGACCAGGTCGTGGTGAACCGCCAGTTGGATTCGGCGTGCGCCGAATTGGTATCCTTGCTGGTGGGCCAAAACTGACCTGGCCTGCGCCCGGCCTGATCGGGCCTGCGGGCCATCCCGCCAATAATCCAAGAGCATTTTCGTATAACCGCCAGGAGACCTTTTCGTGAGCACCCCGCATGCCGATGCGCAGCTGACCGCTGCGGACGATCTGGGCATCGATTCGTCCGCCGTCAGCGCCTACGACACGCCGCTGGGCATCACCAACCCGCCCATCGACGAGTTGCTGGACCGCGCGTCGAGCAAGTACGCGCTGGTGATCTACGCCGCCAAGCGCGCCCGCCAGATCAACGACTACTACAACCAGCTCGGCGACGGCATCCTCGAGTACGTCGGCCCGCTGGTCGAGCCCGGCCTGCAGGAAAAGCCGCTGTCCATCGCGATGCGGGAGATCCACGAGGATCTGCTCGAGCACACCGAGGGCGAGTAAACAGGTCGGGGCCGACTGGTGAGCGCGACGCGGAAGCGCATCGTCGTCGGCGTTGCCGGCGGCATCGCCGCCTATAAGGCGTGCACCGTTGTCCGACAGTTGACCGAGGCCGGCCACTCCGTGCGGGTAGCTCCGACCGAGTCGGCGCTCCGGTTCATCGGCGCCGCCACGTTCGAGGCGTTGTCCGGCAACCCCGTGCATACCGGGGTGTTCGAAGACGTGCACCAGGTTCCGCACGTCCGGATCGGTCAGGAAGCCGATCTCGTCGTCGTCGCACCGGCCACCGCGGATCTGCTGGCCCGCGCCGTTGGCGGCCGGGCCGACGATCTGCTGACCGCGACGCTGCTCACGGCGCGATGTCCAGTGCTGTTCGCGCCGGCCATGCACACCGAGATGTGGTTCCACCCGGCGACCGTCGACAACGTCGCGACGCTCCGCCGACGCGGCGCGGTGGTGCTCGAACCCGCCTCCGGCCGGCTCACCGGGCAGGACAGCGGCGCGGGCCGCCTGCCCGAGGCCGAGGAGATCACCACCCTGGCGCAGTTGCTGCTCGACCGCGGCGACGCGCTGCCGTACGACATGTCCGGGGTGAAAGTGCTGGTGACCGCGGGCGGTACCCGCGAACCCCTTGACCCGGTGCGGTTCATCGGCAATCGCAGCTCCGGCAAGCAGGGCTACGCGATGGCACGGGTGCTGGCCCAGCGCGGCGCCGAGGTGACGCTGATCGCCGGGAACACCGCGGGCCTCATCGACCCGGCAGGCGTCGAGGTGCTGCACATCGGGTCGGCCACCCAGTTGCGCGACGCGGTGTCCAAGCGTGCGCCGGGTGCGAACGTCTTGGTGATGGCGGCTGCCGTCGCCGATTTCCGGCCGGCCCACGTCGCCACCAGCAAGATCAAGAAGGGCGCATCCGAGCCGAGTTCGATCGACCTGGTCCGCAACGACGACGTGCTCGCCGGCGTGGTGCGGGCGCGTACCGACGGACAATTGCCAAACATGCGGGCGATCGTCGGGTTCGCCGCCGAGACGGGCGACGCGAATGGGGACGTGCTGTTCCACGCCCGGGCAAAACTGCAGCGCAAAGGCTGTGACCTGCTCGTGGTGAACGCGGTGGGGGAGAACCGGGCCTTCGAGGTCGACCACAACGACGGATGGTTGCTGAGCTCTGACGGCGCTGAAGTTGCCCTGGAGCACGGATCGAAGACGCTGATGGCGACCCGTATCGTGGACTCGATCGCGGCTTTCCTGCGCAGTTGCGGCGCCTGAACCGGCGTCCGGATTCGTTCAGGTAAGCCTTGCGCGTAAGTCTTGCGGGAAGGCGTCCCGCACGCTTGGGTGCAAACTGGGCAGAGATAAAATTCGCCTAACTAAGCTTTTTGTAGGTTTTGATACGTGAACGGAAAGGAAGCGGACCCGTGAGCCAAGGTCGCCTGTTTACCAGTGAGTCGGTAACCGAAGGACATCCCGACAAGATCTGTGACGCGATCAGCGACTCTGTGCTCGACGCGCTGCTGGAGCAGGACCCGAAGTCGCGGGTCGCCGTCGAGACGCTGGTGACCACCGGCCAGGTGCACGTCGCCGGCGAGGTCACCACGTCCGCCTACGCCGACATTCCCAAGATTGTGCGGGACCGCATCCTGGAGATCGGCTACGACTCGTCGACCAAGGGCTTCGACGGCGCCTCCTGCGGCGTCAATATCGCCATCGGCTCGCAGTCCCCGGACATCGCCCAAGGCGTCGACACCGCGCACGAGGCCCGCGTCGAGGGCGCCGGTGATCCGCTGGACGCCCAGGGCGCCGGCGACCAGGGTCTGATGTTCGGGTACGCGATCAGCGACACCCCGGAACTCATGCCGCTGCCCATCGCGCTGGCTCACCGGCTGGCCCGCCGGCTGACCGAGGTCCGTAAGAACGGCGTGCTCGACTACCTGCGACCCGACGGCAAAACCCAGGTCACCATCCAGTACGACGGCAAGACCCCGGTCCGGCTCGACACCGTGGTGCTCTCGACCCAGCATGCCGAGGGCGTCGACCTGGACGCGACGCTGACCCCGGACATTCGGGAGAAGGTCGTCAACACCGTCCTCAATGATCTCGGCCACGAGACCCTCGACACCTCCGACTACCGGCTGTTGGTCAACCCGACCGGCAAGTTCGTGCTGGGCGGCCCGATGGGCGACGCCGGCCTGACCGGACGCAAGATCATCGTCGACACCTACGGCGGCTGGGCCCGTCACGGTGGCGGCGCGTTCTCCGGCAAGGATCCGTCAAAGGTGGACCGGTCCGCGGCGTACGCGATGCGCTGGGTGGCCAAGAACGTCGTCGCAGCGGGCCTGGCCGAGCGCGTCGAGGTCCAGGTGGCCTACGCGATCGGCAAGGCCGCCCCGGTGGGTCTCTTCGTCGAGACCTTCGGCACCGAGACCGTGGACCCGGCACGCATCGAGAAGGCCATCAGCAGTGTGTTCGACCTGCGGCCCGGCGCCATCATCCGCGACCTCGACCTGCTGCGCCCCATCTACGCCCAGACCGCCGCGTACGGCCACTTCGGCCGCACCGACATCGAGCTGCCCTGGGAACAGCTCAACAAGGTCGACGACCTGAAGGCTTCGGTCTAGGTTTCTGCCGAGGTTTTCCTCGGCGAAGAGACGTCTAAGCCCTCGACACGCCGGTGTTCGAGGGCTTTGACGTCTGTTCGATTGTCAGCGACTGTCGGACACCAGGCCGAAGATCTCACCTCCGGTGCAGGTGACGACGATGGCCCCGGCGACGGCATAGAGGTCTTGCAAAAGGGTGCTGTCCCGGCACGGGCTCTCGGTGCTGGTAGGGACCTCGGACGGCCGGACCGTGTCGATCAGCTGGAGACCCCCTGAGCCGTCGAATCCGCTCGCCACGACGAGGCCGTCCTTGATCCAGGTGGTCTGGACGTGGTTCACGCCGTTGCGTACGTCGACCTGGACCGGCACAGGGGTCGACTGATGCGTCCGATAGTTACGCATGAGCCAGGCACCCTCGTTCGAGTAGACGAGCAGTAGACCGTTGTTAGCCCGAGAGACAGGGCGAGCATCGCGGATCTCATCGACCACCTGCCCAGTTGGGTCGATCACTTGAATGACACCAGCGGCCGTCGCGGCATCCGCGGCACTCTGAGTCTCCGATTTTTCGCACACATAGACATCCGAGCCTGTCTCGGGCAGGTTGTATTCGCCCGGCATATCGGTCGTCTTTCCGGTGCGCGCGTCGATCACCGTCGGAGGCATCCCGCACCGATAGGCGAACTGGCCGGGAGTGCCTGCGGCCAGGGTCGGATCGCTGCAGTCGGTGGGCCTCGTCCAGCGCAGCTGTCCGTTGGCCGGGTCGAGCGAGTAGAAGCGCGTGCGGTCAGGACTGTCGTCTGCGGTGAATACCGTCATGCCCAGCGCGTCAACACCGCCGGCGGCGGCCGTCACCGTGCCGCCGTGCTGTCGGCGCCAGATCACATTGCCAGTGCTGCCGTCGAGCGCGATCAGGGCACCGCCGAGAAACAACACGACGACGCCTGCCGGGTCGTCGCCGTCACGTCGTGCCACCGCGACGCCATGGCGGGCGCCGACTGACGATGGGCCGAAACCGGTTGCACGCCAACGTACTGCGCCGGACCGGCCGTCGTAGGCCGTCACCCCGTCGGCGGCGGTAAGGATGAAACCGGTCCCGACGGGGTGGAAATCCCGCGGGTAGGAGAGCTGGTACTTGACCGGACCGATCGCCGAGGGAACCGGGGCCGGTGCAGCAGCCGAGGCGGTGAGGCTCGGATGCCAGACGCGGGCACGGTAATCGTCGACCGAACGATGGATCGCCACCGGGAGCACGACTGCCACAACGGCAAAGGCGCACAACGCTATTCGCCTATTCGTAGGCGCACTGCCTGCCGCCGCAGTCACGCCTAGGGCCACCGCGACGAGCGCGGTGAGCATCGCCTCCACCACGAGCACCGATGCACCGGTGGAGTCCACGAGCGCCAGCGCGGCGCGGGCGCGGTAGGTGCGATAGATGCTCCAGGCAACCCACACTCCTAGCGTCACGGCGACCACATCGGCGAGCATCGTGGCGACCCACGGCGGTCGTCGTCCGATCAGCCGGGGCGCCAACCGGAACAGCACACACACGCCGATGATCACGGTTGCCACGGCGGTGCCGGTCTGTGGGTCCTCGACCATGTCGGTCGGTGAGCTGGTCGCCCACATGGTGATCGGGATGAGGATGGCGCCAACAGCAGCTGCCGCCGAGCAGCCTATGCAGATGCTGCTGACTGCACTGCGCACCCGACTTCTGGGCCTCTCGGTCACGGGAACGTCCGGCACTTGCTAACCGTATCCGACGGGAACGGGCGGTAACGGCGGGAAAAATCCGGCCCAGAGCACTTTGCTGTCCGGTCCTCGCACAGCGCGAACATAGCTGGAGCCCAGAGGTTTCCCATCACGATTGATCAAGATGTCCCGGTTGCTCAATGCACCCAACCGAAAAGGAATCTATGCGATGACGATGGAGACGACCACCTGGCGCCGCCGCGCCGCCCTGGCACTCGGCCTGGCGGCCCTCGCGGCCGCATTCGCGGTGGCGTGCGGTTCGAACGGCTCAGCGCCGCAGACGTCCAGCACGACCACCGCCACAACGACGACGACTGCGACCACCGCCGCCAACGACAGCGGCAGCGGCGGCTCGTCAGGCGGTGGCGGCGGGGCGCCGCGCCATCACGAGCAGGGACAGGCGCCGGCGACCGATACGGTCACGCAGACCGATACCGCGACCGCCACGGCCACACAAACAGAGACGCAGACCCAAACTGAGACGTCCACGGCTACGCAGACGGTGCAGCAGCGCCCCGGTTGGCAGGATCAGCGACCCAACGAGCACAACCAGTACGGCGGCCAGACCCAGTACAACGGGGCGAACCCGTCGAACCAACAGCCCGGCGGCCACTGACGGCGGGTTTCCTTGCCGAACAGACGTGAAAGCCCCCGAAACCCGGCGTGTCGCGGACTTTCATGACTGCTCGGCGGAGAACTAGCGGGAGAACTTGCCGGTGAACCGGTAGTCGTCGAGGTCGAAGCTACGGCTGCGCCAGTACGCCTCGGGCGTGCTGGCCGGTCGCAGCGGGACATCGCCGTTGCGGTCGAAGTAGTAACTGTTGGCGTTGCGGCAACTGTCCTGCCAGAAGATCTGGCGGTGACGCTTGCGCATCATCTCGGCGAAGTAGCGATCGTTGGCCTCCTGCCGCACCTCGACGCGATGGGCAGCCCGCCGGTCGGCTTGCGCGATGCAGCGCACCAGGTGGTGGGTCTGGGCTTCGATCAGCGCGAAATAGGACGACCCGACGTAGCCGTAAGGACCCATCACCGTGAAGTAGTTCGGGAAGCCGGGGATGCTGACCCCTTCGTAGGCCTGCATGCGATGCTCTTCCCAGAACGCGCTGAGGGTCTGGCCGCTGGGACCGGTGATGTCGAAGGTCATTGCGTCGACGTCCATCACCTTGAATCCGGTCGCCAGGATCAGCACGTCTGCGTCATACGTCGCGCCGTCGGCGGTGGCCACGCCGGATCCGGTGATCTTGTCGATCGGCTCGGTGATGAGCGCGACGTTGTCGCGGTTGAACGTCGACAGATAGGTGTTGTGGAACCCGGGCCGTTTGCACCCGACGGCGTAGCGCGGGGTGAGCTTGTCGCGCAGCTGCGGGTCCCGCACCTCGCGGCGCAGGTACGCCCGGCCCGCGGCGTCGGCCCGCTTGGCGAACGGATTGATCGTGAAATACTGCGCGGCCAGAGGGAAGGTGAATTCGACGTAGGCCTGGCTGAGCAGGCGGTGGAGGGTCCGTCCGCCGGGCACCCGCATGGCCCAGCGCGCCGCGGCAGGTAGCGGCACATCGAATTTCGGGAAGCACCAGATGGGAGTGCGCTGAAAAACGGTGAGCTGCTGGACAATCGGCGCGATCTCGGGTATCACCTGAACGGCGGTGGCCCCGGTTCCGATGATCGCCACGCGCTTGCCCGTGAGGTCCTGGGTGTGGTCCCACCGCGCGGTGTGCATCGTGACACCGGCAAAGGAGTCCACGCCGTCGATGTCGGGGAGTTTCGGGATGGTGAGCACACCGCTGGCGTTGACGAGGAATCGTGCGGTGATCACCTCGCCGGTGGACAATGCGACGCGCCAGAGGGTTTCGTCGTCATCGAACACCGCACCGGCAACCTCGGCGTTGAACCGGATACGTGAGCGCAGCCGGTATTTGTCGACGCAGTGTTCGGCGTACCCGCGCAACTCGCGTCCCGGCGCGTACGTGCGCGACCAGTCCGGCGACTGTTCGAACGAAAACTGGTAGGAGAACGACGGAATATCCACGGCCACACCGGGATAGCGGTTCCAGAACCAGGTGCCGCCGACACCGTCACCGGCCTCGACGATGAGATAGTCGCGCAATCCGGCCTTGTCCAGATTCACCGCAGTGCCGATGCCGGAGAATCCGGCGCCCACGATCAGGGTGTGGTAGTCGGCCATCAACGCGCGTCCCTTCTGCGTCCGACAACGTGGACGCCGTATTTGGGTCTCAGGGTCAGTGTGGCTTCCAGGTCGACGGGTCGGCCGGGCTGCAGGTCGAACCGGAATCGCCGGCCCATGATCGCCGCGATCAACACCATCTCCATCAGTGCGAAGCTCTGCCCGATGCAGATGCGCCGCCCACCGCCGAACGGAAGGTAGGCCGACCGGGGCCGGTCAGGCGCAGGGCTGAGGAACCGGCCCGGGTCGAATCGTTCGGGTTCGGGCCACCAGCGGGCGTCGTGGTGGATGTGGTGGATGGGGATGATCACGGTGCTGCCGCGCCGGATGTGGTGCGGGCCGGCTGATCCGTCGAGGATGTCGTCCTCGATCGCTTCGCGGGCAACGATCCACACCGCTGAGAAGTACCGCTGCGCCTCCTGCACGCATGCCAGGGTCCACGGCAGCCGAGACAGGTCGTCGGCGCCGGGACGCCGATCGCCGAGCACCTCGTCGATCTCGGCGAGCATCCGATCACGTGATTCCGGGTGCAGCCCAAGCAGATACCAGAACCACGACATCGCGTTGGCCGTTGTCTCGTGGCCGGCCAGCATGAATGTCAGGGCCTCGTCGCGCACCCGCTTACGCGGCCACGTCCCGCCGTCGGCGTTGAACAGCACGTTGAGCAGGTCGGTCGAATCCGTGGGATGTGCGACGCGTTCCTCGATCACCGCGGTGACGGCTTCGTCGAGCGCCAGCGCGATCTGCTGCCCTTCGTGCAGCGGCGGCGGCAGCGGGACGCCTGCGAAGGTGCACCAGGTGATGACGTCGTACACCCGTGGCGGCAGCATGCCCCACAAACCGACCCGTTCCAGCTTCTCGGCGCGGCGCAGCCCGCGGGTGGCCAGATCGTGCATGCTGTGCACCAGCGGCCCGAAATCCTGGCCGAACAGGGCGTTCGCCACGACCCGCAGCGTGGTTTCCACCATCAGCTCGTGCATGTCGAAGCGGACGATGTCCCCGCGAGCCGCCAGGTCATCGGTCACCCGCTCGATCGGCGCACGCATCAGGTCGACGAGCTCGTTGAGATGACGCCGGGCGAACGTCGGGTTGAGTGCGGCCCGGTGCGCCGCCCACGAGTCGCCCTCGTCGGTGAGCAGGTTGATGCCCGCGGCGGCTCGGATCGGCTCGTAATCGTTGGACTTCACGTACCGCAGCCGCCCCGCGTGCAGCACGTGATCGACGTAATCGGGGTGTTCGATGACCACGAAACGTCTTGTGCCGCAGCGAAACCGGGTGATGTCTTGACCGCGGCAGCGGCCGAGGAACGCCTCTCCCGCGTCGAATCCGACCGTGATCGCCTCGCGGGTCATGTCCCATGTGCCCAGCCGCTGCGCCGGTGCTCCCATGAGTCCACGGTATGGCGGACACCGCGGCTTGAGAATGGGATTATCGGACAGGGAGTTGGGAGTTTGGGACATGGCGCCGACAGCATGGTCGCTTGACCTGCGTCGCCCGGTCTATACGACGCGGGTGTTGTGCGAGGTGGCGAACGAGCGGGGCATCGCGACCGCGGACATCCTCGCGGGTACCGGGCTCGAACCGGCTGACCTGGCCAACCCGGATGCGCTGATCACGGCCTCCGACGAGATCAGCGCGGTGCGGCGCGTGCTCGCCGCGGTACCCGAGACCACCGGCCTGGGCATCGATGTCGGCAGCAGGTTCCGGCTCACCCATCTCGGGCTGTTCGGTTTCGCCGCCATGTCGTGCGCCACGTTCCGGGAACTGTTCGGCATCGCGATGCGCTACTTCTCGCTGACCATGTTGAACATCGGGGTCACGCTGTTCGAAGGCGCCGACAGTTGTCTGCTCGAATTCGAGGTGGATCACCTGCCCGCCGACGTCCAGGCCTTCTTCCTCGAGCGCGACGTCGCCGGGATCGTATTGACGACACGGGAATTCGCCCTTCCGGTGATCGCGCAGTACGCCGATCAGGTGCGGCTGGAGGCAAGCCTGGACCCCGAGGCGGTCGCGGTGCTGTTGGCTCTGCTGCCGGTGGTGGACCGGACCTTCGGGCGCACGCACAACCGGGTGTACTTCCCGCGCGCCATGTTCGACGAGCCGCTGCCCGCGGCCGATCGGCACACGCTCGAGATGTGCGTCGCCCAGTGTGAGGTCCTGATGCAGCGTCACGAGCGACGGCAGGGCATCACAGCGGTGGTGCGCAGCAAGCTGTTTCGCGATTCCGGCGCGTTCCCCGCGTTGCCCGAGGTGGCTGCCGAACTCGATATGCATCCGCGAACGCTGCGCCGCCGCTTGGCCGACGAGGACACCTCATATCGTGCGCTGGTCAACGAGGCGCGTTCAGCGCTGGCCGTCGATCTGTTGAGCAACGTCGGCCTGACAGTCGAGGAAGTGTCCCGAAGGCTGGGTTACACCGAGACATCCACCTTCTGCCATGCGTTCAAACGGTGGCACGGGGTGCCGCCGAGCGCGTTCTACCGGGGCCGGTAGCCCCGTCACCCGTGCAACGCGGCCCGCAGCGCGGCCAGCGCCCGGTCGGAGGCCTCGGTCGCGGCGGGCACCACACCGACGTATCCGAGATAGCCGTGCACCAGCGTCTCGGCGACGTGCAATTCGACGGGCACCCCGGCGGCGCGCAGCAGTTCGGCGTAGCGGGCGCCGTCGTCGCGCAGCGGATCGTGGCCCGCGGTGGCGATGTAGGCAGGTGGCAGGTCGGCCAGGCTCTCGGCCCGCGCAGGCAGCAGCGTGGCCGGGGGATTGGCCAGGTCGACGTCCTTGCTGACGTACCACTTGGTGAATCCCTTGACCGCGGCCAGATCCAAGATCGGAGCGTCGGCGTTCTCCGTGAACGACGGCAGCGAGGTGTCGCCGGTGGTGGCCGGATACCAGAGCAGCTGGAACCGGATCGCCGGGCCGCCTGCGTCGCGCGCCAACTGCGCCATGACCGCGCTGAGGTTGCCACCGGCGGAATCCCCGGCGACAGCCAGGCGGTCCGAGTCTGCACCCAGTTCGGCGGCGTGCGCAGCCACCCACTGGGTGGCGGCCCAGGCGTCGTCGACGGCGGCCGGGAACGGATGCTCGGGAGCCAGCCGGTATTCCACCGACACCACCACGGCATCGGCGCGCACGGCGTGGTCGCGGGCGGTGCCGTCGTAGGTGTCCAGATCACCGACCGACCAGCCGCCACCATGGATGAACACCACGACCGGCAGCGCCGTCCCGTCGGCCGTCGGCGGCCGGTACACCCGCAGCGGAATCGGACCCGCCGGGCCCTCGATGGTGAGGTCCTCGGTCACAACCTCGGGATGGATCTCGCGGCGCGGCAGTTCCTTGAACTTCCGTCGGGCCTCGTCAACGCCGTCGGCGGTGGAGAGTTGGAACGGCACCACCTGCAGTACCTTCTGCAGGATGGCATCGACAGCCGGCTTCTCGTCAGCAACAGACACTCCGTCACCGTACGCACACCGCCGCACGGCGTGGCTGTGGGTCGCGGCTGCGGTCGTCGGGGCGGGCTACGGAGTTTTCCTGATCGTGGTCGCGACGGGCCTGCCGACCGGGGCAGACCTCACCGGACAGTTCCCCGGGCAGCCTGCCGTCAAGGCGCTGACGGCGGTGCTGCTGGCGGCCGCGGCGCTGGGCCATCCGATCGCGCGCGAGCGACGGTGGTTGGTTGGGGCACTGAGCTTTTCGGCTGCGGGGGATTACCTGCTCGCGATGCCGTGGTGGCAGCCGTCGTTCGTCTTGGGCCTGGCCGCCTTCCTGGTGGCACACCTGTGTTTCCTGGCCGCGTTGTTGCCGCTGGCGCGCCGGACGACGCCGCGGCTGGTTGCGGTCGCCGCGACCGTGGCGGCGTGCCTGGCGCTGCTGGTCTGGTTCTGGCCGCGTCTGCTGGAGCAGGGTATGGCGGTGCCCGTGGTGGCCTACATCGCGGTGCTGGGCGCCATGGTGTGCACGGCGCTGCTGGCCGACCTACCGACCCCGTGGACAGCGCTGGGCGCGGTGACGTTCGCGGTGTCGGACTCGATGATCGGGATCAGCCAGTTCGTGCGGGGTGACCAGTTGCTGGCGGTCCCGATCTGGTGGGCCTACGCGGCGTCGCTGCTCCTCATCACCGCCGGGCTGTTCTTCGCCCGGACGTCAGGGCGTTCTGGTACACCGGCGCCGTGACCACCACCCGGCAGGCAGCCGAGCACGAGCCCATCGCGCGAGTCCTGCCGATGCTGTCGGTGCCGCATCTGGACCGCGAATTCGACTATCTGGTCTCGGCCGAGCAGTCCGACGATGCGCAGCCCGGGGTCCGGGTCCGGGTGCGGTTCCACGGTCGGCTGGTCGATGCGTTCCTGCTGGAGCGGCGTTCGGACACCGAACACACCGGCAAGCTGGGCTGGCTGGATCGCGTGGTGTCGCCCGAATCGGTGCTCACCGCCGAGGTGCGGCGGCTGGTCGACGCCGTCGCGGCGCGCTACGCCGGGACCCGGGCCGACGTGCTGCGCCTGGCGGTGCCGCCGCGGCACGCCACGGTGGAGAAACAGACACCGGCCGAACCGGATCCGGTGCCGCAGGCCGCCGTCGACCCTGCCGGATGGGCGCGCTACGGGCGCGGCGAACAGTTCCTCACGGCGTTGCACGACGGCCGGGCGGCCCGGGCGGTGTGGCAGGCGCTGCCCGGCGAGCACTGGCCGCAGCGGCTGGCCGAGGCCGCCGCGGTGACGGTGTGCGCCGGTCACGGGGTGCTGGCGATCATGCCGGACCAGCGCGACGTCGACGCGTTGTACGCCGCAGCGGTCGAGCATGTTCCGCCGTCGCGGGTCGCGGCGTTGTCGGCCGGGCTGGGCCCGGCGCAGCGCTACCGGCGCTGGCTGTCGGTGCTGCGCGGAGATGCCCGCCTGGTGATCGGCACCCGCAGTGCGGTGTTCGCCCCGGTCCGGGATCTCGGCCTGGTACTGGTGTGGGACGACGGCGACGACAACCTCGCCGAACCGCGCGCGCCGTACCCCCACGCCCGCGAGGTGGCGATGCTGCGGGCGCACCAATTGCGGTGCGCGGCAATGATCGGCGGGTACGCCCGTACGGCCGAAGCCCAGGCCCTTGTCCGCACCCGCTGGGCCCACGATTTGGTCGCGCCCCGGCCGGTGGTACGCGCGGCCGCGGCCCGCGTGGTGGCGCTCGAGGACAGCGGCTACGCGCAGGAACGCGATCCCGCCGCGCGCACCGCCCGATTGCCGTCGATGGCGTTGCAGGCCGCCCGTTCGGCGTTGCAGGCCCAGCGCCCGGTGCTGGTGCAGGTACCGCGCCGCGGCTACGTACCCGCCCTGGCCTGTGCGCGTTGTCGCACGATCGCCCGTTGCAGGCACTGCACCGGTCCGATGGCGCTGCCGGACCGCGACAGCGCGGTCGCCGAATGCCGATGGTGTGGCCGCCCCGAACCGACGCTGCGGTGTGTGCGCTGCGGTTCTGATGCCGTGCGCGCGGTCGTCGTCGGAGCCCGTCGCACCGCCGAGGAGTTGGGTCGTGCGTTCCCGGGCGCCAGCGTGATCACCTCCGGTGGCGACGCTGTGGTGGCCGCCGTGGGTGACGGTCCCGCGCTGGTGGTGTCGACGCCGGGCGCCGAACCGGTCGCCGAGGGCGGCTACGGCGCCGCCCTGCTGCTCGACGGCTGGGCGCTGCTGGGTCGGCAGGACCTGCGCGCCGCCGAGGACACCTTGCGGCGTTGGATGGCCGCCGCAGCTCTGGTGCGCCCGCGCAGCGACGGCGGCGTGGTCGCGGTGGTGGCCGAGGCGGCCATACCCACCGTGCAGTCGCTGATCCGCTGGGATCCCGTGGGCCATGCCGACGCCGAGCTGGACGCCCGCGGCGAGGTCGGGTTGCCGCCGGCGGTGCACATGGCGGCGGTCGACGGCACCGGCCCCGCGGTGACGGCCTTGTTGGACGCCGCGCAGTTTCCCGACTCGGCCGAACTGCTCGGCCCGGTCGAGTTGCCCCCGGGCGCGCGGCGTCCGCCCGGGGTCGAACCGGATGCCGACGTGACGCGCATGCTGGTCCGGGCGCCGCGCAACGACGGGTTGGCGCTGGCGGCCGCGCTGCGCCGCGCGACGGTCGTGCTCAGTGCCCGACGGGAACAAGAGCCTTCACGTGTGCAAATCGACCCGTTGCACATAGGGTAGGGCGGACATCGAACCGGATGATCGGTACGCGCCGGACGGGAGGTGTCATGCGTCGGGTCATCGTGTGGTCGCTCGCCTTGGCGCTCACCGTGTTCGGTCTGCTCTGGCCCGTATTCTGGCCCAGCGGTGGCGGTGCAGCGCGAACCGACGACCCGGTCATCATCACCGACTACGCGGCGGATCTCACCGTCGGCGCCGACGGCCGGCTGACCGCGGTCGAGACCATCACCGCGGATTTCCCGCCCGGCCGCCACGGGCTCTTCCGGTATTGGGATGTGGCCAACCCCAACAATCCGCGGCTGCGTCAACCGCCAACGGTCACTTCGATCCGACTCAACGGGGCGCCGGCCCCATACGAGATGCTCGACGAGGACGGCGGGCGGTTCGTGGTGGCCAAGATCGGTGACCCGAACCGCACGCTGAACGACGGCACCCAGGTGTTCGAGATCCGCTACACCGTCGACGGTGTGCTGGACCCCGGACGAGTCGGCGCCGATAAAAGGTTCGCGGGATCCGTCGGCGATCCCAACTCCGCATCGGCGTTCTACTGGAATGTCCTTGCCCCGGCGTGGAACAACCACATCAGCCGGTTCAGGGTCAGCGTCACCCTCCCGGCAGCGGTTACCGGCGCCCAGTGCAGCGTGGGCTACGGAGTGGGCCGGGCCTGCACGGATCTGACCACCTCAGGCGACACCGTGCGGCTCAGCGCCGTCAATCTGGATCCGCGTGTCCCCGTCACGCTGCGCGCCGGTGTCGACGTGCCCACCCCGCCGCAGCCCACGCTGCCCTGGCCGTACACCTGGGATCAGGTGCTGGGCCGCTCGGTGGCCGGGGTGATCTGGGTGGCCGCACTGTCGGTGGCACTGGGCCTGATCGCGTTCGGTTGGTGGCGGCGCACCGCAGAACGTCCGCCGAGCTTCCCGCTGCAGTACGCACCTCCGGAGGGAATCGGACCGGTGCAGGCCGAGTACATCCGGACCGAAGCGATTCCGAAGAGCGCGCTGACAGCGACGCTGTTCCATCTCGCCGACCGCGGCCTCATCGAACTGCGGCAGGTCAACGCCGAGCAGTGGAACATCCGCGGCCTCGCCAGCCAGTCGGCGTGGGCCGATGTCGACCCGGTCGCCGCCGCCGTGGGGCTCGCGCTCAGGATTTCCTACAAGGACGCCGAGTTTCGCGCCAGGAAGACGGCGAGCTCAGGCGAGAAACTCAACAAGGCCAAGACCAATATGGCTGCCGCAGTACGCAAGTGGGCCCTTGACAACGACCTCATGGTCAAGCGTCCCGAGGAATTGTGGTTGCGTGGCGCCAACGCGGTGGCGCTCGTGCTCGCAGTGTGCGGTTTCCTGACGTGGTTCGGCGCCGGCGTGACCATGTGGGGTCTGCCGTTCGCGGTGTTCTTTGTGGTCACGGTGCGTTCGTGGCGCCCCGGGCTGGGCACCCGGCGCACCGAGGCGGGACGCGAATTGTGGTCGCGGGTAGGCGGATTCCATCGGCTGCTGACCACCGACTCGGCCGGGACCCGGTTCGATTTCGCCGCGCGCAAGGATCTCTACACCGCCTACATCCCGTTCGCTGTGGCCGCGGGCGCCGCGGCGCTGTGGGCCAAGAAGTATCAGGACGTCACGGGTACGGTTGCCCCGCAACCGGATTGGTATCACGCGTCCTCCAGCGGCGGTTGGGCCGTAACCAGTGGTTCCGGCGGGATGAGCTTCGACAGTTTCGATTCAGCGTTGTCGTCATCGATCGGCGCGTACACCTCGGCGCAGTCATCGTCATCGTCGTCAAGCGGCGGCGGATTCAGCGGTGGCGGTGGGGGCGGTGCTCGCTGTCGGCGCCGGATTCCTGGTCCGCCAGGCATATTTCGCCCCGAAGACGAT
>NZ_LZTB01000127.1 GCF_001665685.1 Mycobacterium sp. 852013-50091_SCH5140682
ATGCGATCGTCGGCAGCGTCAGATGTGTATAAGAGAATGTTGTACTCCCTGATGCATGGCGATTTGTTCGCGGCGCTGAGGTTTAACGCGATCGGACTTCTGGCGGTCGGGCTCCTCGCATGGGCTTTTGGTGCGTGGACCTATGGGCGCATCTCCGGCCAACGGGTACGAAGTTGGCAGAACTACCGTTGGTCCGCGATGATCGCTCTGGTGGTGGTGATGGTCTGGTTCGGCATCAGGAATCTGCCGTTCGAGCCATTTGCTTCGCTGTACGTGTGATTTTGCTTCGCCACCATTGAGTGAGCATCAGGGCCGCGATCCCGACGACTACCTGTCCGGTTCGAATCACCATCCTGGCGGGCGATGGCTCCACTGACATTCGCGTCGTGGGCACCGACGCTCCGCCAGAGTCGAGCTCGACGAGCAGACGTCGAACGGTGACCGCTCAGTCCAGGTCGGCGAGCGCCTTGCGGGCCGCTTCCAGCTCAGACTCCAAGGCGGCGACCTTGGCGGCCTGCTGGGCACGAGCCTCTTCGATCACCTCATCGATCGGTGTGGAGAGGTCTTCATGAAGTTCCTTGGCTGCTCGGGAGACTGCGGCGGCCGCGACGGCGAGGTCGCGGGCCAGGTATGTGGAGCCCTGTCTGAGGTCCGCCCGCCATTCGCCGTCGGCTGTGCCGGTGACCGTGAGGGTCAGCTCGAGGGTCTTGGTCTTCCTGGCGGTCGTCCTCTTGGCCGGTGCCTTCCTGGGCGCACTCGCGGGCGCGGTGTTCTCGATCGACGGAGCCGAGACGTCTGCGGTGTCGGAGTCGGTCGACGACGTGCCTGCTACCAGGGTTTCTACAGTCATTGTTGTGGCGATCTCCTCGAAAACTTCGCCCACACTGGGCGGGCCGGGCTGAGGCCTATTGGAACACATGTTCGAGGGTCGCGCCAAGCCACCTGGCCCTTCAGGCTTCGCGCACCACCAGTAGAACCTTTCCGACCGTCTCGTTGGAGTCGAGGAGCTTGTGGGCTTCCGCAGCATCGGTGATCGGGATTTCTGCCGCGACAACGGGCGCGACGGCGCCCTCGGCGATCAACGGCCACAGGTGCTTACGCAGTTCGGAGATGATCTCGGCCTTGGAGCCTGGCCCTTGCTCGGGCCGCCGGCGCAGGTTTGTCACGTGCACTGATCCCCGTTTGAACAGCAGCGCACCGAGATTGAGTTCGGCTGTGGCACCACCCTGGAGCCCGATGATCGTCAGGTGACCGTTCTCAGCCAGTGCCTCGACGTTCTTGGCGAGATAGCTGCCGCCCATGATGTCGAGAATGACATTGGCACCGGAATACTCGGCATTGACCACGGCTGGGAAATCCTGATCCCGATAGTTGATCAACGTTTGCGCGCCGAGATCGCGGCAGCGGTCCAGCTTGAATTGCGAACCGGCGGTCACCGCCACGTCGGCGCCAAGCGCGCGGCCGACTTGTATTGCATGCGTGCCGATTCCGCTGCCGCCGCCGTGGACCAGCAGAGCCTGCCCGCTCTGTAGTTCGCCGGTCATCACCACGTTGGACCACACGGTCGCGGCGGTCTCGGGCAGGGCCGCCGCGGCGGTGACGCTGACGCCATCGGGTACGGGTAGCACCTGGCTGGCCGCCACGTTTACCCGCTCGGCGTATCCGCCGCCGGCCAAAAGGGCGCACACCGCATCGCCGGGAGACCAATCTTGCACTCCGGCACCCACTTCGGCGATGTACCCGGAGACTTCGAGGCCAGGGACATCACTGACGCCGGGAGGCGGTGGGTAGAAGCCCATCCGTTGCATCACATCGGCGCGATTCACTCCGGCGGCCACCACGTCGATGGCAACCTGACCGGGACCCGGTGCGGGCAGGTCGTCGACCTGAGCCCACTCCATCACCTCCGGATCGCCAAAACCGTCGAACGTTATCGCGTACATGCGGTGAACTCCTCTACCTGTTTCTCGGATATGTTGTCGTGTTCTGCCGGGCCAGATAAGCCCGTGGGCTGTCGCCCTTCCATCGGTGGAATGCATGCGAAAAATTGCTGACGTCGTTGTATCCCAGCCGGTTTGAGACCTGCTCGACCGTCATGCCGCTCTGCAGCAGTTCTGTGCCGAGGTGGTGGCGCACCTCGTCGAGGAGCTTCCGGAATGAGGTGCCTTCTGCCTCCAATTGTCTTCGCAGCGTTCGCGTACTGCACGACAGCCGCTCCGCCACCTGTGCCAGTGTCGGGGGCCGGGCGGGGTCGACCAGCAACAGATCGCGCACCAGACCTGCCCGTCCCGTTCTGGCTTCCTGCTGCTCGAGCAGCAGCCGGCACTGCTGTTCGGTGAGCTTGGCGGTGCGGGCACTGGCCTGCGGCAGTGGCACATTCAGCAGCTCGGCCGGCAAGGTGACCGAGGTTATCGCGTCGCCGAATTCGGGTACTGCGCCGAACATCTCCTCGTACAACCCGACGGCCGGTCCGGGGTCGGGGAGTGCGAACGAGATGCGGCTCGGTGGCGGCGGGGTGCCGAGGATCTCGCGGTAGAGATTGGGAATGGCGGCTGCGTCACGTTCCAGCACGAACCTGCGGACGGGCTGCGGCACGGAGCGGGCATCGATCACGATCGAGAGTTCGTCGCCGTGGCGTCGAGTTTCAAAGGTGCAGAAGGCGTAGCTCAGTCGCACGAATTTCACTGCGACGTCGATAGCTTCGCCCAGGGTCGGACTGGTGAGAATGGCAAATCCCCACACCCCGAAGGCAGTGACCGGATACCTCGCCGCGGCCTGCAGGCCGAGTCCTGGTCGGTCCCCAAGGGTCGCAACGATATTCGCGATGGCCCTGAGTTCCTGTTGTCCGCTCACCTCGGCGGCGGGGCCTCGGACTGTGGCCGGAGCGATCCTGGTGCCTGCCAGACACTGTTGTGCGGTCAAGCCGAACTCGGCGGCCCAGTCGAGCATCAGCACCAGGCTCGCTGCGGGTCGCTTGGCATGAAGATCTGGCGTAGTCATCGAGGGCGTGCCCGCCGCCGATACTCTTGGGGCCCGACACCCTTCCACCGCCGGAAGGCCTGGGTGAAGCTGGAAACCTGAGAATAACCAAGGCGTTCAGCGATTTCCGCGACCGACTGCCCGTCGGTGACCAGCAGTTCCTCGGCCAGTGCTTCGCGCACCTCTTCCTGTAGCACCCGCAGCGACACCCCTTCTTGGGCGAGGTGCCGCCGCAGCGTACGTGAGCTGACGGCGAGTTGCCGCGCGGCCTCGTCGAGCGACAGCACCGGCGACGGATTCGCCAGCATCAGGTCGCGTAGCAGGCCGGCGACACCGGCCCGCGCCGATCGCTGCCTGAGCAGTTCGACCGCTTGTTTCTCCGCCATCGACCGGGCGTACTGATTGGCTTGGGGCAGCGGCGCGCTCAGGGATTCCAGGCTGACGATCAGGCAGTTCTGCGGTGCATCGAATTCAGGTTCAACGCCGAATACCTCGGTGTACCTCCGAACCTCGTCTTCTAGTGGGCGCTTCATCGTATAGGCAACCCGCAGTTGGGCATCGGGGTTCATGAGCAGGTCGCGCTGCAGTGTCTGGATGCCCGTGCTGTCGCGCTCGACGGCGAATCGGCGGATGCCGAACGGCAGTGCCGTGGGATCGAGAACCAACCTGCCGGTACCGTCGGCCGTATCTGTGGTGACACTGAGCCGACACAGGCAGAAGCTCAGCGCAGCGAGTGACATCCCCACCGACATCGCGTCTCCCAGTGTCCGGGAGCTCATGAGCGCGAGCCCCCAGATCCCGGGCGATGCGGCATGGCAGCGCAGTCCGGCCTCGACTCCGAGCCCCGCAACGTCAGGCAGTGCGTCGAGGATGTTGGTGAGGATCTGCAACTCGTCGCGAAGGCGGACTTCGGCGTCGAGGTCGTCGAGCGCTTCTCGGGTCAGGGGCGTGCCGTGCAGTGCGTCGGAGTGGGGCATCCCGTGCTCGGCGGCCAGATCGACGAGTAGCGCAGCGCTCGCCGGCGAACGCAGAACCTCGTGCGTACTCACATACACCTCGCGTCGCCGTGTCTGGCTGTTTGCTCTCATCATGCGTTATCCAGGTTAGGAACGAGCACGCATCGCTCGACAGGTGATGGATGGCCAACAAGTTGTGAGAAGTGGCCACTTGCTGGCAATGCTGGCTCGCCACCGGAATCCTTGGGACATGACCAAGCGCATCCTGAACGTCGTCACCAACGTCTCCCATTACGAGGATCCGTCCGAACCGACCGGGTTGTGGCTCTCGGAGCTGACACACGCGTATGACATCTTCGCCGAGGCGGGTTATCAACAGACGATCGTCAGCCCGAAGGGCGGCTTGTCCCCGTTGGAACCGCGCTCGCTGAAGTTTCCGAACTACGACAAGAGCGCAAAGTCGTGGAAGGCCGACCCCGCCAAGATGGAACTGCTGGCCAACACCGCTTCGCCTGACGAGATCGACGCCGCGGACTTCGACGCGATCTACTTCACCGGCGGCCATGCGGTGATGTTCGACTTCCCCGATAGTGAAGGGCTGCAACGTATCACCCGTGAGATCTTCGAGCGCGGCGGAATCGTGTCCTCGGTCTGCCACGGCTATGCCGGACTGCTCAACACCACCCTGTCGGACGGTTCGCTTCTGGTGGCCGGGCGCAAGCTGACCGGGTTCTCCTGGTCGGAGGAGGTGCTCGCACGCGTCGACAAGCTGGTGCCCTACAACGTCGAAGAGGAGATGAAGAAGCGCGGCGCCCGGTACGAAAAGGGCCTGATTCCCTTTACCTCCTACGTCGTCGCCGATGGTCGGCTGGTAACCGGCCAGAATCCGGGATCAGCGAAGGCCACTGCCAAAAAAGTCGTGTCCGTGTTCGGTAGCTGACCGGCTACTGCCTCGGGGCGATCTCGATGGCGAACGACGCTCTCTGACGACGGGTGAGCCACACACCGAATTCGCTCAGCGGTCCCAACAACCGGTACTTGCGATTGACGATCTTGCGGACCTTCGGGGTCTCGGTGTGGTCGAGCACGCGTGCGGTGCCCTCGACGACGGGCGCGCCGGGCCTGGTCTTCCCTCGAACATCGCAGGGCTGCAGCGTCACAGACGGATTGCGGCGGACGCGTTTAACCTTGTATGCGCCGACCTCCGAGAAGAAGTAGAGCTTGCCCTCGGCCGGGGCGATCCATACCGGAGTTGACACTGCGCTACCGTCCTTGCGGTAGCTGGTGAACGACACGTAGTTCGCCCGGCCGACCACCTCCCAATCCGATGAGCTGTCGGTCATCCTTGTCTCCCTTGCGTTTTGCAGAAGCTTATCGAGCAATCACACCTGCACAAGGCCACTTTCGGCGCAGCCGGTGACGAGTTCGTCCAGCGGTGTATTGATCCCAGAACCACTTCATGCCTTCGCGCGTCAGGAAATGGTGCTCGGCGAACTGGTGGTACGACGCGGTGTCGAAGTCTGCTGCGGTGACCGGGTAGAGCAGCACCTGGTGGCAGATGGTGACGTCGTCGCGGTCTTTGGCCATGAGGGTCAGCACCGCGGCCATGTCGCCGCCCACGGAATCGCCTGCGACAGCGAATAGTGAAGCATCCAAGCCCTTTTCATCACCATGTGCAAAGAACCACTGTGCAGCGGCGTAGTTCTGCTCGATGGCGGTCGGATACTTCGCCTCCAGGCACAGGTCATAGTCGGGAAATACCACGGCGGCACCCGCACCGACAGCCAACTCGCGAACCAGCCGGTCGTGTGTGTGCGCATTGCCGAACACCCAGCCCGCGCCGTGGATGTAGAAGATGACCGGCAGCGTCGCGCTCGTTCCGGCGGGTTTGACTATGCACACTTTCACCGAGCCGGTGGGTCCGCCGTCGACGGTGATCCACTCCTCATCGATCGCGGGCATCTCCAGGGCACCGGACTGCACCTCGTCGACCGCCCTGCGCCCCTCCTGGGGTGGTAGTTGGTACAGAAACGGAGGGGAGTCGGTGGCCTTGCAGAACTCGGCGGCCTCGGGCTCCAGTACTGGCTTGATCTCGGTCATGGTTGCCTCCTCACGCACGATGCTCGCCCAATCGGCCTCGCCACACACGCATCTGGCCGCTTATCACAACTTTTTGGCCATCCGTCACCTGTGGGTCTCGGTGTCCCGCTGTCAGCCTGGAGCTACCAATCCCGATGAAAGACGAGGTACAGCACGATGAGTATCCAGCTCACCGAGGTCGAATTCGCAGGCCAGACCGTCGAAGTGCCGAAAGGCGGGTACTACGACCGTTACCGTTCGCACCCGAATCTGGATGAGGTGGCGCAGGATCCCGCGGTGGGCAACATCGATTGGTTCCGCAGGATCCCGAAGGTCAAAGTCGAATCCCGCGTCGGGCCGATCTGGGCGCCGAACTTCTACTATCGCGCCTGCATCGTCCAGGCCAACATGCTGGCGCCACTCGACCGCCTGGGCGCGATGCTGCCGGCCCCGCTCGAACCACTGCGTGCGGCACCCGGTTTCGGTGTGGCTGCACTGACCTTCTTCTCGTACGCGGTGTGCGACAACGATCCCTACGACGAGGTGTCGGTCGCGGTCGTCGTCCGGAAACCCGGTCAGCGCGGTCTGGTCTCCGAGCTGTTGCCCGAGCTCGAATTGATCAACGCGATGCGGCATAGAAAGTTCTACGCCCACGTGCTTGCCTTGCCCGTCACCACCGAGATCGCCCGGGTACGCGGCGTCAGCGGCTACCAGCTCCCGAAGTGGCGCACCGACATCAGTGTGAGTATGCGCGACACTGTGCACGCCGAAATCATCGGTCCCACAGGGCAACCGGATGTGACCCTGCAAGCGCCGCTGCCGGAATTCGCCGAAGTGCCGTCGCAGTCCCGGATGGGGACCAACACCATGGTCCACCTGGTCGATGGGCAATGGCATCAGACCTCGGTGCAATCCAACACGCTGGCATTCGCTCAACGCACCTTGCCGCGAGACGTGACAATCACTCGCCATGGCGGCCCACTCAGTGATCTGCTCGACGGACTCGGCGCCTCGAGAATCCTCAGCCTGGAGGTCACCAGAGACGCGCAACTGGTGCTGAACCTGCCGCGGCTGTTGGAGACCGGCCAGTGATATGAACTCGGACTGGCCGGGGTGCCACGGTTCGCGAAGATCTCGGGCGATTCTTCGGGTGCGGCTGCGCGGTGCACGCTATGAATCAAGGATGAGCAACCACGTGAACCTGACCCCGCAGGAAAGCTCCTTGATCGCCGAGTCGCATCCCGAAGCGTTGGCTCGGATGGATGAGAAGGCGCTGAGGGACCTGCAGAGCCGGCTCCGGCAAGCTCGCGAGAAGAACTTCAGCCTGCTGCGGCGCCAGGGTGCCGCGCGCGTGGGGGCTGAAGGCGCTCGCGGCGCCGCGCAGCCCGCCAACGAGAAGCGCGGCGAAAAGGTAGAAGTCTTCGACGAGGCGCTGGCAAGAGTGAACGAGCGCCTGGAAACCCTCGACTGAGGTAGCGTACTTAGCAGATCTCAGTAAAGGAGCTGCCACGGTGGATCTCGGTATCTGGGGCGATCTCACAATCCTCGCCGCGGTGATGGCAATTGTCTTCGCCACCTGCGTGTTTCTGTACATCACTCGGTTGGAGAACCGGATACCGGCGCCGATGGGCGAACAGGTGGGCGCCCACAAGGCGGTGCTGGCGAAGGTACGCAAGCGTGAACCGTTGACCGAGGAGGAGTTCGAGTACGCGACCGAACTGGTCAACGACGCGCGCAACCCGCTCGCGTACGCGATCCCGGCCGTGCTCTTCACCATGGGGTTCTTCTATGTCGTCGGCTGCCTGTACGAGCTGCATGTCCACGGCGGCAATCCGTCGTTCCGGACGTTCATCGGCGGAATTCCCATGCTGACGTCCATGAATATCGTCGCGCAGTTGCGTCGGGTGGCCAGGTTGAAAAAGAAGCTGCCCGCTGCTCCGTTGTTGGCCCCTGAGCCGACGGCTTGATGGTCTCGATCGAAATTTCAGCGGGGTCAGTTCCAGGCCTCTCGCGATTGTGAAACGTCGGCGATTTGAGGGCCGAGTTTTCACCGACGATTCACACTCGCGACGGCAGTGGCCGTTTGCTAGTCAACTGCTCAGCAGTGGGTCGTCCGGCCACCTCGACTAACTTATAGGCGAACCGGCGGCCTAGCTCCGGCCTAGCTCCGGGGCGCCGTTCCCGCGATCGGGTCGCCGTCCTCCCACAGCAGTAGTTGACGGACTGAAGCGCGGGATCCGTAGGGCTGCAGCATCTGGCTCGCGGGCCGCGGACGCACCCTCAGCGGCCACCAGAACCAGCGGCCGATCAATGCGGCGATGGACGGTGTCATGAACGATCGCACGATCAGCGTGTCGAACAGCAATCCGAACGCGATCGTCGTCCCGATCTGGCCGAGCACCCGGAGATCGGCGAACACGAAGGACGCCATGGTGGCCGCGAAGACCAGGCCTGCCGCGGTCACCACCGCACCCGAGCCGGCCATCGCCCGGATGATGCCGGTGTTCAAGCCCGCGCCGATCTCCTCCTTGAACCGGGAGATCAACAGCAGGTTGTAGTCCGACCCGACCGCCAACAGCAGGATGACGGCCAGCGCCAGAACAATCCAAAACAGTTGGATGCCAAGAAGATCCTGCCAGATCAGTACCGACAGCCCGAACGAGGCGCCCAACGACAGGGCGACCGTGCCCACGATGACGAATGCGGCGACGATGCTGCGGGTGATGAACATCATGACCAGCAGAATCAGGCTCAGCGCGGCGATCCCGGCGATCATGAGGTCGTATTTGGCGCCGTCCTGGATGTCCTTGTAGGTGGCTGCGGTGCCGGCGAGGTAGATCTTGGAGCCGGCCAGGGGAGTGCCCTTGACGGCCTCCTGGGCCGCGTGCCTGATGCCGTCGATGTGCGAAATGCCTTCGGGCGTAGCGGGATCGCCGTCATGGGTGATGATCATGCGGGCCGCCTTGCCGTCCGGTGACAGGAACAGCTTGAGCCCGCGCTGGAATTCGGGGTTGGTGAACGCCTCCGGCGGCAGGTAGAACGAGTCGTCCGTCTTCGATGCGTCGAATGCTTGACCCAGCGCGGTCGAGTTCTGCAGGGCGGCCTGCGTCTGGTCGTTGATGCCCGAGGTGGTGGCGTAGTTGGTCAGCGTCAGGTCGCGGTTGGTCTGCTGGCTGGCGATCTGCGGCGGAATCAGCGCCAGCAGCTTGGGCTGCAGCTCATCGAGTTTCGTGATGCTGCCCGAGACGCTGGCCAACTGATCGGTCAGCGCGTCGATACCGTCGAGCGCGTCGAACACCGACCGCAGTGCCGCGCACATCGGGATGTCGAAACAGTGTGGTTCCCAATAGAAGTAATTGCGCAGCGGGCGGAACTGGTCATCGAAGTTGGCGATCTTGTCCCGCAGATCTTGCGCGGTGGCGACGGTCTGCTGGAAGGCCTTGGCCTGCTCGTCGGTGACGGCGCTGGACTGCTGTTGCAGCGCATATTGCTGGCGCAGGATGTCGATCGAATTGTTGATCACGTCAACCTGTTTGAGCAGATCGGCGCCGCGGGCCTGCTGGAAGGGCAGGTTGTTGATCTGCGCCGAGCTGCCCGCGCTGATCTGGAACGGTATCGACGTGTGGTCCAGCGGCGTGCCCAGCGGCCGCGTGATGGACTGCACCTGAGCGATGCCGTCCGTGTGGAACACCGCCTTGGCGACGCGCTCCAACAGGATCATGTCGGTGGAGTTTCGCAGGTCGTGGTCGGCCTCGACCATCAGAAGCTCGGGATTCAGCCGCGCTTGTGAGAAGTGCCGTTCGGCGGCCGCGTAGCCCACATTCGCCGGGGCATCGGCCGGCATATAGGGCCGGGCGTCGTAGCTCGTCTTGTATCCCGGCAGCGCGAGCAGCCCGATGAGAGCCACCCCGACCGTCACCACCAGCACGGGACCGGGCCAGCGCACGATGGCCGTCCCGATGCGTCGCCAGCCCCGGGTCTGCAGCCGGCGAGCTGGCTCGAACAGACCGAAATGACGGCCGATCACCAGCACCGCGGGCGCCAGGGTCAACGCCGCCACCACGGCCACGAGAACGCCGATGCCGGCGGGTATGCCGAGGCTCTGGAAATAGGGGAGCCGGGTGAAAGTCAGACAGAACACGGCTCCGGCGATGGTCAGGCCCGACCCCAGGATGATGTGCGACGTTCCGTGGTACATCGTGTTGAACGCCGTCACGCGGTCCTGCCCGGCGTACCGCGCTTCGTGAAAACGCCCGAGGATGAAGATCGCGTAATCGGTGCCTGCGGCGATCACCAGTAGCGTCAGCAGATTCGTCGAATAGGTCGACAGCTCGATGACGCCGGCGTTGGCCAACACGGCAACGACGCCGCGCGACGCGGTCAACTCGATCATCACCGTGAAGATCACGAGAATTGCGGTGGTGACGCGACGGTACAGCGACAACAGCATCACCAGGATCACCCCGATGGTGATCAGCGTGGTCTTCAGCGTGCCGTGCCTGCCCACCTCGAACTGATCGGTGACCAGGGGCGCCGGGCCGGTGACATACGCCTTCACCCCCGGGGGCGGCGGAGTGTCGTCGACGATGCGCCGGACCGAGTCGACGGACTCATTGGCCAACGACTCGCCCTGATTACCGGCGAGATATACCTGCACCAACGCAGCTTTGCCGTCGGTGCTCTGCGAGCCGGCCGCCGTCAGCGGATCGCCCCAGAAATCCTGGATGTGCTGGACGTGTTTGGTGTCCTGACGCAGCTTCTGGATCAAACCGTCGTAGTAATGGTGCGCGTCGGCGCCGAGCGGCTGGTCGCCCTCCAGCACGATCATCGCCGAACTGTCCGAATCGAACTCTCCGAACACCTTGCCGATACGTTTGGCGGCCTGCAGTGACGGCGCGTCCTTCGGGCTCAGGGACACGTTGTGCGATTCGGCAACGGTCTCCAACTGCGGCACGAACACATTGGTCACCACCGCCAGGCCCAGCCAGAACAGCGCGATGACCACCGAGAACCGCCGGATCAGGTCCGGAACCCGGTGGCGAGCGTCGTTGTCGCCACTCATCCGGACTTGTCCAGGCAGTAGGTGTAGGCGTTCAGCGTGTTCACCGTTCTCTCGTCCTTGACCACGTCATCGATCTTGATCCGGCAGCCGATCGAATCGCTGTCACCTTGGGCCTGGACGTTGACGAACACCGCGGGCTGGGT
This sequence comes from Mycobacterium sp. 852013-50091_SCH5140682, assembly GCF_001665685.1. Lineage (GTDB taxonomy): Bacteria > Actinomycetota > Actinomycetes > Mycobacteriales > Mycobacteriaceae > Mycobacterium. The sequence goes on from NZ_LZTB01000127.1 coordinate 11,220, forward strand.
CGTTGTGGTGTCGTAGGCCCACGGCAACGCAACGCCGTCGGCGCGCTGCGGTTGGGCGTTCACGTCCAGATACGTGATGGTCGCCACCGTGCCCGGCGGGCCGAACACCTCCATGACCACATGTTTCGGGTTGAACGGGACGATGTCGTTGACCGCGCCGCTGGGAGTCGACGTGACATCGTGCGAGGCAAATACGCCGTGCAGGCGATACACGGCGAAGGCGGCTACTGCGACCACCACCACCGCGACGAGCAGCATCCACCGTCGACTCAGCCGACGTCTGATCGAAACCCGCTGCATCCGTAACCCTTTCAATGAGCGGCGACCAGGCGCGGACCGGTGGGGGGAAGCTCCGCTAGGACGGCTAATCAACTAGGTTGACGGTACGACAGTGAGCCGAACACCACAACCACAAACCTCAGGCGTTTTGCTGTGTGGAAGCTGTAGATGCGGGTGTGTCAGTGCTCCGCGAGTCTGGCCGCATGGTCCCGTCGGTGTTCGCTGTGGATGCGATTGTTGACGATGTGCTCGACGAGGATGGGCACAAAGGTCTGGATGCGGGCGTCGTCGAACCGTTCGGCGGCCTCACGGCACCAGTCCAGAATCTGGGTGTCTCGGTCTGGGCGGTTGAGGCCTTCGTGATCGGCGAGCTTCTTGGCGACGTCGGCCGCCGACCGGGCGCTCGGTGTGTTCGCCTGTTGTGACACGAGGGCTCGTCGGGGTATCTCGTCGAGCGCCGACTCCGCCTCATGTTGGTCGGTGTCGGGATCGATGACACGCAGCGTCAGGTGGTGGCCGTCTTCGCCAATCGCGATGACAACGGGTGGCTCGTCACTGTCAAAACTGACCAATTCGACAGGAGGCCGGTCGCCACGATCGATCCGGTGGGAGGGCGCGATCCAACCCTGGCGGCTATAGGCCACGAGCACGACCGCCGGCAGGCGGTCTTCGATGGCTGCTATGAGATGGGGTAGTTCAACATCGAGCCGTCGTGATGCGGGCCACCACGCGCCGTCGACGTGTTCAGCGGGCGCGCGGTGACCCGTCAGGCGCAGGCGATGGCGCGGAAGACAGGGATGGGCTGTTACGGGGTGGTCGCCGCATTGCGGCACCTGGTGCGCTTCGGTCATGCCGTAATCGTGTATCGCCAGTAGCCCTGTGCGATATGGCCTTTGGTCCTCAAGACGGTGCGGAGTGGGTGTTCGCCGCGTTCATCGTAAACGGTCGGTGAATGCAAACTATACGAAACATGGCCTACCACAGTACGGTTCGTGCATCGCGTCTGCCCATCACAGCGCTGCGCGGACGGCCTTGGCGAGCGCCTTCAGTGCAGCGGTCAGACCCTGTTCGCAGCGGGCGGCGATCTCGGCTTCCCGGTGGTAGAGCACGCCGTAGGTGAGTGTGTCCTCTCCGGCGTTATGGGCATTGTCGGCCTGCTCGATGAGGTGGCCGCGGCTGACGACGCTGTCCTGGTGATCGCCCAACAGGGTCTGGATGGCTTTCGCAGCGTCCGCCACCTTCATCTGTCCCGTCGCCGCGGCGGTGTAGCGTAACCGCTTCGCGCTCTTGCGAATCTGGTGCAATGCGATGTCGTGATGTTCGACGTCCACCACAGCCGCAGCCTTGACGCGGCGGCGCAGGCGTCGGTATCCGTCGGCGATCGTTGCCTCGGCCAGTTTCTTGGTGTCTTGCGCCTGGGCCAGGGGTTCGGCCGTGATTACCGCTTCGAGCTGATCGAGCAGTTGGAAGTAGTCATCGCATCGCATCGCGGCAAGCGCTGCCTGCAGCCCCGACTGATACCGGTCCCGTGCACCGTCGACGAGTCGATGCCGGACAGGTCCACGCACCAGTATCTCCGGCAGATCGTCGAGCGCCCGCGCATATCGCTCGCCCAGCACTTCGGCGTCACGAGCTGTGCCCAACACCGCGCCCAACTCCTGCAACTCATCGAGGATCCGGCCGTCCTCCGGCAGCCCGAACGCCGCGGGCGAAGCTTGCAGCAGGCTGCGGATGGTGCGGGTGGTGACCCGCATCTGATGCACTGAATCCGTCTCGTTTGCTCGCACCGCCCGATCCCATTCCAATAGTTTCTGGAGCTGCTCGGCGATGGCTCGGTGAACCGAATCACGCTGCCCCGCAGCATGTTCAGTCCGTCCAGCTGAAGAGCCGAGTACCCGCGCCAATTTCGACGCGTGGCCGGCGGCCACGGCGCCGGCATCCCGCAATCGGCCGGCCACGCGCTGCGCCGTCTGCTCAGCGGCATCGTCTTGTGCGACGGCGTTCTCGGAAAGCTCCAATTCCCATTCACGCCAGTGGATGTCAGCACCACCTGTAGACGTGGTCACCTGGTCGTCGGCAAATTCGGCCAGCGTGTTCCCATCGGTGCCGTACAACGTGTCAACTGTTCTGTTGGTACTGATGCGGGCCACTGGCAGCAGCGGGCGGTCTCGCACGATTGCAAGGACGATGTCGCGCAGATCGGCCGGCACGTCATCGCCGTCGCTCAGCGGCATGCGGATCTCGGTGCGAGTGTTCACACCGGCCGGCAGTTTCAGGTGCCAGCCCGGATCGCTGCCGCCTGTGCGTCGCCGCAACGTGATCCGATGAGCCACCAGATCGTGCTCGGGGGTGTCGAAGTACACGGCGTCGAGCACCTCGGATGGCGACCGGCTCACCCTGGTGATCGAGGCCAGCCCCTCGAACGACGGCACGACCGCGGACTCGGCGACGTCGAATTTGCGCTCGATCTCCAGATGGCGGGCGGGTTTCAAAGATGCGGACGAAGCGAGTTCCATAGCTGAGGGGTCCTTCCCCGATCACTGTCTACCCGAGCATGTATGGACGAACGCGCGCACGGACAGGGCACTACGTCACAGACGTTGCCGCCAAAGTCCATTTGGGCGTGCCGGCCCGTATCCGCCCTGGACGCTTAGGTGACGGGCTCTGGATGCCACGAGCGCAGTCGGCGCAGCAATGCGTTCTTCTTGTAGTGGTGCCGGGCCATCCGGCGCAGGATGTCGTCGAGGACGCGCACGGCCTCCTCGACGTGCGGTCCCTTGTTGAGCATGACGCACTCGGCCCGCTCACCCATCGCGGCGTCGCTGATCTCCGCGCGTGACGGCAGCCCGCTCGTGGCGAGTTGCTCGAGGACCTGGGTGGCCCAGATGACCGGCAGATGCGCGGCTTCGCACAACCACAGGATCTCCTCCTGCAATTCGGCAAGTCGCTCATAGCCCACCTCCACGGCGAGGTCGCCACGGGCGATCATCACGCCGACACGCGGTCGTCGCATCGCCGTGAGAAGCAGTTGGGGCAGATGCTCGAATGCCCGGCGGGTTTCGATCTTGAGTACGACACCGAGCTTGTCCGCGTCGAGCCTGGTGAGAGCCTCGTGCAACCCGACGATATCGGAGGGGTCTTGCACAAACGACAGTTCGACGAGATCGGCGATCTCCACCACCGTTGCCAAGTCGGCAAAGTCCTTGTCCGTCAACGCCGGCACGGGTAGGCGCGTATCCGGTACGTTGATGCCCTTTGCCGCCCGGAGCTTTGTACCGCCCACGTCGGCACGCGTGATACGTACTTGGACCATGCCGGCATGTACCTCGATGATCTGACCCCCGATTTTGCCGTCATCGAAGTAGATCGATTCGCCTACCTGGGCGTTGTCGAAAAGTTCGGGCAGCGTGCACCCGATCTGTGCGGCCCGATCGAAGTCGACGGATGCCGGCGAGCAGTCCTGGGTGACGTTGAGCAGATCGCCCGGATGCAGCACCAGGCTCTGTTCGTGCTCGGGCAACGCCCCCACAGCGGTTGGATCGTCGGCGTGATCCACCTCCAGCGTCATGCCGGTGACCAGATAGGTTGCCTTGTCGGTCGTTCCGACGAAGCCGTGTGCTCCACCCGCGTCGCTGCTCAGCAGCAGGTGCCGGTTCGCACCGCGGGCGTCGCGCATTCGCACCACGTCACCTTCCCGCCGTCGCGCCAGCCACTGCCCGGATACCGGCAGCGTCGTCATGCCGGGTTCCGGTGGGGCAGCAGGATGCTCCGCGGCGGTCAGCCACGCGCGGGCCGGGGCGAGGACGCGGCCCAACACATCGCGGCTCGGGCGCAGCTTCAGGCAGCGGGGACCCGGCTGGATCGGACCTGTGCGCAGCTTGGGCCCCGCGAGATCCATCGCGACAAGGCAGCCGTGACCGGTGAGCCGGCTTGCTTGCCGTACATGGTGTGCCATCGCGCGCCAGGCCTCCGCGTCGTCGTGAGCGCAATTGATGCGAGCGATACTCATTCCGCCCTCGATGAGCCGGCGAACCAGGTCAGGGTCGGTCGCGGCCTCCGACGGCAGGGTGACCATGATGCGCGCTTCGTGGCCGACCGGCGCCGGTCCCAGCAGCTCGACAGCGCGGCGCCGCAGCAGGTGCCGACTCTGCTCGGGCTGCACTACTGCGGGTGCCGGCGGTGCCCAGGAGCCTTTGAGCATTGCCAGTGCGGCGCAGCGCACCAGCCGCAGGGTGGCCTGGACGTGTGGTTCACTGCGACCGAGAGAAGACAGCCCGAAGGCGGCCAGCCGGCGCTGCAGCTCACGCAGATCGCATTGACGAATGGCCCAGTAATGGACCATGTTCGCCGCACTGGACCGATAGTCCGCCGTCACCTCGGCAAGCCACACCTGCCAGGGCGCATCAGCCTCTTCGAGCCGGTCGAGCAGATCATCGATCAGCCCGAGCAGCCGCGTCAGCTCACGGTCTGCGGGGGATACGTTTTTGTCTAGGGCATCGGGTTCGGGCCGTGAGGACACGAATGCACTCCTGAGTCGCTGTCATAGGCGAGTTCGGTGTGCCCGGCTGAGTGCCAGCGACGGTGCTGTCACTTCGCGGTTTGCGGCACGATGCCATGATGTGGCGCGTCACATGCCGAGCGCTATGGCCGTTGGACCCCAATGCATAGAGCCCAAAGGAGTAATTGGAGCGCAGCACCCGCATCGAATGGCCAGTTGTCGCACGCTTTTTCGAGAAATGCGTGAGCAAGTGGCCACTCGGCGGGGGGATGGTCAGAGATCGGGAATTGTCTGGCTGAGGTAGTTCTCCCAGGTGGCGAGCTGGCTCGCGTCCACGAGCAGCGATTGGTACTCGGGGTCGGCGTTGAGGCTCTCCTGGACCTTGCCGTAGGTGGCCCAGTCGGCGACGGTCGACATCATGCCGATGGCGTTGGTGCCCTGGCCCCCGACCATGGTGACCAGTGCGGTGACGTTCTCCCCGCCGTGCTTACGGGCGAGCGCCGTGGCGCGCTTGAGCTGGCTCTGAATGACGTCCCAGGTCACGCCGGGATTCGGATGGATGATTGTGGTCGCGACGATGGCCATGGCGGAAACCTCCGCTCGAGGGGATAGGACCCAACCAGTCTCGGACGGCGCACAGCGGGCGCATAGGGTAGGCGCACACCCTAATTTCTGACGGCAGGGGAGGGGCACCGCGAACCGTCGGTCGGCACACGAGCATGCGCATCGAGCACTCACGGTGCGCATGCATGCCGTGCTGCTCGCCGTCGCGACCGCGGCGGTGCTCGCGGGATGCTCAGAGGCGACGTCCCCGGCACCGCCGCCGACCTCCGTACGCACAGCGACGCCGGCCCCCGCGCCACCGCAGGCGGCACCCGCTCCCGCGCAGCCGCGGTTGGCTCCGGACCCGGTGAAACTGGCCGACGACCTGGCCGACGACGAGCAGACGCTGCGCGACCGGTCGGCATCGGAGCCCGTTCTGGCTGCGGCAGCCCGACGCCAACAGGCCGCCTACCGGGCGATCGGCCGTCATCCCGAGTGGGACGAGGTTGTGCGCCCGCGCATCCCACCCGCATTGCTGCCGATCTACGACCTCAACGTCGACGCTCGTCGGCACCTGGACAGGTTGGTCTCCAGCGACACGAAGGCCACCGTTCCCGCGTGGCGCATCGACGCACCCGCGCCGGCCGACGAGCTGTTGCGCTACTACCACGAGGCGGACGCGGCCACGGGTGTGGGCTGGAATTACCTCGCGGCCATCAACTTCGTCGAGACCACCTTCGGCCGCATCGTGGGCCCGAGCTCCGCAGGCGCGCAGGGCCCTATGCAGTTTCTGCCGTCGACGTTCGCCGCGTACGGAGACGGCGGCGACATCCATGCGCCCCGCGACAGCATCATCGCCGCCGGGCGCAAGCTGGCCGCCAACGGATTTGCATACAACCCCGACGGCGCGATCTACGCGTACAACCATTCGAACGACTACGTCCGGGCAGTGAGCGACTACGCCGATGTTCTCGCCGCCGACCCCGGGGCATTCGCCGGCTACTACCGGTGGGAGATCTACTACCGCACGACAGCCGGTGACGTTCTACTGCCGGTCGGCTACCTGGCCACCGCACCGATCGCCGTCGCCGATTACCTTGCGGCGCACCCTCAGTGAGGTGGCACGCTCTGTTCGAAGTTGAACACGTTGTGCGGGTCGTAGGTGGCCTTGACCTGCCGTAACCGATCGACGTTCGGGCCGTAGTATTCGCGTTCCCAGTCGGCGGCCTGGGCGTTGGGCACGTTGACGTAGCCGGCTGTGCCGTAGGGGCGTAAAGCTCGCCAGAAGTCGTTCGCCCACGCCAGCGCCTTCGCGTTGAGTGCCCGGTCATCCCACGCCGCGCCGGGCTCACAGTAGAACAGCGCGTCGCGGTGCGGAAATGCCGACCCGCCCGGTGGCTCGTGGCGCACCGCCCCACCGAAACTCGACACGAAGAAGTTGCTCTCCGGGGTCGGGCAGTTGGCGAGGTAATGCAGGACGGTGTCGATCGCCTCGTCGGGGAACGGCTCAGTGATGAACTGAGACTGGAACTTCCAATACGGCAGGTCCGGTCCACGGTCGGCGTCGGCGTAGAAGTCCGGCCATGATCCTTCACGGAAGTCCACTTCGGGATGGCCGACCGCAAGCACCGACACCAGCCCGGCCTCGGCTTCGGCGCGGGTGGCGCCGTGCATCACCGCCGTCATCTCGAAGTGCGTGGCGTCGGCTTCCACAGCGCTGGACAGTCGTTCGTCGGCGAAGGGCGCATCGCGTTGCCAGACGCGCAGGACTTCAGCCAGGTCGTCGTGTCCGTCCCACTTGGCGATGACGAATTGGACCTCGTGCAGCTCGGCCAGCTTGAGCGTGTACGCAGTCGCGATGCCGAAGTTGCCGCCGCCGCCACCGCGGCATGCCCACAGCAGATCGGCATGCGTATCCTGATCGACCTCAATGATTTTCGCGGACTCGGCTTCGTCGGCGACCACGATCTCGGCGGCGAGCAGAGCGTCGCACGCCATGCCGAGTTGGCGGGTCAGCAAGCCGAATCCGCCACCGAGGATCACCCCGCCGAGTCCGACGGTGCCTTCGGCGCCGGTCGACATCACATACCCGCGCGCGCCCAGGGTGGCGACGGCCTCACGCTGGATCAGACCGGTGCCGACCCTGACGGTGCCCGCGGCCTCGTCGAATTCGGCGCTCTTCATCCGACTGACGTCGATCACCACACCGCCGTCGAGCGCCGACCAGCCTTCAATGCAGTGGCCGCCGCTGCGAGCGCGGAACGCAACACCTTGGCGCCGAGCCCATTTGACGGCATTGAGCACGTCTTGCGCATCGTGGCAGTACACGATCGCGGCGGGATAATGCGAATAGAGCTTGTTCCAGCCGAGACGGGCTTGCTCGTAGCCGGCGTCTCCTGGCCGGACGACCTCACCGGTCAGTTCAATGGCGGTGGCAGTCACTGGATCACCTCAGTGTTTGAAGACATCGACTTTGCCGGGTTCGGTCTCGAGCACGATGCGGTTGAATTTCCACAGCTTCAGGAAATAGAGGCCGCCCAGCAGGGTCAGTCCGAGCACGATGACGATCGGCACGTGTGCAGACGTCGGCGTGACCATGATGAACACTGCGATGCCCGACCAGATGAGCGCACTGACCGCCACAGGCATCTCGTAACGCCCGAGGTCGAAGGCGCCGTCGACCCGGTCGAGCCGCTTGCGCACGGACAGGTACAGGATGATGGTCGCGCCGTAGAGGCTCGGGCCGATGATCGTGCCGGTGGTGATCAACTCCAGCAGCGAGTCGCCAGGCAGCGCGAGCATCAGGATGATTCCCAACACGACGATCAGGACCGTCGCCGGAATCGGGGTATGCGTGCGGGGGTCTACGCGGCGCATCACCTTGTGCCCGGGGAATCGCGAGTCACGCGCCATCGCGTAGACGATGCGCGAGCCGGTCGCCATGGTCACCATTCCGGCACCGAAGAACGCGAACACGATGGCCACCAACAGCAGCTTCTCCGTGACCGTCCCGAGCTGATCGTGCATGATCACCACGACCGGTGAGTCACTGGCACTGATCCGCGGCATGTCGTCAATTGCCACGGTGAGCGCGATGAGGAACAGCAACCCCAGAACCGCCGCCGCGACAACGGAACCCACGACAGCCTTGGGCACGCTGCGGTACGGGTCTTTGGCTTCCTCAGCAAGGTTGGCTGCGGCATCGAATCCGACGAGAGTGGTCAGGCCGAGCACGGTGGCCAGCATCAGACCTCCACCGATGGCGAAGTAGTTGGGGGCGCCCTCGGTGATGCCTCGGGAAGTCAGGTTGCTGATCGAGCCCTTGCCAGAGACCGCGACGGCGACGAACAGCGCGATCACCAGTACGACGACCAGCGCCAGCTCCAAACCGACTGCGCTGGTGTTGATCATGGCGACGAGGTGTGTCGAGCCGATCGCGATCGCAGCTTGGATGATCAGCATCACCACCGTGATGATGCGTGCGGTTCGCTCGTCGGAGGCCATTCCGAGCATCGGCATCAGGGCATCCTTGGCGAGCGCATTGTCGATAGCCACCACGCCCGCGGTGAGGGTGCAGAAGTTGAACCAACCGAACCACCAGCCGACCTTCGGATTCGCCAGCCGCGAACCCCATTGGTACGACGAGCCACTCAGCGGAATCCGGGCGGCGAACTGAGCGATCACCAATGCCACGAGCGTCTGGCCGATCGCCACGATCACCCACAGCCAGATCCCGACCGGCCCGGCGTTCTGCAATACGTCGTCGTACGTGCCGAAGACGCCGACGGCGACGGAGATGAACGCGAACGAGATCGCGAAAACCTGGAAGGTGCCGAGACTTCGTTTCAGTTGCGGCTCGTAACCGCAATCCTCACAGAATTCGTCGGCGGCTTCAGCGCCGTGGGGCAACTCACGATGAGCCTTATCCGGTAGGTCGGTGGAATGGGACATTTCGGTCAGCCTCCTTGTGGCCGGTACCGGGTGCGGGCGACAAGTGTCGCGCGCAGGTTTGCGATCAACGGATCGAGGAAGCGGTTCTTGAATTCGTCGTCCGTGACCGAGCGGGCGTCAGAAGTCATCGGGGTCACCGGGTTCCGTGTCCAGCACGTCGAGGTTGAAGATGAGCATCTTGACGAAGTACAGGCCGCCGACGAGGATGAGGCCGGCCACGATCAGATCGGGCACCAGGGCGGCGTGTGGTGACACGAGCGTGAGCAGGGCGAAAGAGACCCACACGAGGGCCGCGACCGCCACGGGCAGCTCGAAGCTTCCGAGACTGAACGCACCGGGCTTGCGGCCGAGCCGTTTTCGCACCGAAAGGTAAAGCACGGTGATCGCGCCGTAGATGAGTGCGGGCAGGATGGTCGACCCGATGATCAATTGCAGCAACGCGGCGCCCGGTAATGCGATCATCAGGACGACCCCGATGAGGAGAACCAGAACGGTCGCTGCGACGGGCGTCCGGGTGTGCGCGTTGACGCGCCGAACCACACTGTGAGCGGGGAACCGCGCGTCGCGTGCCATGGCGAACGCCAGCCGCGAACACGAGGCCAGCATCACCATCCCGGCACTGAACATCGCAAAGGCGATTCCCGACAACAGAATTCGTTGCATGATCGGGCCCAGTTGGTCATCGATGATGGTGGCCACCGGTGATGCGCTGCTGCTCACCTGGGATATGTCGGTGATGGCGATGGTCAGGGTGATGACGAATACGAGCCCCAGCACCGCCGAAACCACCACCGATGCGACAACCGCGAAGGGGACGGTGCGGAACGGGTCTTTGGCCTCCTCGGCCAGATTGGCCGCAGAGTCGAACCCGACCAGCGTGGTGACGCCCATGATCATCCCGGCCATCAGACCGCCACCGATGGCGAAATAGCCCGGTGCGTCCACGGTGATGCCCCGCGAGACGAGGTTGCCGACGGTGCCACTGCTGGTCGCTGCGGCCGTACCCAGTCCGATCACCAGCACGACCAGCACCGCGACCTCGAGCGCGACCGCCGCTGAGCTGACCACGCCGAGCAAACGGGTCGACACGATGACGAGCATGGTCTGGATGAGCAGCACACCCAACGTGATCAACCGTGCGGTGTTCTCGTCGGGCGTCATACCCAGCAGCGGCATGAGGGTCTGGCTCGTCAGCGCGTTGTCCATCGCGACCACGCCGATGGCCAGGAACCAGAACGTGAGCCAACCGAACAACCACCCGATCTTCGGGTTTGCCAGCCGGGAGGCCCACTGGTACGCCGAGCCGCTCAGCGCGATGCGCGCGGCGAACTGAGCGACCACCAGTGCGACGAGCGTCTGCCCGAATGCCGCGAGGACCCACAGCCAAATCCCAACGGGTCCGGCAGTCTGGAGGACCGCGCCGTAGGTTGCGAAGATGCCGACCGCGACTGAGATGAAGGCGAATGAGATCGCGAACGTCTGGTACGGGCCGAGGGTTCGCTTCAGTTCCGGTGCATAGCCAGAGTGCCGGACCTCGTCATCGGCCGACCGGGCCTCGGCAACGCGCTCAGCCGTCATTGCGACACCTGGCTTCCTCGAAGGGCTAGCTGCACATTAGGCGCGCCGGTGCCGCGACGACACAAAATTGACGTCACAGTTAGCTGGCATTTGCTTGTGCAACGGACCATATCTAGTTTTCCGTTCGCATGCACTGGCTAACAGGCGAATCCGGGACTGCCCGCGGCTTCAGCAACAGCCAAACCGATGCCGCCGAAACCAGCAGAAGGACCGCACCGACACCGGCAGCGGTCGCCAACCCGTCGGTGAACGCGGCTTGTGCGGCCGTCAGCAACGCGTGCGCGGGACCTTGCGGCAAGGTTTCGGCCGCCAGCCGCGCGGCGGCCAGCGAGTCCCTGGCGTGGACGGCCACGCCGTCGAGGGCGCCGGGTGGAATGGTGAGGCCGCGGTACACGTCGGCGACGATCGAGCCGAGGACCGCAATACCAAGCGCCATTCCCAATTCGCATGCGGTTTCTGAGATTCCGGCCGCAGCGCCGGTGCGCTCCGCGGGTACGACGGCCAGCAGCACATCGTTGGAGACGGTATAGGCCAGCCCGAGGCCGATGCCGACGACCAACAGCGTGAGACCGAGTTGCACATAGGTGGTCGACGGCGTGATCGACGTCAGCGACGCGAGCGCACCACCAATGAGCACCAGCCCCGTCGTGAGGATCGCGCGTGGCGGCCAGAACCGCACGGCGAGCCCGGCCAGCACACCGAACACCGCCGCCGCCAGCGCAGCGGGCAGCTCGGCGAGTCCGGCGGCGAGCGGGCTGTACCCGTCGACGAGCTGGAAGTACTGCGACAGGAAGAACGTCACGCCGGAAAGGCCCAGTACCGAAAGCAGATTCGCGGCGACGACGCCGGTGAACGTGCGATCGCAGAACAGCCGGATGTCGATCAACGGGATGGGGAGCCTCAGTTGACGCCGGGCGAACCGCATCAGCGCGACGGCTCCGATCCCGGCAGCCAGCGCAACGTCGATGCGTAGCCCGTTGGCGACGCCTTCTTTCAGGGCGTACACGAGTGCCAGCACACCGACCAGTGACAGCCCGACGCTACGTAGGTCCCACGGCCCGGGACCTGGAACGCGGTGTTCGGGCAGCAGCACGGCGCCGGCTGCGACGACGATGGCGATCGCCGGAATGTTGATCAAAAAGACTGAGCCCCACCAGAAGTGCTCCAGGAGCAGCCCGGCGATGACGGGACCGAGCGCGGTGCCCGCGGAGAACACCGACGCCCAGATACCGATGGCCACCCCGCGTTCTCGAGGCTGGGGGAAAAGTCCGCGGATCAACGCCAATGTCGACGGTGCGAGGGTCGCACCGGCGACGCCCAGCAGGGCCCGTGCCGCGATCAACAGTTCGGCGTTCGGCGCGTACGCTGTGGCCGCCGAGGCGATGCCGAAAGCCGTTGCGCCGTACAGGAGAAGCTTCTTGTGGCCGATCCGGTCTCCGAGGCTGCCCATCGTGACGAGCAGGCCGGCCAACACGAACGAGAAGATGTCACCGATCCACAACACCTGCGTCGCCGTCGCGCCGAGGTCCTTGCTGATGAAGGGCGTCGCCACAGCCAGCACCGTGCCGTCGACACCGATCAGCAGGATTCCAAGGCTCGGCACGGCCAGGGCCAGCCAACGGCGCGTCATAGTGCACCTACCTTGTGCGATCGGTCCGGATCAACCGGTTGACCACCAAGTTATGGGCGCAGGCAGGCGAGGCGAATCGGGCAAAACCTGTGTTTCGCGACGGCGCTATGGGTCAAATGATGTAGATACCGACTCAACTGCGCCGAGACTCACACCAGGGACACGTGTGCCGCGAAATTTGTCCCTGGTGTGAGTTTCGGTGATGAGCACGCCGGAGGAACCGTCATTCAAGCCGTCGGCAGCACCTTGTTCTCATGTGCCCACGCCGCCGCGGCGGTCCGTGATGACACGCCGAGCTTGACGTAGATGTTCGCGAGGTGCCGGCCGACCGTCTTCTCGCTGATGAACAACTGCTTGGCGACTTCACGATTGGACGCACCGGCAGCGATACGGGCGAGCACTTCGACCTCGCGTTTGGTGAGCCCGCCCGGTGCCTCGGTGGGGGCTGCCCGGTTCGGCTCGGCGCCGAGTTGCTGATAAATCGACTCGGCGCTTGCAGTGTCGGATTCGGCTCCGGTGGCGTCGCCGCACGCGCGACGGGCTTGGGCCATCACGTCGTACACCTGCGCCATCTCATAGCGGCACTGCGTGTTGCGGTACCGGCGCAAGGCGTCTTGCAGGATCGGTAGCGCTTCGGTCTCACGTCCCTGCTTGACCAGCACCTCGCCGCGGGCCTGCATTGCCCATGCCCGGAAGCCGGGGGAGTCGAACTTCTCGGCGGCGGCTTCCAGTTCGGCGCAGTACTGTTCCGCCTCGTCGATACGATCGCGGGCCAGCGCGATTTCGACGGCTGCGGGCAGCAGCCGGACACAGTTGATCGGATCGTGCTCGGAGTCGATGCCGATTCTCAGATCGCTTGCGGCAGCGGCGGTCTCGCCGAGCCGGCACCGCAGCAGCGCCTCGCCGGGCTGGGGCTCACGGCCCAGCTCCCTTGCCCTGGCGAACGCGGTGCGCGCGCCGTCGATGTTGCCCTGCCTGCGCCGGATCTCGCCGAGCTCGTAGTAGCCCTTGCCTGCCGTCGCCGGGAAGTCGCCCATCGCGGCCAGAGCGTTGACCAATCGCTCCTCGACCTGGCGGTAATCCTTTGTGGCACTGTGCAGATCCATCTTGTGGAACTCGCACGTCGTGCCGTACCAGGATGCGGAGACCTGTGGCCCGGTGCGCCACTGCTCCATCGCTTCGAACCAGGTCTTCATGCGGCCGAGATCGGCGAGCCGGTGGCACTCGTAGATCACCGCGCAATAGATGTCACCGGCCCAGTCGACCGGGACCTGGTCGGCCAGCACCGGCATCATCGCCTCGTCCAATTGCGCGAAGGCCTCGCTGGTGCGGGCGAAAGGAATCTTCGAGACCCCGCTGGCCGTCGAACACAGTGCGTTGAACCCGGGCAAGTTGAGCCGCTCGGTCACTTCATGTAGCTCATCGGCGAGCTGCGCGGCGGCCTCGTTGCGGCCCTCGTCGATGGCAACAAGGGAATCGACGTACAGCACGTAGGCGAGGACCTGGTCGTCAGGTTCCTTGTCCTGCAGCCGACGCGCGCGGTTGAGCCAGACGCGAGCGATGGTGAGGTCGCCGCCGTTGAACCACTGCAGCGCCACCTCCACGGCCTTCATCGCAGCGTTGTGCGATTCCCCGGCGGAGATCAGCCGGTTGAACGCCTGCTCGGAGAGCTGCATGGACTGCCTGCCATGGCCCAGCCGCCACGCCGCCATGCCGTACGAGGACAGGTCATCGGTGGTCAGGTCGGTTTCCGGGGTCCGGCTGAACAGGTCGTAGGCCGCGCGCCAATCGCCACGCGAGTACGCGTCGCGCGCGGCGAGGAGTTCGGATGCGTCCGCTGCCATATCGATCGGCATAACGGTATCCCCGGGGCAGCCGCCGTGTTCCGCGAATGCACGGGTCTTCTGCATGCGTCTACATCATTTGCACCATCGGGTCGCCGGGCAAACACATCTTTCGCCCGAAGATCGGGGGGTGGCGCCGCTCATAGCTTATTGATCACCCGGTGAAACCCCGGACCACTCCACGAAAGGCCACCGACGCCATGAACATCACCTCCGGAGCGACGAAGTGACGACCCTCCTGGACAAGCCGGCAGCGGCGACGACCGCTCCTGCCAAGGACTTCTGTGAAGAGTCCGGTTACAAGCCCGAGCTGAAGCGCTCGCTCAGTTCTTTCCAGATGTTCGCGATCTCCTTCGCGTCGGTTTCCGTGGTGATCGGCATCTTCGCCACCTACAGCCAGGTGCTGAAGAACTCGGGCCCGCTGGGCATCTGGCTCTTCCCGATCGTCGCGGTGGGGCAGATTCTGGTGGCCCTGGTGTTCGCACAGTTCGCGGCGCGGATCCCGCTCAGCGGTTCGTCCTACCAATGGGCATCGCGGTTGGCCAATCCGAAGATCGGCTGGATCTTCGGCTGGATCGCGGCGTGGAACATCGGGCTCAGCCCGGTCGCGATCGACAACGCGCTGGCGACCCAATGTCTGATGCCGCTGTTCAACATGGCACCGAGCGAGACCACCGGCCGCGTGATCACCGTGATCCTGCTGCTGATCCAAGCCGTCATCGTGATCTACTCGACCCGCATCGTGGGCTGGACCAACTCGCTGGCCGTCGGTGTCGAACTGGCGATCGTCGTAGTGCTGGGCGTCGCCCTGTTCGCCGCGGTCATCCTCACGGGCCACGGCTCGACTCAGAATCTCTTCTCGCAAGGCATCGCCACAGGGTCGACGAGCTACTTCGCCATCGGTGGCGGATTGATGGCAGCGATGATCATGGGGCTGTCGACGCTGGTCGGCTTCGAGGCTTCGGCGAACATGGCTGAGGAAGCCAAGGACGCGCACCGCACCGTTCCCCGGGCGATCGTCGGATCTGTTGTCGCCGCCGCGATCCTGGGAATGTTCCTCATCGTCGCGCTGACCGTGGCGATCCGGGACATGGGCGCAGCCTCCAACAGCGCGTCGCCAGTCGCCGAGATCATGAATCAGCAGTTCGGTCCCGCTCTGGAACGGCCGCTGCTGCTGGTGATCGCGATCGCGTTCTTCGGTGCCGCCCTGGTGACCATCGCCGGAACCTCCCGCATCGTCTTCGCGATGGCCCGCGACGAGCGCTTCCCCGCACACCGCATGTTCAGCCGGGTCAACCCGCACACCCGCACCCCGATCCCGGCCACGCTGCTGGTGCTGGCCCTCGGTGTGGTGGTGATGCTGGCGATGCCGGGCGGAGCCCTGATCCAGCTCATCACGGCAGGCGCGATCTTCAACAACATCCCCTACGCCTTGACCATCGTTCTCTACCTGGTGGTGCGTAAGAAGCTCGGTCGCAAGGCAGGCGCTTTCAGCCTGGGGCGCTTCGAGGTTCCGGTCGCGGTGATCGCGCTGGTGTGGGTCTTCATCGCGATATTCGTGGTCAGCGTCTCCGAGGCGACGGTGACGACCTTCCTGATCGTCGGCGGCCTGGTCCTCTCCGGCGCGGTGTACCTGGGCTACCTGCTGAAGTGCCGCCGCGAGGTTCTTGAGCGCGAGCCCGGTACCCAGCAGTTCTGAAGTCCCGCTCAACCCGTCATCCCCCTTGGCCCGCCCGGACCAAGGGGGATGACTTTTGTGTGAGGTAACCCCCCACGCAACGCGTTTGCAGGCGCTACCGTGCGATTCATCCTGCTAGGAGGAGATGGCGAGTGGACAGCGGTCAGGTGGAGCGTCGGCAGACGCGCACACTCGATGAGTCGCTGCTCGTCGACCTCGACGAGCCGGACCGTCCGATCATCGACTTCCTGCGAGCCACCCCCGGCCGGATCGCGGTGATGGCCGTCGTCCTGGTGGCGATCGTCCTGGCCGTGGGCGTGGTGGCGTCGGCGACAGTGTCCGGTCGGCAACAACAGTTGGGCACCTTGGGCTCACACACCGAACCGCTCTCCGATGCCGCGCAGCGGATCTACAGCGCCTTGTCGTCGGCCAACACCACTGCGGCGACCGCGTTTCTGGCCGGCGGGGTGGAACCCCGCGAGATCCGCGACCGCTACGACGCAGACATCGGACAGGCCTCCGCCGGCCTGGTGACCGCGGCGAACGGCGTGGCGGCCGACGACACCGAGTCGTTGACCCTGCTTACGGACCTGTCCAATCAATTGGCGCTGTACACCGGAATGATGGCGACGGCTCGTGCGAGCAACCGCGACGGCCTCCCGATCGGTGTCGCGTATCTCAGCGGAGCGTCCACGCTGATGCAGGAGTCCATGCTGCCGGATGCCGATCGGTTGTACCGAAGCCAGATCGACGCCGTCACCGCGTCGCAGCGTTCGGCGGCGCCTGCCTATGCGGTGATCGCAGGTGCCGCGGTCGCCGCAGGGCTGTTGATCATCGCGCAGATCTTCCTGGCCAGGCACAGTCATCGGCGGCTCAACCCGGGGTTGGCAGTGGCGTCGGTGTTGATGGCGGTACTCACGGTGTGGCTGACCGCTGCCGGACTGGTGTCGGCGCACGCCGCGAACAGTGCACGCACGCAGGGAGGCGAACCGCTCGGCGTCGCGGTGGCCGCCCGCATCCTCGTGCAGCAGGCCCGCGCGGACGAGATCCTCGGGCTGCTCAAGCGGGGCTCCGACACGCTGTCCGACATCAGATTCGATGAGCGGACCGCACAGGTCGGTTGGCTGCTGGACAAGCATCCGGTTGACGGGGCATCCGACGCCCTGCACGGCTGGATCAGCGCTCACAACGAGATCCGGAACAAGCTGGTCGGCGGTGATTATCCGGGGGCGGTGGCGATCGCGAGAGACAGTGGGCTCCAACATTCGACGGCCCAGTTCGCCCGGCTGGATCAGGCGCTGGGGGACGACATCGCGCGATTGCGTCAACGCCAGCGGGACGGCATCACGCACGCCTACGTTGCGTTGAGCGCACTTCCGGCTGGTGCCGCGGCCATCAGCGTGCTTGCGGCACTTGCGATTGCCGCAGGCGTCGCGCCGAGACTGAACGAGTACCACTGATGCGAGCCGGCACCGGGCTTCTCGTCCTCGCAGCGACCGTGCTGACGGGATGCGCCACGGTGCAGCCGCTCGTCCAGGTACCGGCCTCGCTCACGACCATGCCGTTGCCGAGCGGTGCCGAGGTAGCGCCGACAGTTACCGGCGCGGCAGTCGAAAGCTGCGATGCCACAGCGAGTTTGCGCCCGTCGGCCGCGCCCGCGCCCACGGTGGATGCGATTCGGCGGCGCGGGTGGGTGGTTGTCGGCATAGACCAGAACACCAATCCGCTGAGCTTCCGTGACCCCGTGACCGGCGAACTGCGGGGTTTCCTCGTCGACCTCTCCCATGAAGTCGCCCGAGACCTGGTCGGTGATCCCGACAAGGTGGACTTCCGGCTGCTGACCGAACCGGAGCGGATGCCTGCGGTGCAGAACAACACCGTCGACATCCTGACCAAGGCGACCACCATCACCTGCCCCCGCGCCGAGCTGATCGCGTTCTCGACGGTGTACTTCGAAGGACATCAAAGGCTGCTGGTGCCACGGGGTTCGCCGGTGCGCGGACCTGCCGATCTGGCCGGCAAGCGGGTGTGCTCCGCGCTGGCGACGACGTCCATCGCCACGGTCGCCCGGGTCGCTCCGGCGGCCACCATCGTGGGCGTGCAGAACTTCGACGACTGCCTGGTCGCGCTTCAGCAGGGCCAGGTGGATGCTGCCAGCACCGACGATTCGCTTCTGGTCGGCATGGCCGGACAGGATCCCAATCTGGAGATCGTCGGGCCCGCCCTGGAGAACGAGCCGTACGGCATCGGGGTCAACAAATCCGAAGAGGATCTGGTGCGCGCGGTCAACGCCAGCCTGGACCGGATTCGACGGGACGGGACCTGGGAAGCGCTGTACCGCAAGTGGTTCAGCATGCTCGGCCCGGCCACTCCACCCGAACCGAAGTATCGGGACTGACATGGCCGTCGAACAGAGTATGCGCGCGGTCACCAGACTTGTCGTCCTCGCTGCGACAGCAGTGACGGGATGTTCGGCAGTGCAACCGCTCGTCGAGGTGCCGGCCTCGCTGACGACCCTGCCGCTGCCCAGTGGCGCTGCCGTGGCATCACGGGTTCCCGGTGTACCGGTCGAGAGCTGTGATGCCACAGCGAGTTTGCGCCCATCAACTGAGGGCGGGCCGACCGTCGAGGCGATCCGGCAGCGCGGCAGGCTGATCGTGGGCATCGACCAGAGCACCAATCTGCTGAGCTTTCGCGATCCTGCGTCCGGGCACCTGCAGGGATTCGACGTCGACATCGCCCGCGAGGTGGCCCGTGACCTGACCGGCGACCCCGACAAGGTGGAGTTCCGCCTGCTCACGTCGCCCGAGCGGATCAGCAACCTGCAGAACGGGACCGTCGACATCGTCGTCAAGGCAATGACGATCACCTGCGCCCGCGCTGAGCAGATCGCGTTCTCCACGGAGTATTTCGATGCGCATCAGCGATTGCTCGTACCGAAGGATTCGCAGATTCAGGGTCCGGGTGATCTGGCGGGGAAACGGGTGTGCTCACAGGTGGACACCACATCGCTGGCCACCGCCGCCCGGGTGGCGCCCGCGGCAACCCTGCTGGGCGTTCAGAACTGGGACGATTGCCTGGTGGCGATTCAGCAGGGGCAGACCGACGCGGTCACCACCGATGACTCGATCCTGGCAGGCATGGCCGTCCAGGATCCCAACCTGCACCTGGTCGGACCCAGTCTGGAAAACGAGCCATACGGTATCGGAGTGAACAAATCCCGCGAGGATCTGGTCAGGGCGGTCAATGCCAGCCTCGACCGGATCCGGCGGGACGGGACATGGGAGGCGCTGTACCGCAAGTGGTTCAACGTTCTCGGCGTTGCGCCGAGTCCGCCGGAGCCGCGGTACCGGGATTGAGCATGGCAGAAGAAGAGGGAACGCGAGCCGTTCTGGTCACCGAATCGGCACCGGTCAAGGTCGAGGCCACCCGCCCGCGGCTGCGTACCGGGCGGCGACGGATCGGTGAGGGTCTTGTCGAGATCCCGATCCGGCAGGACATCGAGCCTGCGAGCGCGATCCTCACCAATCCCGTTGTGGCCGAGTCAAAACGGGTGTGCGGTAACTGCGGGCGGCCGGTTGGACGGGGAACTGCCGGTAAGCCCGGGCCGGCCGACGGGGTATGTCCGCACTGCGGCACGCTGTATTCGTTCTCGCCGCAACTGGAGACCGGCGAACTGGTGGCGGGCCAGTACGAGGTCCAGGGCTGTATCGCTCACGGCGGAGTCGGCTGGATCTATCTGGCGGTGGACCGCAACGTCAGCGACCGCTGGGTGGTGCTCAAGGGGCTGCTTCAGCCCGGAGGGGAGCAGGCGCAGGCGATCGCCGTCGCGGAACGTCAGTTTCTCGCGATGGTGAACCACCCCGGCATCGTCAAGATCTACAACTTCGTCGAACACCCGGGATTCGACGGGCGCCCAGTCGGTTACATCGTGATGGAGTACATCGGCGGAACCACGCTCGAAGCCGTCCTGGCCAAGCAGCGTGCCGCGAGCACGGGTGAACACACCCAGATGATGCCCGTCGAGCAGGCGCTCGGTTACCTGCTCGATGTCATGCCCGCGTTGTCCTACCTGCACTCGCTCGGGTTGGTCTACAACGACCTCAAGCCCGAGAACATCATGCTCACCGAAGACAACATCGAATTGATCGACATGGGTGCGGTGTCGGGCGCCGGTGATTTCGGATACATATACGGCACCAAGGGTTTTCAAGCCCCCGAGATCGTGCGCACCGGACCGACGATCGCCACGGACGTCTACACGGTGGGCCGCACGCTGGCCAAGCTCACGGTCGACCTGCCCAACGACCGGTATGCCGAGAGCTTGCCCGGCCGCGACGAGGTACCGCTGTTCGAACGGTATGAATCCTTTTATCGGCTCCTGGTCCGTGCCACCAATCCTCGCCCCATGCAACGGTTCTCGTCGGTCGACGAGATGGCCGACCAGTGCAAGGGCGTGCTGCACGAGATCCTCGCCGAACAGACCGGCTCACCGTGTCCGCGGGTGTCGACGCTGTTCAGCGTGCCTCGCTCGACGTGCGGTGCAGATCTGGCGTTGCAGGGCACCGACGTGTTCGTCGACGGTCGCCGACGCAATGTTCGGCTCAACGCCGGCGACGTCGCCCGTGCCCTGCCGAGCCCGATCCCCGTCGAGGATCCCGACGACGAGTGGCGTGAGGACTGGGAGGACGGGATTTCGGGGCTCCACAGCGGCGATCTCGGTGGGGCCCTTGCCTGTTTCGAGCGGGTGGTGGCTCTGCTGCCAGGCGAAGCCGCACCCAAGCTTGCTGCGGCGGCGACGGCAGAGCTGCTGCTGGACACCCCGGACGCGCCGGACGTCGAACGACTGCGGCCGCTGGCAGAACGGTATTACCGGACGTTGTGGCGCACCGACACGTCGATGGTCAACGCGGCATTCGGCCTGGCACGACTGCTGGCCGGCCGTGAAGATCGGACCGGCGCGATCGAGGTGCTCGACCAGGTTCCGTTGACGTCGCGCCACTACGGCGAAGCTCAACTGACCTCGGTGGTGATCCTGTTGGGGGGCCGCCCCGTCGATGAGATCACCGAGTCGGACCTGCGCGACGCGGCGCGTCGACTGGACCGGTTGTCCGACACCGAGCCGCGCGCCCTGCAGATCCGCGCGTTCGTGCTCGGTATCGCCCTGGACTGGGTCCGCGCGGGCGCGGTGGCGTCGTCGGAGGATCCTTTCTTCGGTCATCCGCTGGACCAGCGGGGCCTGCGCGTAGGCATCGAGGAAGCGCTCCGGGAGCTGGCGCGGCACTCGCCGCGGCGGCGGCACCGCTACACGCTGGTCGATTTCGCGAATGCGATCAGGCCGCCCAGCTGGCTGTGATGCCACGCGACCACCGGGTTGACCGCCCCGTCATTATTTGCTGATCGGATACCGCCTCCGTGCGGATCGGCGTAGGTTGATGTCTGCTCACCGGGCCCACTCAACGAAGGGGTGACCCATGGCCGACGTCGACTACTGCGTGGTGGGTGCGGGTTTTGCCGGACTGACCGCGGCGCTGAGGCTCAAGCGGGCGGGCCGATCTGTGGTGCTGCTGGAGGCGAGCGACCGGGTCGGCGGCCGGACGTTCACCGAGGTGCGGCCCGACGGGACGTGGATCGACCGCGGTGGAGCCTGGATCGGGCCCGGGCAGGACCGCATCAAGGCGTTGATGACGGAATTCGGTATCAAGGAGTACAAGCAGTACGTCGACGGTGACGCGATGATGATCGTCGACGGTAAGCAGCACCGGTACTCCGGCACGATTCCGTGGTCGATGAGTCCGTGGGCGATCGCCAACCTCGGCGCGGGCCTGCTCGAAGTGGGGCACATGTGCAAGTCGATCCCGTTCGAGGCGCCATGGGAGGCCAAGAGAGCGGCCGAGTGGGACCGAATCACGTTGGGGGAGTGGCTGCATGACCACGTCCACTCCAAGCAGGCTCGCGACATGCTCGACATGGCCATGGCAGGCGTCTACACGTCGGCGGCATCGGAAGTCTCGTTGCTGTGGGCCCTTCATCAGATGGGCTCGGGCGGTGGACCGATCTTCGTGATCTCCACCAAGGACGGCTCGCAGGACGCGCGGGTGCACGGCGGTATGGGCGCCGTCTACGGCCCGATGGCCGCCGAACTCGGTGACGCACTGCATCTTTCGCGACCCGTGCGCCTGATCGCGCAGGACGAGACCGGCGTGAGCGTGCACGCCGACGGCGAGACCGTCCGGGCGGGCCGCGTGATCGTCGCCGTACCTCTGGCCGTGGCCGACCAGATCGATTACGAGCCAATGCTTCCCGTCGACCGCGCGTTTCTGCACCGGCGCATGCCCGGCGGCGCCGTGTTCAAGATCTCGGTGGTCTACGACAGCGCGTTCTGGCGCGCCGACGGG
This sequence comes from Mycobacterium sp. 852013-50091_SCH5140682, assembly GCF_001665685.1. GTDB lineage: Bacteria > Actinomycetota > Actinomycetes > Mycobacteriales > Mycobacteriaceae > Mycobacterium. The sequence goes on from NZ_LZTB01000127.1 coordinate 33,619, forward strand.
TTGTGCGGGCAGTCGGCCGCACCGGGCAGCCCTGCCACGCTCACCACCGACGCGTGCACCGACATCGCTGTGCCGGGGATCATGTGCGTCATCACCGAAGGCCCTGCCGCACGCCGGCTCGGTCTCCTCGACCCGGACCAGCGCAGGACCGCCGTGCTCGGCGAGTTGATCGACCGATTCGGCGCGAAGGCCGCGTGCGCGGTGAGCTATCACGAGCAGAACTGGACCGTCGAGCGCTACTCGGGTGGCGGGATGATCAGCCATGCACCACCGGGGGTGCTGACCGAGTTCGGCCACACCCTGCGGGAGGCGTGCGGGCGAATCCACTGGGCAGGCACGGAGAGTTCGGCGGTCATGTGCGGCTGGATCGACGGCGCCGTTCGATCCGGTGAGCGGGCGGCCACGGAGGTGATGGCGGTCGACGCCGTGGCAGCGGTGTAGCGCGTCGGCCCGGCGCGCGTCCGAGGAGTCCGGGCGGAATCTGACACGATGTCGAACCATGAAGACGCTGATCCTCCCGGTGCTGGTGGTGCTCGCCGGGATCGCCTTCGCGCCAGCCGCTGTTGCCGACGATCAGGGCTACCTGGATGAGTTGTCCTCGACGGGCCTGCCGGTGTCCGACGACAACCGCGACACCCTCATCCAGCTCGGTCAGCAGACATGCTTGACCGCACGCGAGGACCCGGCGATGCAGACGGGTGATCTGGCGATGCAGATCGCCGAGGCCCGGTCGGCCTATCCCTACGGCAAAGCCCAACTGGTCGTGGCCGCTGCGCTGCACAACTACTGCCCGGACCTCACCGTCAGTCCCGGCGCCTAATACCCGAATCGGGACTCTTGGTGCACGGATGCTGGCAGGCCTGGCTCGTCCCGGCCAACACGTGGTGGGCGACGTCGGTGCCGGTGCGGATGGTCACCGCCGCGATGATCCCGCCGCATCCGGATGCGGCCGCGGCGATGAGCATCGCTGTCGAAAAGCCGTGGCCCAAAGGCTCTCCGACACCAGGATTGATGCCGGCCGCCACCGGCAGCATCGCGACGGCCAGCAACCCGGCCAGCCGTGCGACAGCGTTGTTCACCCCGGACGCGGTTCCGGCCTGACTTTCCGGCACGGCTGCCAGGACGGCCGCGGTGAGCGGGGTGACGGTGATCATCAGCCCGACGCCGAAGACGACGACGGCAGGCAGCACCACCGAGAGGTATGACGCTCCTGGAGTGATACGGGCCATCAATGCCAGCCCGCAGGCCGCGACCAGCGGACCCACGGACATCGGCAATCGCGGACCGGTGCGCTGCGCGATGGAGCCCGCCCATGGGGAGCCGATCAGCATGATGACCGTGATGGGCAGCGTTGCCACACCGGCCATCAGGGCCGAGTAGTGCAGGCTCTGCTGCAGCTGCAACGTCAGCAGGAACAGCGCACCCCCGAGTGCGGCGTACACCGCGAATGTGGTGAGATTCGCACCGCTGAACTGGCGCGATCGAAACAGTCCCAACGGCAGGAGCGGTGCCTGCACATGCGTCTCGATCACGGCGAAGACCACCAGCGCGACAACACCGATGGCGACGGCCGTCACCGCCGCTGCGGTCCAACCATGCGACGGAACTTCGATCAGCGGGTAGATCACGCCTGCGAGTCCGATCATGACTGCTGCGGCGCCCGCGAGGTCCGGGTGCCCGTGGGTAGTGGTCGCGCGGGACTCCGGGACGTGGCGGACCGTTATCCACATCGCGGCCACAGCGAGCGGAACGTTCAACAAGAAAACCCACCGCCACGACGCGGCGTCGACGAGCCACCCCCCGATGAACGGGCCGAGGGCTGAGGTGACGCCTGACATCCCTGCCCACAGCCCCACGGCCTGAGCCCTGTCGTCGTTCCGGATCCCGACGTCGATCATGGCGAGGCTGCCCGGCACCAGGGCAGCTGCCCCGATGCCCTGGACCACGCGCGCGGCGATCAACCAGCCGACGCTCGGAGCCAGGCCGCACACGACCGATGCCACCGTGAAAACCACCAAGCCGCCGAGAAAAACGCGGCGGCGGCCGTACCGATCGCCCGCGGCGCCACCGGAGAGCAACAACGCGCTCAACGACAGCAGATAGCCGTCGAGCACCCACTGCTGGCCTGTCAGCCCGGTGTCCAGATCCCGCCCGATCGCCGGCAGTGCGACGTTGACCACGGTGCTGTCGAGAAACGCGATGCCCGAGCCGAGGACCGCGGCGGCAACCAGCCACCGGGCAGCCGACGACGCCAGGGGCACCCGTGGCGGGTTGCCCGGAGAATCGCCGCGGCCGTGCCCTGTGCGCGTGTCGTCCATGCACCCATGATTGTCACAACGCAGTCCGTTGATGCGCAATCGTGGCGGCGCGTACGGTTGGTATCGCGATATCCAACGAATGGGGGATGCGGTTGTCGGGCATGCAATTCGGCATATTCACCGTCGGCGATGTCACGGCGGATCCGACGACCGGTCGAAAACCGACCGAAGCCGAGCGGATTCGCGCCACCGTGACCATCGCGAGGAAGGCCGAGGAGGTGGGGCTCGACGTGTTCGCCACCGGCGAGCACCACAACCCGCCGTTTGTGCCCTCGTCGCCGACCACCCTGCTGGGCTACATCGCGGCTCTGACCGAGCGCATCATCCTGTCCACGTCGACAACGTTGATCACGACCAACGATCCGGTGAAGATCGCCGAGGACTTCAGTGTGCTGCAACACCTTTCGGATGGCCGAGTCGACGTGATGCTGGGCCGGGGCAACACCGGACCGGTGTACCCCTGGTTCGGGCAGGACATCCGGGCTGCGATTCCGTTGACCGTCGAGCACTATCGGTTGCTGCGGCGGCTCTGGCGCGAGCAGAGTGTTGACTGGAGCGGTGAATTCCGCACGCCCCTACAGGGTTTCACGCTTGCACCGCAACCGCTCGACGGTGTGCCGCCATTCGTCTGGCACGGTTCGATCCGTACCCCGGAAATCGCCGAACTGGCCGCCTATTACGGTGACGGGTTTTTCGCCAACCACATCTTCTGGCCGTCCTCGCACACGAAACGTATGGTGCAGTTGTACCGGCAACGGTTCGAACACTATGGGCACGGCAGCGCCGATCAGGCCATCGTGGGTCTCGGCGGGCAGGTGTTCATGCGGCCCCGCAGTCAGGATGCGATCGCCGAGTTCCGGCCCTACTTCGACAATGCTCCGGTGTACGGGCACGGACCGAGCTTGGAAGAGTTCGCCGCCGAGACGCCGCTGACGGTGGGTTCGCCGCAGCAGGTGATCGATCGGACGTTGGGTTTCCGCGATTACGCGGGTGACTATCAACGACAGTTGTTCCTCATCGACCATGCCGGCCTGCCGTTGAAGGTGGTGCTGGAGCAGCTCGACCTGTTGGGTGAGGAAGTCATCCCGGTGCTGCGCAAGGAGTTTGCGATCGGTCGGCCCGATCACGTACCCGACGCTCCTACGCGTGACTCGCTCGTGCGAGCCGCCGCAGCGGGCGCAGCGGGCGCAGAGGAGCAGCCATGACCAAGTTGGCAGTCATCAGTGGCGGCCTGCGCGAGCCGTCGTCGACCCGGCTTCTCGCGGACCGTATCACCGCCGCCGTCGAGTCGGCGATGACCGACCGGAGTCTTCCGGTGAGCACCACGGTGATCGAGTTGCGGCCTCTGGGCCGCGCGATCGTGGACGCGATGCTGGCCGGATTCGCCTCGGCTGAACTGAATTCGGTATTCGAGACCGTCGCGGATGCCGACGGTGTCATCGCCGTGACCCCCGCGTTCAACGCCTCGTTCAGCGGGCTGTTCAAGTCGTTCTTCGATGTGCTTCCCGAAGAAGCGCTCTCGGACATGCCGGTACTGATCGCCGCGACCGGCGGCACCGAACGGCATTCACTGGTACTCGAACACGCGTTGCGGCCGATGTTCTCGTATCTGCACGCGGTCGTGTCACCCACCGGTGTGTACGCCGCCACCGATGACTTCGGTGGGCGAGGCTCAGGGCTCGCCCTGCGGATCGGCAAGGCCGCCGACGACTTCGTCCGGTTGCTACAGGCGTGCGGTCAGCGCGTCCGACGCGACGTGTTCACCGAAGAGTTGACCGACATGGAGCAGTTGCTGGCAGGCTGGCGCCCCCGCGACGGCGGCGAGACGGTCGAAGATTGATCCGCCGGCTAGTGGTCGGGCGGTGCGACTCCGCGAACGACGGCGACGCACAGGTCGGCGCACACCGCGGCCAATTCCTGGCTGCTCTCCTGCGGGTCGTCGAGCCAGGCCTCGATCAGTTGGTTCACGCCGCCGACCATGAAGCGTGCGCTGCGGCGTAGGTCGGTTTCGTTCGGGGTCTCGGTGCTGAGGACCGATGGAGCGTGCTGTACCACCAGATCGGTGATCATGTCGAGGATGTGGGTGCGGTGCTGCGCCAGGCCCGCAACGCTGCTCACGTCGCCGGTGGCGATGCGGTGGACGTGCGGGTCGGCGGCGATGATGTCGAGAAACGCTGTCAGCGCCGACGTGAGCTTGTTGGCGAGAGTGCCGGGATCGCCGACTCCCGCATTCACGAGCGCGTCGATCAATTCGTCACGCACGTCGTCGGAAATGGCGAACAGCAGGTCTTCGCGACTCGGGAACTGTTCGTAGAAGTACCGCGAGGTGAGACCGGCGGCGGCGCACACACCGCGCACGGTCACCTCGGTGACCCCGGATTCGCCCCAGATCTGGCGGCCTGCCGCGAGCAGCTTGCTCCGACGTTCGGTGCGGCGGTCGGCCGCACTGATGCCGCCGTATCCGCGCACCACCTGCGTGCGCTTCATTGACAGCAGCCTACCGGCAAGCCTATGTTCGGACTACGCATGTAGTCAGTTATGTTCAGGAGGTCGTCGATGATCCCCGCTCGTCACCCCGAACGGCCACTTCCGGTACCGGCTGGGATCCGGGCGTTCGCGCGGATGCTCGGCATTCGGGAGCCCGACGCCGAGCAGTGGTGCCGACTGGGGGAGCGGTTGACCGTCGGTGACGAACCGATGGACCGCCTGGTCGACTGGATGGCGTCAGTGGGTATGGCGCAGATGAAGCCGTTGTTCGAGCGGGTGCTCGCCGAAGGTATCGCCAACGTGCCAGAGGCGCCGGAACCGTTGCGGGAGTTCTTCATTCGCGTCGAGGCCGTTCCAGACTGGGTCGACCGCGACAAGCTCCGCAAAGGGCAGCGGGCGCTGGTGCGGGGTGGTTCCGATGGCATGTCCATCGCCCGCGACGTATCGCTGCTCGGCGGGTACCAATTCTCGGGTTTCAACAAAACCCTTTTGCGCACAGGGGCTTTGGAGAAAGGCTCGAACCAGCGATTCGCCGAGACCATGCAGTGGGCGATGGACGTCATCTCCGACGGCGGACTCGACCCGCTCGGCATCGGATACCGGTCGACCCTGCGGGTGAGGCTGATCCATGCGTTCGTACGTCGACACGTGGCGGCCATGCCGGATTGGCGGGCCGACGAGTGGGGCGTGCCCGTCAACCAGACCGATATGGCCGCGACGCTCGTCGGCGCCCTCGTCGCGCCTTCCGTGGCGGGACTGGGCATGGGGATCGTCCCTGCGCCAGGCGAACTCGACGCCATCGCGCACGTGACCCGGTACGTCGGCTGGCTCATCGGTGTCGAAGACGAATGGCTGCCAGGCAGCTTCCGCGAGAGTGTGCGCGTGCTGTACCACACCTCCACGGCGCTGGCGAGCCCCGACGAAACCACCCAGCAGCTGTCTGTGCCGATGGCCGACGACCCGCTGTCATGGCACTACCGCGACATGAGCAGCCTGCGCCGTCGACTGGCGTGGGCCCAACACCTGTCGATCACCAGTGCCTTTCTCGGGCCCGGGGCCATGCGCACCCTCGGGCTGCCGGCCTACATGCCGCCGTGGTACCCGGTGCTGCGCGTACCGGTGAACGTGATCCGCAGCCTTGTGGCGGTGACGCTGCCCGGCGGCATGGCACGTTCGGTCGCGCGTGGCCGGGCCGAGCAGCACGCCCTGCTGCACACCATCATCGGCGACAGCGCGGCCAGCATCGGTGCGTCGGCGGCGCACGTCGGCAGCGCAGCCTGACTGCGGCACAGTCGAATTCGTCCTACGGGTCCATCGAACCCAGGTAGTACGTTTCGTGGCCGGTCGGGTACCCGCCCCCATCGGTCGCGATGTGGACGTGGTCGAAATGGTTGGCCGTTTCATTTCCATAGTCAGCCGTCCAACTCGGTGCGCCGATACCCGGATAGAAGCCCTGACGCCAGATCACGTGCAGCACACCCCAGCGTTTCGCGTTCGCCAAGGCGAAACCTGCGATCTGATTACCGAGCTCGATGCCTTTCTCGGAGTGGTAATTCGGGATCATCACGTCGATCGCCAAACCGTTGGGATGCCACTTCAGTGGATCCTGGCGGTATCCGCCGATGGTGGTGATGTCGGGAAACATCATGCTGATGGCGCGGGCCACCCAGATGGTGTGGACCTGCAAGCCCTGCTCGGGTGCTTTGCCTGCTGACAGTGGGAACTGGAAGTCGCGGGCCGCCACGGGCGCATTGGCCGCCACGAGAGCCGCCTCCGGCGGGACCGCGGCGACCGACAGCGGTGCGGCCGGGGCGGATTGCGCGGCCGGGACCGGCGTCGGGTTCTCGACGGCCCCCGGATGCTCTGTGCTCTGAACGTAGAACATGGCGGCTGCAGCGGCCACCGAGGCCGCGAGCGCCAACAGCCGACCCCGGCCGTTGGCTAACAGTTTCCCGCTCACGGGCAGCTACTTTACTGAGGTGCCGGACGCTGCATCGCGGACTCGGCAATCTCGTCGGCGACACAGCCGCGCGGTGTGCCGCCCCCGTCGGATCCGGCCGCCGCGATCCCTGATGTGATGGTCTGCGTGACTGATACCGCCACCCAGACGATCGTGATCTACACCGACGGTGCGTGCCACGGCAATCCCGGCCCCGGCGGCTGGGGCGTGGTGCTGCGCTTCGGCGCGCACGAGAAGCAGCTCTACGGCGGCGAGACGGCCACCACCAACAACCGCATGGAACTGACAGCCGCGATCATGGCTCTCGAAGCGATCACCACGCCGCACCCGGTCCAGCTGTGGACCGACAGTCAGTATGTGCGCCAAGGCATCACGGGTTGGATCGAGGGGTGGAAGCGCAAAGGCTGGAAAACCGCAGCAGGCCAACCGGTCAAGAACGACGATCTGTGGCGGCGTCTGGACGCAGCCGCGGCGCAGTACGCCGTCGAATGGCGCTGGGTGAAAGGCCACGCTGGACACGAAGGCAATGAACTCGCCGACCAACTGGCCACGCGCGGTGCCGTCGAGTTCGGCGGCTCCACCCGCGTGGCGAGGGGCCGGTCATGACACGGGTTTCCGAACATAGGTACAAGTACTCTGCAGCGCCACCCCGACTCGGCGGCAGACTGTGGGCATGCCCGATTCTCATGTGATGTCGTCCGCCGGCGCCGTGGCCGATGTGACCAAGCCCGAGCGCGACCGGGCCGTCGACGTGGCCCGGTTGGCCGCGCTCGTAGTGGTCATGTTCGGGCACTGCGCGCTGCTGCTGGCCACCATCGATGCCGGCGGCGTCCGCATCGGCAACATCCTCGGCGCGATCCCCGGGCTGGCGCCGATCACCTGGATCGTGCAGGTGATGCCGCTGTTCTTCCTCGCGGGCGGTGCCGCTGGCGCCTATAGCTGGCACCCCGGCGCCTCGACGACGTCGTGGGGCGCGTGGCTGCTGACCCGCGCTCAGCGACTGTGCCGGCCGGCCTTCTGGTACCTCGCGGTGTGGACCGTGGCCCTGATCGCGGTGCAGCTGACGATGGGCGCCGAATCCGCCGAAGCGCTCGGGCGGGAATGCGTTGCGCTGCTGTGGTTTCTGGGCGTCTACCTGGTGGCGCTGGCGTTCGTTCCCGCGTTGACGCGGCTGTCCAGCGGTACGGCCGCCGCGGTCGTGGTGGTCTCGCTCATCGTGGCCTCTGCGGTGATGGACGCTGTGCGGTTCGCGGTCGACGACGCCGCGGCAGGCACCGCGAACTTGCTCGTCGTCTGGCTGATCCCCGTGGTCATCGGGGTGGCCTACGCGCGTCGGCTGATCGGTGTCCGTGCGGCCGTCCTCGGCGCGGCGGCCGCGTTCGTCGCGCAGGTCATTCTCGCGATCTACGGCCCGTACGACGTGTCTCTGGTGGTCACCGGCACCGAGCGGGTGTCGAACGTATCGCCCCCGACCCTGCTTCTGGCACTGCACTGCACATGGATGTCGTGTTTGTTCGTCGCGGCCGCCGGAGCCATCCGGCGCTGGGCAGCACGGCCCCGGGTCTGGCAGGTCGTCGCGGTCGGCAACGGGGGAGCGATGACGCTGTACCTGTGGCACATTCCGGCCATCGCGATCGCCACATTCACCTTGCACGCGTTCGGTCTTGATGCCTTCGACCCGCATGCTCCCGGTTTCTGGGGCCTGCTGGCGTTGCGTGCGGTGGTGTTCGCCGTCGTGATGGCGGTGGCCTTCCGGTTGCTGTCGCCGCTGGAGCACCGCCCGTTGCCGTGGTGGGACGGCCGGGTGCGCCCGATCGGAGCCCGGGCGTTGGCCACCGGTGTGCTGGTCTGCGTGGCCGGGGCAGGCCTGGTGCTGATGGCCAAGAGCGGACTCAGCGGTGTCGTCGGCTGGACGGCGTTGGGCTGCTTCCTGATTGCGGTGCTGGGCGCCCGGGCCTGCGCGGGGCGTGCCGCCGACTGACCGACGTCAGTCGGCGAACCACCCGCGCGGGAACCGCTGGTCGAGCTGCGCGAGGAGCCGTTGGACCTCCCGGTTTCTGGCTTCCAGCTCACGGGCCTCCGCGCGGGCCCGCGCCATCGCGCGCAGCCCGACGACCCGCCCGCCTTCCGAACATGCGCGCAGGTGAGCTCGGCTGCGCGCGAGTTCACTTGCCAGCTGGACACGTTCGTCGGCGAGCATGCTGCGGAAGTACGCCGCCTGGGACGCATCCGCCGTCCTGGCCGCGGCCACGGATAGCTCTGCAGTCATCGCCGTAACGTAACCGTTTGCTTAGATTTCTGCCACACGAACACAACAATCCGAGCGACTCTGCGGATCGAGCGTGGCGCACACTTTCCGGGTGACTGCACAAGCACCGCTGGACCGCTGGGAGCATCGCGTCGAATGGCCGCTCGCCGCGGTCGCCGTGGTCTTCCTGATCGGGTATTCGGTTGACGTCCTGGAACAGCCGCACGGGATCGCCGCGCAGGTGGTACGCGTGTTGACGGCGCTGTGCTGGGCCGCGTTCGCGGTCGACTACGCGGTGCGCCTCTGGTTGGCACCCGACCGGTGGCAGTGGTTCTACCGGCACCTGCTCGATCTTGCGATCGTGGTGCTCCCGCTCATCAGGCCATTGCGCCTCGTGCGCTTGGTGATTCTGATCACGGTGCTGCAGAAAGCCGTCGGCAACGCGATTCGCGGGCGGGTGGTGGTCTACACGTTCGCCGGGGCGACGCTGCTGGTGTACGTCGCGTCGTTGGCTGTCCTGCAGGCCGAACGTGACGCTCCCAACGCAGGGATCACCACGTTCGGCCAAGCGCTGTGGTGGTCCATCACGACGATCACCACCGTCGGCTACGGCGACGAATACCCCGTCACCACCACCGGCCGGATCATCGCCGCGCTGTTGATGATCGGCGGCATCAGCCTCGTCGGGTCGATCACCGCCACGATCGCGTCCTGGATCGTGCAGAGGGTCGCCGAGGAAGACACCACAGCGCAGGCCGCCACTGTCGAGCACATTGAGGACCTTCGGTCGGAAATCCGTGCGCTGCGTGCCGAACTGGAGCAGCTCACCGCACGCAGCCCCGCGGATTGACGCGTTTCTAATCCTCCTTGCGGATCAGCCGACCCAGCGCCTCGCGGTCGGGCGCCAGCAGCTCTTCGATGCGCGGCTTGTTGACATCGGCGACGATGATCTCGCCGACCTCCTGGTACACATCGCTGAAGATGCCGTGCGCCTTCATCTTCTCGGTCTGATAGATGTTGTCCTCGGTAGGCGTCACGTAGTAGACGATCTCGGGCTTGAACCGATGGATCAGCCACAGGTGGATGAGATCCATCAGGCGCTTCTTCCGAAGCTTTTCGGCGTAGGTGTTCTGATCGCGCACCGTGAGGATGTTGCGGCCGTGACGATCCTTGATCGGGTCGACGACGACGTCGGCGAGCTTGTGGTCGCTGTCGCCGTAGATGCCGAGTTCCAGGACATCGGAGCCCGCGCGCCGCGGCCGAAGCTGCACGCTGAGCGTTTCGCCGAGCTGATAGTGCTCGCTCCACAGCTTGAGCCACTCTTCGAGCAGCTTCTTGGGCACCTCGGTCTGCACCAGATGCTGATGCTGGGTGGACCCTTTACCCATGGCCTTGGTGGTGGCCGTACGTCCGGAGGAGGCCGCCAACGCGGCGTCGCTGCGCGGCCCGCCGACAAGCGTTTGCGGTGTGCGGTAAGGAGATTCGACGAGCCGCATCTTGCGCTGCAACCGGGCCAGCGCCAGCATGCCGTCCTGGCGCAGGGCGGTGGCGAACTCCTCGGCGGCCACCCCGTCGATCTGATGCCCGCCGTAGGTCATGAAGTTGAAGACGAAACCCATCTTGCCGAGTTCCTCAGGGAATCGGCGCATCTCGTCGTCTGTCATGCCCGTGGTGTCCCAGTTGAACGACGGGGACAGGTTGTAGGCCAGCATCTTGTCGGGGTACACGGCGTGGACGGCGGTGGCGAACTCGCGCGCGTCGTCGAGATCGGCCGTCTTGGTCTCCATCCACAGGATGTCGGCGAACGGCGCGGCGGCCAGTGACTTGGCGATCGCATACGGGATGCCGCCACGGATCTGGTAGTAACCCTCGGAGGTCTTGACCCGCTCGGGATCCCAACCTACGTCGGCGCCGAGCTCCTTGGCCTTCTCCCGGGCTGCATACAGCGACGCGTCTTTGGCGAATTTGCGCCATTCCGCAGTCGTCATCGCGGTCTGCTCACCCTCGCGCTCGCGGAACTCAAGCAGTTCGGCGACCGCGTCCCCGTAGGTCTGCAGCCCGGCGTCGTCCTGCCAGGCCTCGACGAACCGCGATTCCACACCGTCGAACAGCGTGTCGAGGGACTGGTCGGGGTCCTGTTGCCACGAGGCGGCTGCCTCGGCGATCAAGCCCATGATGCCCTGGTGCTCCAGCCAGGCCTCCGCGGTGGCGTACTCACCTTCGGGAAGGGCGTAGAGCAGATGGCCTTTGATGTCGGTGACGCCGAGGGTGTAGAAGCGTCGCATCATCGCCAGGAAACAGGACTTGTACGACGGGATCTTCAGGTTCGTGGCGCCGAGCAGGAAGGGCTGGTCACGTTCGTCGGCCCGGCCCTCGATCAGGTTGGCCGCCTCGGCGTCGGTCCGCGCCACGATGATGCCGGGGACCCGCATGATGTCGAGCTGGAAGCGGGCGGTGTTGAGCCGCTTGATCTGCTCGTCCGACGGGACCAGCACCTTGCCGCCCTGATGGCCGCACTTCTTGGTGCCGGGCCGCTGGTCCTCGATGTGATAACCAGGAACTCCGGCCTCCACGAAACGCCGGATCAGGTTGCGTACGTGGGGATCACCGCCGTGGCCGGTGTCGGCGTCGGCGATGATGAACGGCCGGTAGTCGACTGCGGGGGTGGCTGCACGCTGCTCGGGGGTCATCTTCAAACGCAGATACTGCTGATTCCGGTCGGCGGTCAGCAGCGCGCGCACCAGCCCGGCCGCCTCGTCGGGCACCTGGCTCAGCGGGTAGCTGGCCAGATCAGGCCCCGGATCCTCGCTGATGGATCCTTTGGCCGAGGTGGCCCACCCACCCAGATAGATGCCGCCGATACCCATCCGCTTCATCACCACCGCCTGACCCGGCGAGTACGGGCCGAACGTCGTGATGCTCTTCTTCTGGGCGAAGAGTTGCCGCAGATGCGGGTAGAACGCCGCAGCCGCCTCGCGCGCCACCGGATAGTCGGACGGGATCGTGCCGCGCTGCTCGGCCACCTGACGGGCTGAGTACAGCCGGATGATGCCGTCGAAGCGCGGACTGTCGAAATACTCCTGCGTCGCGGCCACGTCCTGGTCGAAGGGGGTGCTGGCGGGTGCGTTGGTTTCGATCGTGGACATGAATCTCCGCTCCTCGTCGAACTCGGGTCTGGTATCCATCATCGCGGGCGCCGAGCGGCTGCGGAACGGGTTCGCCGAAGTGCCTACCGCAGAACGCATCTGTCGATGGCCTCGACGCCGCCGAGACCGCAGCAGGGGATGCGATGACTGACTGATCCGCAGAAGAAAGCGATCTGCAGGCAACAACCCGATAATTTGCCCGCGATCTGGGTACTTTTAGCCCAGCGTCGGGGTCGCGATCATAAGGGGTGAGGAAATGCATATTCCAACCATCGGCATTCGTCGTGGAGTCGTCAGCGCATGTATCGGGGGTGCTGTCGGAACACTCGTGGCCACCACAATTGCGTTGCCGACAGCTGCCGCCCAGCCGGGATGCACGGCGGCAGGGCTGTCCAGCGCGATCGGCTCAGTCGGTGCGCAGACGGGCGACTACCTGGCCAGCCATCCTGGCGCAAACGACGCGGTCACGAACGCCGGTGGTTCGCCGGACCCTGAGGGCGCGATCCGGACGTACTTTGTCGCTCATCCGCAGGAGTGGGCCGACCTGCAACGCATTGCGCAGCCGTTGCGCGCATTGCGCCAACAGTGCAACGTGCAGGTTGCGCCCGCAGACATCGCGAGGCTGTTCGACGCGATGGCAAGTTAGGTAAAGGCGGCGGCGGGGCGATCAGACCAGTTCCGGCACCCGCAGGTGGGCGAGCGTCAATTCGAAGTCGCGCTGCTCGAGAATCTCCGCGTTTGCGTGCTGGCTGCCCATGGCTCTGATCCTCTGTAACGCCGGCTTGTTCTGCTCGAGCGCTTCGGCGCTGTCGAAACTCGCGGCGGCCACGCCACGACCGGACGCTCGGTCGACAAGCAGGCTGGCACTGGCGAAGCCTTCCAGCTCCTCGAGGGCGGGCAGAATGGTCATCTTGTAGATATCGATGCCTCGGTCCAGCTGGGCCGGGTTGGACTTGACCCAGGTGAGTCGGGCCCAGGCGCCCTCACTTGCGCGATGCTCGCGGTGCATGGCGGCGATCTCCCATTCGGCGACATGCGAGCTGCCACCGAAGAGTTCGGCAGCTCGGTCACGAATTGGCCGGACGGTCCCCGCGCTCGCGTGCATCGCATCCTCGGATACCCAGGAGCTGGTGGCGATGCAGCGGCAGGACGTCCGGTCGACCAACAAGGACAGGCCAATGCATCCCTCGATGCGCTTGAGCGCGGGCATCACGCTGTCGCGCACGTGGGCAATGCCGACGTCAAGGTTTGAGGGTTGTGCCTGGATTGTGCTACTTCGTGCGTACATTATCTGCCTCCGTCGATGTGGGGCAGCGTCTCGACGGCGCCGCCGGACCAGTCCATCGTCCTACCACCGGCAAGGCCTGGCAATGGCTGGCGGAAACCAGTCCGATTTTGCTTGTGCGTTCGATGAAACCTGCTGTGCACCTGAATAAGTCACCCGCCTCAGCGCCGCACACCGCGCTTGAACCGCCACAGATACCGCGGCAGCCTGCGCAGCGGCACCGCGCGCGGCCAGTCGTCGGGGCGGAAGAAGGCATCCGAGCCGCCATCAACGAAAACCACACTGCCGCAGAGGAAATCGGCAGAGTCCGAGAGCATGAAGCAGATCCACTCGGCGAGCTGGCCGGCATCGCCGAAGCCACCGACCGGCAGCGGAAACGCCCGCACCGCCGCACCCTCGCGGCGCTCGGCCAATTGGCCCTGCAGCAGGGGTGTCATGACGGCGCCCGGCGCCAGGGCGTTGAGCCGGATACCGGCGCCGGCCCATCCGGGTGTCACCGCGGTGCGGCGCACCCACCGGCTGACCGCGATCTTGGACGCGGCGTACATGATGGCCGATGAGCCGGGCCCGAGCACGCGCACCGACCGGACAGCCTTGCCGATGTCGCCGGCAAGCAGCGCACGGATGGTGCGACCCGGCACGGCGGGCGTGGTCGTCGCGGAATTGCTCGCCAGCACCACTACTTTGGCGCGGTCGGCAGTCGCCAGCGCCGCACGCCACGCATCGAGCAGTTCGACGACTCCGAGGACGTTGACCTCCGCGATCAGCCGTGTCCGGTCCGCCCCCGACCCCGGGCCGAGACCGGCGGCCAGCACCGCACCGTCGAGGCGTCCATCGCACCGCGCGAGCACCCCGTCGGCCGCGGCGCGCCGGCCCAACGGGGTGGACAGGTCGGCGACCACCTCGGCGTCGCGCAGATCCACCCCGACGACCGTATGGCCTCGGTCGCGCAATCGTTGCGCCGCTTGGTTTCCCATGCCGGATGCCGACCCGGTCACCGCGTATGTGCCGATGATGCTCTCCTGTTCGGTCATCGCTGTCGCATCGCGACGTTTGCATCGTGCCGCACGGATGAATTCTTTGTGATCGACGGGTGAACAGGCGCCTGGGGAACCGCGGCCGAAAAATCCTCAACGGCGCAGGTAACACCTGATTCGGTGGCGCCGATAGATGCCACGTATCGGCAATTTGGGCGTTTTCGATGAGATGCCGTCCGCGACGAAGCAAAATATGCTCCTGCGCGGCGGCAGAGCGTCGGGGCGACGAAGGAATTGGAGTCAGCGGTTGAAGACGGTGCTCGGACTGGCACTGACGTCGACAGACGTCAGCTGGGCCTTGCTCGCCGGTGACGTGACCGATGACGCCGTCCTCGATGACGACGCATTCGCCGTCGATGAGGGCGATGACCTGGCCGAACGCGGTATCGCCGCAGCCCGCGGCGCGCAAGCGATCGCGGCCTCCAGCGGCCACGACGTGCGCACAGTCGGCCTGACCTGCGACGACGACACCGCGGCCGAGGCTGACAAGCTGATCGCGGCGCTGAAGTCTGCGGGGTTCGACGATGTCCGTGTCGTTCCCGCGGCCCTCGTCGCCGATGACGCGTCGTCCGGGGCCCACGGCGCCGCCCGTGCTGTTGTCACCGACGCCGTGCCTGCACAGATGACCGAGCCGGCGCCGACACCTCGCCGGCCCGCCAAGTGGGTGTGGATCGGCGGTGCCAGCGCAGCAGCCGTGGTGATCGGCGTGGTCGCGGCCGGCGCACTGTTCATGGTGGGTGACACCGAGCCGGCCACCGACGCGGCCGCCCTGACCGCGGCCGGATCCCCGGAAATCGTCACCGCCGCGGCTCCGCGCCTGACACCGCCCACGATCGCCGTGCAGGCGCAGGACGTGCAGCCGGCCAGGAAGGTGGCCGCACGAGTGGGCCGTCCCGAGGCTGAAGCGCCGGTCACCACGTGGACGCCGCCTGTCGAGGAGCCAGCCAAACCGGTGACTCCGGCCGCTCACCCGGCCGTGGTCGCCGCTGCCGCGCCGACGACTGCTGCCGCGCCGACGACTGCTGCCGCGCCGACGACTGCTGCCGCGCCGACGACTGCTGCTGCGCCGACCTCGGCGGTGCCCGCCGCCCCGCTCGCCGCCGAAAACGCACCGGGCGCGGCCACGGCCCACCTGCCGCAGAACCTGCCGGGGCCGATCGCCCCTGGCCCGGCTGACGCCGTGGCGCCTGCGGCTCCCGCACAGGCCGCACCGACGACCACCGCCGCGCCGGCCACTGCGGCCCCGTCTGCCACCCAGGCTTCACCTGCGGCGGCAAGTCAGGTACCCACGCCGCAACCACCGGCGCCCGCGCAGCCGGCCCCGGCCGCCCCGGTGAACCCGTTCGACATCTTCGCCAGCCTGCCGTAACGGTCGCTAGCGCATCGTCGCGAGGTTGTTCCAGAAGTTCTTCAGGCTCTCGGTGCCGCCGAACAGCGTCGTGAAGTTGGTGGAGTCGACCAGCACGATGTCGCCCGCCGCGGTGAACGGATGCGGCCGGGTGGGGTCGACGAGTTGGCGTCCCAGCACCCGCAGCGCGTCGCTTTCGGGCGCGGTGAGCTCGTAGTCCGGTAGATGCGGGTGGAAGTTGAACGTGGTGACGTTGGCCAGCAAGCGGGGTGCGTCCAGGTCATGGTTGCCCGTCAGCGGGGCGATCTCGGTGGTACCCGGCACGACGGCAGGCCGCAGACCCCACTGTGCGCCGGTCATGACGACTCCTGAAGTGAAGCGAGGTAATGCAGGGCCCGCAGCCCCGGCAGGAATAAGCACGCGCCACCCCGCAGCCTGGTGAACGCGGGAATTCCCTTGTACACCTTGCGAATCGGCCGCGGGGGAGGGTGAAGTCGAGCGTTCCGTCCTGGGTGCCGCAGATCGGATCATCCGTCGCCGGTTCATGTTGTGCGCGGTGTCACGGGGATTGAGCCTGCGGGCGTGTGAGCCCAGTGGGCAGGCGTAGCCGAACGGATCCATCTCCTTGTAGCCGAAGTCGTTGTTGCGCATGGGGTCTGCGCCCAACTCGGGGTCATCGTGGTGGGGGGTCAGCACCAGTGGGGCACCGCTGCGCCACCGGCCCATGAACTTCGCGGCCAGCAGATCCGCACCCTCGGGGCTCTGTGAGTGATCCCGGAGATACTCGCGGAACAGCGCGACGTAGTCTTCCAGCCGCCGGTAGGCCAGGTAGCTACCGTTGCGCGACAGTTCGGACGGTTGCGGCAGCAGCGTGACGGGGCCGTCCTCGTCGGGGTAGCCCAGGATGAACTCCCCGGGCTCCAAAGAGCGCCGGTATCGCCGAGAATGCTTGCGCGCGCGGCCATTCCCTCGCGGAAGGCGTCGGGAAAGCTGGCCAGCGCGTCCTCGGGCATCCTGAGCGCCCGCAGGCCCGTCCAGGTGAACGCGAGGGTGACCCAGCGATCCGACGAGTCCATCGTGGCCTGGACCATACCGTCGAGGATGGAGCCGTCGGGTGCGAACACCGCCGACATCGCCGTGGCATCGCCGGCGTTGAAGCCGTCCAGGTAGGCCTGGACGGCGTTCAGTGGCGTATCGGTCATTGCATCTGATCGAGCATGTCGGAGAACGCCGCCTTGAGCCGTAGCGCCTTCTTGATCTCGTCGGCGGTGACGTAGGGGTACTCGCCGTACTCGAGAAAACTCGGTACCTGATGCTCCCGAACGAATTTCACGAATGCCGCCGGGTTCTCCTTCCAATCCTCGGGGAAGCCCTCCAAGTTGGTGAATACGGTCGTGATACCGGTGGCGCTGAACAGGGCGACGGCATCCTCGGTGTATTTGTCGAAGTCGGTGTCGAAGATGCCCTGGTACTGGAAATGCAATCCTGAGCCCACGTCGAATAATTGCCATCGCAAATAGTGCAGGCGCAATGGAGCCAATACCTCTGGGCTGCCGGCGACGGCGTCCTCGATCTGTTTGCCGTAGGCTCGGACCGCCTCCTCACGCCCTTCTTTGACCTTGGCGATGATGGAAAACCCGTAGCAGGCGGGCGTTTTCGGGTAGAGCGGCCCGTAGCGGCCGCGCTGCAGCTCGAAGTACCCCTCTTTGGGGATGGCCATTGCGGCCGGCCTGCTCCAGTCTTGTTCTTTGTCCGTCATATTCGACCTCCTGTCCGTGTCATCGATTATCGCGACCGTCAAATTGACAATTGTCGGCATTCTGCAAAACGCGTCGAAAACTGTTGGACATCGCGTATTGTCAAGCGGTGTCGGGGCCGTTCGAGGGGTTGGCCGCGTCGTCCATGTGAGCGCACGCGCGCGGCGGGATGGGGCGCTGATGACCATCGTTGGAGTCTCACGGCGATGGATGGTCGCGATACTGGCGGCCCTGTTATCGCTCGCCGCGCCGGGCCTCTCTGGCACCGCCGGTTCCCCACTGGCACGGGCATATTCGAATGCCCCGAGCGAAATCCTGGTGGTGCCGTCCGCGGTGATGGCCCGTGACGTGCGGGTCCAGTTTCTCGACGGCGGACGGGGGTCGCACGCGCTGTACCTCCTCGACAGCATGGAGGCCGGCGACGACCGCAACGGCTGGGACATCAACACCGCCGCGTTCGACTGGTACCAGGGCACCGGAATATCGGTGGTGATGCCGGTCGGCGGCAAATCGAGCTTCTACAGCGACTGGTATGCCCCTGCGGTGGGCAACGGGGGCACCTACACCTACAAGTGGGAGACGTTCCTCACCGAGGAACTGCCTGCCTGGCTGAGTGCCAACCGAGATGTCGCATCGTCAGGCAACGCGGTGGTCGGTCTGTCGATGGGCGGCTCCTCGGCCCTGGTGCTGGCCGCCTATCACCCCCAGCAGTTCATCTACGTGGGCTCGCTGTCGGGCTTTCTGAACCTCTCAGCGGCCGACTGGCCCGCCAAGGTGCGGATCGCCATGATGTGGAACGGCGGATTCAACCCCGATGCCATGTGGGGGCCGCCCGGTGACCCCGCCTGGGCCCGTAACGACCCCACGGTCAACGTCGGGCGCCTGGTCGCCAACAACACCCGCATCTGGATCTATTGCGGCAACGGCACCGCGCGCGACCCGTCGCTCGCCAGCCCGGACGCGCCCATCGGTGGGCTGGGTTTCCTCGAAGGCTTCGCGATCGACTCCAACCACGCATTCACCGACGCCTACATCGCCGCCGGTGGGCACAACGGCGTGTTCAACTTTCCCGACGGCATCCACAGCTGGGGTTACTGGGGTCAGGAACTGCAGCGCATGAAGCCCGATCTGCTCACGACGCTGGGGGCGGCGTCGCAGCGTTGACGTCACCGCGTCCCAGGGCCGACCGTGCGTAGTCGCGCACCCGCGCCTTGGCCACCTTGCCGTTACCGGTCAGCGGCAGCTCTTCGACGAAGAGCACCTCCCGAGGTCGCTTGAAACCCGCGATGGCCGAACGGACATGAGCGATGAGATCGGCCGCGGTCGGCTGCTGACCGGCCGCTGGGACCACCACCGCGCAGACCGCCTCGCCCCAATACTCGTCTGGCACCCCGACCACGGCCACCATGTCCACGTCGGGATGCAGCGACAGCACGTTTTCCACTTCGCGCGACGACACGTTCTCCCCACCGGTGACGATGATGTCCTTGAGCCGGTCCACCACATAGAGCCGGCCGTCGTCGTCCATCCGCCCCACGTCGCCCGTCGCCAGCCATCCGTCGGAGGTGGTACCGACGCCGTCCGGCCAGTACCCGGGGGTGACCTGATCGCCGCGGATCATGATCTCGCCGACGCCCGACGGTGGCAGCCGGTTTCCGGTCTGATCGACTATGGCCACCTCAACCTCGCGGTGCGGATAGCCGGCGCTGGTCAGGATCGCGGCATCGCCCGCAGCCCCGGCCCGGTGCTCTGCCGGCCCGAGAAACGTGACGTTTCCGCCGGTTTCGGTCATGCCGTAACCCTGGTGGAAGTCCACGCCGAGGGTGTCGATGGCCCGGTGCAGCAAGTCCGGCGGCATGGCGGCCGAGCCGTAGGCCACCGAGCGCAGTGTCGGAAGCGACCGGCCCGAGCGCTCAAGGTAGCCCAGCAGCGCATGCAGCATGGTCGGGGCCAGCGAACACGACCGCACTTCGTGCCTGGCGACCAGGTCGGCGAACGTCTCCGGGCGGAACTGGGCGGTGAGCACCACCGTCGACCCGGTGGAGTGGTGCACAAGCATGTTGTAACCGGCGATGTGGCACATCGGGAAGGGCAGCAGATAGACCCCGCCGGATTCGACCGACCGCCCCTGCACCGTGCCCCTGACCGCGGCCAAGAGCGAACGATGGCTGTGGACAACGCCTTTCGGCACGCCGGTCGAACCACTGGTGAACAGCAACCACGCAGCGTCTTCGGGTTGGGCCACGTCGACGACGTGCGGGGCGCCGCTGAGGCTGGCCTGCCAGTCGGCCGAGTCGAACGCGACGATGTGCTCGGCGGCCGCGGCGGGCAGCGCCGCCAGATAGCGGCGGTCGCCGAACAGTACGGTGGGCCGGGTAAGGGCCAGGTGAGCGGCCTGCTCTGCGGCGGCGAGTCGCTGGTTGATCATCGTGAGCACCCGCCCGCTGCGCGGCACCCCGTAATACAGCGCCGCGTAAGCGGTGCTGTTGTCGGCGACGACGGCAATGCGGTCGCCCGGGGCGGTCCGTGCGGTGACCCAGGCTGCAACACAACGGATTTGACGTTCGAACTCGGCGAACGTGGTCATGGTTCCGTCGTCGCTGATCAGCGCGGGGCGATCCGGCGTCGGCGCCTGCGAAATAAGCTCGTGCAGTACCGATGTCATCGCGATGGTTTAGGCGTCAACCGAATCGTTCTCGGTAGCAACAGCTTTGGCCCAGCGATAGTCGGCCTTGCCGGCGGGGGAGCGGACGATCTGCGCCGACCGGACGAACGCCTTGGGGATCTTGTACCGCGCGATCGAGCGCTCACAGGCGGCGGCCAGTTCATCGTCGGTCGCCGTGGCGCCCTCGGCGAATTGGACGACGGCCACCACCTCATTGCCCCAGCGTTCGGACGGGCGGCCGACCACCACCACGTCGTAGACGGCGGGGTGCGCCGCGACGGCCCGTTCGACCTCTTCGGCGAAGATCTTCTCCCCACCGGAGTTGATGGTCACCGAGTCACGGCCCAGCAGCTGAATCCGACCGTCAGCCAACACGTTTGCCCGATCGCCCGGCACCGACCAACGCACGCCTGCGACGGTCGGGAAGGTGCGTGCAGTTTTCTCCGCGTCGCCGAGATAGCCCAGCGGAATCAGGTCGCGCCGGGCCAGCCAACCGCCGCCCTCGCCGGGGCTGAGCACCCGGGACAGGTCCTCGGCGATCACCGCCGTGTCGGACTGCGGATTGAACGTCGCCACCTCGGTATCCGCGCCCGCGGTCGCATAGGTGCTCATCTGTGCGCCGGACTCGGACGCACCCACCGCGTCGAGCAGCATCAGGTGCGGCAGTGCGGCCAGGATGCGCGCCCGGACCGTCGGGGACAGCGGCGCGCCACCGTTGGTGATCGTCATCAGGCCCGAAAGGTCGTAGTCGCCGGTCTCGATCTCGTCCACCAACGGCCGCGCGATGGCATCGCCCACCACCGGAATGCCAAGCACCCGTTCGCGTTCCGCGAGGCGCAGGACCGCGTCGGGACGCATCCGCACGACGTCGTCGGGGATCACCAGACGTCCGCCCATGGTGACGGTGTTGTAGGCCGCCCATTGCGCGGCTCCGTGCATGAACGGCGGAATCATCAACAGCGACATCCCGCCCGCGGCGGTTCGGGCACGCTCCGCGAGCTCGTCGTACGACGCGATAGCGGTGTCACTGCCGAACGGCCGGCCACCCATCGAGGACAGGAAGATGTCGTGCTGGCGCCACAGCACACCCTTCGGCATGCCCGTCGTGCCTCCGGTGTAGAGGATGTACAGGTCCTCGCCTGAGGGCTCGGGCATCCCGGCATCGGGGACGGGGGTGGTCAGTGCCGTCTCGTAGTCGACGGCGCCCGGCAGCAGTGCGTTGCCGGAGTCGTCGGCCACCTGGATGAGCACCCGCAGGTTCGGCAGCCGGTCGCGGATCGCCGCGACGCGCGGCGCGAACTCGGCGTTGTAGGCCAGCGCCGAGGCGTTCGAGTCGGTGAGCAGATAGAGCAGCTCCTCCTCGACGTAGCGGTAGCTGACGTTGAACGGGGCCACCCGCGCCCGGTAGCTGCCGATCATGGCCTCGAGGTACTCGTTGCCGTTGCGCAGGTAGATCCCGAGGTGGTCCTGGCCCGACTCGTGACCCGCGAGGGCGTCGCGGTCGGTGTGCACCCCGAAACCGGCCGAGACCAGGTAGTGCGCGAAGCCGTCGACCCGCGCGTCGAACTCGGCATAGCTCAACCGGCGGTCCCGCCACACCAGAAAGGGTTGCTCGGGGATGGCTCGGGCCACCGAGGAAAAGACTGTCGACAGGTTGAACAACACGTCACCGCTCATGGCACTCCTGTGTGCGCGGACTCAAAGGCCACTCGACCATACATCGATCACACCACTGTATGGCCGAGTGGTCCGGGTCACGTGTGCAGCGCCGGCGTTACGTACTCACTGCGGGAAGAAGCCGTCCCCCGTCAGCACGCCCGCCTGCCAGCCCTGAGCTCCGAGGCACAACAGCGGTCGGCCGTCGGGCGATTGCGCCGCGGTCTGCGGGCCCGGGCACGGCGAACCGATCTGCTGCACACCCTGCAGCGGGTAGGCGTAGGTCCAGAAGCCCGTGTCGACCGGAGGCCACTGGTTGGGGATCCACCGGCACTGCATGGCCTCGCCGCCGGGGCCCCGGCCGAAGACGTTGGTCTCCCAGCTGAAGCACGGCGCTCCGTTTGACGCGTCGTAACTCATGCCCGGCACATCGGTGGCGTAGTGGCCCGGCTGATCGAAATACATGTTGGTGTTGTCGGCCGCTGCCCCCGGTGCGGCTGCCACAGCGGCCGCGGCGACTGCCGCGGTGACCAAAAGTTCGCGAATCATGTCCCACCCTCAGGTTCACCGGCCCACCGGCCGGGCTCGTCGGCCCTGGGGCTGCAGCCTAGTCGGTGGCGCGGCGGCCCGGTCACCTTTTGCTGCGAGTCAGTCCTCGGTGTCGGTGTCGGTGTCGGTGTCGGTGTCGGTGTCGGTGTCGAGCACGCTGACCGCGATGCCGTACGGCAGGAAACGGACCCGCCGGGTCGGATCGGTGTTGGTCTTGTTGGCGCGCAGCGCGTCGAGCTCGGTGGGAAACACCTGTTCGATGTGTGCGCCGCCGTCACTGTCCACGGTGTAGATCGCCCACACCCCATCGCCGGCCTCGCCCGTCGTCTCCGGGTCGGTCCGGGGCCGCGTGAACCGGCCGAGTTCATCGACCAGACCGCTCCAACCCGGCCTGCCACTCCCGAGTAGCCTTCCGATACCGTCCAATGCTTCACGCGCGGCGCGGTCGAAATCCTCGGGATCGAATCCGAATGGTCCGTTGCCGCTCATCACGTCCTCCTCAGCCAACCGGGCGTCAAACACCAGTGTGCGCGCATCCGGTGAACACCAGGGTGGTAAACGAACCATATGGCTTTCACACCCGCTGACCGACTCGCCGCAGCCCGCCGATCACTGCAGGCGGCGGGCGCGCGCGACCGTGAGAGCTGGGTCGGGTTGTTCGCTGACGGCGGACGGGTCGAGGACCCGGTCGGCTCTCGTCCGCACTGCGGGGCCGGGCAGATCGGGAGGTTCTACGACACGTTCATCGGGCCGCGGCAGATCACCTTTCACCCCAACGTCGACATCGTCTCCGACACCACGGTCATCCGCGACCTCGAACTGCAGGTGGTCATGGGGGCCGTGACCATGCGCATCCCGGCCTACCTGCGGTACGCGCTGACGCCGGAGCTGCGGATCGCCGAGCTGCAGGCGTACTGGGAGCTGCCCACGATGGTGGTCCAGTTCGTGCGAGCCGGGCTCGCGGCGCTGCCGGCCGGCCTGCAGCTGTCCCGGGCCCTGCTGCGCAACCAGGGCCCGACCGGCGCGATGGGCTTTGCCGAAGGCTTCCGTGGTGCGGGCAGACGGGGAAAGCGGCTGGTCACCGGGCTCCTCGACGAGCTGTGTTCAGGCAACGAGGTCGCCGTGCGCCGCAGGCTGTCCCGCGGCACCGCGGTACATGCCGGGGAAACCGGACCGCTCGCCGTATCGCACCTGATCGAGCTGTGTGCGGGCGCACAGTGGGACAAACTCGTCGCGTCGGGTTACAGCCTGGCGGCGGGGCTGCGAAGCGAGCGCGGCCGCGCGGTGCTGATCGCGGATCTGACGCCGAAACCGCTCACGGTCAGCCGGTTGCGATACTTCGCTGTGTGAGCCGAAACGGCGCACGGGTTTCGGCCCGGTTGTACCGCCGCGGCAGGCGGACGTGAGACCGTATCAGGACCATGGCTGACCACGACTACATCACCTACGAGGAATTCGGTCGCAGATTCTTCGAGATTGCCGTCTCCGAGGACCGCGTCGGCGACGCGATCGGAGCGATCGCGGGCGACGAATTCCAGATCGGCCCGATCGGCCAGGGACCGGGCAAGATCGCCAAGGTCACCGCGCGCGTGAAGATCCAGAAGCCACGCGTGACACGCAACGTCGGCGAGACGATCACGTTCTCCATCCGGATACCGCTGGAGATCGACATGGTGATCGATCTGCGGATCGACCGCCCCCAGTTCATGGTGTTCGGAGAGATCGCGCTGCGCGCCACCGCGTTGGCTGCCGAACCGTTGCTGCTGATCCTCGACGTCAAGAAGCCGCGGCCGTCGGACATCTCCATCCACGTCACCTCGAAATCGCTGCGTGCCGAGGTCCTGCGCATCATGGCCGGGGTGGACGCCGAGATCAAACGGTTCATCTCCGCGCACGTTGCCGGCGAGATCGACAGCCCCGGATCGGAGAAGGCCAAGGTCATCGACATCGGCACCGAAATCCAGTCCGCGTGGAAGGGCGTCTGAGCGCTTTCCTACGCGCTCAAGCTCATCAGCGTCGGACGACGGGGGCTGCGGCCCGCCCCGGCGGAACGGCCCCGCAGATGCCGCCAGATCCATGGCATCAGCATGTTCTGAGTCCACAACGCCTGCGAATAGACCCTGGCCCGCAGTGACTGGGGGAGTATCGGACCGCTCGCATGAGCCCAATCATGGTTACTGCCGGGCAAATCCAGCGCCTCGGCCGCCGCTGCGGCGAACAGTTCGTGGCCCAGCGCCGAGCCGTGCACTCGGTCGGGACTCCACGTCTGTGGCTCCCGCATCGAAGGGGCCGAGTAGAGGTCGACCAGCCGGAATCCGTAGTGCACGGCGGCGTCGGAGATCGCGCCGTTGATATGGACGACCCGCTTCCCCAGCAGGCGACCCACCGGCAGGATCTGGGTGATATCGGGAAATGTCGTGGTGACCACCGTGGCACCGGAGCCGGCCAGCCGCGCATAGATCTGGTCCAGATCGTCGAGTGCCCGGTGAAAGGCGCGCCCGGGCCGGGTCACGTCGTTCATACCGATGCACACCGTGACCAGATCGGGACGCATCGACAACGCCTGCGGTAGTTGGCCGGTCAGCACGTCGCCGATGCGATGCCCGCGCACGGCGAGATTCGCATACTCCAGGCCGGGGTAGAGCCCGTCGATCTGGACCGCCAGGCGGTCGGCAAAGCCCAGCAGGCCCGAGTCGTCGTCGCCGTCCCACAGGCCTTCGGTCTGACTGTCGCCGAGTGCGACAAAACGGGTGAAGCCTCGCACTCTGGCGACTCTAGCGCCGCCATGACCTGTGGCAACTCGCGGGCACGCCGGTGAACACGACGAAGGGGCGCCCGAAACGGGCGCCCCTTCTTGATGTTTCGTGCTGTTCGGCGTTACTTCACGTCCACGTAAACCGTCTTGCCGGTGACGGTGGTCTGCAGATCGCCGCCCGGGTTGCGGTGGTCGGTCTGCGAGAACGTCTGGCCCGGTCGCACGGAGACGACAGTGGCCTGGTCCAGCGGTGCCGAGCCGGTCCGGTTGACGATGACGTTGTATCCCTGGGCCTGCAGCTCAGAGATCGTCTGCTGGGCGTTTCCGGGTCCGCTCGGCGCGGCCTGAGCCGGGCCGGCGAGCCCGATGACGGCTGCCGCGGTTGCGCCGACAAATGCGCTAGCAAATGCAAATTTCTTCATCTTCTGTGCCTTCTTTCATTCTTCAGTTATCCGTCGAGCGGGCGACGGCCCCCGTGCCTGCCGCGCTCGTCGCGCAACACATGACCGGTAACCGAATCTGTTACATCGGCTTAAACCGCCAGTTCAGCCGTTTAATTCCAACCGAGAGAAAATCTTGTCCGAAGTGTCGACAACGCTGTCGGATGCGTCACCGACCGGGCGCACTGAGACGACGGTCTCAGGGAGCGGGCGTGACCGGTGCCACATTTCCCCAGCAAAGTGATGGCAGCAACGCTCAGCGCAACAGGCGCGTCGGATTCAGCGTGACGCCCATGGCGGCCAGCTGGCCGAGGATGTCCTCCGGCCGTGCGCCGGCGACGGGCATCCGCCATTGCGGCAGCGTGCCCTGCAGGCAGAGCAGGTGAGGCGCGAAACCGATGCCCGTCAGCTCCAGACCGTGCGGCAGTTCGGGCAGCTGCACGGGATACGACGGGACCCGCGCAGGCAACGCCCAGCGTCGGCGGCCGACCGTCACTGCGCTCGGGGTGAGCCACAGCGTCGAGCCGTCCAGCTGCGTGTCGATCTCCAGGTGACCGAGGCCGGGCCTGCGGTTGAGCCGAATCCGGGCGACGCCATCGGGCCCCACCTGGGCGCGATACCGCGGAGCCGCCCAGGCGAACAGATCATCGAGCACGGGAGCGGGTAGCTCCACCGTCAACTCGACTGGACCCGCCACCAGCTCGGGCCGCGTCGACGCGGTGACGTGCACGTTGCGCAGAACTGCAGTGGCCCGCTCGAAAGAGGCATCGCCCCAACGGATGTCACGGGCAGCCAGGCGGACATTGCCGATCTGGCCCGCGGACAGCGCGCGCAGGTCCAGCCGGGAGTCGAACTCCGTCACGGTCAGGGCGAGCTCGCGATCGTCCAGCTGCACGCCGAGCCGACGCCCCACCACGAGGCGGCGCGCCGTCAGGAACACCGTCCGGTAGGCGGCGGACGCGCTTCCGGTGACCGGCGTCACCGCGGCCAGCGACCACAGTGATGTCAGCAGGTCCAGCGGCCGCAGCGGATCCCACAGCCGGGCCGAACCGGGACGTGTCATGTCTCCAGCATCCGTCATCGCGGCGCGCCACGACCGCGCGGCCCCGTAGGCTGCAGCCAATGCCGAGACTGAGCGCCGGATTGCTGCTGTACCGCGTCACCGGCGGCGCCGTGGAAGTCCTGATCGTCCATCCCGGCGGCCCGTTCTGGGCACGCAAGGACGACGGAGCCTGGTCGGTGCCCAAAGGCGAGTACACCGAAGGCGAGGATCCGTGGGCGGTCGCCCGACGGGAGTTCGCCGAGGAGCTCGGCGCACCGGCGCCCGACCGGCCGCGGGTGGACCTGACGGCGGTGCGGCAGGCGGGCGGCAAGGTGGTCACGGTGTTCGCGGTGCGCGGCGACTTCGACGCGACGGCGATCACCAGCAATACCTTCACCATGGAATGGCCAAGGGGTTCCGGAAAGATCAGGGAGTTTCCCGAGGTCGACCGGGCCGGATGGTTTCCGGTGGCCGCCGCCCGGGGGAAGCTGCTGGCCGGCCAGCGCCCCCTGCTGGATCAGTTGATGGCCGCCCCGGAGTTGGCGGGGTGCCACGAAGGCGACGCAACGGCCGAGTCTCGATAGCGTTGACGGTCAACGCCCGGCCGTGGATGCGCCAGCCGGCCGGTGTGCGCAGATACTCGTCGTCGTAGCGCAGGTACCACACCAGATCGCTCGGGTGCTCCGGGCCGAACGACCAGTGATGGGCCACCGCTGTGATCCGGCCCAGCGCGTAATCGGCCTCAGGGCCCGCGGCGTATACCTCACCGACGATGTCGTGCTGGGTGCGGGCCACCTCGCTCAATGACGACAAGGCCGAGAGCACCCCGTCGCGCCCGTGCCAGTGCCGCACCGGCTGCAGCTCGCGCGGCGGGTCGGGCAGGCGCAATTCTGCTGTCTCGGTGAATAATTCGGCCACATCGCGGAACCGCCGGTCGTCCACCGCGGCGGCGTACAGGTGCACCAGGTCGGCCAGCGCCAGCCGATCGGCGACGGCGAGGCTCACCGCGCACCGTTACCGCGGCGAATCGACATCCAGCATTCCAGGCGGGACTTGCCGGTCTGCTGCATGCACACTCGGACCGGTGACTCGTCGGTGGTCGGCAGTTGTGTCTCGGTGGGATCGACGGTCACCGTCGGGCTCGCAATATCTTCCGGG
This sequence comes from Mycobacterium sp. 852013-50091_SCH5140682, assembly GCF_001665685.1. Classification (GTDB taxonomy): domain Bacteria; phylum Actinomycetota; class Actinomycetes; order Mycobacteriales; family Mycobacteriaceae; genus Mycobacterium. Next base: position 61,470 of record NZ_LZTB01000127.1, read on the forward strand.
GTGAGCGACCAGATCGTCGCGCCGCTGCTCAGCAGCGTCGAGCAGTACGCCGTGGTGCCGTCGGCGGTGGTACCGGTGGCGCCCTTGGGCTCGCAATTGGCTCCGACCACCACCGCGGCCGGGGCTGCCGTCGTGACCGTCGTGGTTTCCGTGGGCGCCGGTGGCGGCGGCAGCGGCGCGGCTGTGGTGGCCGGGGCGGTGATCGCGGTCGGCGTCGTTGTGGTGGTCTTTGCCGTCGTCGGCTCATCGGCACGCCGGAACTCCACTGCCGCAACGACAATCGCAGCGACCAACAACACCGCGAGCACCGCGGGAACGAGCACCGAGGGGCGCAGCAGACGTCGGCGCGGCACTGCGGCGGCCGGCGCGAGCTGCGTGCGGTTGTCGAGTTGATGCCCCAGAGCTCTGGCGAAGTCCACGCAGCGCTCGAACCGGTCCTTCGGATCCTTGGCCATCGCCTTGGCCAGCACGGGATCAAGAGCGGCGAGCTGCGGGTGACTGGCCGCCAGTGCCGGTGGCGACGACGACAGATGTTGACTGATCACCACTGCGGGATTCGAGTTCTCGAACGGGGGTGTGCCGGTCAGGAGGTGAAAAGCCGTGGCCGCCAAAGCGTATTGGTCGGCGCGTCCATCCAATTGTTTCCCCAGCAGCTGCTCCGGGGCGGCGTAGGCCACGGTGCCCACGGTCATGTTGGTGGCAGTGAGCCCGCTGGCCTGACTGGCATAGCGGGCGATACCGAAGTCGGCCAACAAGATTCGCCGACCATCGGAATCCGGTTGGGCGAGAAGGATGTTGGCCGGCTTGACATCGCGGTGCAGCAGATCGCGCTGATGGGCGTAGTCGAGTGCCTCGGCCACCGCCGAGATGATCTCGCACACCTCATCCTTGGGCATGCCACCCGGATGCCGCTCCCGCAGTGCCTTGGCGGCGTCGGTGCCGTCGACGTAGTCTATCGAGATCCAGAGCTGTCCCTGGTTCTCGCCGCGGTCGTGGATCGCCACGATGTGGGGGTGCCACAGCGACGCGGCGATGTCGGCTTCCCGGTTGAACCGTTCGCGGTACTCAGGGTCGGCGGACACCGCCGTCGGCAACACTTTCAGCGCATCCCGGCGCGGCAGCCGCGGATGCTGGGCGAGGTACACCTCGCCCATCCCGCCGGATCCCAGCGGACGGACGATCGTGTATCCCGCGAAAGTCGCACCAGGGGCCAGCGGCATGCGCGGAATAGTACCGTCGCGCCGCTACAGATCCAGCGTGAGACGCTCGCCCTCGTCGGCCCGGGACACGCAGGTCAACAGGTAACCCGCGGCCCGTTCGGGATCGGTCAGCAGAGTGTCGCGATGCTGCACCGCACCGTCGAGCACCCGGACCCGGCAGGTGCCGCAGAATCCCTGCTGACACGAGTACGGCGCCGCCACCCCGGCGCGTCGCAGAGCGGCCAGCAGCGTCTCGTCGGCGGCCACGGTCAGGGCGGCGCCCGTCGAGGCGATCGACACCGAGAATTCGGCACCGTCGACCACCGGTGGCGCGGCGAACCGCTCGAAATGCAACTCGACGTCGTCGCGGCCGGCCAGCGCAGCCCGCACAGAGGTCAGCATCGGCGCGGGCCCGCACGCGTACACCGTGGTGCCGTCGGGACAATCGCCCAGCAGCTCGGCCGCCGTGGGCAGACCGTTGGTGTCATCGGTGCGGATCGTGATCCGGTCGCCGAACCGCATCAGCTCGTTCAGGAACGGCAGGCTCTCGCGGTTGCGCCCGGCGTAGATCATCGACCACTCAATGCCAAGACGTTGCGCCAGATCGAGCATCGGCAGGATCGGGGTGATACCGATGCCGCCGGCGATGAACCGGAAGCGCTGGGTGGGGGAGCCGTAGCCCGGGACCGTCAGCGGGAAGGCGTTTCGCGGGCCGTGCGTGGTGAGCCGGGCGCGGACCTGCAGGCTGTCGTGCACCTCGATGGAACCGCCACCGCCGTCCGGGATCCGCCGCACGGCGATGCGGTACGTGCGGGCGGACGGATCCCCGCACAGCGAGTACTGCCGCACGCGGCCGCTGGCCAGCAGCACGTCGATGTGTGCCCCCGGATGCCACTGGGGAAGGGCGCTGCCGTCGGCGGCCGCCAGGGTCACGGCGATGACATCTTGGTCGTGTGCGACGACCGCGCGGTCGACCACCGTGAGTTCGATGGTGCGGTCCAGCTCCGGTGGAGGCGAGGGCCGCCGGATGTACCGGGTCAGCCCCCACATGGTGGAGATGGCGACATCGGCCAGGCCCAGCATCGGGTCGTGGCGGAACCGGCCGGACGCGCTCGGAGGGAGCCGGCGGTAACGATCGATCAACGGTGGCATCAGCGACATCGCGGCGGTCCTCTACAGGTGCGCGGCCCGTGCCGCGGGTGAACTGGCCAGGTAGGCGACGGCCTGGGCGGTCGACCCCATCTCCTCCGGGGAGAAGCCCGGCCGGCAGTACGCCAGCGTGTTGGACCCGAACATCCGCGTGAACTTGGGCAGCAGGCCCAGCTTGGAGTCCTTCATGCGCAGTCTTTGCATCTGCCACCAACTGAGATCCAGCGTCGGGTCCCGCTTGACCAGGGCCCAGCAGCCCCGCTGGAAGAACAGGTACACCGCGGTCGCGGCGATCGACATCGCGCGAACCCGGCTGAAATAGCTGTCCTGGAAGTACACCGCCACGTCGTGCGCCACGCTGCGGTGCTCGACCTCCTCGCTGCCGTGCCAGCGGAACAGGTCGGTCATGGTCGGATCGGCGTCGTAGTCCTCCCACGTGCAGTTCAGCACGAAATCACCGAGCACCGCGGTGTAGTGCTCGATGGCGGCGATGAGCCACAACCGGTCGCACAGATCGTTGAGCCTGCGGCGCGGGTCGGTCGACGACGTCGGCGCCAGCAGATTGGTGAACACGTGGTCGACCATGGTCAGCACGGGTTGGTAGTCCACGCCGTGGGCGGTCAGGAAGTCGGTGAGCACCTGGTCGTGCGTCTCGGCGTGGGTCGCTTCCTGACCGATGAATCCGCGCATGTCGTCGGCCAACTTGGGATCACGGACATACGGCAGCGCTTCGTTGAACGTCGCGACGAACCAGTGCTCGGCCATCGGCAGCACCACGTTGAACAGATTCACCATGGTCGAAGCGACCGGGTGACCCGGAATCCAATGCAGCGGGATGCCGGAGAGATCGAAGTGCACTTTGCGAGCCTGGATCTGAACGGGACCAGGTTCGATCTCGGTGGCGAATCGGTGCGGACGCAGCATCGCGGGCCTCCTCGTAAGCGGGACCCGTGCAGTCTACGAAACTATGTGGGAACGCGGGTACCGGGTCCGAGGAGGGGCAGCTCGGTCCGGCGTGCCGCGTCGGCCGGGCTAGCCCGGAGCGGGGGTGCCCGCGCCCGGCGCACCCGGCACCGGAACGACCGGCGTGGGCGTCACCGTCGTCACGCCGTTGGAGCCCACGTGCGGGGCGCCGGGGGCGCCGCCATCGGAGCTCTGGGTCTGCTGCTCCTGCTCCAGTGCGGCCTGGCTGCAGTCCAGCATCAGCAGCATGCGGCCCTGCGACGTCATCTTCTGCGAGTCGACGAGGCACTGGGACTGCGGCAGCGCACTGCCGAACGAGCCGCCGAAGTAGGCCTTGACGCCTTGGCTCTTGAGGATCTGCAGCGCCTTCATGTACGGCTCACCGACGACATTGATCGCCGACGCATTGGGTTGCGAGGTCGCGATGCCCGCGCCGAACAGGGCGATCGAGCCGGCAGCGACCACACCACCGCCGAGCACTACAAGCTGCATCTTCACGTCAAGTCTCCGAACGTCCGGGTGAGCTGCGAACATATCGCAGCTGTGACGATTGTGAAACCGTTGCACAGCCGCCGCGTGTTACATCGCCGGTTTCACCAGGGCCGCCATCGCGTCGCACAGGGCCTTCGCCCGGGCATCGTCGAACACATTTTCCACGAGTAGGCGATGCCCGTCGGGACCGCCGAGCGGCACCCGCCAGTTCGGGTATTCGTCGGTGGTGCCCGGCTGGTTCTGGGTCCGCAACTCACCGACCGCGTCGGCCAAGGACAACGTCAGCAACTTCGACGGGGTCCGCCCGAGGTAGCGGTACAGCGCCGTCACGATCGCCTCCGGACCGGCTTCCGGTTCCAGCAGGCCGACCCGGCGCAGCTCGGCCAGCCACGCGTCCTGGGCGGCCCGGTCCTCGGCCAGCTCGACCTCGACGGGCCTGGTGAGCAGGCCCAGTTCCTGCCGCAGGCGTACATGCTCGCCGGCCAGATACCCCGCCGTCGGCGGCAGATCGTGCGTGGTGACCGAGGACAGGCAGTATTCGCGCCAGTGTTCGGCGGCCAGCGGCGCGCCGCTACCGTCGGCCTCGAACCACAGGATGGATGTCCCGAAAAGGCCGCGGTCGCGCAAATAGTCGCGGACCCACGGCTCGACGGTGCCGAGATCCTCGCCGACGATGACCGCCCCGGCGCGGTGTGCCTCCAGCGCGATGATGCCGATCATCGCGTCGTGGTGGTAGCGCACGTAGGTGCCCTCGGTCGGGGCCGCGCCCTTGGGGATCCACCACAGCCGGAACATGCCGATGATGTGGTCGATGCGCAGCCCGCCCGCATGCCGCAGGGCCATCGAGACCAGTGCCCGGAACGGTTCGTAGGCCTGCTCGGCGAGCCGGTCCGGCCGCCACGGCGGCTGCGACCAGTCCTGACCCAGCTGGTTGAACTCATCGGGCGGGGCGCCCGCCGTGACGCCGAGCGCCAGTACATCCTGCAGCGCCCACGCATCGGCGCCATCGGGATCGACGCCGACCGCCAGATCTCCCAGGATTCCCAGCGCCATCCCGGCCTGCGCCGCGGTGGCCTGCGCGGCGGTCAGCTGGTCGTCGAGCTGCCACTGCAGCCAGCGGTGGAAGTCGACGGCCTCGGGATTGGCAGCCGCGAACGCGGCGACCTCCGGATTGTGCGGATGCTGCAACTCCAGCGGCCAGTTGTGCCAATCGCCGCCGTGGATCTCGGTCAGCGCGCACCAGATCGCGAAATCCTCAAGGGCAGTGCCCTCCCTGGCCCGGTAGGCGTTGTAGGCCAGCTCCCGCCCGGCAGAGCGCGGCACGCGGTACACCTGTTTGAGCGCGGCGGATTTGGCCGCCCACACGGTGTCCCGGTCGATCAGGTCGCGGCGCTGGGCCCGCTCGTGCACGGTCGTCCGCAATTTGCGGATCCGGCCGCGGTGACGCGCGGCGGCGTACTCGGGGATGGCCTCGACGCGCAGATACAGCGGGTTGACGAAGCGCCGCGAGGTGGGCAGGTACGGCGACGGCTCCATCGGCGCGATGGGGGCAGCCGCGTGCAGCGGGTTGACCAGGATGAAGTCGGCGTCGTGGGCCGCGGCCGACCACACCGCGAGATCCGTGAGATCGGTGAGATCGCCGACGCCCCAAGAGTTTTGCGATGCGACGCTGTACAGCTGCACCGACAGTCCCCAGCCCCGCCGTTCACCGAGCCGGGCCGGCAGGGTCAGGCTTGCCGGCGACACCACGACGGGCGTCTCGGTGTGGAAGTCGCCGACGGACAACACCAGCCGGTGATAGCCCAGCGGCAGCTCGGCGGGCAGCTCGAAGGTGGCTTCGCCCACGAGGCGGTCACCGATGTCGAACGGCGGCCGGTTGTTCTCCAGCTGACGCAGCCCGGTGCGTACGCTGCCGTCCTCGAGCCGCAGCGTGACGTCGACCGGGTCGCCGTGGGTGACGTGCACCCAGAACGCCGTCGGTTGCCCCGCCCGGCCGATCACGATGGGCGGCAGCGAACGCTGCCAGTAATCGCGCTCGTGCGCGGTCAGCGCGGCTGCCCGGTCACCCTCGGTGCCTGCCGCCACCCCCAGTGCTTCCAGCACCGCCACCAGGGTCGTTTCCGGCACCGTGGTGCGGTGTCCCGTCCAGTCGTCGTACTCGGTGGCGACGCCGTAGCGCTGAGCCAGCTCCACGAGGGTCTGGGGTAATCCCGTCATGGTGCCAATCTTGGTGCCCAAACCCCGATCGCGTCAGTCGACGTCACGGATCAGCAGGTCGTCCCAGGTGTCGCGGCGGACGACGAGGCGCGCTTCGCCGTTGCGGGTGAAGACCACTGGAACCCGGCGGGCGCCGTTGTACTGGTTGGACATCGTGTAGGTGTATGCGCCCGTGACCGGGACCGCCACCAGATCGCCGACCTTGGGGTCCTGCAGTTCGACGCGGTCGATGAGCTGATCGCCGGACTCGCAATGCCTGCCGACGAGACTGACCACCTCGCCGCCGCCGACCCGATTGACGATCGTCGCCTCGAACCGCTGCCCGGTCAGCGACACGTCGAGGTTGTCGCCCATACCGCCGTCGACCGCGACATGGGTGATCACCGGGCCGCGCTTGACCGTGGTCACCCGGTACACCGTGCATGCGTTGCTGCCGACCATGCTGCGGCCCGGCTCGACGATGATGCGGCTGCCTTCGGGCAGCAATGCGCGCGCCTGGGTCACCATCGCCTCGGCGTAGTCGTCGAGGTTGGGTGCGTGCTCGTCGTAGGTGTAGCGCACCCCGAGCCCGCCGCCGAGGTCATACACCTCGAACGTCCCGAGTTTGGCGATGGGTTCGACGGCCTCGGCCAGTTGCTCGACGTTGAGCAACTGGGAGCCGACGTGGGTGTGCACGCCGTCCAGCCGCAGTCGCGGGCTCGCCTCGATGCGGGCGATGGCCTCGCGGGCCGCGTCGGGCATCAACCCGAACTTCGAGCCGGCATGCCCGGTGGCCTGCGAGGCGTGGGTCTCGGCCTGCACGCCGGGGATGACCCGCACCAGGCACCCCTGGACGCGTCCCGCAGGCACCAGGCGCTCGAGGCGGTCGATGTCATCGAAGTTGTCGACGACCACCAGGCCGACACCGTGCTCTACGGCCAGCGTCAGTTCTTCGTCAGTCTTGGCGTTGCCGTGCAACACGAGCCGGGCCGGGTCAGCTCCGGCCTTGACCGCGGTGACGATCTCCCCGCCACCGGCGACGTCGAGATGCAGCCCCTCCTCGGCCATCACCCGCTGAACGGCCGTGCACGGGAACGACTTCGACGCGAACGCCACGTCCGCGCGCGGCCACCGGCTGCGGAACGCCGTGAGGTAGTCGCGGGCCCGCTGTCGCAGCGCCTCCTCGTCTACCACGATGGCAGGCGTGCCGAACTGCTCGGCGAGGTCGTCGAGGCGGCAGCCGCCGACCATCAGGGTGCCGTCGGCATCGGTGCGGGTTCCGGGGGGAAACAGGCCGATGAGGTCTTGCGCGGTGTGGCTGATCACGTCGGTGGACACCGGCTCAGCGTGCCACTCGCGTGCCGCCGCGTGAGCGGGTTGGTCAAACGCGACGAAATCCGTCGTGGCGCCGCGGCCGACGCTCGTCTACCCTGTCTGTAACGATCCTTACAGACAGGTGAGCATGGACGCTCCGGCCACGAGAAGGCAACAGCAGGGCGCGTATTCGCGCGAACAGATCCTCGACGCCACCGAGCGCCTGATGGCCACGCGTGGCTACGCCGCGACCGCGATCAGCGACATCCGCAAGGCGTCCGGGCTTCCGGCCAGCTCGATCTACTGGCACTTCGGCTCCAAGGACGGTGTGCTGGCCGCGGTCATGGAGCGGGGCATCGACCGCTTCTTCGCCGCGATCCCACGCGAGGGCAGCATCGACGAACAACTGGCCGTCACCTCCGGGCTGCAGCAGCAGCATCCGGATTTCCTGCGGCTGTTTTATCTGCTCTCCATGGAACGCACCGACGATCCGGCGGTGGCCGCAGTGGTCCGCCGGGCGCGGGGCACCGCGATCGCGCGGTTCGGCACGGCGGTGCGGCAGCAACTGCCCGCCGACATCGATCCCGACCGGGCGGAGCGGGCGGTGGCCGAGCTCACGGCCTTCGCCGTCGCACAGTCCGACGGCATCTTCTACGCCAGACACCTCGAACCCGACACCACCGACGTCGCCCTCATGTACCGCAGGCTGTGGCAGGCCGTGACGGCGCTCATCCCGATTCTGCTGGAGGAACCGTGACGACCACCAGAACTGCCATCATCACCGGAGCCAACACCGGCCTCGGCTTCGAATGTGCCCGCGCGCTGTTGACGTCCGATCCCAGCTGGCATGTGCTGCTCGCGGTGCGTGACGCCGCCCGGGGCGCGGCCGCCGCCGCGGCGCTCGGACATCCGGGCCGGACCGCCGTTGCCGAGCTCGATCTTGCGTCGCTGCTCTCCGTCAACGAATTCGCCTGTGCCATAAGTCAACTCGACGTGCCGCCGGTGCGCGCCCTGGTGTGCAATGCCGGAGTGCAGCTGGTCTCGGGTTCGCACACCACGCGGGACGGTTACGAGATGACCTTCGGCGTCAACCATCTCGGGCATTTCGCGCTCGTTCAGCGGCTGCTCGACCACCTGGTCGCCCCGGCGCGAATCGTGGTGGTCAGCAGCGGCACCCATGACCCGGCCAAGTACACCGGAATGCCCGCGCCGCGCTACACCTCGGCAGAAGAACTCAGCAGCCCCCAGGTGGGCGGGTACTCGTCGGAGGAAGGCCGCAGGCTCTACACCACGTCGAAACTGTGCAACGTCCTGTTCAGCTACGAGCTCGACCGCCGGCTGGGCCACGGCGCCGCGGGCATCACGGTCAACGCGTTCGACCCCGGCATGATGCCCGGCTCGGGCCTGGCGCGCGACTATCCGCCAGCGCAGCGGCTGGCGTGGCGCTTCCTGCTGCCCCTCCTGCGGGTGCTGCCCGGGGTCCGCAGCACCCGGCGATCCGGTGCCGACCTCGGCGCGCTGGTCGCCGATCCACGGCACGACGGCGTCACCGGCGCCTACTTCTCCGGGGGCCGACAGATCCGGTCATCACGCGACTCCTACGACGAATCCTTGGCCGCCGACCTGTGGCGCGTCAGCGAGCGGCTGGTGTCCACCTCCGGTTGACGGCGGTATCGTCGCCGAAGTGGTTTCGGGACAGCTTGATTCGACGGTGGTGCAGCGGGCCCGGCTCGCTGTGGCGGCGCTGTTCCTGACCAACGGGGCGATCTTCGCCAACCTGGTGCCGCACTATCCGCAGATCAAGTCCGACCTGCAGCTGAGCAACGCCGCCTATGGCGCCGCCGTCGCCGCATTCTCGGCCGGTGCACTGGTCGCAGGCCTGACCGCGGGCGTGCTGATCCGGCGCTACCGGTCGGCCAGGGTTGCGGTGGTCGCCACGATCGGGCTGGCCGGGCTCGTCGTGGTCGCAGCGGTCACCGGCAGCGCCGTCGTACTCACCGCGGCCCTGTTCTCGGCCGGGGCCTGCGACGCCATCACCGATGTGGCCCAGAACGCCCACGGCCTGCGCGTGCAGCGCACCTACGGCCGGTCCATCATCAACTCGTTTCACGCGGTGTGGGCCGTCGGCGCCATCCTCGGTGGTCTGACCGGCGCCGCGGTGATCGCCGCCGGGGTGCCACGTGGTGTCCACCTCGCAGTGGTCGCGGTGCTGGTGTGCGCGGCTGTGCTGGCCGCGGACCGCTTCCTGCTCGCCGGGCCCGATCACGAGGACCATCCGGCCGCGCGCACCCGGCCCACGACCCGGCCGGGAAGGGCGGTCTACCTGACACTGGCCGCACTGGTGGTGATCGCCATCGCCGGGGCCACCGTCGAGGACTCCGGAAGCTCCTGGGCGACGCTGTACCTGCGGGACACCCTGCACGCACCCCCGGCCATCGCGACCTTCGGCTACATCGCGGTCGTCGGCTTCATGTTCGTGGGCAGGCTGTTCGGCGACCGCCTGGTCGATCGGTTCGGCCAGCGTGCGGTGGTGCGCGTAGGTGGGCTGATCACCGCCGCGGGTATGGGCGCCGCACTGGCGTACCCCAGCGTGCTCGGCACGGTCGGCGGGTTCGCCGCCGCGGGCCTCGGCGTGGCCACCCTGATTCCGGCGGCCATGCACGGCGCCGATGAATTGCCCGGTCTGCGGCCCGGTACCGGGCTGACAGTGGTGACGTGGCTGATGCGGGTGGGATTCTTCGGCGCGCCCCTGCTGGTCGGTTTCGTCGCCGACGCCGCCGGACTACGCATCGGGCTGCTGGTCGTGCCGGTGGTCGGGGTACTGGTGATGGCACTGGCCGGGGCGCTGGCGCGCACTCACCAACCGAGTGACGCGATCAGTGCGCCATCCCGGCCAGTTCGATCGTGAACACGCCCGACACGATCAGTGCGATCCCGATCATCATCACCGGGGTCAGCGCCTCCTGGAACAGGAACCGGGCCGCGATCGCGACCAGCGCCACGCCGCACGCAGTCCAGATGCCGTAGGCGATGCCGACGGGAATGCCCAGCGACAACGCGAACCACAGCAGCGTGAACGACACCAGGTAGCCGAGCGTGACCGGCACGATCCAGGCCTTGCGCCGGAATCCGTCCGAGGCCCGCAACGCCAGGGTTGCCAACACTTCGCACAGGATCGCGCAGGCCAGCGCCATCCACATCATCGCGGCGCGTCCTGCGCCGGGGACCCCAGCTCGACCAGCAGCACTCCGGCGATGATCAGGGCGATACCCGCCGCGATCGGCCAGGTGAACGCGTCACCGAACAGCACTGCGGCGAGCACCGCGGTCGAGGCCGTGCCCATGGCACCCCAGATGCCGTACGCCACGCCCACCGCCATGCCCGCTCGCAGCACCAGAGTCAACAGCACGAACGCACCGAGATAGCCGATGACCACCACAACGAGCCAGGCCGAATGGTCCTGGGAGGCGCGCAATGACAGGGTGGCCGCAACTTCGGTGGCGATCGCCGCGATCAGCAACGCCCACTTCCGCACCGCACCAACCTAGCGAAAGAGCGGTGCGCTACAGGACGAGCCCCAGCCGGGGTGGCCGGGCCCCGCGCAGGGTGTGGTTGCCCAGATGCACGTACTTCCATCGCGCCGGATCGTGCAGCGAGTGGGTGCGCACGTTGCGCCAGTGCCGGTCGAGGTTGACCGCCGAATCGGTGCCGGACGTGCCGGTCAGTTCGAAGATGCCGCCGGCGATCTCGACGGCGTATTCCTGGGCCAGCGCCTTGGCGGCGGCCACCTGCAGCGACGCTTGCGCGGCGGTGTCGCGGGACAGCTGAGGCTCGGCCAGCCCGGCGTCGACCACCGCGCTGCCGTGGGCCAGCAGAGCCTCCAGGGCATACAGCCGGGCGGTGAGCTCGCCGAACCGGCGCACCACATGGGGTTCCTCGTCGGCCCGGCGCACGCCGGCCAGCACCGCCTCCTTCCACGGCCGCGACCGGGTACGGACGAATTCGGCGCCGTCTTCGAGTGCGGCCCGCGCGATGCCGATGTCGATCGCGGCGTGCAGCGCCTGGTCGTAGGCGCCGAGCACACTGGGCGGCGCGTCGGCCGGGTCGGGTGTCACGCCCTCCTCGATGACCAGATCGCCGTCGACCACGACGTCGACCAGGCGAACCTCGCCGCTGGCCGTACCGCGCTGCCCGAAAGCGGACCACTGATCGAGATCGAGGGTCACGCCGTCCTGATCGGGCCTGACGAACACGGTCGCGGTCTCGCCGTCGCGGTCCGCAACCACGGCGGCCACGGCGATCCAGGTCGCGCCCAGGGTGCCGGTGGCGTAGTACTTGGTGCCGTTGAGCAGCCAGGTGCCGTCGGCGCGTCGGGACACTGTGGTGTGCCGGTCCAGTGCGGTGGCCGTGCCACGCTCGGCGGAGGCGTTGCCGAGTTGGGCGCCCGCCAGGATGTCGGCATAGATGCGCGGCGCAGGCGACTGGTCGCCGAGACCTGAGATCGCTTGTGCGATAACGAAATGGGCGAGCAGGAGCTGCCCGACGGCGCTGTCGCCGCGGGACAGCCGGCGCAGCACCTCGACCTTGGTCGACGCGGAGAGCCCCGGACCGCCGTGCTCGGCGGGTACCACGATGCCCAGTAGCCCAGATTCTGCGACCTGGCGCAATTGCGGCAACAGCGAGGCACCCGCGCGTTCACGCTCGGCGCTGCCGACGGCCAGTTCGGTCGCCAATTCGTCGGCGATGGCCAGCGCGGCCTGTGCCGAAGCCGGGGTCGGGGCAGTGGTGACGGGGGCGGTGTCGACGCTCATGGGCGGTGACGGTACGGCCGGTACGCGGCGCTGCCGAGGTTTGTGACCACGCAGAATGTTTGTCCGAAAGGCGCTGATCGCCGATGTGACCGGCGGGTCTGCGTAACGTGGGGGAGTTCGTGAAAGTTGCGTCACCGAGGAGTCAGTCATGTCCGAACCCACCGTTGTCGCCGACGGCCCGGTGGTCGACACCGCCTACGGACCGGTCCGCGGAATCGACGACGGAACGGTCAAGGCGTGGCGGGGAATTCGTTACGCCGCCGCGCCGGTTGCCGAGTTGCGTTGGCGTGCACCGCAACCCCCGCAGCCATGGCAGGACGTCGCGGATGCCACCGGGGTTGGGCCGGTGTGCCCGCAGCCCGTCGACCCGCGGATCCCGATCGACCTCGGTGCACGGCAGTCCGAGGACAGCCTGCGGCTCAACGTATGGGCGCCCGCCGGCACCGAACCCGGCGTCGGTAAACCCGTGATGGTGTGGGTCCACGGTGGCGCCTACGTGCTCGGATCGGCCAGCCAGCCGCTGTACCGAGGCAGGGTGCTCGCCGCCGAGGGCGATGTCGTCGTCGTCACCGTCAACTACCGGCTCGGCGCCTTCGGGTTCCTCGATCTGTCCGAATTGAGCACGCCCGCAATGCGTTTCGACACCAACCTGGGTTTGCGCGACGTGCTGTGCGCGCTGCGCTGGGTCCGCGACAACATCGCCGCGTTCGGCGGCGACCCGCAGCGCGTCACCCTGTTCGGGGAATCGGCGGGCGGTGGCATCGTCACCACGCTGCTGGCCAGCCCCGAGGCCGACGGCCTGTTCGGCGCGGCCATCGCGCAGAGTTCGCCCGTCACCTCGATCTACGACGCCGAACGGTCCCGGCGCGTCGCGCGTCAGGTGCTCGACGAGCTGGGGGTGGCTCCCAGCGATGCCGGCCAGCTCGCGCGGCTGCCGGTGTCGGCGGTGCTGTCGGCGTCGCAGCGGGTGTTCAACGCGGTGCCGCAGCAGACGCCGGGCACGCTGGCATTCGCCCCGATCGTCGACGAGGACGTGGTGCCGGACTATCCGGTGAACCGTGCCCGCGAAGGCCGCACCCACCCCGTGCCGTTGATCATCGGGATCAACAAGCACGAGGCCGCGTTGTTCCGGTGGATGAAATCGCCGCTGATGCCGATCACCCCGGAGGCAATCCGCGAGATGTTCGAGGGCATCGCAGCCGAACAACCCGGACTGCTGCTGCCCTCAGAAGCCCAGATCGCCGCCGCGTACCCGGGCCTGCGCACCAAGGCGCGCGGCATGGGCGTGGCCCGCGACATCGGATTCCGGATGCCGTCGCTGTGGTTCGCCGACGGGCACAGCGCCGCGGCGCCCGTGTACTTCTACCGGTTCGACTTCGCCACCCCGATGCTGCGGCTGCTGCGCCTGGGTGCGGCCCACGCCACCGAGCTGCCGTTCATGTGGGGCAACCTGGTCGCGGGTCCCAAGGACCCGACGTTCAAGCTCGGTGGGCTCAAGCACGGCAAAGCGGTGTCGGAGCGCATGCGCCGCCGCTGGACCAACTTCGCGACCACCGGGACGCCAGAGGGTGCGCCCGGGGAGCCGGTGTGGCGCCCGTACCGCCGCGACGACCGGGCCGTGCTGTTGATCGACAAGCAGGACAAGACCGTGGCTGATCTGGACCGCGAGCTGCGCACGGCCTGGGGCGACGAGGTGCTCAACTTCCGCTAGGAGGGGTGTGCGATGGAGCCGATTCGGGCGTTGCTGGAAGTGTTGCCACCGGCCATGCGGGACCCGGTACTCTTCGCGGTGCCGTTCTTCCTGCTGCTGCTGACCCTGGAATGGGCCGCGGCACGCAAGCTCGAGGGCGCCGACCGCGCGCCGCACGGCGCCTACCAGACGCGCGACGCGTGGGCGAGCATCTCGATGGGCCTGGTGTCCGTAGCCACCACGGCGGGTTGGAAGTTGTTGGCGCTGTTGGGTTATGCCGCGTTGTACGGGTACGTCGCGCCGTGGCACCTGCCCGCCGACCGCTGGTACACCTGGGTGATCGCCATCGTCGGGGTCGACCTGCTGTTCTACTCGTATCACCGTGTGGCACATCGTGTCCGGGTGATATGGGCGACACACCAGTCCCATCATTCGAGCGAGTACTTCAACTTTGCGACAGCTCTGCGGCAGAAGTGGAACAACACTGGCGAGATCGTGGCGTGGATCCCGCTGCCCCTGCTGGGCGTCCCGCCCTGGCTGGTGTTCGCGAGCTTCTCGATCAACCTGGTGTATCAGTTCTGGGTGCACACCGAGCGGATCGACAAGCTTTGGCGGCCAATCGAATACGTCTTCAACACACCATCGCATCACCGGGTGCACCACGGCCGCGACCCGCAGTATCTCGACCGCAACTACGGCGGCATCCTGATCATCTGGGATCGGCTGTTCGGCACCTTCGCGCCCGAACTGTTCCGGCCGCACTACGGGCTGACCAAACCGGTGGACACCTTCAACATCTGGACGCTGCAGACGCACGAATACGGCGCGATTGTGCGCGACGTACGGCGGGCGGCCCGTTGGAAAGACCGGTTCGGTTACGTGTTCGGACCGCCCGGCTGGGAGCCTGCCGATGATGTCACTGGGAGTTTGCCTGCCGTTTCGAATTGTGCCGAGCATAACGCCCCACAATCGAGACCAAGATCAGTAGGCTCGACCGGAGCCGGGCTTGATCCGGCAGGCCGTCCAGAGAGTAAGGGGATCTGAGTGGGAGACACACTGACCGAAGGACAGAAGCTCGAGAAGGGGGGGTCGCTCACTTCCAACAACGGCGCCTACACCTTGACGCTGCAGGATGACGGCAACCTGGTGCTCTACGCACGCGACCAAGCGGTGTGGTCGACGGAGACCAACGGGCAGGACGTTGAGCGTGCCGAGGTGCAGACCGACGGCAACTTCGTGCTCTACACGTCGGAGAAGCCGGTGTGGCACACCGACACCAAGGGCAAGAAGGACGTGAAGCTCGTTCTTCAGGACGACCGCAACCTGGTGCTCTACGCCGCCGACGGGCCGGCCTGGTCGTCGAAGACCGACACCACCGAACCGCCGCCACCGGCCCCCGAGGCCGCCGCGCCCGAGCCCGTGGTCGAGCCGGCCGCTGTCGAAGAGCTGTCTCTTATACACATCTGACGCTGCCGACGATCGCATA
>NZ_LZTB01000128.1 GCF_001665685.1 Mycobacterium sp. 852013-50091_SCH5140682
TTCCGGTTGGAAGGGTGTGTACCACCACCAATCGGCGCGTTCGCCGGTCGGCCCTCGGTAAGGCGGTACCTGGGGTGGTGGTGTGGTTGGTGGTCGCGCCAGTGATCCGGGATGTAGCTGCTTGCCGGTGGGGTCGGTGACGCTGAGTTGGTGGGCGGGGCCGGTGATGGTGATCCCGCCGTTGTGGTGCAACCGGTGGTGGTACGGGCAGAGCATCACCAGATTGTCGAGGTCGGTGGGGCCGCCGTCCTCCCAGTGCACGAGGTGGTGGGCATACAACCCCCGGGTCGCGCCACAGCCGGGGACGGCGCAGCAGCGATCGCGATACTCCAGGGCTCGGCGTAGCCGCCGGTTGACGGTGCGGGTGGTACGGCCGGCGCCGATGACCTGCCCGTGGCGTTCGAACCACACCTCACAGGTGGCATCACAGGTCAGAAAGCGCCGCTCATCCTCAGACAGAGCGGGGCCCAGATGCAGGGCGGCGACGGGCTTCTCCACATCGACGTGCACGACGACGGTGGTGCGCTGCCCGTGCGGGCGGCGTGCCACGTCGGTATCCCAGCCGGACTCGACGACACTCATGAAGGCATCCACGGTGTCCGGGAACGGCGGCGCCTGCTCCGTCGTCCCACCATCCTCGTCTTCGTGGTCGCGTTTCCACTCTGCGATGAGTGCATCCTGATGGGACTGCATCGCCGCATCAACGGTGGCGGCTTCATCGTGGGGCAGGGTGATCTGGTAAGTGGTGTGATCCTCGCGAACGTCTTTGCGGAATGCGCGTTTGGGTTCCGGGCGCGGCTCCGGTTCCGGGCGGGGTTCCAGTTTCACCGCGGTACGCAACTGAGCCACGGTAGCCACCGCGGCGAGCTCGGCGAAGTGCGCATCGGAGCCATCGGCGGCGCGTTCGGCGATCACCCCGACCTGATCCAGGGACAGGCGGCCCTCGCGCAATCCGTCGACACAGAGCGGGAATTCGTCGAGGCGGCGTGTGACCGTGACCATGATCCCGGCATTGTGCGGGGTGGCGCCGGTTTTCCAGGCCACCAACTCGGCGATGGACCGGGCGCCGGTGGCACCACACAACTCATCGCGTTCGAGTTCGGCGACGATGGCGACGATCCGCCCGTCGATCGCGTTGCGCTGCCCGCACAGTTCCGACAATTCGTCGAGCAACACCTCCAACCGCTGCACAGGGCTCACCCCATCAGCAGCGAAAGATGTTGCGGCCGACGGCATGACCTCATTATTGCAGTCAGGTACGACAAGTTCCGTGCTCGGACAATTCGAAGAACCCCGTGAGATATCCCAGGGCGCAGTTTCGCCGACCTTCCGGCATCGGCCCGCTACTGTAATCGCTACCGTAGCGTCGGTCGTTGGTGGTCAGATTTGGTGGACAGCTGAAAAGATTGTGAACAAAGGGGTTTCGAATGTCAGATCTGGTGCTCGACGAGCTCGGCTACTACCTTTTGGCCGGAGCCGGCGGGGAAGGCCCTGCCACCCTGATGGACGAGGCGCGCCGTGGTGAGCAGCTCGGCTTCGGCACCGCGTTCATCTCCGAACGCTGGAACGTCAAGGAAGCATCCTCGCTCGTCGGCGCCGCTTGCGCCGTCACCGAACGCATGCAGATCGCCACGGCCGCAACCAATCACAACACTCGCCACCCGCTGATCACCGGGTCGTGGGCGACGACCATGCATCGACTCTCGCGCGGGCGCTTCACCCTGGGCATCGGCCGCGGCGTCGCGGCGATGTTCAACGCGTTCGGAGTGCCTGCTGTGACAACCGCGCAGATGGAAGATTTCGCCGCTGTGATGCGCCGGCTTTGGCACGGTGAGGTCGTCTTCAACCACGACGGGCCGATCGGGAAGTACCCGGTGTTGTTTCTCGACCAGGACTTCGACGAGAACATCCGGCTGGCGCTCGTCGCGTTTGGTCCGCAGACTCTCGCGCTCGGTGGCCGGGCATTCGACGACGTCATCCTTCACACTTATTTCACCCCCGAGACGCTGCAGCGGGCTGTGCGCGCCGTCAAGGACGCTGCCGAGCAGGCCGCGATGAGCTCGAGCCGATCGTCAGTGCGTACCGAAGTCGGCGGCCTACGCGACTCTAGCTGCGGACGACGATCACCGGCACCCGCGCAGCTTGCGCGACGGCCGAGCTCACGGATCCAAGAAGCATGCCGGCGAATCCGCCTCGTCCGTGGCTGCCCACGACGACGAGTTGAGCGTGCTGTGACTCGTCGACGAGCCACCGTGCGGGCTGATCGCTGACAGGTCTCCTGTGGACGTTGACATCGGGGTATTTCTCGCCCCAGCCCGCCAGTCGCTCGCCGAGCACTTCGTGGCCCTCGTCTTCGTAACGGCGCCAATCCATACCGAAAATCGGAAACACAGGAACATCGCTCCACGCGTGCAGCGCCACGAGGTCGACGCCGCGCCGCGACGCCTCGTCGAATGCCAACGCGGTTGCCCCCTCAGAGGCGGGCGACCCATCGATACCGAGCAGGACTGGGGAAGTGGCAGCCACAGATGTGGATCCCTGAGCGTGGATCACCGTGACGGGGCAATGCGCATGATGAAGCAAACCGCTGCTGACCGACCCAAGGACGACCCGCTCCACAGCCCCCTTGCCCTGACTACCGACGACGATCATTTGAGCGTGGCTGGACGCGTCGATCAACTCGGAGACGGCGATGCCCGCCCGCACGTCAGTGCAGACGCTCGGTGGCTGAGCATCGCCGAGGCCTGCAAAGAACAGCTTTTGGGCTTGCGTGATGACTTGATGTGCGTTTTCTTGCTGCCACTCGGTGATGGACCCCTGCATGGGCGCGATGGGCCAGCTGACAACCACCGGTTCGATGGCGTGCAGCAGTGTCACCGAGGCTGACCGCATGATCGCTTCGTGCGCGGCCCACTCGACGGCCGCGTTCGACGCAGCCGACCCGTCGACTGCGACAACAATTTTGTATTCGGCTACGTTCGGGCTCATTTCGACCTCTCCTGTCCGGTGCCTGCGATCCGTTGCGCGGTACCCTCGGCAGATGACGTTAGGCCGCAGCCAACCTGAACAGACAGGGCCGTAAGTCCATCCGTATGTCGTCGGCAGTCACCGGGCGCGGTGACCAACGGCCGCATTCCCATTGAGATGTCGGTTACGGACGCACGATGAGGACTGAGCATTCGGCGTAGCTGGTAAGCGAACGAGAATGCGGCCCTACGATATTGGCTACCTCGGTCGCATCGGTGGAGGGGAGGACGACCATGTCGACCGACTCGGTATGCTCCGCCAAAAACTGGCAGATGCCTGCCGCACCGGCAGTGATATGGATCCTTACACCGGGATGACGCTGCTGCCACCGTGCCGTGCGGCGGTCCAGTTCGTCGTAGGGGGTGTCGCCGAAATCGCGTTGCCAGACCCCCACGGCCAAGACGGAGCGTCCACGCAGGGCAGCTTCAGCGACAGCAGCGCCGATGACATGGTCATCGCCGTCGAACGCGCCGACTGGCACCGCGATCATCCCCGCGTCGGACGATTGCCGAGACGGGTGACTCCGGATGACTGCCACGGGGCAATGTGCATGTTCGGCGACAGAAGTGGCGGTAGATCCGAACAGCGACTTGGCGATCCGGCCGATGCCGCTGGATCCAACGCAGATCATGGCTGCGTGTCGCGACTCCTCGATCAGATTGGTGCCCGGACTGCCTTGTAGCACAGCTGATTCGACTTTCACGGATCGTCCTGTGTCATCGATGGCTGCCCGTACTGACCTCAAGCCCGTCTGGGCATATTCCTGATTCATGCGCCACTCGTCGCCGATGGCATCGCTGCCTACGCGATCGATGGACGACACCAGCCTCAGTGGGACGTCCCGCGCCGCGGCTTCGTCGATCGCCCACAGCGCTGCGTGCAGAGCAGCGGCAGACCCGTCGATCCCGACGACCACCGGGTAGCTGTCGCTCGATGTGGCCATTGATGTCTCCTGCCGATTGTGTCAGGTCGTGCTTTTTGGGGTGACGATTCCAGGTACCGGCTGTCGGTCGCGGTGGGGCGTGAATTCCACTGCGAGCAGGATCGCCGCGGCGGAAATGAGGTGGGTCAGCGGAATCAGCACATATCTTTCTTCGCCCAGGGCGTCGAACTTGTGCAGGTAGTGGTAGAGCGATTCCAGTTTGATGAATCGGTCGAGAAGATGTGCCAGGACGCGTAGTGCCCGCGCTGTCGTGCTGCTCGACTCGCGGGCGAAGAGGTCAGGAAACGGTGCGAATGCCAGAGAAACCCGCTGTACGCCACGAGCTTTTGCCCAGGCGATCATGTCGACGCTGAGCCGTTCATCGATTCCGTTGGGTGCGTCGGGGCGGCGCCACGGCAGGTCCAGACTGAGATCTGTATCGGCGCCGGTGCTGGCGTACCGCTGAAAGCCTTGTATCCGGCCACTATGGTCTCGGGCGATAATCAACCACACGCCTGGGAAATGCCCGGACAAGGTACCGCCCAGCATCATCGCGAACCCGCGTTCTGCGCCGACGGCCTTGTGTGAGCTGACCATCACCTCGTGCAGTTCGTCGTGCAGTCGCGGATCTAGTGCGTTCTCGGCGACGACTTCTGTTGTCACGCCCGCGTTGCGAGTGCGCTGTACGGCCTGGCGGAGGTTGCGCTTGCGTCGTCCTGTGAGATTGAATCCGGCGACGTCGATCACGACGTCGCGACCGATCGGTACCGACCAAAGGTGGCTTCCTGTTCCAGAATGGTTCCGCCACAACGCCAAATGCGATGCTGACGCCCCGAGCACCACGATCCGCCACCCGCGGCTTCGGCAGAGTGAGCCCAATTCGTCGACTACTTCGCCGTAGCGGGCGGAATTTCCTATAGGGTCGCCGCCGACCACGGCGAATCCGCCGACCGCACGGTACGCGATTGCAGCCGTCGCATCCGCACTGAATACGTAGCTCTTGTCGGTCGCCATGGCGAACGCTGCCAGTGGATCGCCTTCGGTGACTCTCACCAGTGGCCACACCCGCGGCAACGCGTCGGGTTCCGGTCGTGATCGGGTAGGGCACACCAGCAGGACTGCTGATACCACGATTCCCACGGTTGCCGCGCCGGTGTAGCCGTGCGACTCGACGAGGAGAGCCAACGCCAGTACCACCGATGCCAGGCCTGCATGGGCGGCTGTCACGGGACGGCCGAGCCTCAATCCGCGTCCGATCACCGCGATCCCGATCACCGCTGCCAGCACTTCAGGGACTACCGGCCTCGGCAGACCGAGGACGTGCGGATCGGCATGCCAGGCGGCGAAACCCGCTGCGGCGGCGCCAGTCACAACGGCGACACAGATCACCACCGGCGCCCTACTGTTCGAACGGATGCCCGAGTGCCTGTCGGCGGAGTCGGACGGCACACTGCGGGCATGGGTAGGGGGCTGACCAGATAGCTTCATGGCGCCTCCCTGTAGCCGGCGTGTCAATCGCAGACACTCTTATCCTTTCGATGCCGGCCCGACGCGTCGAGGGTCCAAAGGCCCCATTTCAGTCGCGTTGACGTGACCGATGATCCAGCTGTGACGCAAACACTGCGGCCTGGGTACGTCGCTGCATCCCGAGCTTCGACAGCAACCGGGACACGTAATTTTTCACCGTCTTCTCTGCCAAGAACATTCGGTCGGCGATCTGCTTGTTGGTCAGGCCTTCACCGAGCAGCTCCAACAGCTCACGCTCTTGCTCCGTGAGTGCGGACAGGGGATCTCGGTGCTGCGCCGTTTCGCGAAGCTTGTCCATCAGTGCCGCGGCCGCCCGGTTGTCGAGCAGGGATCGTCCGGCGCCGACCGTCTTGATCGCTTCGGCAAGCGCCATTCCCTTGATGTCCTTGATCACGTAGCCGCTGGCACCGGCCAGAATGGCACTGAGCATTGCTTCGTCGGAGGTGTAAGAGGTCAGCATCAGACACTTCAAATCAGATAGGCACGCCAACAGGTCCCGGCAGAGTTCAATGCCGCTCCCGTCGGGAAGACTCACGTCGAGGACCGCGACATCAGGCCGCAGTGCGGGGATCTGGGCCATCGCCTGAGCTACCGTGCCGGCTTCACCGACGATATCGAGTTCAGGATCGGCGCTGAGCAGCCCGACCAGGCCACGTCGTACGACCTCGTGGTCATCGACAAGGAATACCCTCACCATGGCAGTGCACCTTCCTGGCTCTCGTCACTGCGACGGGCCGAGGCTGGGGACAAATGAGCCCGGGGCAGCCGCGGAGTTCGGCCTCGTCGGCGGCGACAGTCAGAACGTGCCCGCTGTCGGCGGTGCCGTCGACAGCGGGCACGATGCGCGCGGTGGGGGTATACGGTCCGGAATCACTGCCGATGACCGCCACCGGACACCCAGCCGCGGCTGACACTGCCGTGGCGGTTGAACCAGCACGCTGGTCACCCACCGCGTGGGTGACCCCAAACGATCCGACACAGAGCATGTCGGCCGATTCCGACGCGTGGAGCAAAACGTCTGCCGGCTCGCCATGGACTACCGCCCATTCGATCGACACGGGTTTCTCCGTCGACTCCAGTGCAATCCGCGCTTGGCGGATGGCGATATCGGCGCGTGCCAAATCGCGTGAGGCTTCTTGACCGTCAAACTCATCGCGGTTGCGCGGTTGTACGACATAGATCAATCTCAGCGGAACGCTGCGGCTGAGGGCCTCATCGACTGCCCATAATGCGGCATTCAGCGCCCAGCGTGACCCGTCGATACCGACGACGATGCCCTGCGCGGATCGCGATGTTGATTCCATATCCAAACTCCCAGAATGATCAGGTCTGTTCGGCATTGACGCTAATGCGGCGACCGACTGAGCGGCAGGGCCAAAAGTCCCTCGTGCGCGGTCATGGTCGGCTCAGTGATGTCTCGTCAGAACGACTTTTAACGCACCGGTTTCGCCGGGTGTGCTGAATACGCGGTAGGCGTCTTCGAACTCATCCAGGGAAAACCGGTGAGTGATCATCGGGGCGACATCAATCTGGCGATTGGCGACCAGGTCGATCAGCGTGGGGGTGGCGTGGGTGTCGACCAAACCTGTCGTGATGGTCAGGTTCTTGTCCCAGATGTCTTCCAGGTGAAGGGTTGCGGGTGCACCATGGACGCCGACGTTGGCGACGCGTCCTCCCGGACGGACGAGTTGCACCGCTTGTTCGAAAGTCGCCGGTGTCCCGACGGCTTCGATCGTGACGTCGGCTCCGAGGCCGTCGGTCATTTGCGCCACGAGGCCGCGTACGGACTGTCTCTCGGCGTTGATGACGGTGTCGGCGCCGAACTTGAGCGCTGCTTCCAGTCGTGAGTCGGCGATGTCGATGACGATCACGTGCTTTGGGCTGTACAACCGGGCTGTCATGATCGCAGCCAGACCGATGGGGCCTGCGCCGATGATGGCCACGGTGTCTCCAGGTCGTACGCCGGCAGCGAGGATCCCGACCTCGTATGAGGTGGGCAGAATATCGGCGAGCATGACCATTTCTTCGTCGGTGACGCCCTGGGGTAGCCGGTAGGTCGAATTGTCAGCGAATGGCACCCGGACGTACTCGGCCTGGGTTCCGTCGATACGGTGCCCCAGGATCCAGCCGCCTCCGCCGAGGCATTGCCCGTATTGTCCATCTCGGCAGTACCGGCAACTGCCGCATGCGCTGATGCACGACACCAGGATCCGGTCACCAGGAGCGATGGTGCGCACCGCAGGACCGATCTCGGTCACCGTGCCCACCGCTTCGTGACCGAGAATCCGGCCCCGCTCCACCTCCGGCACATCACCTTTGAGAATGTGCAGGTCGGTCCCGCAGATAGTGACCGCATCGACGCGGATCACCGCGTCGGTGTCGTCGAGAATCTTGGGCTGCGGAGCGTCGGTCCAGGAGGGCATTCCCGGACCGGTATAGATCAACGCCTTCACGATGCGCTACCTCCTTGGGGGATCGGATGATTGGCATCTTGGTGGAATTTCACCGTGCCGCGCAGCGGCCGTGCGACCCCGAGGTAGGGGACTAAAGACCTCAGTCCTACGTGGACGATGACGATAGACATGCCTGGCGAGGACGTTGGGCTCTGCCGCAGAGATGTCGGGTCGGCGGATTCTGATGACCGGCGCGCCTTGGCTGGCGCAGCGTCTCGTGAGGAGGCTGTCATGGACGAATACACCTGGAGTGCAAAGCCGTACCTCCTGTCCAGATACGTCGGCCGACATCCTTTGGTACGTCGGAGCGACCGGCTAGAAGCGTGGGTCATCCTGATCGCTTCGCTCGTGGTCGTGCTGACGGTTCCTTTCGCCGCGGCGATCGGCACCGCGACACATGATCGACAGCTGCAAGTCGCACTACAGCAGGCCGCCGAGCGGCACACCGCCGTCGCCACGGTGACGGACGGCAGTACTCTTGTGACACAGCCGGGCCGGGTGACTTTCGGGACACCGGTGCGCTGGTCGGCGGGTCCTGGAGTGCACACGGGCTGGCTCGAGGGCGTCGACCGGTTGAAACCAGGCGATCGAGCAACGGTGTGGGTCAACGATTTCGGTGAACAGGTAGGCCCTCCGCTGTCACGTGGACAGGCCACGACGATGGCGATCGCCAGCGCGGCGCTGGCGTGGCTTGTGGTCGTCGCAGTGTTGTCCGCGGCCGTACGGGTGGTGCGGTGGCATCTTGACCGGAGCAGGTATGCGGAATGGACGCGGGAGTGGCAGCTGCTAGACCGCGACGGCAACGGGCGTCGAGAGAACCGTCGCCCTTAGTTGGACATGTCCAAAAGTGTTCCGGACGACGACCTTTGGCTCTATTACCGCATGGCTTGCGGTGGTCCGATTGCTGAAAGGACCAACAGGTTTGAATCTGGCACGACTCGAATCGAGGACGACGTGAATGGCGTTCAGCAAGCTCAGACCTGGCGAGGCGCAGCGCCGCCCGCCACGGATACCACGCGCGACTTGCCGCGGGCCGCGTGAGGGCCGGACCGATGACTATTACAACGCACACGGGGCCGATCGTTGTCGGCGTCGACGGCTCGACATCGGCGGAATACGCGGCGTTATGGGCGGCGAAGGAAGCGGCCGTTCGAAACACCGTGCTGCGTCTCATATATGTCGCGGACTGCGACGACATCAAGATCGAACAGGCGATGGACGAGGCCCGAACGGTCCTACACCGCGCGTGGGAAGCGGTCACCGATACCGGTGCCGGGGTCAAGCTCGAATCCGAGATCGTCTTCGGTGAGCCGGTGGATTGCTTGGTCGGGGCTTCGCGTGGGGCGTCGATGGTGTGTGTCGGTGCCGGTGAGGGACGCGGCGCAACGTCGGCCGCGCTGGCCACGCAGGCGGCAGGGCCGGTCGCGGTCATCCGACGTCGCACGCCAGAACCTCTGGGCCTCCGCAAGTGGATTGTCGTCGTGCTCGACGAAACCGACTCCGCTCTCGATGCATTACGCGCCGCCATGCGCGAGGCCAGCCTCCGCGATGCCCCGGTCCTGGTGCTGGAATCGTGGTCGCATAGGCGTCAGGCCGACGCAGGCAATACGGAGCGCCATCCTGTGCGGACCGTACTCGAGGAGTATTTGACCGGGCCGGGGGTGACCGACGTCCAAGTGTCCACCTTGCCCATGCCGACCCACTTGCTGCACCTGTTGCACCAATGCGTCAGCATCGACCAGCTGTTGGTCGTCGCTGCTGATCATCGTGTGCTGGTCGAGGAACTGACCGGTCCAGGCGCTCGCGAGATTCTGCGGGGAACGGATTGCTCGTTGCTCTTCACGCGTTGACAGGTCATGAAAAGTCGGGACTTGTTGCTCTATCTGGAAGTTCACAGCCGACAGATAGTGAATACGACGATCCAGATAGAAGGTACCCAGAGATGAATGCCCATTTTCCTGATAGCGAAACGGTCCGCGCAGCGTTGTCGCTCGCGAATCGCGCACCGTCCGTCCACAATTCGCAGCCGTGGCGGTGGCGGGTGGGACCACAGAGCATCCATCTGTATTCCGACACATCGAAGCACTTGCCGCATACCGATCCCGACTGTCGCGACCTCATTGTCAGTTGTGGCACGGCACTCAACCATTGTGTCATCGCGCTCGCTGCACTCGGCTGGCAGTCGAAAGTCAGCTACCTGCCGAATCCTGCCGATCCGGATCACCTGGCATCGATCCAGCCTCATCCGCTTCAGCCGGGGCCGGTCGATATCGCACTGGCGGCGGCGATTCCGCGTCGGCGCACCGATCGCCGCCATTACAGTTCGTGGACGGTTCCGCCGGGTGACATCGCGGTGATGGGATCTCGCGCTGCTCGGATGGGAGTCACCATGCGCCGAGTGGACGTCACGGCGAACTTTCACGCTCTGCTTGCCTCGGCTGTCCGCCAGCATCTCGGCGATGCCGAGTATTTGACCGAGTTGACGCAGTGGAGCGGCAGATACGCAGCTACCGCCGGCGTCCCCGCGCGGAACACTCCCGAATCCGACCCAGCCGACGCAATACCTGCGCGGTTGTTCGCCGGCCCTGTGTTGGCACAGTCGCCAGATGGCACCGATCACCGCGACGGTGCGACAGTGCTGGCACTGGGGACCGCCACGGACGGCGTGGTGCACCGGCTGCGAGCCGGCGAGGCGACGAGCATGATCTTGCTCACTGCTACAGCTGCGGGATTGTCGAGTTGCCCCATCACCGAACCGTTAGAGATCGCGGCAAGTCGCGAGAGCATCCGCAAAGGCGTGTTCGACGGCGAAAGCTACCCACAGATGCTATTGCGTATCGGTTGGGCACCGGTGAACGCTGACCCGCTGCCTGCGACGCCCCGCCGGCCGTTAGAGGAGATTGTGACTCGGCTGGACGGGTCTCCGTTCGAGCGCGGGGCGCCGCTCGAATAGAAGCTGCACAGCAAGTCGGCTATCGGAGGTTGTCGAGGTCGATGTCGATACTGAGCACGCCTGCATCGTTGTGACGCGTCGTCGGCCAGCCGGCATCGGAGATGACCCGGCACATCGCGCGATTCTCGGCGAGTATGTCGGCAATAAAGTGATGTTGGCCCGCGTTGCGAGCCAGGTGGCCGAGGGCACGCAAGAGTGCCGTGCCCACGCCGCGCTCGTGCTGGTCGTGTGCCACCACCACCGCAACCTCGGCGTAGCCCGGCTGATCCATCTGGGCGTAATTGGCGACCCCGATCAGCTCACCGGCTTCGAACGCGCCAAGCGCGACCATTCCGGCTGCCGGCGCGGTCAGCGACAGCGCCCACTCGCCGATGTAAGCGGGATGGGCGGTGAAAAACCGCATATAGCGTTCCCGCTCGTCCAGTGTCAGCGCCAGCGCCACTACCGCGTCGTAGTCATCCGTGTTCAGGCGCCGGATCGTAACGGCCGTACCGTCCAGAAGCGTAGCGTCTCTGGTGAAGTCGTCTGCGGTGCTGACTTTGTCGATTGCCATGGCGCGTCAGCGCACCACCATAACCGAGCATTCCAGGTGCGAGGTGAATGGTCGGTCATGAGGTCCGATGATCCGGGGGAGGTCGGCAATGTCATGCGATCCCATCACGACGAGCTGGACAAGCTCTGTTCCGTTGTCTGCCAAGAAGTCGGGCACACCCGACCTGGTCGATACGGGATAAATGTGGACATCCGGATGCCTTCGACGCCATTTCGCCACACGGTATTCGAGCTCTTCGGCGGGTACACCGACAGCCGCATCACACCACACTCCTAGCGCAAGAACCGGTGCGTTCCGCAGTTGGGCTTCGTCGATGCTACGTGCCACTACGAGATCATTGTCAGCTCGATCATCTATCCCGACCACGATCCAATCAGTCGGAGCCGAAGCTGGAGTCGATGTGCGGCGTCGGACAACGACAGTAGTGCAATGCGCGTTTTCGGCGAGTTCTGCGGCGGTCGACCCCAGCAGTCGGCGTGCGAGAAACCCCATGCCGACCGA
This sequence comes from Mycobacterium sp. 852013-50091_SCH5140682, assembly GCF_001665685.1. Lineage (GTDB taxonomy): Bacteria > Actinomycetota > Actinomycetes > Mycobacteriales > Mycobacteriaceae > Mycobacterium. Next base: position 11,937 of record NZ_LZTB01000128.1, read on the forward strand.
TCCGACGCAGACCATCGCTGCCGAACGTGACTCGTCGACCAGCGCGGCAGCGGGAGATCCCCACCGGATATCCGTTTCCACCTTGACCGTCCTGTCGGTCGCCTCGATAGCCGATGACGCAGCACGCAAAGCGCTTTCACCGTAATGCAGCTCAGGACGATAGACGTCGATGGGAATCGACGGCTCAAGGGGAACCCCGGTGACGTGTACGAGGCGCAGCGGCACATCGCGGTGGACAGCCTCATCGACTGCCCACACTGCGGCAGCCACGGCAGCTTGCGATCCGTCTACGCCGACCACGACAGGCCCGACGTCGGTTGCAGTCGTCATTGTGGCTCCTTCGGTCATGGTGGCCGCACCATCGTTATGGATGAACCGTAGGACGTTGGCCATGTGGAGGTCTGGAGGCTTTGGTCAATCCGGTACGGAGCAAAGGTCCTTTTGCCGGTGCCACCTGGCGCGCCTGTTTAGACGAACCCGGGACCGCAGGACTTTGGACTCTGTGACTCCCACAGCCGGGTGCGGGATCGTGGATGGTGTTCGGACAACAGTGACGGCCGGACTGAGGTAAGGGCGGGCGGATGAACTCAGAGATTTGCGAAACCCACACCGGTCTGGTGGTTTTGGTGGGGGACCGGGCGTACAAGGTCAAGAAACCGATAGTGACGGATTTCCTCGACTTCCGTTCGGTCGAACGACGCGAGCAGGTCTGTGCTCGGGAGGTTGAGCTCAACAGAAGGCTGGCCCCAGACAGCTACCTCGGCGTCGGGCATTTTGACAACGCCGGACACGGTGCTGCTGAACCCGTGATCATCATGCGCCGTTACGCTGACTCGGTGCGGCTGGCGACCATGGTCGTTGCCGGCGAGCCGGTAGAGGAACACCTCGCGCGCATCGCCGAGATTCTTGCCCGGTTCCACGATCACGCCGAAAGATCTTCTGTGATCGATGCGTGCGGAACGGCTGCCAAGATCACCGAGCTGTGGCAGGAAAACTTGACCGAGCTGCGACGTTACGGTGGCACCGTTCTAACCGAGGAGACGATCGCCGAGGTAACCACGCTGGCGACCCGGTTCCTGTCGGGCAGGACGGCTCTGTTCGCGGCGCGCATCGCCGAACGACATATCGTCGACGGTCATGGCGATCTGCGGGCTGATGACATCTTCTGCCTGCCCGATGGGCCGGCCCTGCTCGACTGTCTGGAGTTCGATGACCGGTTGCGCTATCTCGACGGTGTCGACGACGCGGCGTTCCTCGTGATGGACCTGGAGTTTCTGGGCCGTGAGGACCTGGCCAAGAAATTCCAGTTCCAGTATGTGCGGCTGACCGCGGATTCAGCATCGAAGTCTCTGTGGCATCTCTACATCAGCTACCGCGCCGTGGTTCGTGCGAAAGTGGACTGCATCAGATTCGATCAAGGCATCACCGATGCGCGGACTGATGCGCAGCGCCATCTCGACATAGCGCTGGCGCACCTACGGGCGGGGACTGTGCGGCTGATCCTGGTCGGCGGAGGCCCGGGCACCGGCAAGACCACGCTGGCGCGTGCTCTCTCGGAGCGCGTCGAGGCCGAGGTGATATCGACCGACGACGTGCGACGTGAATTGCTCGCATCGGGCGCGATCCAGGGTTCAGAAGGCGTCTTCGAACGCGGACTCTATCTGGCAGACAACGTAAATGCTGTATACGACCAGGTGCTGCGGCGTGCTGCAGTCGCCTTGGCCCACGGACGAACCGCCATCCTTGACGGTACCTGGCGCAACCCGGATCATCGGCGGCGAGCGCGTGAGATCGCCGATGAATATTCCTGTCCGACAATAGAGCTCGTCTGCTCAACGCCGCTTCCGGAAGCGATGGATCGGATCAGCCGGCGATCGGGAGGAGCCTCCGATGCCACGCCGGCTATCGCTGCCGCGATGGCCGACGATGAGTACGCGTGGAGCGGAGCCCATCGAATCGACACCACCCGCAGCATTGCCGAATCCGTTCGCGAATCCTACGAGTTCTGCTGTCAGGAGTGCTGATACGGCTCAGAACGCCTCGCGGTTATTCGTGGCGCGTTCCGTGATGGTCACGGTCGAATTTGGAGATGAACACCGCCGCCTGGGTTCGCCGTTCCATGCCCAGCTTGGCCAACAACCTGGAAACGTAGTTCTTGACCGTTTTCTCGGCAAGGAACATCCGCGCGGCGATCTGTTTGTTGGTAAGGCCCTCACCGAGGAGTTCGAGCAGGACGTGTTCCTGGTCGCTCAGCTCCGACAACGGATCGTTGTGCTCGGCGAGTCCCCGTAACTTGGTCATGAGTGCCGTTGCGGCCCGGTTGTCGAGCAACGATCGTCCCGCAGCAACTTCCTTGATGGCATTGGCCAGTTCCATACCCTTGATGTCCTTGACGACGTATCCGCTGGCACCAGCCAAGATGGCATCGATCATCGCCTCCTCAGAGGTGTACGACGTCAACATCAGACACCGCAGCTCGGGAAACTGCGACAGCAGATCTCGACACAGCTCGATACCGTTGCCATCGGGTAATCGCACGTCCAGGACAGCGACGTCGGGTTTCAGTGCCGGGATCCGCGCGAGCGCCTGAGCGACCGAACCCGCTTCGCCGACAACCTCGAGTCCCTCGTCGGCGCCCAGCAGTTCGATCAGTCCGCGGCGGACGATTTCATGGTCGTCGACGAGGAAGACCTTTACCATGCGACACGCTCCCTACGGCCGTGACCATTGGTTTCACTCACAGAATACGTCCCGGACCCGCAGATCAACACAGAACAGCCTGCGTCGTGTAATGCGCTGCTTCCGCGAGCGGCGACCATTTCCCTGACTCCTGAGCCGCGTTCCCGTGCCACAACCAGGAGTTGGATCGCATTGATGTTCTTCGCCAGATAGCTCAGGGTGTTGCCGTGCAGCGCCACCGCCCGCACGTCGACCTCGGGGTACACCTTGCGCCAGTGCGAGAGCCGGCGTTCGAGTTCTGCTTTGGCCAGGCGGTCGCCACGGGCTGTCGCACAGCTGTCATGGATATCGGTGTAGTGGGACTGCCGGGCGGTGAGAACCCGTAGTGGCGCTTTGCGCAATCTCGCCTCCTCCAGCCCCAGACGCAGCGGGTCGTCGTCGAGGCGTGAAGCATCCAGTTCGACGGCAACACAGCGCTGCTGCGTTTCGACTGTTTGCCGAATGATGGCAAGCGGACACGGTGTCGTGCCCGCCAAAGCGGCCGGTAACGCGCCGATGCGACCGCTTTGGAGTCGCCCCATGCCCGTCGCGCCCACACAGATCATCGCTGCGTTTTCGGCGGCGACACGCAGAGCCCGCTCTGGGTGGTCGATCAGGACCTCGACCTGCAGCTTCACAGGCCGGCCCGTCGACTCGATCGCGGCGACTGCATCGTCGGTCGCGATCTCGGCCATCGCAAATGCGCCGGCGCCGTACTCATTCCTGGAGGGGTGGTCGGGATCGATGGCGTACACCAGCCGCAGTGGAATGCCAGCGCCGACCGCCTCGTCCACCGACCACAGGGCAGCTGCCACGGCCGACGGCGAGCCGTCGATACCGACGACAACCGCATCCGCTGGGTTGGAGCGTTCCTCCATCGGTACCTCCGTTGCACCCCTGAGTGGCCGAGTTCGTCGCAGATCAGGTCATCGGACGTCGGTACGGACCTCCAGAACGTCATCGATCGGCAGCCGAGGGGTCGCCGGCGGGATGTCATCCAAGGTCGGCGCGAGGCCTACGCGGATAAGAACCTGTGGCGTGGCCGACTGGCCGATCAATGTCGCCACGACCTGCCGACTGGCGGGCAGTTCGGTGATGTGCGTCAGCGTGCAGGTTGCCAGCCCGGCGAGGGTCGCGTCGAGCAACACGGCGGAGAGGATTTCGCCGCACTGCAACATCGCGCAGTGGGTGTCGTCGTAGGTCGACAGCACCATGATCTTGGAGTGGTCCTCGGCCACGTCACGACGTCGCTCGCGATGATGGGTGGCGGGGAAGGATCGTCCCACGTCGACCCGTTCGCTCTCCGCCGCCGAGACCAGGGAACTGTGCGGAATGCCCTGCCGCGCAGAGAAATCAGAAGTCCACCACGCTAGCTCTGAATGGTACGACGAGTCGTACAGGCGAAGCGACTCTGTTAGCTGTGAGGCGTTGGCAAGCTCAGGGCGGAGGTGGTCGTCCACCACGTCGATGCGCACGAGCTCGGCGTTCACACTCGAGCCCAGGCGCGGCCCAACTGATTCCCAATCCGGCGGCGCTGCGAACGGCAGCCGATCGGTTCGTCGTAGCAGTATGGCGTCGGCTCGGCGCCGGTGACCGTCGGTCACGAATCCGAGCGGGCTGAAATCGACGGAAGCCAGGTGATGAAGATCGTTCGGGTTGGGGAATCGATCCACATTGGCGCGCCACCCGGCGGCAGCCATGGCCACCCGGAAATGATCGAGAACCGCGCCGCAGCCGATCAGCGCCTCCCGACCTGAAGTGTCGGCGTGCCGGGGGGCACGGTCTGGGTCGACAAAGAGCTCCACGGTTCGGCCCACGGCGACCCATCGCCACGGCTGGCTGTTGTGAAGCGATGGCGCACGGCAGGCCAACATCACCGCATCCCTGATGATCTGGGTATCGACCATGACGTCGCGCATCACAAACCTCGCCTTTTCTGTGCAGTCAACGGACGTGGAGAATGTCGTTGACGGCGCGCCGCGGTGTCCGGCCCGGCACCGGATTGGTTTCGAGTCCGAGGCCAACCCGGACGAGCACCTGTGGCTCGGCGTTTCGGCCAGTGATCCCGCGCAACATCTCCCGGCTGTCGTGCACCTCGATCATGTGCGTCAGCGGGCACGTCGCGAAGCCTGCTGCCGTGCATTCCAGCAGCACCCTTGACAGCGCTTCGCCGCAACGCAAGGTGTTCTCGCGGCTGTCATCAAACGACGACAGGACCAAGACCTTGGAATGGTCGCTGTCTGCCTTTGGTCGTCGGTCACCGACTCCGTAGGTAGGGAAGTCGCGCGCGATATCGACATGCGACGCTTCGGCGGTAGACGGCAGCGCCTCGGTGGGCAAGCCGTCATCCACTCGGGAATGCCCTGCCCACCAGAGTAATTCGTACCGATACGAGGCGTCCGTGCGGCGGTAGTGTTCGGTGCGCCGCGACACATCGGCAAGGGCCGGTCGTCCGCTGTCGTCGATGATGTCGAGGCTGATTCCAGTGCCATCGACCACCGTGTCCAGCAAGCGGTGCAGCTCCACCCATGGTTCGGGCGCTGCGAAGGCCAGCCGATCGGTGCGTCGCGCCAAAATCGCCTCACCCAGGGCCCGTTCATGTTCAGTCACGGCATCAGCGCGGTGAAAGCTGATCGACGCCAGGTAATCCTGATCTCGTTGATCGGGGCATCTGTCGACGAGCGAGTGCCAGCGGTAAAACGCGGCGGCCACCTGGAGGTGATCAAGTATCGCACCACAGCTGAGGATCACCTCGCGCCCCGTGCTGTCGGTATGCAACCCTACTCGGCCGTGGTCGGCGAACAGACGTAGCGTGCCGGCCTCATAGTCGCATCGCCACGGCTGGCTGTTGTGCAGCGACGGTGCACGGCAGGCTAATCCGACTATCGCAGTCAGGTCTGTCGTCCCGAATGCCGCGTGCTCGATGGTTTGACCGGTCATCGGTGTGATCTCCTTGTCAGGACGCCGAGAGCGAGTTTTCCCGCTCGTTGGCCAGCGTCGCCGTGCTCAATTCCTGGCCGCTACGTGCGTAGTGCGCATAGCTGCTAGGTTGACCTGTCGCCGAGTGGGATTCGTGAGCCAGGAATGCGGTCAGTTCGCCGATCGCGCTCATGAGCGGTGCGGGGAAGACGACCGTGGTGTTCTTCTCGACTCCCAGCTCGGCAAGTGTCTGCAGGTTGCGCAGCTGCAGAGCCAATGGGTGGCGCATCATCGTGTCCGAGGCCTCGCCGAGCGCGGCGGCCGCGCGGGCTTCGCCTTCGGCAGCAATGATTTTGGCACGCTTCTCACGCTCGGCCTCGGCTTCTCGAGCCATGGCCCGCTTCATGCTGTCAGGCAGTTGGATGTCTTTGAGCTCGACCAAAGTCACCTCCACCCCCCAGACCAGAGTCGTGGTGTCGAGGATCTCGCGAATATTGCCGTTGATCATCGATGTCTCGGCCAGAACCTCGTCAAGCGAGTGCTGCCCCACTACGTTTCGGAGCGTGGTCTGGGCGATCTGGTCGATCGCGGACGAGACATTCTCGATCGTCACCACCGCTTTGCGCGCATCGACCACCCGGTAATAGGCGACTGCGGCGATGTCGACGCTCACGTTGTCTTTGGTGATGATGCCCTGGGACTGGATCGGCATCGTCACAATCCGCAAGGACACCCGCCACAGCCGGTCGATGACCGGGATGATCAGCCGTAGTCCCGGTTCTCGGACGGCTATTACCCGGCCCAGCCGAAAGTGCACTCCGCGTTCGTACTGCTTGATGACGCGAATAGACGAAATAAGCAGTGCTACAACGGCAATAGCCAGAATGACCATTGCGCCGAGAGCGGCGTTATTCATGACCCAACTTCCTCACTTGCGAAAACTCTGCCGTTCGACGAGTCGCCCGCGTCAGTCCTGACGGGCGACGATCACGGGGATGTGGGCTCCGTGTACCACCGCGGAGCCGACCGATCCGAGGAGCATGCCAGCGAATCCGCCTCGCCCATGGCTTCCGACCACGATCAGCTGGGCCGACTCGGACTGTGCCAGCAGCGCAGCGATCGAGTCGTCGCGCACCACCATCCTCCGTACGACAACGTCCGGATAGCGTTCTTGCCAGCCCGCCAGACGTTGGGCCAGCGTTTCGTCTGCGCTGGCACAGACGTTGGCCCACGGTAGCGGCAGCTCGCCCGGCCATTCCGCATCGATCCAGGCGTGCACGGCCACCAGTTCGACGTTGCGCCAGGAGGCCTCATCGAACGCCAGTGCCGTAGCGGCTTCCGATGCCGGTGAACCGTCGATACCCACGACGACGGGCGCGTGCCTGCGTTCGGGCGGCAATTGATCACGGACGACGGCAACCGGGCAGTGCGCGTGATGCACCATTGCGGTGCTGACGGATCCGAGCGCCCCGCGAGCCAGCGCGCGTCGGCCGTGCGAGCCGACCACGATGATCGCGAATTGCTTGGTGAGATCGCGAAGCACCGGCACGACCGGACCACAGGGTGTCTCGGTCTGGATCCGCAACGAGTCGCCGGCGGGGGTTTCGCGCGCGACGCGAATCGCGTCTTGGATCATTCGTCGCGCTTCTTCTTCCTGCCACTCGCCGAACTCCTCGGGTAGCGGGCTGCCGATCATGCCGACCGGTGACCAGTCTGCGGTCAGCGGGCTGATCACATGCACGATAGTCAGCTGTGCATCGCGCATCACCGCTTCTCGGGCTGCCCAGCGCACGGCCACATCGCCCTGCGACGAGCCGTCTACGGCAACGAGAATCCCTTCGTGAGACATGGGTTTTCTCCCTTGTTGAGGCTTCGAGCGAAATACGCCTGTACAAGGGAGCCTAGGTATCGACCCCGGTCAATTCGTGGGCCTTTGGTCCTCAACCCATGCGGACAAAGGTCAGGGAACGCGTCAGGGGACTGTTGGGGCACGATTGCGGACCAAAGCCTCTACGTCACCGATCAGGGCCGGCGGATCGTGTGGGCTAGGCGAACTGGCGTTGTTGACTGCGTACGAAGGGAGCGGTGCGATGTGCGGCTGGGACGGTAACGGATGGATGTGGAACGGTGGTTTGGGCTGGATCATGACCGCCGCGGTGTTCACAATGCTGTTCGCGGTGGTGATCACCGGCATCGTGCTCGGCGTGCGCTACCTGGCCAGTGGGCGCCATGGCGGACCGGGTGCGCCGCAGGGCCGCGCGGCCGAAGACGTTCTCGGAGAACGCCTGGCCAGCGGTGAAATCGACGACAACGAATACCGGCAGCGGATGGCAACGCTGCGTGAGCACCGCTGATCGCCATGCGTACGCACCGTGCCCGGCTGGCGCTCGCCATTGCGGCAGCATCGGTCATCTTTGGCTTCACCGCCACGGTGGTCGTACACGCGGTCGCGTGGGTTGCCGGGCCAGCATCGCGGGCCCAAGGAGCCGCATTTCTCAAGGGTTCGGCGATGTGGCACCAATATCCTGCTGCCGCACTGTGTTCCGCGCCGGCACTTCCAGGCACCGTCGTCGATGTCAATCTCACTGACATGGGATCGATGATGGGCCCGGTGACCCGCGGAATGATGGGTCGAGCCGGGATGATGGGCCCGCGCATGATGCCCGGCATGGCCATGATGCGAATCCTGGTTTATCCCAGCCCGATCCCGATGGGCCAGGTGTCGTTACGGGTCGTCAACACCGGCGGTCTGAGTCACGAGCTGGTCGTGGTGCCACTGGCACCAGGGAAGCTGCCCGGACAACGGCCGAGCGGTCCCGATGGTCGCGTCGACGAATCCGACAGCCTCGGCGAGGTATCCCGGACATGCGGGCCAGACAAGGGTGACGAACAGTCACCCGATTTCGGCATCGTCCCCCAAGCTTCCGGCTGGACCACCCTGACCCTGGCACCCGGACGTTATGAGCTGATCTGCAACATCGCGGGCCACTACGTGGCTGGAATGTTCGCCGAACTCGACGTCACCGGCGTGTCCAAGTAAGCCGACTGTGCATGGAGCGGTTAATTTTCAAGAAGTGTTGAGACACAACGACCGTCCGCTCTGTCCGGGCTGGCGGCTACGGTCAGCATGACGATACCCTGGGGGCTGGGACAAGCAGGGTGCTAGACGGCCCCGCACCACGACGGCGATGATTCCCATGAATGCGACTACCGGAATGTGGCGGGATTGGATGCCGGGCCTCGCGCAATGGCGCGGGTTCCAGCTCTCATGGCTGCGTGGCGATTTCGTCGCCGGTGTGACGGTCGCTGCATATCTCGTCCCCCAGGTGATGGCATATGCCACCGTCGCCGGGCTGCCCGCCGTGACGGGACTTTGGGCGTCATGTGCTGCTATTGCCGCATACACCGTCTTCGGCTCCTCGAGGCTTTTGTCGGTGGGGCCGGAATCGACCACGGCATTGATGACGGCGGCCGTCATCGCTCCGATGGCAGCCGGCGACGCCATGCGGTACGCAGCTCTCGCCGCGGTTTTGGCGGTGATGGTCGGAGTGGTGTGTTTGGCAGGAGCTGCAGCACGGCTGGGTATGCTCGCGAACCTGTTATCTCGGCCGGTGATGGTCGGTTATATGACAGGCATCGCGATCGTCATGATCGCGAGTCAGCTGGGAAAGGTTACCGGTGTACCGGTTGCGGGGGAGCAGGTCGTCGACCTGATTCGCAGTTTCCTGCAGAGCGTCAATCATGTCCATTGGCCGACAGCGCTGCTGGCCGCAGGCGTCCTAGTACTGCTCTATATGCTTGGTAGGTTCGCTCCGCGGATACCTGGACCGCTCATCGCGGTGCTCCTCGCGTCAGCCGTCACCTCGACGCTGTCGTTGCGGGCGATCGGCATTGTGGTGGTCGGAACAATCCCGGCAGGAGTACCGGCGCTGGCCGTGCCGCGGGCGGCACCGGGCGATCTGGCCGCTTTGATCTTGCCGGCGATGGGTATCGCAATCGTCGCCTTCTCCGACAACGTGCTCACCGCGAGAGCTTTCGCGAGCGGTGTGGCGCCCGAGGTCGACGTCAACGCAGAACTTCGTGCGCTCGGCCTTGCGAATGTGGGTGCCGGCCTGATGCGGGGGTTCCCAGTCAGTTCTAGCGGCTCGCGAACCGCGTTGAGCAGCGCTGTCGGCGGCCGAACCCAGGCGTATTCGGTGATTGCCCTGATCGTGGTTGTGGTGGTCATGCTGTGGGGTCGAGGCCTGCTCGCTCAGTTTCCCGTTGCCGCACTGGGAGCACTTGTCATCTATGCGGCAGCGCCGTTGATCGACTTCGCGGAATATCGGCGGCTGCGGCAGTTCCGCCGTAGCGAACTTGTGTTAGCCCTGGCGACCGCGGTGGCGGTGCTTGGATTGGGTGTGTTCTACGGGGTGTTGGCGGCGATCGCGCTGTCAATCCTGGACTTGTTGCGTCGCGTCGCACACGCGCACGATAGTGTGCTCGGTTTCGTTCCTGGAGTGGCCGGAATGCACGACATCGAGGACTACCCGGACGCAATGCCGGTGCCCGGCTTGGTGATCTACCGCTACGACGCGCCGCTGTGCTTTGCCAACGCCCAGGATTTTCGTCGCCGCGCGTTGGCTGCGGTGGAGCAGAGTTGTTCTCCCGTCGAGTGGTTTGTTCTCAATGCCGAGGCTAACGTCGAGGTTGATCTGACAGCTCTTGACGCCATAGATCAGCTACGGGAGGAACTCAGTAGACGAGGAGTTGTGTTCGCCATGGCCCGCGTCAAACAGGACCTTCGTGGCGCCCTGGCTGCGGCAGGATTGCTGGCCAAGATAGGTGAAGACCGGATATACATGACGCTGCCTACTGCGGTCCAGGCCTTCCAACAACGTTGACCGACTTCTTGTGAGACGGCCGAGTAGGACGGGAGCCTTTGGGCCCGGCGTTGCCGGACCGACTCGCGTGTGAATTCATCTGGTGGTCAGCATCATTCGGTCCGCGTGGGTGCAGATGGTCGGCCCGAGGTAGGACCCGCTGCTGCAAGCCAGTTCGGCGTGTGGCCCACCACCATGTCCCGTCTCGAACGCAGACTTCAACGCGACGACGCCTTCGCCGAGAACGACAGAAACTGGCCCCGAGCCGCTTGACACATATAGGAGCGTCAAGTTCCGGACATCGAAAATTTGACGACGGCAAAGGCTCGCCACACAGTGATTGCTGCACGTACGTATGTCGATACCGCTGGCTGGGGACGCCAACAGTAGAGGACGTGGTCCCGGTAGGAAGGTGACCTCGGTCCCTTCACTCGTGCCGGCGGGAGGCGCACAGTCGTCCCATGGAGCATTTGTCGCCATTCGCCGCCGCTTTCCTTGAGGCAGAGGACTCCGACCGGCACGTCAGCCTCGCGGTTGGAGGTCTCGCGATCGTTGAGGGACCGATTCCGGATTTCAACACCATGGTGGCGGCAATCGGGCGACGGATCCTCGCGGTTCCGCGGCTCAGGCAGGTGCTACACACCCATCTGTTGGATCTCGGGCCGCCAGTCTGGACTGAGGATTGCAACCTTGACCCATCCCATCACATCCACCGCGCTGCGCTGCCGCACGGTGGGGACGATGAGGCTCTGTATCGCTTTGTCGCCGACGTCATGGAGAGGCGCCTCGACCGTGACAGGCCACTGTGGGAGTGCTGGATTGTGGAGGGTCTCGCCGACGACCGATGGGCGATTCTGATGAAGCTTCACCACTGCATCGCCGATGGCATCGCGACGGTGCAGATCTTGTCAGGATTGAGCGATGAGGGCGCCGGCGAAACGTTCGCCAGCGCGATACGGGCCGCCACTGCGGCGCCGGGCCCAGCGTTCGACTGGACCAAGATCGGTCTGAACCCGCTGGGTTGGGTCAATGGCGTGTGGCGCCTTACTGCGAGGACAGCCAGAACAGTCTCCGGGGCGATGGGCGGGGCGATCGAACTCGCCGCCGGACTGTTGAGTCCAGCGGCGGAGTCGTCACTGACGGGACCCGTGACCACCATGCGGCGGTTCAGTGCCGCGCGGGTGAGTCTCTCCGACGTGCGCAAGATCTGCGACGAATTGGACGTGACGCTCAACGATGTGGCGTTGGCGGCCATCACCCACAGTTACCGAGCTGCGTTGGTACGGCGGGGAGAAAACCCCCGCCGCACCACCCTCAGGACCTTGGTGCCGGTGTCGGTTCGGGACAACGACGCGCTCGGGGTGCCCGACAATCGGGTTTCGGCGATGCTTCCGTTTCTCCCGGTCGACAAAGACGATCCGCTCGAGCAGCTCCGGTCGGTTCACCGGCGGTTGATGCGGTCCAAGGGGACTGGTCAACGGGAAGCAGGCACGTGGTTCGTCGATCTGGTCAATGTCACGCCGTACCCACTGGCCGCGTGGACGGTCAGGGCGTTGATGAGACTCCCTCAGCGTGGCGTCGTGACTGTCGCCACGAATGTGCCGGGGCCACGCAAACATTTGCGGATCATGGGAAAGGACGTGATACAGCTGGTGCCCATACCCCCGATCGCGCTCCAATTACGAACGGGCATCGCGATTCTCAGCTATGCCGACGATCTTGTGTTCGGTATTACGGCCGACTACGACACCGGCCGGGATGTCGACGAGATCGCACGGGGCATCGAGCAAGGGGTTGCTCGGCTGATCGGTTGCAGCGTAGGACCGCAAAGCGTCGAGGGTTGACCGCTGACGTGGAGGGATCGAGGGTGGTGGTGACCCATGACGGACGGTATTCCGATCGCGCGGGTGTACGGGATTCCGGTGAGCATTCATTGGAGCGTGGTTGTCGTCCTGTGGCTGTTCACCTGGAGCCTGGCTTCGCTGCTCCCCGGTGTTGCGGGCGGACATAGCGAGGCCGCCTACTGGTTGGCGGGGCTATGTGGCGCGATGGTGCTCGTCGCGTCGCTGCTCGCCCACGAGGCGACGCACGCGATCGTCGCGCGGCGCAACGGCATCGAGGTCAAAGGGCTGAAACTGTGGTTGCTCGGCGGGGTCGCCCGACTCGGTAGCGAGCCGAAGACGCCCCGTACCGACTTCCTGGTTGCTGTCGCCGGTCCTATGACGAGTCTGGTATTGGCAGGTGCCTTCGCGGGTATCGCCGCAATCCTGCGTTATACCGGTGCAGCTGATCTCGTTGTCGGTGTCAGTTGGTGGCTTGCCGGGATCAACCTTGTCCTTGGGTTGTTCAATCTCGTCCCCGGGGCGCCGTTGGACGGTGGCAGAATTCTGCGCGCATTTCTTTGGCGAAAGTGGGGCGATCCCATGCGGGCTGCTGTTGGTGCGGCGCGTGCGGGGCGAGGTGTGGGCTACAGCCTGATCGGCGTCGGGCTGCTCCAATTTTTTGCCGGTGCCGTGGTTGGGGGAGTGTGGACCGCATTCATCGGCTGGTTCTTGTTGACTGCGGCCCGGGAGGAAGAGGCGACCGTACGCGTTCGGCAGGCACTTGCGGGACTCACCGTCGCTGATGTGATGACCACGAACCCGCACACGGTACCGGCCGGGATCTCAGTTGACGATTTCATCCGAGATTACCTGCTCGGGGACCGGCATTCCGCCTATCCGATCAAACGGCCAGACGGAACGATCTGCGGCCTGATCACGCTTGAACAGCTGCGCAGTCTGGCATCCAGCGAAAGGACATCGACTCTCGTCGAAGACGCTGCAATACCCCTGGCGCAGGTGCCGATCGCTGGTCCCGATGAGCCCGTCACCGTGTTACCCGAACGGCTGGACTCGCCGACGGGCCACCGTGTGCTGGTCATGCGAGACGGCACTCATGCGGTGGGCATCGTCACGGCTCGCGATATCGCACGACTTCTCGATGTGCGACGACTGATCTCAAAGCCGTTCTTATGAGGAAGAACTGGCCTCCGGCCCAGCCGCCGACAGACTGTTGTTGATGGCTATCAAGGCTGCGGTGAGGTTGCGGTCGGCTTGGTCGAGGGCGGATCTGAACTCACCGCCGTAGTTGTTCTGCGATCCGTCGATGGCTGCGAGACACATGTGCGCCGCGTCGTGGGCGTCGTTGATGACGGCATCGAACTCAGCCGTCAACTGGGGATCCGGTGCCGGCAATTGTGCACGCAGCCGCACCACAGCTGCATCGTGCATCTTGTGGCAATCGGTGCCCAGCGTGGTTGGGTCCTGACGCTGAAGTGCAGAGCGGGTGTCCAACAGGACGTTTCGGAGCTCATTGACAGGAGTGTGTGCCGCCAGCCACCAATGCTGTGTCGAGACTTGGAGGTCTGTGGCCGGGGCTTCTCGCACCGCGCGGTCCGTCACTGTGAAACCCAACGCCGCGGCCAGCAGCACCGAAGTCGCGACACTCACCGGAAGGACGTAGCGCCCGGCCTTGCCGCTCGCTGGATGTTGCACGGCGGCCGGGACGATCAGCGCATCACACTGGCCGCAAAGCTGTTGATTCTTGGGATTGCGGTGGCCATTGGGACATTTCGGCATCATCAACTCCCATCAGCGCACGATCAGTGTCGATGACTGGGTGTGGTTGAAGAGCCGGTGGCCGTGGGGGCCGATGATGTGGGCAAGCTGGCCTGCTTCGGTAGCGCCGATCACGGCGAGCTGTACCCGTTCGTCATGTTTCTTGAGGAACCCGGCTACGCAGGCGCCTTCGGTGATCGGATAGATGTGCACGTCGGGATACCGTTGGCTGCACTGCTTCACCCGCTGCTCAAGGCCGTCACGGTTACCCAACATGAGAACTGGCGCTCGTCGCAGCTCAGCTTCGGTGAGGGCGGTCTCGATGACAGCGTCGTTGTCGGGTTTGTCGTTAACAGCAACCACGATCCAGTCGATGGTGTGCGACGAGGGGAAGCTGCGCGGGCGGATGACTGCCACAGGGCAGCAGGCCTTTTCGGCAAGCTCGGCTGCAGTGGAACCCAGGATCGATCGTGCGTACTGCCCGATTCCGACGGAACCGACACAGACCAGAGCCGCGTCGCGCGACTCCTCGATAAGGACGGCCGCGGGCGGGCCGTCGAGAATTGCCGTCTCGGTCTTGACAAAGGTCCCGGCAGCGTCCACTGCGGCCTGGGCAAATCGAAGCGACTCCTCCGCGTGATGGATATCGCGGTAGTAGTCGTCGCTGGATGGGTGCTTGGACTTCATGACGCAGATAAGCCTCAGCGGCACGTCGCGGGCGATCGCTTCCTTGATGCCCCACTCCGCTGCCGCGATGGAGGTGGCGGAGCCGTCGATACCGACGACGACGGGCTTAGCGGTGCGATTGTCAATCATGATGCTCTCCGATCCGCTGGTCTGATGACGACGCTATGGCTACGGCAATGCGCTGTGATGGAGTCCAAAGTCCCCGTGCTGGTGCCGAGAGTCACCGCGCCGCATCGAGTAGCAGCCGACGCTCCGCTGCGGCCACCGCGTGGCGGGTGGCCGCCAGCGCATCTGGGTTTACCGATACCGAGGTGATACCCATGCGAACAAGATGCTCGGCGAATGCCGGATTGGTCGACGGCGCTTGGCCGCACAACGAGGACGTGATGCCGAACTTCCGGGCGGTGCTGACGATTTGACCGATGGCATCGAGTACCGCGGGATCGGATTCATCGAACAGTTCCGCACACACGTCGGAGTCGCGGTCGACGCCCAGCATGAGCTGCGTCAGGTCGTTGCTGCCGATGGACACTCCGTCGATCCCCATCCCGATGTATTCGGGGAGCCAGTGGACGACCGAGGGGACTTCGGCCATCACCCAGCGGTGCAGGCCGCGGTGCCGTCCCAGCGGACTGGCATCGACAAGGGCGAGGCATTCCTCAAGCTCCCAGCGCGTGCGCACGAACGGGATCATCAGATGCACGTTGGGGGACTGGGCGCGTACCCGCGCCAGTGCCTGCAGCTCCAGCGCGAACAGATCGGGTTCCTTGATGTACCGATAGCAGCCACGGTAGCCGATCATCGGATTATGTTCGACCAGTTCATACGTCGCGCCTCCGGCCAGTCCGCGGAACTCGTTGCTGCGGAAATCAGTAGCACGATAGATGACCGGCCGGGGAGCGAATGCGGAGGCGATGCGACCGACCGACGCGACCATTTTTTCGATGAAGGTGTCCTGCTCGCCGTGAGCGATCATGTCACGCGGGTGGCGGCCGGCAAACGCGTCGGTCAGCATGAACTCGGCCCGTAACAGACCGACACCGTCAAAACCCTGTGCGGCAACGGCTTCTGCGGCGTCAGGCATGGCCAGATTGGCGTAGATCCGGGTTCCGGTGACTTCGGCGGCCGGTGCCGTGGTGAGGGGACGGTCAGGCACTGCGGCGGTCTTGGTGTCGGCCCGGCCGGACACCACCAGGCCGCGCGTTCCGTCCACCGTCACCGTTGTGCCATCGTGGAGGTCCCGAGTGGCGGTACGTGCACCGACCAGGCATGGAATCCCCAGCTCGCGGGCCACGATCGCAGAGTGACAGGTCATTCCGCCGGTGTCGGTCACCAGGGCCGCCGCGCGGCGCATGGTGGGCAGCCAGTCGGGGTTGGTCATCGGGGCGACCAGAACCTCGCCGTCGAGCAGTTGGCTTCCCTCGTCAGGGGACTGCAGGACGCGGACCCTGCCCGCGACTTTGCCGGGGGCGGCGGCCAGGCCGCGCACGAGAACGGCGTGCGGGTCAGCCGTCGTGGTGGGCAACGTCGTGATCGGACGGGCTTGCACCAGATACGTTTTGCCGTTGCAGATCGCCCACTCGGTGTCTTGCGGGCAGCCGTTGTGCCGTTCGGTCGCGATCGCGAGGTCGGCGATCGACCGCAGCTCGTCGTCGCTGAGGACACGGGCGTCTGCCAATATGTCGTCGAGATCCACAGTCCGATCGAGCCCGTTCTCACCACGCACGATCTTGAAGCTCTTATGGCCGACCCGGATGTCGAGTGGCTTGAGCGTTTCCTTGGACACGATGTAGGTATCGGGCTCGACCGCGCCCGACACGACGACCTCCCCGAGGCCGAAAGCGCCCTCGATAACGACCCGATCTAGTGCGCCGGTGCTGGGATCGGCTGTGAATGCGACGCCGGCCTTCTCGGAATCGATCATCTGTTGCACCACCACGGCCATGGCGGGGTCGGTGGTGAAACCGCGGCTCGCACGGTAGGTGATCACGCGGGGGCTGAACAACGACGCCCAGCACCGCAATACCGCGTCGACCAAACCGTCGTCACCACTCACGTTGGTGATGGTGGCGTTCATGCCCGCGAAGGATGCGTCCCGGCCGTCTTCGCCGGTTGCCGAGGACCGCACGGCGACAACGACACTGGACCCCATGGCGTGGTAGGCGTCGACGATGACCTCGCGGACGACGTCCGCGACGCCGGCCTTTCGGACCAAGTCCTGCATGTGGCTACACATCTCGTGGAGGCGAGCGCTATCCGCCGCACATTTCATCGCGTCACGATGGAGAGTGCTGAGTTGTTCAGTCACTCCGCCCGAGCTCATGGACTCCCGGTAGCAGTCACGCAACAGGACGAACCCGGGTGGCACGGGAAGGTTCGCGGCGACCAGCTCGCCCATGTTGGCACCTTTGCCGCCGGCTTCCTCGGCATCGGCGATACGCAGCGCCGAGATGGCGCGGATGTAGTTGTCGCGTTGCATGAAACCAGCGTTTGGCATCGGGCATGGCATCGCGTAGCGCCCGAGGACCGCAACCGGTGAGCTGAAGGTCACCCGTCGGGGAGGCACAAAGTCCTCAATACCGTCAATGTGTCGATGTGGGACTTCGGTCCCTAGCGCTGAGCTGCGCCGCGTAGTCGGATCATCGTTATGGAGCGGACACATTCACCGGCGATCGTCACCTTGACGCCCAATCCTGCGCTGGATATCACCAGTTCCGCTGAGGCGGTGCGTCCCACGGATAAGATCCGGTGCGCCGCTCCTCATTATGACGCGGGGGGCGGCGGAATCAATGTCGCCAAAGTGGCGCATGAGCTCGGCGCTGCGGTCTGCGCGGTGTATCCGGCGGGCGGCTCATCCGGCGACCTGCTGACCGGGCTTCTTTTGCGTGACGGCGTGCCGGTCCGGCGCATTGCGATCGATGGTGCGACTCGGGAGAGCTTCACCGTCAACGAGAAAGCCACGGGTCTGCAGTATCGGTTCGTGCTGCCGGGGCCGTCGATGTCGTTCGTCGATCAGCAACGCTGTTTACGAGAACTACGACAGCAAGCCGCGTCGGCGGGTTTCGTTGTGGCCAGCGGCAGTCTGCCTCCCGGCGCCGCCGAGAACTTCTACCAGCAGGTCGCTCTCGTGTGCGGAGAAGCCGGTGCCCGGCTGGTACTGGACACGTCGGGCTGCGGACTACGTCATTTCACCTCTGGGGTGTTTCTGTTGAAGGCCAGTGTGCGTGAACTCCGCGAGTATGCGGGGCGCGAACTGGCAACCCGATCCGAGCAAATCGCGGCCGCCCGTGACATCATCGCGTGCGGTCAGGCCGAGGTTGTCGTGGTGTCCCTGGGCCCCGACGGTGCAGTGCTGATCACGGCAGCCCAGGCCTTGTGGTTCCCGGCGATTCCGATGCGGACGGTTATCAGCGGTGTCGGTGCGGGTGACGCGATGGTTGCGGCGATCACCGTGGGACTGAGCAGAGGGTGGACGCTGAACGAGTCGGTGCGGTACGGGATCGCGGCCGGTGCGGCCAAATTGCTGACACCGGGCAGTCAGCCGTGCACGCGGACCGACGTGGAACGACTTTATGCGACCGCCGACGAACCGGTGGTGTTGCAGGACTTCACCGATGGCGATGCCGACGCGACGCTGTCCGGCAGCGCGGTTCTACACCGGCGATGAGCCCATCGGTCACGATCGACCCGCGATTGCACGACGGAGTCATCTTCGACCTCGACGGCGTGGTCACCGATACCGCGTCGATTCATGCCGCGGCGTGGACGGCGATGTTCGCCGAATTCTTCGCCCGACGTGCCGTCAGGGACGGCGAGGACCACTCGTCGTTCACCGCGCACGATTACCGGCGGTACGTGGACGGCAAGCCTCGTCGGGATGGCATCGCGGACTTCCTTCGCGCCCGCGGTATCTCGCTGCCGAGCGGCGACCCGGACGACGCCGGACATGACACCGTATGTGGCCTGGCGAATCGTAAACAGGACCTCTTTCTGGAAGCCATTGCGCGAGGGGTGTCGGCCTACCCGTCAACGGTTGCGCTGGTCCGCAGACTCACCGAAGCCGGTGTGGCCACAGCCGTCTATACCTCCAGCCGGAATTGCGAAAAGGTCCTCAAGGCAGCCGGACTCGACGATCTGTTTGCGACCCGTGTCGATGGACTGGTCGCTGATGCGCTCGACCTGCCTGGCAAACCGGACCCGGCTGTCCTTTGGGAGACCGTCGGCAGGTTGCGAGTACGTCCGGAACGCTGCGTGGTCGTCGAAGACGCTCAAGCCGGTGTGGCAGCCGGCCGCGACGGAGGCTTCGGGCTTGTGATTGGTGTCGACAGGACCGGGCACACCGAGGAATTGCTCTGCGCTGGGGCCGATGTCGTCGTTTCCGATCTGGCGGCCGTGGCGGTGCGTACGGGTGACAAGCACATGTCAGAGCTGCCCAATGCGGCGAATGTCTACGGTGAGCTGACGGGTGTGGTGGATGGTCGGCAGCCGTTCATCTGTCTCGACTTCGACGGAACGTTGTCCGAGATCGTGGCGGAGCCAGACTTGGCGACGCTGGTCGACGGTGTTGCCGAAACACTGGTCGAGTTGGCAACGCTGTGCCCAGTTGCGGTGCTCAGCGGCCGCGACCTGGCTGACATCCGCGACAGGGTGGGCGTGCCGGGGTTGTGGTACGCGGGCAGCCACGGTTTTGAACTCGTCGCTCCAGACGGAAAGCGTCACGATAACGAGGCGGCGCTGGCTGCGATTCCGGCGATAGAGCGTGCTGCCGAGGCTTTGCACGATGACCTGGTGGATGTGCCAGGGGTGCGCATCGAACGCAAGCGGTATGCGGTCGCTGTTCACTACCGCAACGTGGCAGATGAGCGGGTGAGCGAGGTTGTCGCTACCGTGTACCGGCAAGGACACGAACGCGGCCTGCGGGTGACCGGAGGCCGCATGGTGATCGAATTGCGACCAGACATCCACTGGGACAAGGGCGCGGCATTGACCTGGATCCGCGATCAGGTCTGCCATCGCAACCAGATGTTGCCCCTCTACATCGGCGACGACCTCACTGATGAAGACGTCTTCGACGCGATTCGGTTCAACGGAGTCGGAGTCATCGTCTGTCACGACGAAGCCGGCGATCGTCGGACAGCCGCCCAGTACCGGCTGAACAATCCCGTTGACGTCGGCCAGTTCCTGAGACGTGGAGCGGCTTGGCTGGTGCACCGCAGAACTGACCACGGGCCGGCCTGGACGTTTGCGTACGACGAGTACGTACCGGCGGACGAGAAGTTGCGGGAAGCCCTGTGCACGGTCGGAAATGGCTACTTTGCCACGCGGGGCGCGGCACCGGAATCGACGGCTGGACAGACCCACTACCCGGGCACCTATGTCGCCGGCGTATACAACCGATTGGAGGATTCGGTCGCCGGCGCCAAGGTCGAGAACGAAAGCCTGGTGAATCTTCCCAATTGGCTTCCTCTGACTTTCCGCGTCGACGGCGGCGACTGGTTTGACATTGACACCGTTACGTTGCTCTCGTTCCGGCAGGCCCTCGATCTCAGAGCTGCGGTGCTGACCCGCGAGCTCCGATTCCGCGATAGCGCCGGACATACAACCGCGGTGACTCAGAATCGATTTGCCGCCATGGACCAGGCTCATGTCGCGGCCCTGGAAACGGTAATTCGCCCCGAGGACTGGTCCGGGACGATCGAGATTCGTTCGACACTGGACGCCAACGTGTGCAATATCGGAGTCGAGCGTTACCGTGAGCTGGCCGGCGACCACCTTCGATCGCTGAAAACTCTTCCCCTGGCAGATAATTCGGTACTTCTGACGGTCCAGACCAAGCAATCGCAGATACCCATAGCACTCGCCGCGCGCACCACGGTCTGGTGTGACGAGATTGCGGCCGTGGCGAAGTACCGACTCCTCGAGGACGGATTCGAGATCGGCCATGAGATCCGTACAGAATTGAGTGCGGGTCAGTCGTTGGCCATCGAGAAGACCGTGGTGTTGGTGACAGGTCGCGACGTTGCGACCTCCGACGCAGCAGGCAGTGCGATACGGCGATTGGAACGGCAAGGTCGGTTCGCCGAGCTGCGGCGGGGCCACGAACTCGTATGGTCACATATCTGGGAGCGGCTGAATGTCGACTTCGACGGCCACGTCGATGAACTGCGTGTACTGCGACTGCACCTGATGCACTTGCTGCAGACGGTCTCGTACCACAGCGAGGACCTGGACATCGGCATCCCCGCCCGTGGCTTGCACGGCGAGGCCTACCGAGGCCACGTGTTCTGGGATGAGTTGCTGATCTTCCCCGTCCTGAATATGCACTTCCCGACGATCACCCGGGCGTTGCTGCGTTACCGCTACCGTCGGCTCACCGAGGCGCGTCGCGCCGCCCGGATGGCCGGTTACTCGGGTGCGATGTTCCCCTGGCAGTCGGGCAGTGACGGACGTGAGGAGAGTCCGGAGCTGCACCTCAACCCGCGATCGGGTCGGTGGAGCGTCGACCCGAGCCACCACGCGCATCATATCGGTGTCGCCATCGCCTACAACGTCTGGCAGTTCTATCAGGTCACCGGAGATCTGGCGTATCTCATCGACTATGGCGCCGAGATGTTGGTCGAGATCGCCCGATTCTGGGCCAGCAGAACTACCTACGATGCTGTCGAGAATCGCTATCACATCAACGGTGTCATCGGTCCCGATGAGTTCCACTCGGGATACCCCGACAGGCCACACGACGGAATCGACGACAACGCATACACGAATGTGATGGCGGTGTGGGCCATTCTTCGGGCCATCGAAGCCCTTGAGGCGATGCCATTGGCCAACCGGCTCGACCTGCGCGAAAAGCTCGGACTGACAGACGAAGAACTCGCTCGGTGGGACCATGTCAGCCGTCGGATGTTTGTGCCGTTCCATGATGGCTTCATCAGTCAATTTCAAGGCTATGACCAGTTGGCAGAACTGGATTGGGAGGACTACCGAACTCAATACGGGAACATTCAGCGGCTCGACCGCATCCTCGAAGCCGAGGGTGATGACGTGAATCGATACCAGGCCGCCAAGCAGGCTGACGCCTTGATGCTGCTGTATCTCCTGTCGTCCGATGAGTTGGGGGAGTTGCTCGACCGGCTCGATTACGAGTTTCCGCCGGAACGCATCCCGGCGATGGTCGATTACTACATCGCCCGCACGTCGAACGGGTCCACATTGAGCGCAGTGGTCAATGCCTGGGTTCTCGCGCGGGCCAACCGCGATCGTGCCGTCGAGTTCTTCCGAGATGTGCTGAAATCCGATGTCGCCGACATTCAGGGCGGCACCACGTCCGAGGGGATACACCTCGCCGCGATGGCCGGCAGCGTTGACCTTGTACAGCGCTGTTTCACCGGACTCGAAACCCGCGCCAACCGGATCGTGCTGTCCCCACATTGGCCGGAATCGCTCGGCGCCTTGGGTTTCCCGATCCACTATCGCGGTCATCACCTGTATATCCGAGTGAGCGGTCTGGGAGCCGAGGTCAGCGTGAGCCCGCGCGATCTACCTCCGGTCACCATCGAATGCCGAGGCAGAGTCGAGCACGTGGCACCGGGTTGCCTGGTCCGCTTTCCAGGAGCGACGATAGCCCAGGCACCCAGTCGAACAGGTGCCGTTGGGGTCTGACGATTCGGGACTTTCGGCCATGTCGAGTTGGTCCGCTCACTGGGTAGCGTCCTTGGCATGTCCAAAGAACCGCAACCGATTTCCATTCTGTCCGAGACCGAATGCTGGGATCTGCTGTCCGGCGTGGCACTGGGCCGGCTGGTGACGAGCGTCGACGGCGAGCCAGAGATCTTCCCGGTGAATTTCGCCGTACAGCGCCGCACTGTGCTGTTTCGTACCGCCGGGGGAACCAAACTGGTCAGTGCCGCGATCAACAACCACGTGCTGTTCGAAGCCGACGATCACGTCGCTACCGATGGCTGGAGTGTGATCGTCAGGGGCGTCGCTCAAACGCTGCGTAGCGACGAGGAACTCGAGGAGGCCGAGCGCGCACAGCTGTATCCCTGGACAGCAACGACCAAAAAACACTACGTGCGGATCCGGCCGCTGCGAGTCACCGGCAGGCGATTCGTTTTCGGCCCTGAACCAGAGTGCGCTACCGCCGACGAGGTAAGTGATTAGCGTGGAGCGAGATACCCCGGAAACCCTTACGACAGGAGGAGTGGGATGTTCGATGTGATTGTTTGGGCGACCGACGGTTCGGCGAACGCCGACCTTGCGCTCGACTACGTCAGGAAGCTCGCCGAAGGGGGCCAGTCACGGGTCGTCGTCGTGCACGTGAAGGAAGTGATCGTGGGCCGAGGGGCCGGCCCCGTCCATCTCAACGAGGACGAACTCGAGCAAAAGATCTACGCCCAGGTGAACGACTTGAAGCGGGCAGGCGTCGACGCGTCTTTGCGGGCCCACCATGCAGCGGCGGGTCACGCCGCGCACATCACGGCCGACATCGCGAGGGAGGAGGGGGCGGACCTCATCGTCGTTGGAACGCGCGGGCTTGGCCCGATCACAGGGCTCCTTCTCGGGAGCGTCACGCAACGGCTCCTCCAAGTTGCACCCTGCCCGGTGCTCGCGGTTCCTGCGAAGGAGCAGTAGTAGGCGCGGGGTAGCCGGCGAGCTGATCGAGACTGAGGTCCCGGCGGTGCGGGACTTTCGGCCATATCGAGTGCCGACGGCGTCCGACTAGTGTCGACAGCAGAGATGTCGTCAACCTCATCCCGGAGGGCACCGTGACCGAATCAGTTCCTCACCCATACATTCTCGTCGGTATCGACGGATCTTGCTCAGCACTGAACGCCCTGACCTGGGCAGTGGGCGAAGCCCAGCTGCGGAAGCTGCCGATACGGCTGGCCCACGCGGTCGACAACAGCGGCGCGGCTGTCGGATTCAATCCTGGCGCGTCGGAGAGTTTCTTCGAGCATCTCAACGCTGACGCCCTCAGGTACCTCCACCAGGCCCGTGACCATGCACACGCACTCGATCCGGACGTCCAGATTGTGATGTCCAGAGTGGCAGGCCATCCGCTGGCAGCTCTCGTCGAACTGTCCACAGACGCCGTCCTGACGACCCTGGGTTCCACCGGGCTCAACGCCTTCTCGGGGCTGGTGGCAGGTTCGGTATCGGTAGGTTTTGCGGCCCGGGGGCATAGCCCGGTCGTGGTAACACGTACGTCCGTGCCTTCGATCGACGGCCCGATCGTGGTCGGTGTCAGTGGATCTGCCGATGCAGAGGATGCGATTGCGTGGGCATTCGACGAGGCATCGCTACGCGGCGCTGACTTGATCGCCGTGCACGTCTGGAACGACATCGCACCGTCCCACATCTTCTGGGGTTATCGACCGCCCGGCCCAGGTGACGAGACACCTGACACCCAGGAGGAGAGGCTGTTGGCTCAACGTCTGGCGGGATGGCAGGAGAAGTTTCCTGACGTAAAGGTGCATCGTGTCGTGACGACTGGTAAGCCGGCGGCGGTTCTGGCCAGCCAAAGTCAGCATGCCCGGCTGGTCGTGGTGGGTAGCCGTGGCCGCGGCGACGCGGCGGGTTTGTTCCTCGGCTCCACCAGCCACTCGCTGATCCACCACGCGATGTGCCCGGTACTCATCACCCGACCGCGCTCTCATCAGACCACCGGATGACCGATCAGCGGTCTAGATGCGGCGCTGCCAGCACCGCCGTGGGGGCTTCGGATGGTGCGGTGGCTACCTCGGCCTGATAGGCGAACTCCGCGCGCTGTTTGATGCCTTTGAGAATATGGCGGACGGCGAGTGCCCTTGGCGCTCCGACGAGTTCGGTGATCACGACCGCGCCCGGGTGGGCTAGCCGGATGCGGGTCCGAACGAGCAGTCGGCACCGGTCCTGCCAGTGCGGCACCAGGTGCAACGTGCACGTGGCGTCCCAGTTGCCGGTGCGGTTGGTGCGAAGGACTATCGCGTGCTGCTCAAGGACTTCGACGACCGAGAGCACGAATCCGTCGTCGCCGGGCGTGAGGCGTACCGTGTCGCCCACGGCGAGATGCTGCCATTCCGGATGAATGCTGTCCGTATTCTGGTATCCCGGCGAGGCGTAGAAGCCGGCGCGGTCCTGGCCCATCTGAACCAGCCATGGCCAGACGGCGCTCGGTGGGGCGTCGATCCAAATGCCCTCTGTTGTAACATCTGCGGGCTCGCCGATCGCATCGTCACCCGGTATGTGCATCTGGCACTCTTCCTTCGTGGTGCCCCAGTTGCGGTAGAAGCGTCTTGCCGCGGCAAGCAGCGCGATGGCAACCGCGCCGCGCGTCATGTTGATTCTCATGCCTTGACCATGCGCGGCTGTGCCGGAACGCGCTAGGGCCAGTGGTCCCGGACTTGGGCGCCGACGAATGGCCCGGTCAGCCGGGACTTCGGTCCCTTGTGAGGGGGTTGTCACGGTGGTCGGATTGAACCTACGAATCCAATCAACGACAGGAGCAATCATGAACAAGCTTCCCGCCCCCCATCGTCCGCGGTCCGGATTTCCAGAGCTGGCCGACTTGTTCGAGGGCTTTCCGTCCTGGGCGACGCTTCGGCCGACCTTCGGCACCCACATGATGCGCGTCGAGGACGAGATGAAAGACGGCAGTTATGAGCTGCGTGCGGAGATCCCCGGGGTAGACCCCAGCAAAGACGTTGACATCACCGTCCGCGACGGTGTGCTGACCATCAAGGCTGAGCGCAGCGAGAAGAAAGAGACGACCGGGCATTCCGAGTTCTCCTACGGATCGTTCACCCGGTCGCTCACGCTGCCGGCCGGGGCCGATGAAGAGGGGATCAAGGCTAGTTACGACAAGGGCATTCTCACGGTCGCGGTTCCGGTAGCCGAACCGCAGACCCGTGAAAAGCACGTCGCGATCGAGTCGGCGAAGTAGCCGATCGGATCACCAGACAACGAGAATCCGAGCGGACGGAGTATCACCATGACTCGTTCACGAGGCCTGACCCGTGGGGCGCCAAGGCATGTCTTCAGGGATCGGCGTGAAGCTGGGCAGGTCCTGGCCGGCATGCTCAGCGCGTACCGAGGCCGTGAGAACCTCGTTGTTCTGGGGTTACCTCGCGGTGGCATCCCGGTCGCATGGGAAGTAGCCGCCGCCCTCGGCGCGCCGTTGGACGCCTTCGTCGTCCGCAAGCTCGGCGCGCCGGGGCATGAGGAATTTGCCGTAGGCGCACTGGCCGCAGACGGCCGGGTCGTGGTGAACGACGACATGCTGCGTGCCTTGCGAATCACCCCACAACAGCTTCGCACCATCGCCGAACGCGAGGGTAGGGAACTGCACCGGCGCGAAGCCGCCTATCGCGGTGGCCGTCCTCGCGTCGACGTGGCCGGCAAAACAGTCATCCTCGTCGATGACGGGTTGGCGACCGGCGCCAGCATGTTCGCCGCGGTGCAGGCGCTGCGAGAATCCGACCCTGCCGAAATCGTGATCGCCGTACCTGCGGCGCCGGAGTCCACCTGCCGCGAGTTCGCAGCCATGGTCGACGATGTGGTGTGTGCGTCCATGCCCACTCCGTTCGTCGCGGTCGGTGAATCGTTCTGGGATTTCCGGCAAGTCAGCGACGAAGAGGTGCGCGAATTGCTCGCCGCGCCCACCACGGGCCGTGCCGCAGAACGGGTTCGAGCCGCCGAAACGCCAGCGGCGGTCGTCCGGCGGCTTGCCGTCGATTCCCCCGGTGGCGTACCCCCGGCCGAGGCGCTCGAGGAGATCATCGGTGACGCGCGAATCGTGTTGATCGGTGAAAGCTCGCATGGCACACACGAGTTCTACGAGGCGCGCGCGGAGATCACCAAATGGTTGATCGAGAACAAGGGTTTCTGCGCCGTCGCTGCTGAGGCGGATTGGCCGGACGCCTACCGGGTGAACCGGTATGTCCGAGGACTCGGCGGCGACGAATCGGCAACCCAGGCCCTGAGCGGATTCGAGCGCTTCCCCGCCTGGATGTGGCGCAACGTCGTGGTTCGTGACTTCGTGGACTGGCTGCATATGCACAACGGGCGCCGCAGGGCCGACGGCGAACGGCAAACCGGCTTCTACGGTTTGGATCTCTACAGCTTGCACCGGTCCATGCAGGAGGTCATCAGATACCTCGAGAATGTTGATCCGGTTGCCGCGGCGCGAGCCCGGGAACGCTACGCGTGCTTTGACCACACCTCCGCCGACGACGGGCAGGCCTACGGATTTGCCGCGGCTTTCGGCGCTGGGCTGTCGTGCGAACGCCAGGCAGTCGACCAACTGGTCGAGATCCACCGCAACGCTATCGAATATGCGCGCCGAGACGGCCTGCTTGCCGAAGACGAACTCTTCTACGCTCAGCAGAACGCGCAGACCGTCCGCAACGCTGAGGTTTACTACCGGGCCATGTTCGGCGGCAGGGTCACATCGTGGAACCTGCGTGATCAGCACATGGCGCAAACACTGCAGGCCTTGTTGGCGCACCTCGACCGGCACGACGGCCGTTCGCCTGCACGAATCGTGGTGTGGGCACACAACTCTCATGTCGGTGATGCGCGGGCCACCGAAGTCGGCAACGACGGCCAGTTGACGCTGGGGCAGCTGGTGCGCGAGCGCTGGGGGGAGGACTCCCGCTCGATCGGGTTCACCACCTACACCGGCACTGTCACCGCGGCAAGCGAATGGGGTGCCATCGCGGAGCGCAAGGTCGTCAGGCCTGCCCTCAACGGCAGCATCGAGGAGCTGTTCCACGAGACCGGTGAGCCGGAATTCCTGGTGTCGGCCATGATCAGCCGGGCAGTAGCCGAACCGCTCGAGGTCGTCCGGCTGGGCCGGGCCATCGGCGTGATCTATCTGCCGGCCACCGAACGACAAAGCCACTACTACCACGTGAGACCATCCGAACAGTTCGATGCGATCATCCACATCGACCGGACGCGTGCGCTCGAACCACTGGACGTCACCAGCACGTGGGTGCAGGGGGAGACTCCCGAGACATATCCGACCGGGCTGTGAGCCGGTCACAAGAGCCGTTGTCCGCCAACGCTGAACTTCACCATGGCCGGAATCGTGGATAGTGCAGGGTCCGCGACCGCCACGGGCCTGGATGGAGTTTCACGATGAATTGGAAGAATGTTGCCGCGAACTGCTCGGGCGTCCTGATCATTGCTAGCGTCGGCGCGGTCGTGCTTACGCCTACGCCGAGTGAATCGGGCCCGTCCCTGTCGAATTCCACCGCTACCACGAGCACTACCACGCCTCCGAGCGCAACTCCGCGATCGCCGGGCTACATGGGTGGATACTGAAATACATCGGGTGCTGGACCGGTCTGCGCTACGAACGGCATTCGGTACAGCGCCGCCCCAGCCGTGACGCCTGCGCCCGCCGCCACCATGAGGACGTACTTGCCGGGCACGATGCGGCGGGTAGCGCATGTGAACGCGCCCGCAAGTGCTGCGGTGTGGGAGTTCTCGTCGTCGGCCGCGATGATGATGTCGTCGGGGACCATGAGGTGTTCAGCGAGCAGGCAACAGAACCGGCTACGGGTGGGCGCGACGACGATCGCAGCGATCTCGGTCATGTCGAGTGTGGCCGCCCCGACGCACTGAATCACGGCTTGCGCGGCGGCCGCGGCGAACCGTTCGTCCATCGTCGAGCCTTCTCCGATGCGGAGCACATTGCGACGATTGACGAGACTTACTCCAGCACTGAAGCTCTCGCCGTCGTCGGGGATTCGCGCCCAGTGCACAGCGTTGAGGCCTTCGTCGTCGGACCACCGGCACAGTAACGCAGATCCGCTGGGGGAGAAGGGGAAGTTCTCACTCATTCTGCGGCCTGGGTCGGCATCGCTTGCCACGATCAGCGCCCGATTGATCACCCGGGCACTCAGAAAGCCATCGACAATCTGGAGCGCGGTGAGAACTCCGCAGGACCCGTTGGCGACGTCGAACGAGAATGTCCCGTGCGCCTGGGGCCGCGGGTCCTCCGGATGTGCCCCGATGTCCTGTTGGATCATCGCGGCCAGAGCGGGTTCGCCGAGATTGCGGTCGCGGTAGATGCCCGCGTTGATCAGCAGATCGACCTCGGAGGCTTCGCGGCCTGCGCTGCTCAGACAATCTCTGGCTGCCTTCACCGCGAGTCTCAGTGCGCTGTGCCGATCGCGCCAATGGTGGCCGGTGGTGAGGGTCGTTGCCTCAATAACTGTGCCCATGGTGGTTCACCACTGTCTCGTCGAGGGTCAGGAGGACGATGCCGATTTCGAGTCCGGAAGCCAGCGCAATCAGAGCGATCGTTTCCCCCGCCTGGATGTGCCCGGCTTCGAGTTCTTCGATCAGAGCGACCGTGTGTGTGGTCGATGCGGTGTTGCCGTACCGGTCGACGGTGATCACGGCGTCGTGGCGCGGACGGTCGCCAAATGAGGCGGCGACCTTCGCCATCCCCTTTCGGATGGCTCGCGCGGAGGTCTGGTGGGTGATGACGTGGTCGATATCGTGGATCGAGATGCCCATCGAATCAAGCACTTCGTGCAGCAGCAGGGGAGTGTCGGACATCGCAGCTTGCTGAATGCCTCTGGCGTCGGTGAACATTCGGGCTCCGGACTCATGGCCCTTTGGGTAGGCCAGGCAGAGCCTGCTGTAACCGGCCACTGTGGTGAACCCTGCCAACATGATGCCGGCGGATGAGTCGGCATCTGCGCGTTCGAGGAGCAGCGCCGCGCCCGCGTCGCCGAGCGTCAGAGAGGCGAGCTCCTTGCTCATGATCGTTCGGACATGGCGGGAAGCGTTTTGACCCAGCTGCGAAATGTATTCGCCGCTGACCACGAGTGCCCGACGGATCATGCCGCGCCGGATCCAGTTGTTCGCGATCATGACCCCGGTGAGCATTCCCGCGCAGGCGTTGGAGACGTCGAACGTGATGGCGTTGTCGGCGCCGATCGCGTGGGCGACCATCCCGCTCATGGGCGGTTCCATCCGCTGGGAGAGGCCACCCCGGAATTTTGTGATGCTGCAGTTGATGACGGCATCCACCGCCGACCCGTCGCATCCGGCGGTTATGAGGCAGTCCCGTGCCGCCGCCGTCGCGAGAGTGAACGAGTCTTCGTCGCCGATGGAGACACGGCGTTCCCGGATACCCGTCAGGCGCTCAAGGTCGATGTGGGTCCGGTGCCTCGTCGCCGACATCAGAGCTTCGGTGGTCAGGCGCGTGCCGGGAAGGTGCCGACCCACCCCGGTCACCCGCGTGCGAAACCGGGCGGGCGACCCGTCGTCTGCGGGTTCCATCATCAGCCAGTCGTCGCGCGTCATTTACGAATCTTCGTTCCCGGCGCGGTACTTGAACTAGGGCGCTAAGTCGACAAATACATGGTCCGAAAGTCCCGCGGCGACGTACTTCGCCCGGTCGTCTCGCCATGAACGCCGGTCCGTGAGCAGCATTCATCATGATCGGCACGTCGAGTGCACTTCTGCGTAACGTGGGGTACGTACCTTCGTCTGCATGACCGAAGTGTCCGCCGACGGCGCCGAATCGACGTTCCGAGAGTTGGTCAACCGGGCGATCGTGCACGGTCACCGGCCACATCGCACCGCGATGGTGGGCCCCGCAACTTGGGCGTCGATCGACCTGTTGGCTCAAGAGCATCCAGACGCCACGCCGGAGCACATCGCCTGCGCCTACGACGCCTTCGACGTCGAACATCGCCACAATTCCGGTGTGCAGCCGTCAGGTGCTGAGCATGTCACTGCGACGGAAGAGTTTGCTGCCATCAAGGACCTTGTCGCCCAGCTCACGATCACCTATCCGGACGTCGATGCCGGTACTGTCGCCGACGTCGTCACGGGCATCTACGCCGACCTGGACGCGCACACGGTGCGCAAATTTCTGCCGCTGGTCGCCGAACAGGTCGCTCACCAGCGTTTGGCCTGACCACGCGTGAGCCGGCGAGCGACAAACGAGAACCGCCATCCACGTAAACTGTCTGCTGTCGATCGAATCCGCCCTTCAGGGCGATTCCCTCACCACCTCGGCCGGGCGCTTGTCATTACGTAGGCCGACGAAGCGAGGATGACGCAGCTTTCCCTCTCGCGTCCATTCCGAAAAGGCGACGTCGGCCAACAACTCTGGACGTGTCCAATGGGTATCGGCGCGGAGAGCCCGGTACCCGCTGAACGGCGACGTGTCCTGTTCGATGGCGGACAGACGCCGGTGCAGACTTCGCAGGGTGGCATCATCGAAGCCGGTGCCGACCTTACCCGCGTATATGAACTCGTCGCCCGCGTAGTAGCCGATCAGGAGCGCGCCCAATCCGACTCTGGTGCCTTTGGGAGCGGTGTAACCGCCGATGACGAACTCCTGCCCCAACACACACTTGAACTTGAGCCAATTGGACGAACGGTGACCCTGGTCGTATGTCGAATCGGCGAGCTTGGCGATCACGCCCTCGTCGCCGCGTTCACAGGCTTCCTGGTATGCCCGCTGGCCTTCGGTCCGGCGGTGGGGCAGGTAACGAACTGGATCCTTCCAGCTGATTGCGTTGTGCAGAAGACGTTTACGCCAGATCAGAGGCAAAGCGGTTGTCGCATATCCGTCGAGATGCAGAAGATCGAATACATAGTAAAAGATGGGCGTTCGTGACGCTTGTGTCTCGTCGACGTCGGTAACGCCCAATCGGGACTGAAGCCGCTGAAAGCTGGTGCGCTTTCCCTGGAAGGCGACGACCTCACCATCGAGGATGAAACGTGAGCTCCGCTGGGTGTTGAGTGCATGGACAAGTTCGGGGTAGGTGCCGTTCAGCGACTGACGATTTCGGGACAGCAGGCGAATGCGGTCCCCGTCACGGAAGGCGAGACACCGCTCGCCGTCGAGTTTGAGTTCGAATATCCATAGGGGGTCGGAGAACCGCTGGTCGGTCAAGGTTGCCAGCATCGGCGCCCGCCACGTGGGCACGGGCTCGCTCTGCAGCAACTTGCGCACCTCGCTCGGCAGCCGGTCGAGGCGACAGTCGATCCCATGGCCGCCGTCGTCAGCGGAGACCATGGTCAACCAATCTCTGTACTGAGCTCATCGTATTGCTGTTCCAATTCGCTACTCACCGCGACGAACAGGTCGTGCGCGTCGACAGCGAGGTCGCGAAGTCTGACGGTCAGCGTTTTCTGGTGGCTGTCGACGATGATGCGGCCGGCCGGCGCGAGCCGGTATTCATTACCCCACTCCGATGGGTGGGGCCGCAGATCCGTCAGTTCGCACCCGTCGTCGTCCCTGAGTCGGTCCGCCAGCGCGGAGACGGTCTGTTGTTCGAGGTCTTCCAGATCTACCGTCGCCGGCGCGGTTATCGTCAGCATCGTCATGGGATTCGCCTTTCTGGAGCGCTATGCATTCGATCAGCATCGCGGGTCAGTTCTCATCATCCGCCGGTCAGGATCGACCCGAGCAGCGCCAGCGCACACGCACCCATGATCCCCACGATCGCCCATCCCATGACATTGGTGAACCGACCGTTCACGTGCTTGCCCATGATCGAGCTGTCGTTGCCGACCAACATGATCATCGCCATCAACGGCGGAGCGAGGATACCGTTGACGGCAGCAGCGTAGTACAGCAACCGAAATGGTTGAATCCCAACGAAATTCAATCCTACGCCGAGGACGGTCGCCACGGCGATCACGACGTAGAACGCCCGGGCCTGGCGGAATGTGTAGCCGAGGCCCGCTTTCCAGCCCATGGCCTCGGACAACGCGTAGGACGCCGAACCGGTCAGGGTGGGCACGGCGAGAAAGCCGACCCCGATGATCCCGACCGCAAAGAGGATAAAGGCGAAGTCACCGGCGAGGGGCCGCAGTGCTGCAGCCGCTTGGTCCGGTGTATCGACAGTGAACACACCTGCCTGATGCAGGGTGGACGCGCACGTCAGGATGATGAAGAACTGCACGACGTTGGAGAAACCCATACCGACCGCGGTGTCGGTCCGCATGGTGCGGATGTCGCCGCTGCGGAGTGTGGGAACACCCTTACCGTAGAACGTCATTCGACCACGGGCGAAGTCTTCTTCAGCTTCCTGGTCGGCTTGCCAGAAGAAGCAGTAGGGCGTGATCGTCGTCCCCAGCACGGCGACGATGTTGAGCACGTAATCCCGCGACCATTCGACATGAGGAATCAGTGCGCTCACAATGACTGTCGGCCATGGATGATGGATGACAAAGGCTGCCACAACATAGGCCAGCAGGCTCAGGCACGCGTACTTCAAGAATCGGGCATATGCGGGATAGGGCACGAAGATCTGTAGCGCGAGCGAGATCCCTACGATGATCGCCAGCCACCCCACGAACGGGATGTGAAAGAGCATTTGTCCGGTGGCGGCCATCGCGCCGAGATCGGCCCCCACATTGACGATGTTTGCGCTCATGAGCAGCGCTACCGCGACGAAAAGCACCTTCCGCGAATAGTGTTCGCGCAGGATTGCCGCCAGCCCACGGCCCGTCACCATGCCGATCCGGCCGCAAATCTCCTGGATTGCTGCCATGAACGGGTACGTCCAGGCGGCCACCCACAGTTGGGAGTAACCGAATTGTGCCCCGGTCTGGCTATAGGTTTGGATGCCCGATGGGTCGTCGTCGGAGGATCCGGTGACAAACCCTGGACCCAGGACTCGCCATGCTGAGCCCATCCGGGACCGCAAAGACTCGTGCAACGAGGGGATCTCGCGCGGATCCGATGATTCGTCCGCATGGCTCGGTTCTGGCGCGGTGTTCTCTCCCCGCGGCCCGTAGAGGTTCACGCGGCGCGCGGGAGATCGGGTGTGGTATCGAGGGATTGGTGTGAACTTGGATGGCTGCGGGTGGGAGTCCAGCCGACGTACGTCAGATACAGTCCGACGATCGCGATCACGGACGAGCTTGCCTGCCACCACAGGGTGGCGCTGACAGCGGTTTGACCCACGGAGAGGTACGCCTGTGGGAAAGCCAAGAGCGCCAACCCTTTGAAGGTGGTGAGCCAGCCCAGCACCGAAACGATGATGGCGGCCGGACCGCGCCAGTAGGAATGCAGAGCGATGACGATCAGACCCATCGGCAGTACGAAGGCGCCGGTGACCCAGGGCCATACGGGGTCTGCGGCGAATGCTTCGACCATCGAACGCAGCCGTGGGCCGCGGCCGATCACGGTCACTGCAGCGACGAGAAGGTACGGGCCCAGCACGCGAGCGAACAGGCGCGTCCTTGGCTGCAGCGGTGTGGTGCTCATGGCGACCTCCGTTGGGCGAGTGCGCCATCGCGGTGATGACGCGACATCAGCGGGAGTCCACCTCCCGCAAGGCTATCTGACCCCGCAACGACACCCCACCGGTAGGGACCGAAGTCCCTGATCGGTTGGCAAGCGTCAGCGACTGTCGGCGTGTCACCGAGGGCCAACGGCTGACGGAGGCTCGGTGCCGCTACGCCTCTCGCCGGATTTGGAGATCGTTGTGTGATGGTTGCACGGCATACCGAAATCTGGTCGAAAGCCCCAGCGTCCAAAGACCTTGGTCTCTGGGCAACGAGGGATACCGGTGCTGATATAGACCGTGGGGTCTTACGATCCCGCGGCATCTTGACGTCAGGCCGGCCGCAATACGGTTTGGCCCCGAACTGGAGGTAGATGATGAGCACAGTGGCTCAATCGGCAGCGACCCGTGCATTCGCCCGAGTGCTCGGTCCGTTCTTCACCATCGCGTCGGCAACCGTGGTTGCGCGCTCGCCCAACATGCGCGTGCTCTTGACGGAGTTTGGCGCGAGCGCCGTATGGCCCTGGGTAACAGGCGCGTTCGTGTTGATCGCGGGTATCATCGTCGTCGCGCTGCATCCGTACTGGCGAGGGCTCACTGCAGTTATCGTGTCCCTGCTGGGATGGATCATGGTGATACGGGGGATCCTGCTCATGGCATTTCCCGACTTCTTCATGTCCATCGCCAACCGGACTGTCGGTGCGGAAAACCTATGGCGCGTAGTGTTCGTCGTCTTCGTTGCGATGGGCGTCTATCTGACCTACGCAGGCTGGATCGCCCGCCCGAAGCCCACGATTTCACCGGCTGTCAGCTCAACGCCTGATCTTCCGCGAGCAGCCTGACGCCCTGGGCCGAAGGGCGGTCGATTACGGGAGCGGGGCCGACCACCGTAGCCGGGTGCCGCCGCCGGGCGCAGCCTCCACGATGAACGATCCGCCAGCCTCCTCGGCACGGCGACGCAGATTGACCAACCCGCTGCCTGTGATGTTGTCACCGATTCCGCAACCGTTGTCCACCACTTCGATGCTCAACTCGTCGGCTACCCCGACGTAGACCGAGAGGGTACTGGCCTGAGCGTGCCGTACAGCATTGCTCACCGCTTCCCGGACAACGGCTTCGGCATGATCGGCCAAGGCCGTATCAACAACGGACAATGGACCCGAATACTGGATGGTGGTTCGGATTCCCGAACCCGCGAACCCTCCGATGGCTTCATCCAGCCGCTGACGCAGCCGGGTGATTCCCGAGCCGACACCGTGCAGGTCGAAGATGGCGGTCCGAATCTCCTGGATCACATCCTGGAGATCGTCGACGCACTCGGTGAGTCGTTGGCGTACGTCGAGAGCACGCGCGCGCGGGATCGTGCCCTGTAGCGCCATCCCGACCGCGAACAACCGTTGAATCACGTGGTCATGCAGATCCCGTGCGATCCGGTCCCGGTCGGTCAGAACGTCCAGTTCCCGCATTTGCCGCTGAGTCGTCGCGAGTTGCCAGGCGAGCGCAGCCTGATCGGCAAAGGCACCCATCATGTCGAGTTGCTCTGCGCTGAACGGCTCGGCACCCACCTGACGCAATGCCACCAGCACCCCGGCGGTCGTCTCGGGCGCGTGCAACGGCAGCACCAGTGCCGGACCGGTCGCTGGCTCGTCTTCGGGCAAGATGCGAATGCTGTCGAAGCGCCCCGCTTGTCGTCGGACGAAGGCGTCGCCGATCACCGATCCAGCGACCGGAATGACCGATGCGACGGATGCTGGACTAGCCCCCGAAGTGGCCGCCACAACAAGATCTTCCGCTTCATCGGGCGGCGCATCGGGATCGTCGGGGACGGCAACCAGGGTCAGTTCGGCACCACTGAGATTTCTGGCTTCGTCAGCCACGAGCCGGAAGACTGTCGCTGGATCAATGCCGGACAAAAGCTCGGTCCCGATGTCGCGTGTTGCTTCGATCCACGATTGCCGGGCCTTGGACTGCTCGTAGAGGCGCGCGTTGTCGATGGCGATGCCGGCAGCGGCGGCCAACGCTTGGACGAGTACCTCGTCGTCCTCACTGAATGGTTGGCCACCGGCCTTCTCGGTCAGATAGAGGTTGCCGAACACCTCGTCGCGGATACGGACCGGTACCCCCAAGAAAGTCCGCATCGGCGGGTGGTTCGGTGGGAAGCCCACGGATGCAACGTGATCGGCGATGTTGTCCAACCGGATTGGTTTGGGTTCGTCGATGAGCACCCCGAGCACGCCACGTCCCTCCGGCAGGTGCCCGATCCGCTCGCGCATTGCTTCGTCGATGCCCTCGTAGATGAACTCGACCAGTTCATGATCCCGACCGCGCACACCCAGAGCACCGTAGCGAGCGTCGACCAATTCGATCGCGGTGTGCACGATGGTGCGCAGAGTCGCGTCGAGCTCTAGACCCGACGTGACCACCAGCATGGCGTCGAGCAGGCCGTCGAGGCGGTCACGGCCTTCGACGATCTGCTCGACGCGGTCCTGTACCTCCACGAGCAGTTCCCGCAACCGCAGCTGGGACAGCGTGTTCCTGAGCGGATGCACGGCGCTATCGGCGCCCGACTCATCGGCCACCACACGATGGTCCCACTCAGTGATCGTGAACGCGAGCAAAAACTAGTCTTGATCGTTTCCAGTTGAACGACACAGTCGGCCGGAGTCCGACTGTTCTTACCGGACCCGGTGGGTTTACTTTCCGTCCTGGCCGGGGCGCGCCAGGGCCCGGTCAGCGGTCTGGATCAGATTGCGGTGAAACTGGTACTGCGCGGCCGCCAGGGTGCTCGCCAGATCGATTGCCGCGTCGACGATCTTGGCTCGCAGCGGATGGACGGCTTCGGGGATTGCTTCATCCAGCGCGTGGTTGAACTTGCGCAGGGCATCCGTCGCTGCGTGCTGGCCGACGCGGGCCGATTCGCGAAGTTCTTCGAACAGTTCGGTCCGCTGCGGCGACGACGTGGATTCGGTTGTCTGGGACATGTCTGCTCTCTCCTTGTGGGTTTGTGAATGCGTGCGGTTTGACGGTATCGAGAGTGAATCTGCCCCGACACCGGCGAAAGTCCCGACCTGGCGCGGCCGATAGTCCCTGCGCAGGAGGATTGGGGCGGTCGATTCGGTCAAGACTCATCGCCTAAGTGGTCAACCGCGACCTGAATGCCGAATCTCGGTGTGAGCCCATCGGTTTCCACTGCAGCGCTGTCGGGGGCAGGATCGACACCGATGTCGTGGCCTTTGGGGGGTCCGCCGGCCCGGACGGTCGTTTCTTGATCAACAACAATCTTCGGTTGCGTCAATTGGTGGTTAGGAACCTCTGGTCAAACCAGTGAGTCGATGCGATCATGATCTTGTGACCGGCCCTCGCAGGTCGGGCGTCGAGACCGGCATGCGTCCCCTGCGTGACACACTTTCGCAGTTGCGCCTCCGCGAATTGCTCATGGAGGTACAGGACCGAGTCGAGCAAATCGTGCTGGGGCGTGATCGACTCGACGGACTCCTGGAGGCGATGCTGACGGTCACATCGGGCCTGGACCTCGATACGACCTTGCGCACCATCGTCCACACCGCCATCGAGCTCGTCGACGCGCGCTATGGAGCCCTGGGTGTTCGTGGTTACGACCACGAGCTGACCGAGTTCATCTATGAAGGAATCGGCGACGACCTACGCGAACGGATCGGATCTCTGCCCGAGGGGCGTGGAGTGTTGGGGGCATTGATCGATGATCCGAAACCGATTCGGCTGGCGAACATTTCCCAACATCCCGCCTCTGTCGGGTTTCCGGCCCATCACCCCCCGATGCGTACCTTTCTTGGTGTGCCGATTCGTATCCGAGACGAGGTCTTCGGGAACCTCTATCTGACCGAGAAGGCTGGCCGGCAGCCCTTCAGCGACGATGACGAGGTACTCGTTCGGGCACTGGCCGCGGCAGCGGGTATCGCCATCGACAATGCGCGGCTGTATGCGCAATCCAAGCTCCGACAGGTATGGATCGCGGCAACCCGGGACATCGGCACCGAGATGCTCTCGGGGGCCGATCCCGACCGCGTGTTCCAATTGGTTGCCGACGAATCCCGCACACTCAGCAGTGCGACCGCAACGCTCGTCGCTGTCCCAGCAGATCCTGACGTACCGGCGATCGACACTACCGAACTCATTGTGGTGGCTACAGCAGGTAGACACCCGATCACTGCGGGAAAGACGGTGCCGACCGCGGGGACCGCGATAGGTGAGGCCTTCAGCACGGGCTTGGCCGCAAACGTGGACTGCTTCGACAGCGGGTTCGACGTGGCCTCGGGGCCCGCATTGATCCTGCCGTTACACACCACGGACGTGATCGTCGGCGTACTGGTTGTTCTGCGATCCGAGGGCGAGCGGTCCTTCAACGCCAACGAACTCGACATGATGACGGGTTTCGTCAGCCAGGCCGCGCTCGCCTGGCAGTTGGCCACAGCCCAACACCACATGCGTGAGCTGAACATCCTGACCGACCACGATCGCATTGCCCGAGACCTCCACGACCATGTCATCCAACGCCTGTTCGCCATCGGACTGGCGCTGCAGGGAACTATCCCCAGGGCGCGCATGGCCGAAGTGCAGCGACGCATTATCGACAGCGTCGACGAGCTGCACGATGTCATCCAGGAGATCCGCACGGCCATATTCGATCTCCACGGGCCATCCTTGGCGGGTGTGACGCGCCTGCGCCAACGTCTCGACGCTGCGGTCGCACAGTTTGCTGACTCAGGATTGCAGACCGAGGTGCGGACACAGGGGCCGTTATCGGCAGTCAGCGCCGAGCTCGCCGATCATGCCGAGGCAGTCGTCCGAGCAGCGGTGCGCGATGCTGCCCGGCACGCAACAACCCTCGCCATTGCGGTCACGGTTGATGACGACTTGACCATTGAGGTCACCGACAACGGACACGACGTTCCTGACGACGTGACCACCAGCGTCGTGGAGGATTTGAACCAGCGCGCCAAGGACATGGGGGGTGAGTGCAGCGTCGTCGATACCACGGGTCAAGGCGCGACCTTGCGATGGTCGGCGCCGCTGCAACCGTAGCGAAGTTGTCAGCGCCGAGATGACTGGCCGCGGGCAACGTCGACCACAGGCGCTCACAAGTATTCGGCGAACCACTCGCAAGCCAGCTTGGCGACCTGTTCCAGAGTGCCCGGCTCCTCGAAGACGTGGCCGGCGCCAGGAACGATCGCAAGTTCACATCGACCTGGAATCAGCGCTTGCGCACGCTGATTCAGCTCGATGACGCCATGGTCGCGCCCTCCGACGATCAGAAGTGTCGGCGCGAGGACTCTTGTCAGCGCGCGCCCGGCGAGATCAGCACGGCCACCGCGCGACACGATTGCGTTGACCCGCACCTGCGGGTCGGCTGCGGCTGTCAGCGCTGCGCCGGCCCCGGTGCTGGCGCCGAAATAGCCGATCGGAAGAGCCGCGGTGTCGGGTTGGTCGGCAAGCCATCTGGTGACACCGACCAGGCGCGAGGCCAGCAGCCCGATGTCGAAGACGTTGGCGCGGTTGCGTTCTTCGTCGACCGTGAGCAGGTCGAACAGGAGCGTGCCGAAACCGGCAGCGTTGAGGACCTGTGCGACATAACGATTGCGCGGACTGTGCCGGCTGCTCCCGCTGCCGTGAGCGAAGACCACAACACCCCTGGGATTCTCGGGGATCGTGAGGTGCCCGGCTACCGAAGCCTGCCCTGCGAGCACTTGTACTTCCTCGTCGCGCAGGTAACGCTGTCCTGACTGGTGCGCAGTATCAAGGTATTCCATAGTTGAATGTTCGGCAGGCATGTACCGGATCGATACGGGATTTGGTCACCGGTCGTGCGGACAAGAGGCCTCACGTCACGCCGACGGCCGTCTCAAGTTCGGCGAGTGCCTGCTCGGTCAGGGGCCCCAGTTCGGTGATATCGGGCATGACGTCGCCACCGGCGACGTAGCCGAACCCGACGCGATCGGCGTACGAGCAGGTCGTGACATTGAGCGCTTGTCCGTCATACACGGCAGAGATCGGATAAATCTCCTCGACATGTGCACCGTTCCAATACATTTCGTCTCGCGGACCTGGAACGTGCGAGATCGGCAGGTTGTAACCTGCTCGGAGTCTCGGCGCGAACGGCAGCATCGGCAGCAGCACCGTCGGAGCGATGCTCGCCGCCAGTAGTAGCAAGGACGCTGCCGCACCGCGCGCAGCCACTTCGTGCTTGCCCTCGGACATGGACCGATGGATGCGATCCAGTCGCTCTGCGGGGTCGACCAGATCCGTACCCAGCGGGCAAAGCCACGCGCCGAACATGTTGCCCGGCTGGTCGGCTCGTCGGTGATCGTGAGGATGCACCGCGATCGGACAGATGGCGACCAACGACCGGTGGGGCAACTCGTCGTGATCTGTCAGCCATCGGCGAAGAGCACCGGCGATCACCGCGGTGATGACGTCGTTGGCCGTCGTCTCTGTTTCTCGTCGGACTGCCTGAAAACGACTGCTGGGCAGGGTGGCGGCACTGACCACACGTTCGCGTCCGAGGCGGCCGTTGAAGCGAACATAGGGCGCGGCCAAAGGCTGCAACGCGGTATCCCCGGTCACGCTTGCCGCAATCCTCGCTACTTCGCCGGTGACCACCTGCGCCGCCAACGCGGCGGCTGATGACCCGGCTTTGGTCACGGCGCCGAGCAACGCCAGGGGATTGGGTAACCGAAATCCGCGGTGTACCGCGGGGGTTCGGGTCTTTGGCTCGGCGTAGAATCCACGCGACGAACGGCATCGCGGATCAGGACTCAGCACATCGGCGAGCGTCTGCAAACCGGTCACACCGTCCATCACGGTGTGATGCATCTTGATGTAGAAGGCGAAGCGGCCGTCGTCAAGGCCGTCGATGAGATAGGACATCCACATCGGTCGTGATCTGGCGAGAGGCTCTGCGTGCAATGCGCTGATCAACTTCCACAGGCTCTCACCTGGTGTCAGCGTGACTCTTTGGCAGTGCCTGCCGACATCGACGACGTCGAGCTCCCGCCACACCCAGACGCCCGCTGTGTCAATGCCGCGGTGGGGATATCTGCGCAGCCGTGGATCCCCGACTACTCGACCGATGACACTGTCCGCATATACCTGATCGAGATAATCCGGCGTCGACCCGGGTGGCGGCGACAGTACCAGTACCGCACCGATGTTCAGCGGGTTGGAAATCACGTCTGCGGTGATCATTGCCGCGTCCAACGGGCCCATCCAGTTCACCGTGCGCCTCGCTCAGGCCGACCGGTGTGACTCGGGCTCGGTGAACGGCCCATTGACGAGCCCCGATTGCAGCAGCGCAGAGTCGACAAACTGCTGCACGGGCCGCGACTCGAAGAACCCCGTGTGACCACCGCGGTACCAGACAATCTGTGGCTTACCCCAGTGTTCCCACAATCGAAGGACCTGCTCGCGCGGATGAACGAGCTGATCAGCGATGCCGGCATAGATGAAGCGACCAGAGATCGGTACACGCGGCCGCAGGGCCAGTGGTGACAACATGTGTCCGATGGGCGCGGCCAATGACACGATCCGGCGACGCGGATCTTCGCGACTCAGGTCGGCGTGCCGACCGAGCAGCACAACCAAATCGGCCACCGGTACCCCGAGGATCGCGCATGTCAGGCCGTCTTCCAGACTGGCGACCAGCGATGAGACATATCCGCCGAGAGAGATGCTGTACAAGCCGATCGACGAGTTGGGTTGCTGCATCCGGATCCAGGTCAGCAGCCGCCTGATGTCCCAAACCGCCTGAGCTGTCGCGTGGACATTGTCCATCACGTCCTCGCCCGGAAATACGGCCCCTTTGGGTAGCCCGCGTGACCGTGGACCATGCATGGGCAGGACCGGCAGGATCACGTTCAAGCCGAGATCGTCATGTAGGTGCCAGGCCCGAAACAGCGCGAGATCGAGTGCGGCGCGGCCCATCTCCGCGCCGTGTACGCATACCAGCCAGGGCCGGTCATCAGCGTGCCGCAGTAGCAAGGCGAATTCGCGGTTGTTGGCGGTATAGCTCATCCATCGAGTCCTGCCGGGTTCACCCACGCGAGGCCTGTAGCCGCTGTCAAAGGCGATACGTTCATAGCGTCGACCCGTCGCGCGCACCGACCGGATTGTGACCTCTGTCAACGCGGGGGGTTTTGCGAAGAACCGCGACGGTTCGGCCAACCAACCTCTGCGGGCGTAGAGACCAAGCGCCGCAGTGACTTCAGCCTCGATGCGGTCGAATTCACGCAGGTCGCCCACCGGCCGTCTTGCCCGCAATCCCAGTAACACGATCTCATCGCGAAGTGCGTGTGCGGCCAGTGCGATCGTCGGCCGCGCGACGGGCAGGTCGCGCGAACCACGGTCGAGGTATTCGCGCCAGGCCATCACGTAGTAGTCGATCGTTTGGACGATCGGGTGTATCGCCGAGCTGACCGCACCCCGTCCGAACGCGTGAATGCGCGAAAGGCCGGTACGAGATGCACTCGTACTGTCACGGATTGCCGGGCTCTCCGCTGAGGTCGGAAGGTTAGACTGCGTGGGTCTCGACATAACGAACCACATCCGAGAGCGTCCGCAAGCCCGCGTAGTCCTTTTCGGGTATCGCAACGTGGAGCCGTCGATGTATGCCGACCAGGAAATTGAGCCAGTCCATCGAATCCAGGTCCACCTGGTTGCGCAACAGGACGTCGTCGGACAACTCGACCGGATCCACCTCGGGGGCGATGGTCGTCAAAACCGACAGCACTTCTTCACGGATGCGTTGAGCGGTCATCATTTTCGTGTCATTTCTCGAGTTCGTCAGGCAGCTGCAATTGCTCACTGATTGCGGCGAGGAACAGCGCGCCGCGGTGGCCGTCGCTGGCACGATGATCGGCGGAAAGGGTTGCGTTCACCGTGGTCATGACTCGGATCCCACCGTCGACGACGCGAACCCTCTGAGCCGGCCGCCCGAACCCCACCAACGCAACCTGTGGCGGATAGATCACGCCGAAAACAGAATCGACTCCCTGATCGCCGAGGTTTGTCACCGTGATCGTCGGGTCTGACACCTCAGAGCTGCGGAGACTGCCAGCACGAGCTCGGGCCACGAGATCGGTCAGGTTGCGCATCAACTCATCGATCTTCTTGTCCGCAACATCATGTATTGCCGGCGCCACCAATCCGCCGCCGCGGAGGGAGATCGCGATACCGACGTGGCTTCCTGAACCTGCCTGGAACTCATCGTTGTGCCAGAACCCGTTGAATTCGCTGTACCGTCGCGCAGCCAGGCCAACCGATTTCACGAGCAGCACGGCGGGCAACACGCGCTCGGCGATCGGCCGCCGACTGTTGTAGTCGGCGAGCCACGTCAGCGCCGTCTCCATCGGAATTTCTTCTGACAGGTAATAGTGCGGGATCTCGTGCTTGGAGCGGCTCATCGCGGCAGCGATCGATCTGCGCATCTGCGCTGCGCGATCGGTGGTGGCGGTGTGTGACGGAGTCTTCGTAGCCTCTGCTGCCGCGTGCTCGACGTCGGCAATGGTGACGGCTCCCTGCGGTCCAGTCCCGGTGACGCCGCCGAGGCCGACGCCCAATGATGCGGCAACGCGCCGTGCGGCCGGCGAAATCCACCGGCGCCGTGCCGGCTGTGGGGTCGCAGTGGTTTCGGCAGACACTGCAGGCAGCTCGGTCGGGGCGGACTCGCCTGCTGCCAGCAGTGTGGCCAAAGGCGTACCGGCCTGGATGGTTTCGCCGACGGGAACCAGCAGCTCGTGCACGGTCCCGCTCTGCCAACACTCCACCTCCACAGCTGCCTTGGTGGTTTCCACCACCGCCACGACTTGGCCTCGGGCAATGGCATCACCGGGCTTCACGAGCCATTCGGTCAGCGTTCCTTCGTCCATGTCCGACCCGAGCGCGGGCAT
Source organism: Mycobacterium sp. 852013-50091_SCH5140682 (assembly GCF_001665685.1). Taxonomy (GTDB): domain Bacteria; phylum Actinomycetota; class Actinomycetes; order Mycobacteriales; family Mycobacteriaceae; genus Mycobacterium. The sequence continues at coordinate 55,895 of NZ_LZTB01000128.1, forward strand.
CTTGAACTCGATCATCATGGCTTCCCGAGAGTGCGCTTCACCGCGTCGACAATCGCATCAACCTGGGGGAGGGCAGCCTCCTCAAGGTGCCTGGCATATGGAATCGGTACCTCTGCAGTGCATACCCGGGCGATGGGTGCATCCAGGTCGTAGAATGCGTTCTCGACCAGCCGCGCGCTGATCTCCGCGGCCAGGCTGCCTGTGCGCCAGGCTTCGTCGACGATGACGGCCCGATGCGTCTTGCGCACGGACTCGGTGATAGTCGCGTCATCCAACGGGCGCAGCACGCGAAGATCTATTATCTCGCAAGCGATTCCGTCAATCGCAAGTCTATTCGCCGCGTCGATGGCTTTCGGCACGCACCCGCCGTAGGCGATCACGGTGATGTCGGATCCCGGTCGCCGTACCGCGGCTCGGGAGATGTCGGCCGGGGTGAGTGCATCGACGTCGGTCGTCGCGTTGTACAGCTGCACGTGTTCGAAGATCACTACCGGATCGGGGTCTGCGAGAGCCGTCCGCAGCATCCCGTAGGCGTCCTCGACGGTGGCCGGGGCAAGCACCTTGATGCCAGGGATGTGGGCATACCAGCATTCCAGACTGTGGGAATGCTGCGCGGCGAGTTGTCTACCTGCCCCGGTCGCCATCCTCACCACGAGCGGTACCGAGAACTGCCCGCCGGACATATGTCTCAGTGCCGCAGCGGTATTGACGATCTGGTCGAGTGCCAACAGACTGAAGTTCACGGTCATGACTTCGACGATCGGGCGTAATCCGCCCAACGCCGCACCGATGCCGACCCCGACGAAACCCAGCTCGGACAACGGGGTATCGCGGATCCGGTCGGGGCCGAACTCATCGAGTAGCCCTTTGGACACCGCGTACGTTCCGCCGTATCGGCCGATGTCTTCGCCCATCAGGACGACCCGGGAATCGTTTCGCAGTGCGTCGCGCAATGCGTCGTGCGCGGCGGTTCGATAGCTGACCTTCATGCGACACTCTCCGAAGTGAGAACGTCACGTCCCAACTGCTCGACGGGCTCGAAGGTCCCGGCCTCGGCGAACGCGACAGCTTCGGCCACCTCGCGGTCGGCGGCCGATTCGATACCAGCTATTTCGTCGGTGGTGAGCACACCGTCGCGCAGGCACTGCGTGCGGAACAGCTCGATCGGATCTCGTTCGCGCCACTGGGCGACTTCGGTCTTGTCGCGATAGAGTTCCGGATCGAACATCGAATGGGCGCGGAAGCGGTAGGTACGGAACTCGAGGAAGAACGGTCCGCTCTTTGTCCGGATGTGCGCGACAGCCTGTTCGGTTGCGTGCAGGCAGGCCAACACGTCCATCCCGTCAACGGCGAGCGTGGGCACCCGGTAGGACGCTGCTTTGGCCGTCAGGTCGGTCTGGGACTGTGCCCGGTCCAGTCTGGTGCCCATCGCGTAGAGGTTGTTCTCGCAGCAGAACAACACGGGAAGCTGCCACAGGGCGGCCATGTTCAGTGACTCGTGGAATGCCCCCTCGGCGACGGCTCCATCGCCGAAATAGCAGGCGGTGACGCGGTTGCGGCCGAGAGTCTTGTCGGCGAGGGCCAGTCCCACTGCGATCGGCAGACCGCCCGCCACGATGGCGTTGCCACCGTAGAAACGGGTGGCGGCGTCGAACAGATGCATCGATCCGCCTCTGCCGCCAGAACATCCTTCCTGCTTACCGAACATCTCGGCCATGATGGAGTTCATCGCGACACCCCAAAGCAATGCATGTGCGTGCTCGCGGTACGTCGCGACGACGGCATCCCCTGTGGTCAGTGCCCGCAGCGATCCGGCAGCGATCGCCTCCTCGCCGACGTACAGGTGCAGGAACCCGCGAATCTTGGCTTCCCCATACAGTTCCGCGCACTTCTCTTCCATCCGGCGTACGCGGATCATGTCCGACAACAGCGTGCGGGCGAGTTCTTCTCCGCTCATGGGGCCGACTCCTGTAGGTCGGCACCGGTTTCTACGGTCGACACGTCGCCCTGCGGTAAGCCAAGCTCCCGGGCCTTGAGCAGGCGCCGCATGACCTTGCCGCTTCTGGTGTGGGGCAACGTATCGACGAACTGAATTTCCTTCGGCGCCACTGCGGCACCAAGCCGCTTGCGGGCGTGGCCGAGGATCTCCAGCTCCAGGTCATCGGTTGCGGCGAACCCGTCTTTGAGGGTCACAAACGCCTTGACCAGTTCGCCCACGGTCGGATCGGGCTTGCCGATCACTCCGGCTTCGGCGACCGCGGGATGTTCCGTCAGCGCGTTCTCCACCTCGAATGGCCCGATCAGGTGGCCGGCCGATTTGATGACGTCGTCGGTGCGTGCGACGAACCAGAAGTAGCCGTCGGAATCCCGCTTGACGAGATCGCCCGTCAGATAGAGGTCATCGCGGAAGCACTTCCGATAGCGGTCGTCTTCGTGCAAGTACCCGCGGAACATCGATGGCCACCCTGGTTTGAGGGCCAGCTCACCTTCGACATCGGGCTTGTCGATGACGGTCACGTGGCCGTCTGTCTCGGTGTGCACCACGTATGCGGCCACGCCGGGCAACGGCCGTCCCATCGAGCCCGGCTTGATGTCGAACGCCGGTGTGTTGGCGATCATGATGCCGCCGGTCTCGGTCTGCCACCAGTTGTCATGTATCGGGAGCCCGAGTACGCGCTCGCCCCACAACACCGCCTCGGGGTTGAGGGGTTCTCCGACGCTGGCGATGAATCGCAATCGCGGATACCGGAAACTGTGTGCGACTTCAGGGCCGGCCTTTATCAGCATGCGAATGGCCGTCGGCGCGGTGTACCACACGCTGACGTCCAGCGATTGCAGGATCCGATACCACCGTTCGGCGTCGAAGTCGCCCTCGTCCACGACCGATGTGATTCCGTGCAGGAGTGGCGCGATGACGCCGTAGGACGTTCCGGTGACCCAACCCGGGTCCGCCGTGCACCAGTAGACGTCGTCGGGATGCAAATCCAGTGCGTACAGCCCGGTGGCGTAGTGCATCGCCACCGCGCCGTGAACATGGATGGCGCCTTTGGGCGTGCCCGTCGTGCCGCTGGTGAAATGCAGCAGCGCCTCGTCGTCGGCGGTCGTGGGGTGGACCGGAGCATCCTGCTCCGCTGCCGCCATCCAGTGCCAGAAGTTCAGTGTCCCTGGCAGCTCGCCGCGTTCGCCGCCGTCGTCGACCACCAGTACGTGCTCAACAGACCTAAGCCGTGCGCGGATCGGGGCGATCTTGCGTCGGTAAATGCTCTTCGTTGTGACCAGTACGACGGGCTCACCGATCGCAACCCGGGTGGCGATGGGCTCTGGCCCGAATGCCGAAAAGAGCGGCGACACGACACTTCCGTTACGCAGTGCCCCGAGAATCGCGATATAGAGCTCGGGGATGCGGCCCATGATTGTGAATACGCGATCGCCATTTTCGACGCCCAGTGACCGAAGAACGTTGGTGAAACGGCCGGTAAGCCGGCTGAGCTCGGCGTAGGTCAGGTCGCGCGTCGCGACGGCGCCGTCCCACCCTGCGGCGGTAACAAAGCGTAACGCGGTGGCGTTCGCGCTCGGCCCACCCAAGTGACGGTCCACTGCGGCATACCCGATGTTGCACAGGCCTTTACCCATGCCCTCACATAAGTTCGGCACGTCGGCCCAATCGAACGACGCGCAAGTCTCGTCGTAGTCGCTCAGGTTCGGCCGAACCGCCATCGCGGCAGGTGCTTTGTGGATGACGGTCACGACTGATCCTTCGGCAATCCCAAGAGGCCACTGCGCAGCGCACGGCCCAGGTTCGCCATCACCCGTTCGGTCAACCGGTCGAAGGCGGAGCCGTCGTCGATGATCTGATCGAGGCCGTGGTGGTGCAGATACGCACTGATTCGTCGGTCCATCGGCCAGCCGGCGTAGATCTGCTGGGTGAATTCCGACCGCAGAAAACCCCAGGCAACGGCTTCCATCTGCGGTCCGGTCAACTTGGAGCACTCGGCTGTGGTCATCACGATTCCCTTCTCGGGAGCACCTACCGACCACATCGTGTCCGTACCGCCGTCGTGGCAATAGAGACCAAAGTCCCCGCGAAAGCCCCGAACTCCGGCGATGCCGTCCGAGTGCCCTAAGTCCTCTGCTCTGGATCCGGACGGCCCTGTCGCACGGCCGGCCCGGGAGCGAGCATCGTGGAATGTCTACCGACATGCAGGCACCGTTCCGAGATGCGGTGCGTCGCTTCAACAAGTACGTACTCAATCCCGCGATGCTGCATCTGGCCGGCCGAAAACACTGGTATGCATCGGTGATCAGACACACCGGTCGTGTCTCGGGCAGGCAGTACGCCACACCCGTGGTCGCCGAAAAAGCGGTCGACGGGTACATCATCCCGCTGCCGTACGGCACCAGGGTCGACTGGTTGCGCAATGTGCTCGCAGCGGGTCGGGCGACGATCACGTCCGACGGTCAGACGCGCGAGGTTACCGACCCGAGCATTGTCGACCTGGCACAGGTAGCGCCACAGCTGTCACGGCGACGGCGCCGTACGTTCGAGCGACTTGGCGTCGCCAAGGCCGTAAAAGTCAAGACCCCACAAAAGATTTCGAGCTAGGACACAAGAGATGAACACTGAAGATTTCCGTCGCCTCGTCGACATTCCGGGGCCGTTCGTGTCCGCTTATCTCGACGATTCGCGGTCTGATGCAGCGAAGCGGCCGAACGTGGAATGGCGCAGTCTCAGCAGCAAACTGGAGCACATGGGAGCCGACCCTTCGGCGCTCGATCACATGGAGCAGGCCATATTGCACAGCCGGCCGGCGGTCGGTAGGCAGGGCCGGGCTGTTGTGGTGACGCGTGAACGGATACTGATCAACGAACATGTGTCCCGTCCGCCGGTGGCGCCGGTGCTCCGCGTATCGGACTACCCGTTCCTGGTGCCGTTGGTGGAGTTTGGCTACGCGCACCCACCGTATGTGTTTGTCGCCGTCGACCGTTCGGGTGCCGAGATCACCGTGCACAGTGACGGTGACCTGCGCACAGAGGTCGTTGAAGGCGAAGGCTATCCGCTACACAAGGCGGCAACTTCAGGATTCAGCGGATACGTGGACTTCCGGTCGACGACAGACGAGGCCATTCGCGTGAATGTGCGCGCGGTGGCCGAACGGATCACCGAGATCGTCGATCAGATGAGTCCGGACGTCGTGCTCATCAGCGGTGAGGTTCGCTCCCGAAACGATGTCATTTCCGAACTGCCACCCCGTGTCGCGCAAAAGGTTTCGCAGCTGCACGCGGGATCTCGTGGACAGCGAGCCAATGAAACCGAACTCGGTGAGCTAGTCAAGGGCGTTCTGCAGCGCCTGGGATGTGTCGAGATCGCCGAGACCGTCCGGAAGTACCTCGCTGAGATGGAATCGAAGTCGGGGATGGCGGTGGAGGGAATCTCGGCTGTGTGCACCGCCTTGCGCGCGCGCAATGTAGCGGCATTGATCATCGGACTGATAGGCGACGCCACGGTGGTCACCGGAGCTGATCGCGCGGTGGTGGCTCCCGACGCGGACACGCTGTCATTGATGGGGGAGCCCGTCAGCCGTGTCGCCCGGGCCGACGAGGCGTTGCCGTTCGCCGCGATTGCCGTCGGCGCGTCCCTTGTGGCGGTGGACGATTCATTGGCGCTGACCGATGGAATCGGTGCGCTGCTGCGTTTCTCAACGGGCGATGGGGTGTGATTCGTCGCCGGCATTCAGATCGCTTTCGGGCGCAGCCTCGGCCAGCGTGAAGTAGTTTTCTTCTTCCTGAACGAAGTGCAGGCGAAGCAGCGCGTAGAGGCCGTAGAGGCACGCCAGCAGGTCGTCGATCTGATCAGGTTGGATTGCCCCGGCTGCTTCGGCAAGCCCCGCGTGTGCGCCGATCCGATCCGCGAGCCGCTGAATCTCGGCGTGGGTGCGGCTCATGGTGGCGGTGGCCTCACCCCCTCCGAGGGGGCGCGCCAGCGCGGGGTACAACAGGGTTTCCTCCGCCTGTTCGTGGGGCAGAATTCGATCGACGAGCAGACGGTGCGCAGTGAGCAGTGATTGGAGCGCCGTGGCGTCGGGTGCGGCGGCCAGCAGGTCGGCGCTGTCCCGCAGGACCCCGAGCGTGTCCCGCAACTCGTCGTGTTCGGCGGAGAAGCGGCGCAGCATTTTCTCGGTATCGGCGGGCACCTCGACGTCGGTGGTATTCCCACGCAAGGCGCGCAGCGCATTGAGAATCACGGCGACATCGATACCTTCTTGCAGTAGCGCACCAGCCGCGGGCGGTAACCAGCCCACCGCGGCAACCACCATCGCCAGCAGCGACAAGCTCATGCCCGCGACGGCGCTTTGTACGGCGATGTGCCGCGACCAGCGGGCGATATCCATGGCGTCGGCGAGCCGGTCGAGGCGGTCGGTGGTCAATACGATATCGGCGGCTTCGGAGGACGCGGTGGCGCCGCGTGCCCCCATCGCCACGCCGACGGTCGCGGCTGCCAGTGCAGGCGCGTCGTTGATTCCGTCACCAACCATCACCGTCACCGCACGTTCGCGTTCGCAACGCACGGCAGCGACCTTGTCGGCGGGAGTCTGCTCGGCGTACACCTCGTCCAGTCCCAACACGGTGGCGACTTCGCGCGCTGGTTCGGCGCGGTCACCGGTCAACATGACCAGGCGGTTCATGCCCGCGTCGCGCAGCCGCCGCATGGTGCGGGGCGCATGGCGACGCAACGGATCCCGCAGCAGCACGGCACCGCTTGGCGTGTCGTCGAGGCATACCCACGCGACGGCTGCGCCGTCGAGGCGCGCCCGGTTGATGACGGCGCGAGCCCAGTCACCAGACACTGCGCCGACAGGTATTTTCCCGACGAAAATCCGCCGGCCCTCGATCGTGGCGGTGACCCCTCGGCCGGACTCTTCTACGACGTCCTCGGGCAGCGACAGATGAATTCCGCGGGTCAGGGCCTCGGTGACTATCGCCTCAGCCAGCACGTGAGGGGAGTACTGATCCACGGACGCGGCCAACCGCAACAATTCGGTCGTGGTATGGCCCGGCGCGCCGACGACGTCAATGACCGCCGGACGTCCCATCGTCAATGTCCCGGTCTTGTCCATCACCAAAGTCGTTGCCTGTCCCAGATTCTCCAACGCGCCGCCGCCCCGCACGATCACGCCGGCCCGGGATGCCCGTGACAAGCCCGACACGATCGCCACCGGCGCCGCCAACAACAGCGGACACGGGGTCGCCACCACCAACACCGCCACCGCCCGCACCGGCGAGCCGCTGGCCAGCCACGCAATGCCCGCGAGTAACAACGCCAGAGGCAGGAACCACGCCGCGTACCTGTCGGCCAAACGCACCAGCGGAGCACTCTCCGCGCCGGCCTGCTGTGCCAGCCGCACAATCCCGGCATAGGTGCTGTCCTCGGCTGTGGCAGTGGCACGCAATTCGAATGCGCCGCCGGCGTTGACCACACCGCTGCGGACCGGGTCGCCGACACCGCGTTCCACCTGAACCGATTCGCCCGTCAGTGCCGACTCGTCAAGAACCGCAACCACGTCGGCCACTCGACCGTCGACCGGGACCACTTCGCCTGACCCCACGACCAGCAGGTCATCGACGACCACTTCGGCCAGCGGGATCGTCTCGACCGTCGTGCCGGCCCGGCGCCGGGCAAATTTTGGTGCCCGCTCCATCAACGCCCGCAGATCGTGAGATGCCCGCCGCGCTGCCGCGGAGTCGAGGGCACGTCCACCGGCCAGCATCACCGCGACCAGGGCGCCGGCCAGATACTCACCCACCAGCAGCGTGCCGACCAACGACAGCACGGCTATCACGTCCACGCCGAATTGGCCCCGACGCAGCCCCGCGACCACCCACGCCACCGCGGGCACCACTGCCAGTACTGTGCCGGCAATCCAGAAGCTGTCGGCCAGTTGTCGGGATGCGGTCAGCCACGCTATTCCGCCACCACCCAGGGCAACCACGGTCGTAACAGCGAGGGCGGGTTCGATCAGTGGGCGGATCCGACTGAGCTGCAGGGCAACCCAGGATTCGCGGGAGTTCAGATGCGAGCGCATGGCCGTCGTGTCAGCGGTGCTCGCGCAACAGCGTCATGCGGCGGCGAAACTCGTCCTCGTCGATCTCGCCACGCGCGAACCGTTCGGTCAACAGGTCATCGGCCCGCCGCCATACGGCCGCGCCGCCGCGGTGCCGGCTCTCGGGCACCAAGGCGCGGGCCGTCACCTCGACGGCGGCGATCAAACCGCTCGCGAACAGCAACATGAACAAGGTCATCACGATCCAGCCCCAGCCTCCGCCGTACCACATCATGTTCGTCGACCTTTCTTCGAGCGGATTCCCGTGTTCTAGATACTGCGGTGACAATGCGTGCAACCGGGCCGACAAGGTAGGGCCGAAAGACCCCTTTCAGGTCACCCTGGGAACGCGGGTCACCTGCAGGTGAACGACGCGCCGCGAGGGTGGGATCGCGCGCCGAAGGTCACGGCCGCGCAGGGCCGTAGGTCCCGACGACCGACGGCAGAACGACGGGCTGATGGCGTCTCGGGCTTGGGACTCAAGTTGTTGCAGCATCGTGGCTTTCGACTCTGGGGCCCGGCCGGCGGCAGCGGTGTGATGAATAGGCAGGATCTGACGAGGAGTAGTGATGAAAACTCTGGATTACCTGATGTGGCATCACCACAAGTCAGCACCCGTCGCTTGGTATCTGCTGACCGATCGCCTCCATGAGGGCCGCAAAGTACAGGTGCGTGCCGATCAACTTCCTCGTACCGTTGCAGCGTGGCTTGCTGAACTCGGAGCGCACAGCCCCCTGGTCGACGAGCTCGCCAAAGCCGTGTGCGCCGACGACTGGCCGGCAGCGCATGCAGTTGCCGACCGGCTGTCCATTGACGTCGCGGTCGCGGCGTGATCGCGCGGTGCGTTAGACGATGTGCGAATACCTCAGCGGCGCTGATGCATTCATGTGGTCGCTCGGCAAGGATCCGGTATTGCGTTCGACGATTGTCACGCTCATCGAGTTAGAGCGGGCCCCCGACTGGCAACTGGTTGCCGATCGTTTCGACCAGATCAGTCGAGCCGTTCCCCGCTTCCGGCAACGGGTCGTGCGGTCGATTCCGCTGTTGCCGCCGCGCTGGGAGCTTGATCCTGACTTTGACATCGGGTTCCATCTGCACCGATCGGCCGGATCGGGGCTTCGGCAGTCGGATCTGCTCGCTCTCGCCGCCGCCGCACTCATGGCCGGCTATGACCACCGCCGACCTCTTTGGGAGGCAACGTTTGTCGACGGATTGCCCGACGGAGGTGGCGCGCTGCTGTGCAAATTCGATCATGCGCTGACCGACGGTATCGGTGCAGTACAGATCGCGACAATCCTGTACGACAACCTGGGAATGCCCCCGGAAGGTGGGCGGCGACCGTCGCGGTCACTCGGCCTGGCACCGCGTGCGATGACGGCCCTGCGGCACCCTGTCGACGCCGCGCTGGCGGCCATTCCGACTGCGCTGTCGATCTACCGGGCCGTGCGTCCGATCGCTGGTCCTCGATCGCCCATCATGCGCGACCGCACCCCGACTCGGCATCTCGACATCCTGGAGGTAAGCAAGCCCGCCCTGCAGTGTGCCGGGCGAGCAGCCGGGGGTTCGCTGAACGACGCCTTCATCGCGGCGGTGGCCGGCGGGCTTCGCCGCTATCACGAGTGCCACGATGTCGCAGTCGACGAACTGGTGCTGTCGATGCCGATCAGCATCCGGCGCCAGGACGACGTCGCCGGAGGTAATCGGGCGACCCTTATGCGCCTGGCGGTCCCGGTCGGCATCACGGATCCCGCGCGCAGGATCTGCGAGGTACACGAACGGACCAGCAAGGCAAGAGCCGAGCGGTCGCTTGCCTACACTCAGCTCATCGCGTCAGGTCTCAACGCCATGCCGCGCCGCTACGTCCGCTCCGAGCTGCGTCGGGTCGACTTCGTCGCCAGTGACGTCCCTGGCTTCCCCCTCCCGCTGCGTCTGGGCGGCGCCCCGGTGCGCATGCAGTACGCATTTTCCCCAACTTTGGGCGCGAGTATCAACACCACCATGCTCACGTATGTCGATACGTGTGCGATCGGAATCAACGTGGATACCGGTGCGATTCCGGACCCCGATGTGTTGCATGGCTGTCTCGCTGCAGGATTCGACGAGACGATATCGATCGTGGCCTGACCGGTTGACTTGAGGACGCCGACACCGAGGACCTTCGACCCTTCTCCATCTATGTCGGTGCTCCTAGCCTCTGGATATGGGAAAGCAACGCCCTTGCCTCGCAGGACTGATGGCCGTAGTCGGCGTAGTGGTGATCTATCGAGGCGCGTTTCGCCCCTGGATGTACACCTGGGGCGCAGGCAAAGAGGAAGTGGCCGCCGAGCTTCCCGGCGACGAGCTGGTAGAGGCCGACGCCCCGCGGACAACCCGGGCCGTGACGATCGATGCCCCGGTGCGGACGATATGGTCGTGGTTGGTTCAGATCGGTGAAGGCCGAGGCGGCTTCTACAGTTACGCATTTCTGGAGCGGGCGGTGGGGGCGCGCATTCACAACGCGCACCGGATCCATCCCGAGTGGCAGGACCTCCATGTCGGCGACACCATCTGGCTGGCGCGGCGCTACGGCGGCGACGCTCGTCAGGTGGTGGCGCGGATCGAGCCGGAATCCGACCTGGTATTGATGTCGCCTGCTGATTTCGAACGGGTCCAGCAGGGGGAGAAGGCTTCTGGTGTGTGGAGTTTCCATGTGCGGCGCCGCAACGGGTGGGCCCGCCTCATCGTGCGTGGTAGCGGCGGCTTTGTTGGACGCCCCTGGTTCGACATCGCCCACTTCATCATGGAGCATGCGATGATGCGCGGTCTGCGTAAGCGAGCTGAACGCACGGCGCGCGCAGAGTACGAGCACTACGGCGAGCTTCGCTCGGCGCAATCAGACGGCATGGCCACCGTCACGCCGATTCCGTAGGAGGAAGCTCGGCCTCGACTGCCTCGACCACACGAAGCACCGCGGCGGCCACCACTGGTGTCAATGTGTCGCCATGGCCGACGTCCGCGACGTCCACGGTGAAGACCACCAACCTGCTCGGTAGTCGCCCGAGTGCCTCGCCGAGCGAGTACGTCTGCGCCAGACCCAACATGTGCGAGCTCACCACTCGGGGGCCGCCGCCGTCTGCCGGTGTCCAGCGCCGGACCCTGCCGGGTGTGCCGGGCTGGCTGACGGCAGCGTCCACAACGATTGCGAGGTCGGCACCGGTCCAGGCATCGAGGATGGAGCCCGGGTCGCCGATATCGGTCATCACCTGCACCCCCGGAATGTGCCGTCGGGCGACCGCGGCGGCCACTGCGAGCCCGACTCCGTCGTCGCACCGAAAAGCGTTCCCGATCCCGATGACCAAGACACCGCCACTCATGTGCGATCCACGGTCAATGTCAGAAAGTGTGCCGAACACGAGATGCACGGGTCGTGGTTGCGAATCGCCTTCTCGCACAATGAGGTCAACGAGGCATCGTCGAGAGTCAGATTGGCCGCGACCAGCTCGGCCATCTCGTGTTCGATCGCTGCCTGGTTCTGCGCGGTCGGCGGCACGATCGTCGCGGATCGGATCAAACCGTCCGCTCCGATGGCGTAACGGTGATAGAGCAACCCGCGCGGCGCCTCGCTCACCCCATGCCCAACACCGGCGCGAGCCGCGACCGTGACGAAGGGCCGCCGCGGGCGCCGATAGTCGTCGATGATGCGCAGCGCTTCATCGATGGCATAGATGACCTCGACCAGTCGGACAATGATGCTGCGGAAGGGATTTCGACACTGTGCCGACAGCCCGGCGGCGGCTGCTGCCTCCCGGGCGACCGGTGACAGCGCGCCATGGTTGAGCGAGTAACGGGCCAACGGCCCGGTCAGGTAGCGGGTGCCGTCGAGAGTGGAATGTAACGCCGTCGAACGTCGGACCTGGGTCTCGATCACGTGATCGGTGAACGTGGCGAGCGGGAATGCCGGCCCTGCGCTGCGTGCGATCGCGCCGTTCTCTATCGGATAGCGACCGGGTTGCGTGAGCGCCAGGAACTCGTGATCGAATTCGCTATCCGGATAGTCGAATTCAGCCACGTCGTGCAAGGTTGACAGAGCGTCGTCGAGCGCGCGACGCAACTGTTCGGCCACGGGCTTGAGGTCGTCGGGTGCGGGCACCGAGTAGAACCCGCCGAGTCGGACATTGATCGGATGGATGGCGCGCCCGCCGATCTCCTCCATCAACCGATTGCCTGCCTTCTTCAGGGCCAGGCCACGTTCGATCAGATCCGGCCGGTCCCTGGCGAGGCTGATGCCGTCGGGGTATCCCAGGAAATCTGGCATGTGCAACAGAAATATGTGCAGGGCGTGGCTGTGAATCCACTCTCCGCAGTAGAGGAGGCGGCGCAGTTCGATCAGCTCAGTATCGATTGACACCCCGCAGGCGTCTTCGATGGCGTTACATGCGCTCACCTGGTAGGCAACCGGGCAGATACCGCAGATACGCGCTGTCAGATCCGGGGGCTCGGTATAGGCGCGGTCCCGCAGAAATGCCTCGAAAAACCGTGGCGGCTCATAGATGTTGAGTTCGACGCTTTCGACGGCACCGTCGCGGAGCATTACATGCAGGGCGCCCTCGCCCTCGACCCTGGTCAGCGCACCGACCGAAATGGTCCGCACCTCGGGCTTCATCGATCGTTCCGCTCGGCTGAGAAACGGGTCACATTGAACGTCGAAAACACCCTGTCGACCTCATCCGTCGACAGACCGTCGCGGCGCAACAAAGGGACCAGTGCCGCGGTATTGGGTGTGGCCGCAGGCCCGAAGCAGCCGTAGCAGCCGCGATGAAACGTCGGGCACAATGCCCCGCAACCGGCGTGGGTGACGGGACCCAGGCATGGGATGCCCTCGGCCACAACGACACACGTAACCCCGCGCAGTTTGCACTCGGTACACACCGTTTTTGCGGGCACGTGCGGCTGGCGTCCGATCAACAGCGCGGCAAGCGTATCGAGCAACTGGCCCCGGTCGATCGGGCAGCCTTGCAGCTGGTAGTCGACCTTGATGTGATCGGCCGCAGCCGTCGACGTGGCCAGGGTACCGATGTAGTCGGGATGGGCATAGACAACCGAAGCGAACTCGGCGACGTCGGCGAAATTCCGCAGCGCCTGGATGCCGCCGGTCGTGGCGCAGGCGCCGATCGTCACCACGATCTTCGACTGCTCGCGGATTTCGGTGATCCGCCGTTCATCTGCTGCAGTGGTGATGGAACCCTCGACCAGTGACACGTCATAGGGGCCGCCCATCACCGCGCTGGACGCTTCCAGGAAGGTGGCGATCTGAACCTGCCCCGCGAGGGCGAGCAATTCGTCTTCACAGTCGAGCAGGGTGAGCTGACAGCCGTCGCACGAGGCGAACTTCCATACGGCCAGGGTGGGCGTGCTCATCTACAGCTCCTTCACCGAGAGCAGGGGTTCGGCGACGTCGTAACCAACGACGGGCCCGTCCCGGCACAACAGCAGCGGGCCCAGCTGACAGTGGCCACACCAGCCGATGCCGCATTGCATATTGCGTTCCAGAGACACCCGGATATCGCTGGCCGCCACGCCCTTTCGCATGAGCTCCTGGGCGGCGCTGCGCATCATCGGTTCGGGTCCGCACAGCAAGGCGGTCGTCTCCTCAGGCCGCAGTGACAGTCGCCGCAGCGGTTCGGTGACCAAGCCGACCTCACCCGGCCACCCCTGAACCGGAACGTCGACGGTCAGGTGCACGTCGATGGTGTCGTCATGCGTCCATTGGCGCAGCTCCGCGTCAAAGAGGAAGTCGTCACGGGATCGGGCGCCGGCGATCACGGTGATGCACCCGTACGCGCTGCGGTCGGCGAGCGCGCCGAGCACGACCGGACGAAGCGGGGCAAGCCCGACGCCGCCGGCGACGATGACCAGGTCACGGCCGACGGCCGCGGTCAACCCCCAGTTGGTGCCGAACGGGCCTCGCATGCCGATCACCGTTCCTGGCCTGGAATCGTGCAATGCGCGGCTCACCGCGCCGACGGAGCGGACGGTGTGGGAGATGGTCGGATCTGACCGGGTGGGGACGCCGCTGACCGAGATGGCGATCTCGCCGATCCCGAACGCGTACATCATCATGAACTCACCGGGCTGCGGAGAATTCAGGGCGTTGCGGACGGGCCGCAGATGCAGCGTCGAGGAGTCGCGGTTTTCGCTGACGAGTCGCTGCACCCGGTAGGGCACCGGTGCCATTGCCGATGACGCATCAGTCATCGCGTCGCTCATCGAGATTCGCGAGGGTAGCCATCTCCGCGGTGATGTCGATTCCGGTGGGACACCACGCGATACACCGCCCGCAGCCGACACATCCGCTCGTGCCGAATTGGTCGTGCCAAGTACCGAGCTTGTGGGTGAGCCAATGCCGGTACCGGGCCGGTCCGGACTCCCGGACAGCGCCCCCGTGCACGTACGTGAACTCGAGCTCGAAGCACGACGACCAGTGCATCCACCGCTCGGCGTGCTCGCCGGTGAGATCCGTGACGTCTTCGACAGTCGTGCAGAAGCAGGTGGGGCAGACCATCGTGCAATTGCCACACGTCAGGCATCGACTGGCGACCTCGTCCCAGTGCTCCGACTCCCGCGATCGGATGAGCAGCTCGCGCAGGTCGACGTCGGGCATTCGGCGTCCCATGTGTTGCCCTGCTCGGGCGACTTCGTGTCTGGCTGAATCAATTTCGTCTTGTTGGGCATCGCGGTGATCCAGCGCAGCCAAAACTTCGGCGCCATCGTCACTGCCGACGTCGACGACGTAATGTAGTGTGCCGTCGTCGGATAGTTCGGTGAGTGCCAGGTCATAGCCCGGCCCCGCCTGCGGTCCTGTGCCCATCGATGCGCAGAAACACAACCCGCCGGGTTCCGTACAGTTGACCGCGACCACGAAGTTACGACGGCGTCGTCTCGCGAAGCCCTGGTCGGGATGTTCGCTCTCCCCGAGGACGGTGTTCAGCCGCGCGATCGCCGCCAGATCGCAGGCCCGCACACCGACAAAGGCGTACCGGATCAGTTCCTCCGGCGTCGAGTCATCCGATGACCACAACCGCTGCCGTGGCGGGTGCAGGTACTGTTTCCACGATTGCGGGCCGGCAGAATGGCCGAACAGCGCGTCGTCGTCGCGTCGGCGCAGCCGATAGTGCCCCGGACCCACGTCGACACCCCAGCCACTGGGCAGGTCGTCGGCCGACGACACCTCGGCGAGCACGATCGCGTTGTCCGATCGGGTGGGCCCCACCACCCGATAGCCGCGGTCGATCAGCGCGCACACCAGCTGATGTATCCCGGCGGAGTCGATAACCGCACTGCTCATGGACTCCGATCGTTCTCCGAGATGCGTCAACATGCACCGTCCATCTGCCCTCTGGGTGAGGGCCAAAGGTCCTCCCGCTCGGAGGAGCGCCGCGCTGGGGTCTTTGTGCCCTATGTCCCGTGCGGGGGGCCGTCGAGACTATGGCCATGGACATGGATCGGCCCACAGTTGCCTGCGGCCGCGTGACGGGGCTGCAATCGCGATGACACCGGCGGTCACCTACGAACCCGCGTTGGATGTACTCACCGCGAGACAGGCCGCCGCGGCGTCCGTCGACGAGGTGCTGGCAGCCTTGAACAGCACGACGGCGGGACTGTCCAATACCGAAGCGTCGACGCGTCTGGCGAGGCTCGGCCCGAATGCAGTACGCACCCACCAGGTCAAAGCGCTTGCGGTACTGGGACGTCAGTTGCGCAACGCGGTGTTGATCCTGCTCGCCGCAACCGCGATCGTGTCGTTCTTCCTCGGCGACAGCATGCAAGCCGCCATCATCGGCATCATCCTCACCGCCAGCATCGGGCTGGGGTTCTTCAACGAATACCGTGCCGAGCAGGCAGCCGCGGCCCTGCACTCGCGGATGCGGCACAGTGCAGTGGTGCGGCGGGACGATCAGTTCGTCTCAGTCGACGTTGCCACGCTGGTGCCGGGTGACGTCATCCGGTTGACGTTGGGGGAGGCGGTCCCTGCCGATGTCCGGCTGATCGAGAGTACCGGGCTGGAGTGCAATGAGAGCATCCTGACGGGTGAGTCGATCGGATCGGAAAAGTCCCCGAATCGCGTTGCCGGGGACGCGGATCTCGCCGATTGCACGGATCTGGCGTTCATGGGCACGATCGTCAATGCCGGAGAAGGTCTCGGCGTCGTCTATGCCACCGGGCGCAACGCTGAATTCGGACGTATCGCGGCAGGTTTGGGTGAACGGCAACCCGAGACGGACTTCCAGGTCGGCCTGCGCCGCTTCTCGTATCTGCTGCTGCGCGTGGCGATCGCCCTGACCTTGCTGATCCTGGTCAGCAATCTGCTGCTGCGCAAACCGCTCATCGATTCGGTGTTGTTCTCGTTGGCGATCGCCGTCGGCATCACCCCGCAACTGTTGCCCGCCGTGGTCAGCGCCAGTCTGGCCACGGGATCGCGACAACTCGCCAAGGCAAAAGTGTTGGTCAAGCGCCTGGTGTGCATCGAAGACCTCGGTGACATCGACATCTTGATCACCGACAAGACCGGCACCCTGACCGAAGGCCGGATCAGCCTCGTCGACACCGTCAATCCCGCAGGGAACCATGCCGATTCGGTGCTTCGCTTAGGCCTCTTCGCGTCCGATGTGGACCTGCAGGACGGCGGTGTCAGCGCGAACCCGCTCGACGCTGCCCTGTGCGAGGCCCCGAACGCGCTTCCGGCCGTCGCAGCAGCTCACCGCGTCGCGCTGCTGCCGTTTGATCACCTGCGGCGCTCGACGTCAGCCCTGATCGATGACAACGGCCAACGCGTCCTTGTCGTGAAGGGCGCTCCCGAGCAGATACTGGAGCGGTGCTCGATGACCGACCCAGCCGCCCAGGGAACACTGGACGAGTTGTTCGCTGCGGGGCGGCGGGTGGTGGCGGTTGCGGTGAAACCAGCACCGAACCTGTCTGCCATCACCGCCGCTGATGAAGCTGAGTTGATGCTGGCCGGTTTCTTGGTCTTCGCCGACGAGCCGAAGGCCGCGGCACGGCAGTCGTTGACAGAGCTGGCCGCTTTGGGGATCGAGCTCAAGATCGCCACGGGTGACAACGCCCAGGTCGCCGAAAAGGTCTGTGGCGACCTGGGACTGGCATCCAAGGGAACGATCACCGGTAGCCAGCTCGACGGACTCGACGACGACAGCTTCGCCAAGGCCACCGCTGACCACACCATCTTTGCGCGCATCTCGCCCGAACAGAAGGCACGGTTGGTCACTGCGGCCCGGCGCACGGGCCGTTCCGTCGGGTTCCTCGGTGACGGGGTCAACGACGCGTTGGCGCTGCATGCCGCCGACGTGGGGATCTCCGTGGACACCGCCACCGACGTCGCCAAGGATGCGGCAGATGTCGTGCTGCTCGAAAAAGACCTCGGTGTGCTGGCCACCGGTGTCGCCGAGGGCCGTCGGATCTTCGCCAACACCATCAAATATGTACTCATGGGAACATCGAGCAACTTCGGCAACATGTTCTCCGCTGCAGCGGCTTCAGCGTTGCTGCCGTTCCTGCCGATGCTGCCGAGCCAGATCCTGCTGAACAACCTGCTCTACGACAGCTCGCAACTGGCCATCCCGACAGATCGGGTGGACGTCGAGCAGCTGCACGCGCCGTCACACTGGAACGTCGGTTTCATCCGGAGGTTCATGCTCGTCTTCGGGCCGATCAGCTCGCTGTTCGATTTCATGACCTTCGGGCTCATGCTCGGCGTTCTGCACGCCGGAGCCGTCGAGTTCCGCACGGGGTGGTTCGTGGAATCGCTTGCGACGCAGACGCTGATCATCTTCGCCATCCGCACCCGCAAGGTGCCGTTTTTCCGGAGCCGGCCCGGCGGTTTGTTGACCGCCACGAGCCTTGCCGTCGTAGCGGTCGGGGTGCTGCTGACGGTGTCACCCATCTCGGCGACCCTCGGGTTCACCCCGTTGCCATGGCAGTTCTTCGGCGCGCTCGGCGCATTCGTCGTCACTTACCTCGTCCTCGTGGAGTTGGCGAAGAAGGTGTTCTACTCGGAGCCCATGCGCATGTTCGGTCAGCCCCATCGCACCCGTGGATACCAACACCGCGTCCACCGTCGCGCGGCCCGGTTCTCGCACGCTTGAGCGACTATCGGCTCCCGACGCGCACGGCATGAACGTCTTTCATCGCGTGAAACCTGAAGCGCTGCCGGTACGGTGGTTGTCAATGCCTGCTGGCAGGGGGTGCAGGTGTCCGGTTAACGGTGACGACACCGCGCCTTCGGTGGACCAAGGTTCAAGGCGGAACACCGGAGCACCGAAGGAGGCGCAGAGATGACCATCTCCCTGACCCGATCAACCACCCGGAGCGCACACGCTACGTCCCTGCTCGACGGGGAAGTCGTGGAGGAAAACGACTACGGCTCGATCCGGCGCGTGACCGCCGACAACTTCCCGATCCTGCGCGGCATGTCGATCAAGCGACTGGTGATCAACCCCGGAGCGATGCGCACACCGCACTGGCATGCCAACGCCAACGAATTGACCTACTGTGTCTCGGGCACGGCGTTGGTGTCGGTGCTGGACACCGGAAACAAGTTCGCGGCCTTCACGGTCAGCGCGGGCGAGATGTTCCACGCCGATTCAGGCTCGCTGCATCACATCGAGAACATCGGCACCGAGCCCGCCGAGTTCATCATCACCTTCCGTCATGAGCGGCCGGAGGACTTCGCGCTGGGCGCGGCGTTCGGCGCCATGACCGATGCCGTGCTGGGTAATACCTACGATCTGGACGCGTCGGACTTCGCGACGCTGCGCCGTGACACCGTGGACCGCAAACTGGCTCGTCGGGCGGGCGACCCGGTGATCCCCGATACCGCCGGCTACCCCGACCCCCACAAGTTCGCGGTGGAGGCGATGACGCCACCGGTGACTTCGGCGGTCGGCTCGGCCCGCACGGCTCGGGTGCAGTTCTGGCCGGCGCTGAAAGATCTGTCGATGTACTCGCTACGGGTGCGCGAAGACGGCATGCGCGAACCGCACTGGCACCCTGCTACCGCTGAAATGGGTTATGTGCAAAGTGGTTCGGCTCGGATGACCGTGATGGATCCGGATGGGACGCTCGATACCTGGCTGCTGCAGCGCGGCGACGTGTACTTCGTGCCGCGGGCGTACCCGCACCACATCGAGGTCTTCGATGCACCTGCGGACTCGACGAGCAATTCAGGCAGTGGCCTGCACTTCCTGATCTTCTTCGACCAGCCCACCCCGGCCGATATCGGTTACCGCACCTCGGCCAGCGCATACTCACGCGCAGTGCTGGCCGCGGTGTTCGACACGCACATCGAGGATCTGCCCGAATTCCCGTTCACCCCGGTCGATCCGCTGATCGTCGGACGGCGCAACCCGCTGGACCGCTGAGGCGGGTGGAATTCACCCGGTGCGGCGGCGGGCGATCTGAAACACGTTGCCGTGCTGGTCGGAAACCATGGCGCGCCTGTCGCCGTACGGTGTCTCGAGCGGTGCTTCCACGCTCGTGGCGCCTGCGGCGATCGCCCGCTGGTAGACGCGGTCGGCGTCCTCGACGTAAATGTAGAGAAACGCCGGGAACTCCTCACGTTCGCCGGCCGAGCTGACCATGACCAACGAGTCGCCGATGCGCATCTCAGCCGGGCGGTCGGGATGCACGTCGCCGGTAGCTCCGAAGACCGTGCGCAGGAACTCCACGGCGGCAACGACATCCGTGACCACCATGCGCGGTGTGACGGTGTGGTATCCCGGGGGTGGTTGGATGCTCACGAGGTTCTCCCGTCAGCTCGAAACATCGAGTGCCTTGTCGTGGCCGCGACAGCTTATCTGGATCCGGGATCAGTCTCCAGGGGCCAGCACGATGTCGAACCGCGCTCGCGACCACGGTCCGTCGACGGCGCGGCCGTCGGGGGTAGGTGTGCCTGCGGGTTGTGGCGTGAAGTCGGTGATGAGCGACTCCTTCACGCCGAACACACTGTCGCGCTCGATGTAGGTGTCCCCGCGTACGAAGATGTGCGTAACCAGGGTGCGGTGTTCGGGCGCCGTCACCATGAAATGGAGGTGTGCCGCTCGCATCGGCGACCGGCCGGTCGCAGCGAGCATCGCCCCGACCGGCCCGTCGTGCGGGATGGGGTACGGCGTCGGGGTGATCGCCCAGAACCGGAACGAGCCGTCCGACTCGGCGAACAGATGGGCCCTGCCCGCAGTACGGTCGTCGCCGTATTGCACGTCGTAGAAGCCTTTGTCGTCGGCCTCCCAAACCTCCAGGCGTGCACCGGGAATCGGGGCTCCGGAAGTATCGGTCACGGTGCCTTCCACATAGCAGGGCTCGCCCGACGCTCCGGCCGCGATGTCACCGCCCGCGTCGATCTGCGGTGAGTCGTCGACGAAGAACGGTCCGAAAACCGTTGCCTCCGTGGCGTTGGCATAAGCCTCGTTGTTCATCGCGATGGTCTGCATCGACGCCCCGAGAGTGTCCGACAGGAGGATGAACTCCTGCCGCCGGTCGTCGGTGATGTGCCCGACGGCCGTGAGGAACTCGATCGCGGCGGTCCATTCGGCCTCGGTCAGGCGCACCTCACGCAGGAACGCGTGCAGGTGGCGCACCACCGCGCCCATCAGCTCGCGCAGCCGCGGGTCCGGGGTCGCCGCGAATGACGCAACAACCTGATCGACGAGATCTTGTTCGCGCAGTTGCTGTTCGGGTGAGAGTGTCATCGGGGATCGTCTCCTTCCCAGGCCGCATGCAGGAGAGCGGCCAGATTCTCTGGGGTTACGGGTGTGGGATTGTCGGCCGGAATCACCGGAAGGATGGCGTCGACGGCTGCGGGCAGATCGGATTCGGCGAGTCCGTAATCGCGTAGTGCCCGGGGAGCGTCGACGGCTGAGCGCAGCTGCGCGAGCCCGGTCGATGCCGTATCGCTGCCGAACGCGGCGGCGATTCGGGCGGCAGCGTCGACCGCGTTGGGTTCGTTGAATGCCAGCACATGCGGTAGCACCACCGAATGTGTCTGAGCGTGAGGCAGATTGAACATCCCGCCCAGGACGTGACAGATCTTGTGATGCATGCCCGCACCCGCCGACGCGAATGCCGTCGCCGCAAGATATGCGCCGTAGAGCGTTTGTTCGATCCCGGCGATCCCGTCCGTTGCGACCCGGGGTAGACCCGAGGACAGTGCCCGGATGCCTTCACCGGCCAGCGCGCGATCGATCGGGTCCGCGCGCGGTGCCCACATGGCATCGATGCAGTGCGCGAGCGCGTTCAGTCCGGATGCGACGGCCAGATCGGCGGGTAAGGACGCGAGCAGCGTCGCGTCGTAGACCACTGACCGCGGCAGGACGGTCGCGTCGACACCCGTGGTCTTGCGTCCGTTGTCGGTGAGACCCCACATCGGCGTCGCCTCGGATCCCGCATATGTCGTGGGCACCGCGACGATCGGGAGGCCGGTGGTCAACGCGACGGCTTTGGCCAGTCCGGTCGCCGAGCCCCCGCCGATGCAGAGGATCGCATCGGCGTCGTGTGCGGCGGCTGCGGCACGGGCCCGTTCCGCGCTGTCAACGGGGACATGCATCACGATGTCACTGTGCCGCACGGCAATCGGGATCAGCTCACCGATGCGATCGGCAAGGTCCGCCGCTGATTCGCCGGCAACAAGCATCACCCGCCGTGCATCGAGACGGGTGATCTCGGAGGCCACGGCGGCGACGGCGCCCCCGGTTGCGAAGGTGACGCGCTGGGGGAGGGTGTCGTGGGTGAAGTCCATGTCAGCGTCCCAGCACCGTGGACAGTGCGCTCTTGAGCGCATCCGCCGGATCGTCGGGCAGTGTGTTCGACCGCCATGCGATGTGTTTGTCGGGACGGATCAACAACGCGCCGGATTCGTCGATCTCACGCAGCTTGGCCCAGTCGTAATAGAGGTCAGTGATCTCGCGACCCGGGCCGATCACCACGGTCTCGACGTCGATGCCCAATGCGGCCGCGACATCAGCGGCTGCGGCTTCCCACGCCTCGCCCGCGACACCGGTCAGCAGCGTGAAGCGGTGGTACGGCGCCAGATCCATGAGGGCAAACTTCTCCCGATGGTTGCCCACCCATGCATGCGGCAGGTGAGCTCCCGGCACGGTCGACGGCACGTAGTACAGGTCGGGGTCGCGATCGCCGACGGGCGCGGGGCCATCGGAGATCACGGCCGTGGATTCATAGAACTGTCCGAGTTCGACTCCGTGCGCGTTGAATTCGTAGTTCTTGAGCTCCATCGCCTCGACCAGGGCGGCGCGTTTGGTCGCTCCCGCAGGCGTATTGGCCTTGCGCTCCTCGATCGCTGCGGCCATCGCGATCGCGTCCTTGGCGTCGGTCACACCGAGCGCGTCGAAGAAATGCCTGAATTCGCGGCTGGACTTGTTGGCCCGCTTGACGATTCGCTCGGCGACCGGAGCGCGCTCGGTGGTGTAGGTATCGAGCAGGGACGCGTCGGCCTGGCCGCGCAGAACCGCGGCCAGCTTCCACGTCAGGTTGTAGGAATCCTGAACCGAGGTGTTGGAGCCAAGACCGTTGCTCGGCGGGTGGCGGTGGATCGCGTCACCCGCGCAGAACACGCGGCCCTGCTGCAGCCGTGTCGCGTACATCTCGTTGTTGCCCCACAACGACTTACCGGTGATCTCGACGTCGATGTCGGGCATCCCGAGCAGGTCACGCACGATCTTCACTGCGGCGGCATCGTCGAGTTCTGGCGCGGGCTGGTCGATGTCGAAGCCCCAGACGATGAGCCACTCGTTCCACGGGCGCACCATGCGGACCAGGCCGGCACCGATGCCGCCGACGTTCGCGCCGGGCTGGACCACCCAGTAGAGCACCGACGGCCGGTGTCCGACGTACTGAGCGATGTCGGCCTTGAAGGTGATGTTCATCGAACCTGCAATATCCATGCGACCTTCGAAAGGTAGCCCGATGTCGGCGGCGATCTTCGACCGCGCCCCGTCGGCACCGATGAGGTAGCGGGCTCGAATCGTGTACTCGTGGCCGGTCAGCCGATCGCGGACGGCGACGTCGACACCCTCGTCGTCCTGACGATGCGACAGATACTCGGTGGAGAAGCGCGTCTGCGTCCCGCGGACCGTCGCGTTGCGCAGCAGGATCGGCTCAAGGTAGGTCTGGGGGATGTCGACGGTCAGGCACGGCGACGCGAGCTGATAGTCGGCCTCGCGGGCGGCGCCGGTACCCCAGGTGCGGATCCGGCCGATCTCCTCGCCGGCGATCGACGTGCAGAACACCGTGTCGCCGACCAGTGAATGGTCGGTTGCGTCGGCGAGCACCTGATCGGCGATGCCCAGATCCCGGAAGATCTCCATCGACCGCTGGTTGGTGATGTGCGCTCGCGGGGTGTTGGCCGTCCACCGGAACTTGGTGATCATGATGTTGTCGATTCCCAGCGTCGACAGCGCCAACGCCGCCGACGACCCTGCGGGGCCGGATCCGACGATGAGCACGTCGGTGGTCACGACGTCGCCCTTCGGCAGTCGGGTCTGCGATTGTCCGTCGGAGAACTCGGGCATGGCTGACGCTCCTTTTGCGCTGCTGCACTGACCCGTTGAGTGTGTTGCGTCACAACGGCGTACCGGAAGGATCCGGCGGCGATGCGGCCGAAACGGGTACGGATGGCCGATCCGCGAAAGCGGGGGAGGGCCGTCAGCGGCGTCGTCGGACTTCGCTCGGTGCGGCGCCGAACCGTTCGGCGAAAGCGGTCGAGAAGTGTGCGGCCGAGCCGAAGCCGCATTGTGCGGCGATGTCGGCCACCGGCAAGAGCCGGTGGGCAGTGTCGATCAGCAGCGCGTGGGCCCGGTCGAGCCGGCGCTCCCGGATGTAGTGCGGCACGCTGACGCCGGAATCGGCGAACACGCGGGACAGCTGTCGGGGACTGAGCCCCACACCGGCCGCGACCATTGCGGCACCGAGGCGGGGATCGGTCAGGTGGGCAGCGATGAACGCTTTCGCCGCGGCCAGATGTGCCGACGCGCCCGCACGCCGCCCGCCGGTCGCTATGAACGCGACCAGATCCAGCAGGGTGTTCTCATCGACGGGAGCTGTCGCATCGGCACTGAGCACGCGCGCGACGAGCCGAGCCAGCGCGTCGGCCTGCGGATCGCCGGTAAAGGCGGCGACGACCGGACTATCGAGATCGGTGACGCCGGTGTGGTCGGCGAAAGCGGCGCGCGGGACACGGACGACCAGTTCATCCAGCCCGCCGGAGAAGCCGCGGACAAAGGGCTTGTCGGCGTCCATCGCCAGCACTTGCCCGGGACGCAGCGTGCGCACACCGTCGTCGCGGTAGAAGAAGGCCTCCCCGGACAGGGTGAAGTACAACGCGATGGAATCGACGGGCGAGGCGGCGATGTGCGCGGTGCTGCGCTCGACGATGTGTGGACCGGCGGTCACCCGCGCGAGCCCGAGTGTCCCGAGTTCGACATTGATCTCGCGCGCGTCGAGAACGCCGGAGCCGATTGTGCGGCACTGCAATCCGATCAGCGACGTCGAGTTGTGCCGTTCCCAGCGCTCGATCCGCTCGTCGGCCGGCAAGCCGGCCGTCGAGAACTCGGCTGTGATCGGCGTCATAGGCATCAGCCTACGACCTGCGGGGACCAGTGCGCCGAGACGACGGTTTATGGCGAAGAAAAGCCGTTTTCACCCTAAAAACCGTCGTCTCGGCGCAAACGGGGTCAGCAGCAGCGTGCGCCGGGGTTGGCCTCGGTGTGCCGGTGGCGCATCTTCCAGTAGTCGCGCTCGGTGAGCACCGGCTCGCCGGGGTGGGTGCGGGCCCGGTGCTCGACGTACCGCCGGTAGTGGTTGTCGCCCATCAATGTGGCGACGTACCAACCGATTTGGTGTGCGGCCCGGCGTGTGCGCCAGGCAAGGCGTCCCATTGTTTCTGCACCTCCTTCTCGACATGCGTCGGGATCAGGCCCGATGGCGCGAAGATGCGCGACGGCACCGGATCGTCCTCGGTGAGCGGGCGGCCGGTGCCGCGCAGCGCGCGGGCCGCCATCACCACGCCGGCGACGAACACGATGAGTACGAGCACCGCGAAGATCACCGAGAGTGTGCCCTGGATGAACGTGTTGCGGATGACGGCGTCGATCTGGTCCGGGTTCTTGGCCGCACCGAATGTCGACTTGCCTGCCTCCTTGGCTGCGACGTACTGCGAATGCTGCTTCCAGTAGCCGACCTTGGGGTCGCCGGAGAAGATCTTCTGCCACGACGCCGTCATCGTGACGACGAGATCCCACATCAGCGGAACCCCCGGAATCCAGGCCCATTTCACCAGTCCGCGCTTGATCACCACGACGGTGGCGACGGTCAGCGCGATCGCGGCCAGCAACTGGTTGGCGATGCCGAACAGCGGGAACAGCGTGTTGATGCCGCCCAGCGGATCGGTCACGCCCATCAACAGGATCGATCCCCACGCCGCCACCACGATGATGCTGCAGGCCCACGCGCCGACCCGCCAGCTCGGATTGCGGAACTTCTTCATCGGGCCGCCGAGGTTGCTCAGGCCGTCGGAAAGCATGAACCGCGCCACCCGCGTGCCCGCGTCGACGGTGGTGAGGATGAACAGCGCCTCGAACATGATCGCGAAGTGGTACCAGAACGCTTTGAGGCCCGCCCCGCCGAACACCTGGTGCAGCACCTCGGACATGCCGAACGCCAGGGTCGGCGCGCCACCGGTGCGCGAGACGACCGTCTCCTCTCCGACACCCTCGGCCGCCGCGGTGATCTGATCCGGGGTGATGGGGGAACCGGACAGGCCGAGGCCGTTGACGTAGGTGGCCGCGGTCTGCGCGGTGGTCCCGGTCTGCGCCGACGGCGCGTTGATGGCGAAGTACAGATGCTGGTTGATGATCGCCGCGGTGATCAACGCCATGATCGCGACGAACGACTCGGTGAGCATGCCGCCGTACCCGATGAGCCTCATCTGGCTTTCCTTCTCCAGGAGCTTCGGGGTCGTGCCCGAGGAGATCAGGGAGTGGAAGCCCGACAGGGCGCCGCAGGCGATGGTGATGAACAGGAACGGGAACAGCGAGCCCGCGAACACCGGGCCGGTGCCACTGGTGGCGAACTGCGAGATGGCGGGCGCCTCCATCACCGGCCGGGCGATGAGGATGCCGAGCGCCAGCAACGCGATGGTGCCGACCTTCATGAACGTCGACAGATAGTCACGGGGCGCCAGCAGGAGCCACACCGGCAGCACCGAGGCAGCCAGGCCGTAGACGATGATGCACCATGACAGCGTCACCTTCGACAGGGTGAACCAGTCAGTGCCCCAGTCGGTTTCGGCGACCCACCCGCCGGAGACCACCGCGAGCAGGAGAAGCACGACGCCGATCAGCGACACTTCCGACACCCGGCCGGGTCGCAGGAATCGCAGATAGAGGCCCATGAAAATGGCGATCGGAATGGTCATCGCGATGGAGAACACACCCCACGGGCTTTCGGCCAGGGCGTTGACGACCACCAGGGCCAGGACCGCCAGCAGGATCACCATGATGACCAGCACGCCGACGATGGCCGACACACCGCCGATGGCGCCGAGTTCGTCACGTGCCATCTGGCCCAGTGACCGGCCGCGGCGCCGGACCGAGATGGCCAGCACCAGGTAGTCCTGGACGCAGCCGGCCACCACGGCTCCCACGATGATCCAGATGGTGCCGGGCAGATAACCCATCTGCATGGCGAGCACCGGGCCGACCAGCGGGCCGGCCCCGGCGATGGCCGCGAAGTGATGACCGAACAGCACCCGTCGGTCGGTGGGTACGTAGTCGGTGGCGTTCTCGAAAAGTTCTGCCGGAGTGGCATTGTCGTCACGGGGTTTGACGATCTTCATCTCGATCAGCCGGGCGTAGAACCGGAAACCGATGACGTAGGTGCAGATCGCGGCGATCACGAACCAGACCGCGTTGACGGTCTCCCCGCGGAAGAACGCGATCACCGCCCAGGCGACAGCGCCGACGAGCGCGATGATCGCGAAGACGATTTTGTGCCGCGTGGTGATCCCGCGGCGATCAATTATTGCGACCGGCGGCAGATCCTTGTCGGTGCGGATGTAGGTGACGTCGCCGTCGGTCTCCTCGATCCGGTCGGACGCGGTGGGTGTGGCCATGGGCCGATCTTTTCATCGCCGCCGCGGTCGCGTGGCGGAACCCTCCTCAGCGTTCGTACAGGGCGCGGACGGTCTCGACGGTGTCGGCCTCTTCGGGCGATTTGTCGTCGCGGTAACGCAACACACGGGCAAACCGCAGCGCCATCCCGCCGGGGTATCGTGACGAGCCTTGCACGCCGTCGAACGCGATCTCGACGACCTGCTCGGGCCGTAGTTTCACCACGTACCCGTCGGTGGGGCCGTCGGCGAGTTCGGTGAAACGTTCGGTCTGCCAGGCAAGCATCGCGTCGGTCATACCTTTGAACGTCTTGCCCAGCATCACGAATCCGCCGGTTGCCGGATCGCGTGCGCCCAGATGAATGTTGGAGAGCTTGCCGGTACGCCGCCCCGAGCCCCATTCCACCGCGAGCACCACCAGATCCAGGGTGTGCACCGGCTTGACCTTGAGCCACCCCGCCCCGCGGCGCCCTGCCTCGTACGGCGCCCCCGGGGCCTTCGCCATCACCCCTTCGTGCCCGGCCTCCAGTGTCGCGGCCACGAATTCCCGGGCCTGCTCGGGGTCGGCGGTCACGATGTGGTCGACGCGCCGGGAGGCCGGGACGATCGCATCGAGTGCGGCGCGGCGTTCGAGGGTCGGCAGGTCGAGGAGATCACGCCCGTCGACGTGCAGCAGGTCGAAAAAGAACACCGACAGCGGCACCTCGTCGGTCGGATTCCGGCGACCGAAACGCGAGGCGGTGACCTGGAACCGGTGTGGCCTGCCGTCCGGACGCAGGGCGATCGCCTCCGCGTCGGCGATCAGGTCGGTGACCGGAAGCGCCAGCGTCGCCGCGACAACCTCCGGCAGGCGCGCGGTGACGTCGTCGAGGCTGCGGGTGTAGATGGACACGTCGGACCCGACGCGGTGGATCTGCACCCGCGCGCCGTCCAGTTTGGTCTCCAGAACGGCTGTGCCGCCCAGCCTTTCGAGGGCGTCGTCGATGTCGTTTGCGGTCTGCGCCAGCATCGGCCCCACCGGGCGGCCCACCTGAAGGCCGAAAGCCTGTACCGCAGAGACGCCGCCGGTGGCTGCCGCGGCCGCGACGGCAGGCAGATCACCGGCCAGCATGGCCGCGCGGCGCACGTCGGCCGCCGGAATGCCCGATGAGCGCGCGACGGCGTCGGCCATCACCCCGGCCAGGGCGCCCTGACGCAACTCGCCGCCGAGCAGCCGGCGCAGGAAGGTCTGCTCACCGGCGGTGGCAGCGCCGAACAGCTCGTGCACCAGGCGGGCCCGGTGCGCCTGGGAGCCTTTGCCGGTGACCGTGCCGATCGCCGTGAGCCGGCTGTCCACATCGGTGATGGTCAGCGTCGGGGTGACTGCCGGCGTCGGCAGGTCGCGCAACCCCGCCCAGCCCACGCCGATCTGGCGTTGCGGCAGCTCCCCGGAGAGCCACGCGACCACGACCGCGACGGGATCGCCTGCGGCGGCGACCGCGGACAGCAGCGTGGCGATGCGCCCGGTTTTGGCCAGCCGGCCCGAGCTCGCCGCCACGTCGGCGGATGCGGCGACAACCTCGGCAAGCAGCATGCGTTCAGCGTGCCACGACGGTCAGACATTCCTCAGCGTCTGCACCAGCACCGCGGCTTGGGAGCGCAGCTCGGCCGCCCGCACGTGGTAGCCCGCTGCCACGAATTCATCTGCGGCCGAGAGGCGTTCGTCGACCTCGGACTCGATGAGGCGACGAATCTCGCCATCGGAGAGCTCGAGCCGAGCGACCTCGGCGGCGCCCAGGCCCGGCACCGACGCGGCGAAGGGTCCTGCCACAGATACCGCGAAGGCGGCGACCTCGGGGGCTTCTGCGTTGTCGATCGCGCTGAGCGCCGACCGCAACGCGACCACACGCGGGGTGTCGCGGGCCTTGCGTGCCGACATCAGCCCGCGGCGCAACGTGTCGCGCCAATGTTGTGCTGGTGTCATGTCATGACAACCTATTCGGCCGAGGAGGATACGTCGAAGCATTTTCTGGCGCGGTCGACTTCACCGAGCGTGCGCGAAATGCCAGCTGAACACGGAGTGTCGGGCAACAGACACGCGCGCTCGCGGTGCCTGGGGGTGGGAAGGATCACGTCACGTCGAAGGTCACGCGGTGCCATCCGGTGGCGCCGTCCGGCACGGGATCGGCCAACTCGGGCGTCTGGACCGTGCCGGTGTTGTCGGTGGCCCGCACGGTGATGGTGTACCGGCCGGGGTCGCTGGCAGTCCAGTCGAAGCTCCACAACCGCCAGGTGTCGTCGGAGTACGCGGCGCCCAGCTGGGCCGGCTGCCAATCACCTTGGCGCCCAGGCCCGTCGATGCGAACCTCCACCGCGCGCACCCCGCGGTGCTGGGCCCACGCCACCCCGCCGAACCGTACCGGGCCGCGGTCGACCCGTTGCCCGTCACGCGGGACATCGACGCGTGACTCGGTCTTGATCGGGCCGCGCGCCGACCAGCCGAGCCTGGTCCAGTAGGCCTCGGCGCGGTCGAACCGGGTCAGTTCCAGATCGGTCACCCACTTGGTGGCGGACACATATCCGTAGAGTCCGGGCACCACCAGCCGTGCCGGATAGCCGTGCTCGGTGGGTAGCGGCTCACCGTTCATCCCGATCGCCAGCAGCGCGTCGCGTCCGTCGGTGAGCGCGTCGACCGGTGTGCCCGCGGTGAAACCGTCCACCGATGTCGAGAGCACCATGTCGGCGTCGGAGTGAACACCCGCCGCGGCCAACAGATCCCGCACGCGGTAACCGGTCCAGGTGGCGTTGGAGATCAGGTTGCCGCCGACCGGGTTGGAAACGCATGTCAGCGTCACGACCTTCTCGACGACCTCGAAGCGCTCCAGATCCGCCCAGTGCAGGGTGATTTCGCGGTCGGTCATCCCGTGGATGCGCAGCCGCCAGTCGTCGCGGCTGAGCTGCGGCACGGTCAGCGCGGTGTCGATCCGGTAGAACCGTGCCGACGGTGTGATGAACGACGGCACCGCAACGCCTTCGGGCTGTACGGCGGGCGGCACAGGCGGCGCCGGATGAAGCGGTCGGGGCAAGGTGAAGGCGTTGCGGTCGTCGGTGACCGAGGAGGCCAACCGGGACAACACCACCCCGGCCACGCCGCTGACCACACCGGCGGCCAGCAGGCCCAGCGTCACCAGTGATCGGCGGCGGCCGGGATCCACACCGTCATCGGCAACGGGTTTGTCGCGCAGCCCTTCTGAGACCAGGAGGCGCAACGTTGCAATCCCGCACAGTGTGCCGATGATCGTCGGAATCACCGCCGACCAGCTCGCCCCGGTCCGGGACAGCACCGCCACGCAGCCGGCGACCCCGCCGAGCCCGATGGCGATGCTGCCCACCGGCACTCTGCCCGTTTCCCAGGTGGCGGCCACCGCGGCGATCGTGGCGATGATGACCAGCACCGCAACGGTCAGCATTGGCTTGTCGGCGGTACCGAAAGTCGTGATGGCCCACTCCCGGACCGGCCCAGGGGTCAGATCGATGACCGCAGATCCGACCGCCGTGCGGGCATCGGAGGCCGGTCCGAAGAGCGCAGCCAACAATCCGGTGACACCAACGGCCACCGCCGCCGCCGCGACGCCTGCCAGCGCCGGCGCGGGAGCTGTGCGATCGGCCATATTCACACGCTACCTGCGGACGACCCCGACGGAGCTGACGAAACCATGACGGCCGAGCCGTCATGCAAAACCGCACCCGAAAGGCCTACCGAAAGGGATCCATCCGATAGGTTGCTTTACAGATTCTGTCATTTTTGGAAAGGGAGCCAGATGGAGATCGAAGGCAAGAAGGCCATCGTCGTCGGTGGCGCGTCAGGCTTCGGCAAGGCGACAGCAGAGGCACTGGCCAAGCGCGGCGCCAGCGTCGCGGTGCTGGACCGACCGCAGTCCAAGGGCAGGGAAGTCGCCGACGAGATCGGTGGCACGTTCTTCGAGGTCGACGTCACCGACTTCACCGGCACCGAGGAGGCGCTGGAGCGGGCCGTGGCCAGTCTCGACGGCCTGCACATCGTGGTCACCACCGCGGGCGGCGGTATCGGCGAGCGCACCATCAGCAGGAACGGCCCGCACAGCCTGGAATCGTTCCGCGCCAGCGTCGACCTCAACCTGATCGGGACATTTAACATCAGCCGACTCGCGGCGTGGCAGATGAGCAAGAATCAGCCGGTCGACACCGAGGCCGAGGAACGTGGCGTCATCATCAACACCGCCTCGATCGCCGCCTTCGAGGGGCAGATCGGCCAAGTCGCCTATACCGCGTCAAAAGCCGCGATCGCGGGCATGTCCCTGACCATGGCCCGTGACCTGGGCAGCATGGGTATCCGGGTGCTGGCCATCGCGCCCAGCCTCTTCGCGACCGGGTTGACGCAGGGCATTCCGGACGAGTTCGCCACGCAACTGACCAAAGACGCCGCGTTCCCGAAGCGGCTCGGCCGCCCGGAGGAGTACGCCAAGCTCGCCGTCGCGATCATCGAGAACCCCATGCTCAACGGCCAGTGCATCCGTTTGGACGCCGGCCAGCGCTTCGCCCCCAAGTAGAGTGATGCGGCGTGACCGGTCATGCTCCGTGCGGACCGGTCGCTCCGACATCGCATACCGGGAGGCGTCATGGCAACCGTTGCAGACCAGGTGATCTCGGCGTTGAGCGCCAGTGGGGTTCGGCGGGTGTACGGGTTGCCGGGGGACAGTCTCAACGGGTTCACCGATGCCATCCGGCGCTCGGAGGCCATCACGTGGCAACACGTGCGGCATGAGGAGACGGCGGGGTTCGCCGCGGCGGCGGACGCGGCGCTGACCGGTCAATTGGCGGTCTGCGCGGGCAGTTGCGGGCCGGGCAATCTGCACTTGATCAACGGCCTGTTCGACGCGCAGCGCAGCCGGGTTCCGGTGGTGGCCATCGCCGCACACATTCCACGCACCGAAATCGGCTCGGACTACTTCCAGGAAACCCACCCGCAGCAGCTGTTCGGCGAGTGCAGCGTCTACTGCGAATTGGTCAGCACCCCGGAGATGGCGCCGCGCATTCTCGAGATGGCGATGCGCGCCGCGATTGAAGAGAACGGGGTCGCCGTCGTCGTGGTGCCGGGGGAGATCTTCCTGGCGCGCACCGCTGCGTCGGCGTGGACCTCGCGCCCGGTGCTGCCGACGCACTCGATACTGCGCCCCGACGACGCATCGATACGCCGGGCGGCGGATCTGCTCAATGCCGCCGAGCGGGTCACCATCCTCGGTGGGGCCGGGGTGGCGGGCGCGCACGGCGAGCTGATCGAGGCGGCCGCGACGTTGCAGGCGCCGATCGTGCATGCGTTGCGCGGCAAGGAGTTCATCGAATACGACAACCCGTTCGATGTGGGGATGACCGGGCTGCTCGGGTTTGCGTCGGGATACAAGGCCATCAAAGAGGCCGATACGCTGTTGATGCTGGGTACCGATTTCCCGTATCAGCAGTTCTATCCCGAGGGCGCGTCGATCATCCAGGTCGACACTCGTGGCCGGAACCTGGGCCGTCGCACGCCGATCGACCTGGGTTTGCGGGGCACGGTCAAGGACACCCTGGCCGCGCTGCAGCCGCTGCTGCGGGCCAAGTCCGATCGCGAACATCTCAACCGGGCGCTACGGCACTACGCCAAAACGCGCGCGTCTTTGGACGCGCTGGCCGTCAATGACCGTGACAAGACTCCGATCAGACCGGAATATGTTGCCGCGCTGGCCAACCGGCTCGCCGACGATGATGCGGTGTTCACCTGCGACGTCGGGTCGCCGGTGGTGTGGGCGGCGCGTTACCTCACCATGAACGGCAGGCGTAGGTTGATCGGGTCGTTCAACCACGGCACCATGGCCAATGCGCTGCCGCACGCCATCGGCGCCCAGACCGCTTACCCGGGTCGGCAGGTTGTCGCGCTTGCCGGTGACGGCGGGCTGACGATGCTGTTCGGGGAGCTGGTGACGCTGCTCCAGAACCGGTTGCCGGTCAAGCTGATCGTGTTCAACAACTCGTCGCTGAACTTCGTCGAGCTGGAGATGAAAGCGGCGGGCATCGTCACGTTCGGCACCGACCTGGTCAATCCCGACTTCGCCGCCGTCGCCCAGTCGATGGGGATGTTCGGGAGGCGGGTGACCGAGCCGGCCGCGCTGGAACGGGCCCTGGCTGATGCGTTCGCGCACGACGGTCCCGTTGTGGTGGACGTCGTCACCGCTCGTCAGGAACTGTCGATACCGCCGGCCATCACCGTCGAACAGGCCAAAGGCTTCTCGCTGTATGCCATCCGGACCATCCTGGCCGGCCGCGCCGACGAACTGCTCGACCTGGTCACCACCAACGTCGCCCGCCGCATCCTGGACTGACCGCCGTTGTCTCGCAACGGAGTTCAGGCCGGCCGGGGCACTGCGGCTGACGCGCTCTGCCCGAGCCACTTGGGGATCGCGCGGCGCACATCACCGGGACCGGACAACGCGACGCTGCCGTCGAGCACAGCGTGTGTCCAGCCCTGGTCGCCACGCCAGATTCGGGTCAGGGTGCGCAGGCTGGTTTCGACGGTGCCCGTCACGTCGTAGCCCGGGTCGAAATCACACACATCGGCTTGGCCGTCGGACACCACCAGCCACCACCGCGACGCCTTGACTGCGACGCCGTCGAGAATGAAGGCGACCGTGGTGCGCGAGCGCGGCCAGTTCTCGATCGGGATGGTGCGGCGCATGTCCCAGAACAGCAGGTGCGGATCGAGGTCGGCCTCCCCGAGCTCACCGATCCAACGAACTCCCCACGCGCCGAGAGCGGTGACGATGCCGGCCAGCTCTTGACCGCATTCGGTGAGGGAATACGTTGTGCGACCATCGATTTCGGCACGCTCGACGACACCGGCGCGGGTCAGGGTCTTGAGTCGCTTTGACAGCAACGCAGGGGACATCTTCGGCACTCCACGACGCAGATCGTTGAAATGGGTGCTGCCCAGCAGGAGTTCCCGCACCACCAGCATCGTCCAGCGTTCATCGAGCAATTCCATGGCCTTGGCCATCGGGCAGAACTGGCCGTATCCCGACATACCCGCACCTTTCGTGGATCGTCGCCGAATCTATGGTCTCGCAGCCGGCGTGCCCAGTACAGATTCAGTATCGGAGCCGGTACAGAACTGGAACTGGATGTGCGTGCTGCCGGGCCGGATCATGGGTTCACCCGTGCGAGAGGAGTCACCGATGAGCGCTGTAGTGGACGATTTGGTAGCCAAGCACCGTGCGCTGTGGGCGTTGGGCGATTACGCCGCGATCGCCGCCGACGTGGTGGCGCCGCTGGGTCCTGAGCTTGTGGCGGCCTGCGGCGTCGGACCCCGGGACCGAGTGCTCGATGTCGCGGCCGGAACGGGCAATGCGGCGATTCCGGCCGCGATGACCGGCGCGCATGTCATCGCCAGCGATCTGTGCCCGGAGTTGGTGCAGCGGGGCAGGCAACAGGCCACCGAACGCGGCGTCGAACTGCAGTGGCGCGAAGCCAACGCCGAAGCGCTCCCGTTCGGGGACGACGAGTTCGATGTGGTGATGTCGTGCATCGGGGTGATGTTCGCGCCGCATCATCAGCAGGCCGCCGATGAGCTGGTCCGGGTGTGCCGCCCGGGTGGCCGTATCGGCGTGATCAGTTGGACCCCTGAGGGTTTCATCGGGCAGCTGTTCGCGACCATGAAACCGTACGTGCCCGCGCCCCCCGCTGGGGTTTCCGCGCCGCCGCTGTGGGGCGGTGAGGCCTACGTCAGTGCGTTGCTGGGCGACGCAGTCGTCGACATCACGACGGACCGGCGCGACCTCACAGTCGACGCTTTCCCCAACGGGGCCGCTTTCCGTGACTATTTCAAGGCCAACTACGGCCCGACGATCGCGGCGTACCGCGGTATCGCCGACGACCCGGCGCGGGTGGCGGCGCTGGACACCGACATCGCTGCCCTGGGCGACCGCAACATCAGCGACGGCTCGATGGCCTGGCAGTACCTTCTGGTGACCGCGCGTAAGCGTTGAATGCGGGCTGGCACTATGACTGAATGCCGGACGACGCGCACCAGCTGCCGACGCTCAGTGACGCCGATCTGGCGGCGTTGAGGCCCTGGCTGCAGAGCCAGGGAATCGGTTCGACCATCACCGATGTGGCGCCGCTGACCGGCGGAACGCAGAACATCGTGGTCGGCCTGAGGGTCGACGGCAGACAGATGGTGCTGCGCCGTCCGCCGCTGCACCCGCGGCCGACCAGCGACAAGACGATGTTGCGTGAGATCGCGGTGCTGCGCACCCTGGCAGGGTCGGCGGTACCCCATCCCGGATTCATCGCCGGCTGCACTGATCTCGACGTGCTCGGTGTCGTGTTCTATCTCATGGAGCAGGTGGACGGATTCAATCCGGGCACCGAGGTCGCCGAGGCCTACCGCGCCGATCCGGACCTGCGCTACCGCGTCGGGCTGTCCTACGCCGCCAGCCTGGCCGAACTCGGCAACGCCGCCTGGATCGACAGCCCGCTGGCCGAGATCCGGCCGCCGGGTTCCTTTCTGGCCCGCCAGGTTCCGCAGTTTCTGCGACTGCTGGAGAGCTATCGCCACGAACGCTATGCGCCGGAATCACTGCCCGCCGTCGCGGAGTTGGCGCAATGGCTGGAATCCAACCGGCCGCCCGACGCCGAGCCCGGGATCATGCACGGCGACGCCCACCTGAACAACGTGCTGTTGCGCCGCGAGAGCCCGCAGTTGGCCACGTTCATCGACTGGGAGATGTGCACCATCGGCGACCCGCTCCTGGATCTTGGCTGGATGTTGGTGTGCTGGCCGGACCAACCCAACCCGATCAACGCCGGCTCGGCGCTGGCCGCTCTGGGCGGGCTCGCCGGGCGGCGCGATCTGCTCGATGCCTACCGCGACGCCGGTGGCCGCACGACCTCTACGTTGGACTGGTATGTGGCCCTGGCGTGTTTCAAGCTCGGCATCGTGATCGAGGGCACGTGGTCGCGCTACCTGGCCGGGCGCGCCAGCCGGGAGGCCGGTGAACAACTGCACGCCTCGGCGGCCAACCTGATCGACCTCGGAACCCGCGTCGCCAAGGGGGACAACCCGTTCGTTTGACCGGCGAGCAGACAGCGCGGTACGCGAAATGCGGCGTGTCGCGTACCGCAACGCCTGCTCGCGGTGAAGGTCAGTAGGCGTCGACGGCGAGTTTGACGGCCAGCGCGAAACCGGCCAACCCGATCAGCACCCGCAGCGGCGTGGCCGGCGCGTGCCGCACCACGATCGGCCCCAGTCGTGAGCCGACGAGACAGCCCAACCCGAGCGGCAGCACCGCAGGCCAGTACACGGGCGCCAAGAACACGAAGGCAAGGGCAGCAACAGAATTGGCGACGCCGAGTATGACGTTCTTGCCCGCGTTGGCATGGGCCAGGGTGGCACCGCCGGCCCGGAGCAACAGGGCCAGCAACAGCACTCCCGCGGCGGCACCGAAATAGCCGCCGTAGATCGTGATGAGAAAGATCGCTCCGGCTTCCACGGTCACGCGGCCGATGTGATCGCGGTGATCATCCGTGTGTGCTTCCCGATGCTCCTTGGGCGGCAACAGGATCGCCAACGACGCGATGCCGATGAGCAGCGGCACCGCTTTCTCGAAGCCGGCGGCCGGAGTGCACAGCAGCAGTGCCGCGCCCACCGCGCCACCGACCACGGCGACCGGCATGATCCGCTTGATCCACGCACCCTGCCCGGCCAACTCCGGACGTGAACCCCACACCGACCCGATGCCGTTGAACACGAGGGCCACGGTGTTGGTCACATTCGCCGTCACCGGCGGCAGTCCGATGAGCAGTAGTGCCGGGTAAGTGGCGACCGACGCGAGGCCGGCGATGCTGCCGGACAACCCGCCGACGATCCCTGCGGCGATGAGCAGTGCGACGTCCCAAAAGCTCATGAGGCGTCCACGGCGCCGACGTTACCGAGTGAAAGTGATTGCGCGACTGCCGGGGGAGCGTCTAGCATCGCCAACGTGCCAAGGCGACTTGTAGTAGCAACCCGCAGCGGGGTCTGATCTCGACCGACCCCTCGCTGTGGGTCATTGCTACGTCGTCGGTCAATTCCTCTGGACAAGAGAAGGCCGGCACATGTATCCCTCATCGGCAACACCAGCCACGCACCACCGCCCCGTGTTCGCGGCCAGTTTCACCGCGCCGCTGCCGCGCGGCGTGCGCGCCGCCGCGGAGTCGGTGTCCTGGGATGATTTCGTGGCCGAGTACGCCCCCAGTGGCGGGCCGCTGCGCATGCGTCAGTGGAGCTGCGCCGACACCGCCCGCCCGGGATACAGGCTGGGACCGCAGAGCCGCCGCTACCAGGCCACGATTGCCGTCGGCGACACCGTCAGCACGTCACGTGCCGCCGCCAGCGGTCCGATCGCCGCGCTGACCGCGATGCTGTACGACCGCGGTATCGCCCTGGAGACCATGTCGTTTCACCAGCTGCCGACCGGCGGACGCACCGCCACCTTCCTGCAGGGCAGCGACGGAACCCACAGCATGTGGGCGATGGGCCTGGACGACGACCCGGAGCTGTCGGCGCTGCGGGCCGTCATCGCGTGCGTGAACCGGTTGATGAGCGCCTGAAACTGCCTCAGTGGATCGGGCGCAGCACGATCGGCATGCCGTCGACCGGCACGGCCATGCCGCCGTAGTCGTACCACGGCTGATAGCCCGGGTGCGCCAACTCCAACCGGTACCGGCGCATGAGCCGGTGCATGACGGTCTTGATCTCCAGCTGACCGAACACCATGCCGATGCACTTGTGCGCGCCACCGCCGAACGGCGCGAACGCGTAGCGGTGCTTCTTGTGCTCGCTGCGCGGCTCGGCGAAGCGGTCGGGGTCGAAACGTTCTGGGTCCGTCCACAATTCGGGTAGCCGGTGATTGATCGCCGGCCAGGTGACCACATCGGTGCCTGCGGGAATGTAGTAGCCGAGTATCTCGGTGTCACGCACGGCGCGCCGGAAGTTGAAGCCCAGCGGCGTCTGCATCCGCAGCGCTTCGTTGATCACCAGGTCGTAGGTCTCCAGCTTCTCCAGCGCCTCGATGTCCAGCGGAGCATCACCGATGCGTTCGGATTCCTCGCGCAGCTTGTCCTGCCACTGCGGGTTGGCCGCCAGGTGATACGCCATGGTGGTCAGCGTCGACGTCGTGGTGTCGTGCGCGGCCATCATCAGGAAGATCATGTGCGCGACGATCTGGTCGTCGGTGAAGCTTTGGCCGTCCTCGTCCTGGGCGTGACAGAGCACGCTGAACATGTCGGAGCCCTCCGACCGGCGCTTCTCCGCGATCCGACCGGCGAAGTAGTCCTCCAGGGTTTTGCGGGCCTGGATGCCGCGCCACCACGACAGCGGCGGCACGGGCGTGCGCACAATCGCGTTGCCGGCCCGGGTCGTGGTGGTGAAGGCCTGGTTGATGGTGGTCACGAGCTTGTGGTCGGTACCCGCGGGGTGGCCCATGAAGACCTCGGAGGCGATGTCGAGGGTCAGCTCTTTGGCCGCGGGGTGGAACAGGAACCGCGGGTCGTTGGCGACCCAGTCGTTGGCCAGCACCTGCGTCGCGACCGAATCGATGTGTGAGACGTAGCCCGTCAGCCTGGTCCGCGTGAAGGCTTCCTGCATGATCCGGCGGTGGAACATGTGCTCGTCGAAATCCAGGAGCATGAGGCCGCCCTCGAAGAACGGGCCGATCACCGGGTCCCACGCGCGCTGGGAGAAGTCCTTGTTGCGATTGGAGAACACGATCTGCGTGGCGTCCGGGCCCAGTGCCATCACCTGTGACAACGCAGGCGTGTGCGCGTAGTAGACCGGGCCGTGCTTGCGGTACAGCTCGAGGATGAAGTCCGGACCGCCACGGAAGATCTCGATCATGTGGCCGATGATCGGCAGCCCCGAGTCGCCCAGGACCGGCTTGAGGTCGCTGCCCGCCGGTGGCTCGGCGAAGACGAACTGATCCCAGTCCTTCTCCTTCAGGCGCTTCTCCACGGCGGCCATGCCCGGCAGCGTGTTCGGTGTCGGAGTGAAGCGTCGCTTTGCCTGATCAAGGAGATAGTGCGGAGTGCTGATCGTTGCCATGAACCGCTCCTGAGGCCGCTGAAATTGACAATGTGTGGTCGATGTCACCACCTGAGGCCATCCTGGCTGTCAGACTTGACGCATGTCAAGTTTTGTTCTGGCCTGTCGCAATGCGAAGGTCTAGTGCCATGACCGCCGAACAGATCCCGGAGGACAGCAACGAAGGCCCGGTGCGGCGCAGCCGTGGTGACCGGCAGCGCGAGGCCATCGTCAAGGCTGTTCGGGAGCTGCTCGAGGAGCAGTCGTTCGCCGACCTGTCGGTCAGCGCGATCAGCGAACGCGCCGGGGTGGCCCGCTCGGGTTTCTACTTCTACTTCGACACCAAGTACGCGGTCCTCGCGGTCATCGTGGCCGAGGCGATGGAGCAGCTCGACCAACTCACGCACAACTACGCGCCGCGCGAGCCCGACGAGGAACCCGCGGCGTTCGCCAAGCGGATGGTCGGCAATGCCGCCCTGGTATTCGCCACCAACGACCCGATCATGTCGGCCTGCACCATCGCGCAGAACACCGATGCGCAGATCCGCGAGCTGATGAACGACTTCGAGGACGGGGTGATCGCCAAGATTGTCGGCCTCGTCGAGCAGGACAGCGGGGCTCGCCCGATCTCCGAGGACATCTCCGGGCTGGTGCGCATGCTGGTTGCGACCACCGCGATGACGCTGTCCCACGATCCGGCGTTCATCGGCCGCGGCGAGGATCCGCAGCGCGCGGTCGACGTGCTGGAACGACTCTGGCTCAATGCCCTGTGGGGCGGTCAGCACCGCTAGCCGCCCCGGTATGGTCACCGCTATGGCGCAGGGGAGCGATTTTCGGGGGAAACGTTGCTTCATCACGGGGGCGGCGAGCGGGATCGGGCGGGCCACTGCGCTCGCCCTGGCGGCGCAGGGCGCCGAACTGTATCTGACCGACCGCGACGCCGACGGTCTGGCACAGACGGTGGCTGACGCA
This sequence comes from Mycobacterium sp. 852013-50091_SCH5140682, assembly GCF_001665685.1. Lineage (GTDB taxonomy): Bacteria > Actinomycetota > Actinomycetes > Mycobacteriales > Mycobacteriaceae > Mycobacterium. The sequence continues at coordinate 96,240 of NZ_LZTB01000128.1, forward strand.
CAGGCGCTTGGCGCGCAGGTGCCCGCGCACCGGGCACTGGACATCTCGGACTACGACCAGGTCGCCGCATTCGCAGCCGACATCCACGCTGCGCACTCCGCGATGGACGTGGTGATGAACGTCGCGGGCATCTCCGCGTGGGGCACCGTCGATCAGCTGACCCATCAGCACTGGCGCTCGATGATCGACGTCAACCTCATGGGTCCGATCCACGTCATCGAGACGTTCGTGCCGCCGATGGTCGCCGCCCGCAGGGGTGGTCAGCTGGTGAACGTGTCGTCGGCCGCAGGCATCGTGGCCCTGCCCTGGCACAGTGCCTACAGCGCCAGCAAGTACGGGCTGCGGGGGCTCAGCGAGGTGCTTCGGTTCGACCTGGCTCGGCACCGCATCGGGGTGTCGGTGGTGGTGCCCGGCGCGGTGAAAACCGGTCTGGTGCAGACGGTTCAGATTGCCGGCGTCGACCGCGACGATCCCGATGTGCAGAAGTGGGTGGACCGGTTCGCCGGGCATGCCGTGTCCCCGGAGAAGGCAGCCGTCAAGATCCTGGCCGGCGTGCGCCGTAACCGATTCCTGATTTACACCTCACCCGACATCCGCGCCCTGTACGCCTTCAAACGCCTCGCCTGGTGGCCATACAGCGTGGCGATGCGCCAGGTGAACGTGCTGTTCACCCGGGCCCTGCGGCCACGCCGCTGATCGAAGCCTCCTCGTCTGAACCCTCCGAGGTGGACCGCCGGTGTCCACCGGGCGGACGGCCTTCTGGCTCAGCGATTTCCCCAGTGCCACGCAGGCGTGGTCAGCAAGCCCAGTCCTGCGACTTTCGTTTCACCCCACTGCTTGTAGAGCTCCACCTCGATGGCGCGGCCGCGTTCCTCGTCGGCGACCGGTGTGGTGTCGAGGAATTCCAGCAGGGCCCGGGAGTGCGTGACCACCACCACCTGCGTCTGGTTCGCGGCCGTGGCGATCAGGGTCGCCAAGGGCCGAACCAGGTCTGGGTGCAACGACGTCTCCGGTTCGTTGAGCACCATCAGAGACGGCGGTCTTGGACTCAACAAGGCCGCCGCCCACAGCAGGAAACGCAGTGTGCCGTCGGACAATTCAGCGGCGCGCAGGGGCCGCAACATACCGCGTTGGTGCAGCTGCAGATCGAAAAGGCCGTCGTTGACGGCGACTGAGACGGTGGCGCCGTCGAACGCGTCGGCGACCGCCCGGGCCAGGTCGTCCAGCCCGGCCTCGATGATGGTCTGGGTGGCCGCGGCGAGATCGGCTCCGTCGTCGGAGAGCACCGGGGTGCGGGTGCCCACCTGAGGCTGGCGCGCCGGGGCGGCCGCGTCGACGCGGAAGCCGTCGTAGAACCGCCAGTCGCGCAGCCGTTCGGAGACCGCCGACAGCTCCGGCAGGGCGTGGGGATGGGCGTACTCGGCGAGCACGCTGCGGTAGGAGGGCAGCGACCGGCTCAGTTCATCGAAACCGCGGCCGGATTCGGCTGCCACCTCGGCGTATTCGCGAGTGCGACGCACCAGTGCCGAACTGGGGCGCAACACCGGGCCCGCGAAGACCATCTCGCGTTTGATCTCGGGATCCAGCGCGAACGCCGTCGGCCCGGTGCCTGCCATCTGCGGTAGGCCAAGATCGACCAGGTAGCCGAAATCGTCTGAAGCGAAACCAAGTTCGAGTGAAACCGGGCGGGTACGGGTGGTGCCTTGCGCCACCTCGGCCGGCTGCTCCGGCCCGGCCCACAGCACTGATTGCAACCCGCCCTCCCGCGCCAGCGATCCGATCACCTGGCCGCCTCCGCAATCGGCGAGCAGGCGCAGCGCCCGATAGATCGACGACTTGCCGGTGCCGTTGGCGCCGGTGACGACGGTGAGGTCGGCCAGCGGCAGCGTTACGTCGCGCAGTGACCGGTAGCCCCGGATGGCGATGGTCTGCAGCATGCGACCAGGTTATTGACCCGGTCCGACACCAGCACTCGGTGGCATGGCCAGCTCGAGCCGCACACCGAGCAACCGGATCGGCCGGTCGAGTTTGAACAGGTCCAGCACGGCCAGGGCGGTATCGGTGATCACCTCGGCGTCGGTGCCCGGTTGCGGCAGTTTGCGGATCTTGGTGCGCGTATAGAACGTGTTGGTGCGCACGGTAACCGCCACCCGGGTCACGACGCGTTCCTGTTCGACCACCTCGGTCAGGGTGCGCAGGCTCAGGTCACGTACCGCCGCGTCGATCTCCGTGCGGTCGGTGAGATCGTGGGCGAAGGTGATGACGTGGCTACGCGACCGCGGCACCCACGGTTCCGCGCTGACCTCGGTGTCACCACCGCCCTTGGCGAGCAACAGGATCCACAGACCGGTGGTCGGACCGAATGCCGACGTGAGCACCTCCGCGTCGGTGGCAGCCAGCTGTGCGACCGTCGTGATACCAAGCGTGGCAAGCTTTTTGGTGGTCTTCGGCCCGACGCCCCACAGGGCGTCGGGCGGGCGGTCGCCCATCACGTCCATCCAGCTGTCCGCTGTGAGCCGGTACACGCCTGGGGTCTGATCTGCTCCTCGCGTGCGCGTCGGCTTGGCCAGCCCGGTGGCGATCTTGGCCCGCTGCTTGTTGTCGCTGATGCCCACCGAGCACGACAGCCCCGTCTCGGCGGCCACCACTGTGCGGATGCGTTCGGCCAGTTCGACGGGATCGACCGTATCGTCGGTGCCCAGGTACGCCTCGTCCCATCCCCAGACCTCCAGCGGATGGCCGAGATCGCGCAGCAGGCCCATGACCTGTTCGGACGCCTCGTCGTACGCGGCCGGGTCGGACGGCAGGAAGGTGGCGTCCGGACACTTGCGGGCCGCGGTTCGCAGTGGCATACCGGCGTGCACGCCGAACTCCCGGGCTTGATACGACGCACAGGTGACGACCTTGCGGGGTTCCGTGGGGTCGCCGTTGCCGCCGACGATGACCGGAAGGCCGACCAACTCGGGGTGGCGCCGCAACTCCACCGACGCCAGGAACTGGTCGAGGTCGACGTGAAGAATCCAGCCGCTCATCGAGCTAGCAACCGCAGAGTTTGCGTGCCGTCGCCTCCCATGCCGCGCCGAGCTCGTCGAGGGTCCGGCCACGGTCGTTGAGCTGATGTGCGACATAGTCGGCATCCAGCAGGGCGATCAGCGCATCGGCCTGAGCATCGAGATCGCCTGTGGTGTTTGCGGCTTCGAGCAGCATCCGGACGTGTGCGCGGTGCAACATCGCCGGGCCTGCGTAGCGGGTCTGCGGGTCGCGGGCTGCATCAGACAGCAGCGCGTGGTGGCAATGCACGAACCGCAGCCGGTCGCGGCCGTAGGCGAGCAGCCGTTCGAGGGGCGGTGCGCCGGGGCCGAGTGGGGGAGGTCCGAACATGAACGCTTCCTGTTCGACCTTTTCGTCCTCGTCGAGCAGGACCATCATCAGTCCGGCGCGGCTGCCGAACCGGCGGAACAATGTTCCCTTGCCCACGCCGGCGGCGACCGCGATATCGTCGGTACTCACCGCGTCGGGTCCGCGTTCTGCGATGAGGCGCCGTGCGGCGTCGAGCAGGAGTTCGCGGTTGCGGGCGGCATCGCCTCGTTCGGCCGGCGTCGCATCGGTGACCGCGAGCCTGGCTCGTCGGTCAGAAGCAGTCACCTTTGAACTTTAACTCAGGCGGAATTAATCGGACCACAGTCCGGTTGCTGTGGGCGAAGATCGGGTCAGACGACATAGGGAGTAATGACATGGCCGATATCAAGGTTCTGGTACTGGTGGGCAGCCTGCGGGCGGCGTCGACCAACCGGCAGCTCGCCGAGCTTGCCGTCGAGGTCGCGCCGGACGGCGTGGACCTGCGGATCTTCGACCAGCTGGGGGAGCTGCCGTTCTACAACGAGGACATCGACGGTGACGATGTGGCCGAGTCGGTGACGGCATTGCGCAGCGCGGCTGCCGGGGCCGACGCGGCACTCGTGGTCACGCCTGAATACAACGGAAGCATCCCGGGTGTGCTGAAGAACGCCATCGACTGGCTGTCGCGGCCGTTCGGCAACGGTGCGCTCAAGGACAAGCCGCTGGCGGTGGTCGGCACGGCGCTGGGCCAGTACGGCGGGGTGTGGGCGCACGACGAGACGCGCAAGTCCTTCGGCATCGCCGGGCCCCGGGTTGTCGAAGACCTCAAACTGTCACTGCCCGGCAAGGCTCTGGACGGACGTCACCCCCGGGAGAACGAAGAGGTCGCCGCGACAGTGCGCGACATCGTCGGCAAGCTCGCTGCCGAGGTGAACTGAGGCGGCGAATCTCAGTCGGCTCCGCTGGGCCGGCACGGTCAATACCAGGGCTGGGTCGACAATGTCGGCCCAGCTTTGTCATGTCGGGATCTTCGCCAGATCTGCGCGTCGCGGCACGGGATCGGTCCACCGGCCCCGAGCGCCTCGCCGAGCGGGCGCGTACAGCCGCAGACCGCCTGCAGCGGGTTTGCTACCGGCGATCTTGATGTGCTAGGCGAGGCGTACTTGTCGGTGGCTGGTGGTACACCCATAGATATAGCGCGACACGCGCCCTGCGGCCGCTTGCGACACGCCGGGCGCGGGGCTTGCGATGAGCTTACGACCTGGGAATTTCAGAAATGTTATTCAGAACATCTTGTATGGCTTCGGATGATCGGCCACTAGGTGTAGTGTCTGTGACACCGACAGGCCACCACGGTTCGGGAGCCCGCCGGAGCGCAGCGAATCCGGCGGAATCGGTCCCAGGACCGACCGGAGGGCGGCTTCTGGCGCCAGGAATTTTGGAGGGCTGGAGGTCGCTGAAGTTTAGCGAACACAGTGATCCAACCAAGTTGCCAGTCCGGGTTTCGATCTTTCACTTACCGCAAGAGGAGCCGTACCGAAGATGACCGTCACCGTGTACACCAAGCCCGCATGCGTGCAGTGCAACGCCACCTACAAGGCGCTGGACAAGCAGGGCATCGCTTACGAGAAGGTGGACATCACCCTCGACAGTGAGGCCCGCGACTTCGTGATGGCCCTGGGTTACCTGCAGGCTCCGGTTGTCGTGGCCGGCAACGAGCACTGGTCAGGCTTCCGTCCGGACCGGATCAAGGCGCTCAGCGGCGCAGCGGTCAGCGCGTAACGGAGGAAGTAACCATGGGGAAGGATCGGGGACAGGATGACCAATCTCGTCTACTTCTCCAGCGTCTCGGAAAACACTCATCGGTTCGTCGAGAAGCTGGGCATCCCCGCGACCCGGATCCCGCTGCACGGCCGTATCGAGGTGGACGAACCATTCGTTTTGATCCTGCCCACGTACGGCGGAGGCCGGGCCACCCCCGACATCAACAACGGTGGCTATGTGCCCAAGCAGGTCATCGCGTTTCTCAACAATGAACACAACCGGTCGTTGATCCGCGGCGTCATCGCCGCGGGCAACAACAACTTCGGTGCGGAGTTCGCCTACGCGGGCAATGTGGTCTCGCGCAAGTGTGGCGTCCCGTACTTGTATCGCTTCGAACTCATGGGTACCCCTGACGACGTGGAAGCCGTCCGTGCAGGGCTGGAAGACTTCTGGAAGGAACAGACGTGCCACCGACCGTCACAGCTGCAGAGCCTGTAAGCGACAGCACGCACGCGCTTCCGGGGGAGACGGATTACCACGCCCTCAACGCGATGCTGAATCTGTACGACAAAGACGGCAAGATTCAGTTCGACAAGGACAAGCAGGCGGCGCGCGAGTACTTCCTGCAGCACGTCAACCAGAACACGGTCTTCTTCCACAGTCAGGACGAGAAGCTCGACTACCTGATCGAGAAGAACTACTACGAGCGCGAGGTGCTCGACCAGTACAGCCGCAACTTCGTGAAGTCGCTGCTGGACCGGGCCTACGCCAAGAAGTTCCGGTTCCCGACCTTCCTGGGCGCGTTCAAGTACTACACGAGCTACACGCTGAAGACCTTCGACGGCAAGCGTTACCTGGAGCGGTTCGAGGATCGTGTCGTCATGGTTGCGCTGACCCTGGCGGCCGGTGACACCGACCTCGCCGAGAAGCTGGTCGACGAGATCATCGACGGTCGGTTCCAGCCGGCCACCCCGACGTTCCTCAACTCGGGCAAGAAACAGCGCGGCGAGCCGGTGAGCTGCTTCCTGCTGCGCATCGAGGACAACATGGAGTCCATCGGGCGCTCCATCAACTCCGCACTGCAGCTGTCCAAGCGCGGTGGCGGAGTTGCATTGCTGCTCAGCAACATTCGTGAGCATGGCGCCCCGATCAAGAATATCGAGAACCAGTCGTCTGGTGTCATCCCGATCATGAAGCTGCTGGAGGACTCGTTCTCCTACGCCAACCAGCTCGGTGCCCGCCAGGGCGCGGGCGCGGTGTACCTGCACGCTCACCACCCGGACATCTACCGCTTCCTCGACACCAAGCGCGAGAACGCCGACGAGAAGATCCGGATCAAGACGCTGAGCCTAGGCGTGGTGATCCCGGACATCACCTTCGAGCTGGCCAAGAAGAACGAGGACATGTACCTGTTCTCGCCCTACGACGTCGAGCGCGTGTACGGTCTGCCGTTCGCCGACATCAACGTCACCGAGAAGTACTACGAGATGGTCGACAACGCGCAGATCCGCAAGACCAAGATCAAGGCGCGCGAGTTCTTCCAGACGCTGGCTGAGCTGCAGTTCGAATCGGGCTACCCGTACATCATGTTCGAAGACACCGTGAACCGGGCCAACCCGATCGACGGCAAGATCACCCACAGCAACCTGTGCTCGGAGATCCTGCAGGTGTCGACACCGTCGGTGTTCAACGACGATCTGTCCTACGCGCAGGTCGGCAAGGACATCTCCTGCAACCTCGGCTCGCTCAACATCGCCAAGACCATGGATTCACCCGACTTCGCCCAGACCATCGAGGTGGCCATCCGGGCGCTTACCGCGGTGAGCGACCAGACTCACATCTGGTCGGTGCCATCGATCGAGCAGGGCAACAACAGCTCGCACGCGATCGGCCTCGGCCAGATGAACCTGCACGGGTATCTGGCTCGCGAGCGGATCTTCTACGGCTCTGAAGAGGGCATCGACTTCACCAACATCTACTTCTACACAGTGCTGTTCCACGCACTGCGGGCCTCGAACCTCATCGCCATCGAACGCGGGACGCGCTTCGGCGGTTTCGAGAAGTCGAAGTACGCCTCGGGTGAGTTCTTCGACAAGTACACCGAGCAGGTGTGGGAGCCGAAGACCGACAAGGTGCGGCAGATCTTCACTGACGCCGGCATTCATGTTCCGACACAGGATGATTGGCGCTCGCTGAAGGAGTCCGTGCAGGCGCACGGTATCTACAACCAGAATCTGCAGGCCGTTCCGCCGACCGGGTCGATCTCCTACATCAACCACTCGACGTCGTCGATCCACCCCGTGGCCAGCAAGATCGAGATCCGCAAGGAAGGCAAGATCGGGCGGGTCTACTACCCGGCGCCGTTCCTCACCAACGACAACCTGGAGTATTACCAGGACGCGTATGAGATCGGCTACGAGAAGATCATCGACACGTACGCCGCGGCCACTCAGCATGTGGACCAGGGGCTGAGCCTGACGCTGTTCTTCAAGGACACCGCCAACACACGCGACGTCAACAAGGCGCAGATCTACGCCTGGCGCAAGGGCATCAAGACGCTCTACTACATCCGACTGCGGCAGATGGCTTTGGAGGGCACCGAAGTCGAAGGTTGCGTCAGCTGCATGTTGTAGGAGCGTTCTAGCTACGTGGCAGGCCAGGGGAGACATCCCCTGGCCTGCGTCTTTGTTGAGTGTGACGCCCGCGCACGACGCGCGAACTCGATGTTGACGCCGCCGCTGCGCAGGGTGGTTCAATTCGCGCATGACCGGTAGTTCGCCGTGGTGGATCGCGATCGCGCCCGAGGAGTTGGCGGCGACGATCCTTCCGCTGTTCTCCTACCCGCATATGTCACCGCACGTGCACGAAGGCTTCGCCATCTTCAACATCGCAGGGTGGTGCAGGACGGGTCTGTGGGCCGAACCCAAGTTCATCTACCGGCAGGGCAACCCGTACACCGATCCCGACCTGCGACCGATCGCGGAAGCCATCCAAGTCTTGGAACAGTCCCGCTTGCTCATGCGGTTCGTCGCAGGAGACTCCACAACAATTTCTGTTCCGGTACTCGGACTGACTCGGCGCGGCATGTACGCACTGGAGTCCAACACGGTGCGGCCGCACCTCGGACTCCGCGAGCTGGGCACCGAGAACTCCAATACGCCAGGTTGATCAGAGGCCAGCCGAGTGTGTGGCTTGCCGCGCTTTATGCGGTCGACGATTCGCAACGTGGCGCACCGGAGGAAATAACTGCAATTGTTTTCCGGACGGCGGGTGAATAGGGAACCGTGCCGTTGCGCGCATTGTGAAGCCCTCAGCCAGTTGGGCAGCTCAGGACTGGACCTGATTTGAGCGGCACGAATCGCGCGACCAACAGCCCAGCTGGCCGGCTCTCTAGGCTGGGACCTGCAGTGTTGCGGGAGTGACCAGGCGATTTGACTCCCCGTTAGCCCTGGCGTAACTTATTGCAGGTCAGAGCGACACGGTCTGAGGCCGGGGAGTGAAGACAAAGTCCGAGTGAGTCTCCCACTTTGGTGGGGGTTTCTTACTGTCCGCCCTTGGTTCTGCGGCTTTTGGCCGCGGGATGACTGTGCGGTTGGCTCGGGTGTGTTGTTTGAGAACTCAATAGTGTGTTTGGTGGTTTTTGTTTGTTGTTTTTTGGTTGCATTCTTTTTCCCGTTTAGGGTGTGACCTGTTGTTTTTTTTGATGCCAGTTTTGGTGTCGTTTTGTTAGGTCGGATTTTTCTG